>CAVQBU010000032.1:0-142207 GCA_963710845.1 uncultured Acidobacteriota bacterium | reverse complement strand
CGATGAGCGCGTTCGGTGCGTTGCAGGCCCCCGCAACCATTTCATGTAGGTTCATCACAAAGGGTTGCTGCTCCGCAGCAACCCTTTTTTTTGTGCTAGAAAGCCCAATATAGTGAAAACTCTCGAGGGTTTCCCCATATGCGCTTCGATCTGGGTAGACGTAATGACCAGTCTGGTAGCAGCGACCGGCTTTTGAATTCTTAGGGCGCTCGCCACGGAATGGAATGCACACCCAATACGCCTTTTTGCGATGTTGTCACTTCTTCGGGGGGAAACTCTGCATCGTCTTCTGAATGAATTTGTCCACATTCTCGTGGAGGTTGTTTCCGAATTTGTTGGGGTCGCGGATCTTCATGGACGCCGTCGCCTGCCAAAGATTCTGCTTTGTGGCGGAATCCGCGACGGTGATCTTCATTTTCGCCAGGCTGGAAACCCATACCGCTGACGACATGCCGGTAAGGTCCCCGCCCCAGTAATAGTTCACCATGTCCGCACCGTACAGATCCCGTTGTGCGCCAACATCGGCCTTCGGCTGCCCTCCGGCCTCATATGTAATTGTGAAGTCTGGATTCTTGTCATCTTCCACGAATCCGTCGGCTCGCAGGGTGCGGTTGATGGAATCAACGATCGCTCTGTTAATTCTTTCTTGCACGTCCTTCGTTTGTTGGGTCAGCAGGTAGTTTGGCCCCCATGTATATTTCTTGTATTTTGCGAAGTTCACGGACTTGTCGGAAGTAGTCTTTACACTTTGTGCCGAGGCATTGCCCGATGCGTGCAACATGCTGAGAGCAAGCAGAAAAATAAACGCAACTCTTATTCCACGCATGATCGCTTTCCTCTCGATGTCAAGATTTCCGCTTTCGTCGTTAGATCCGCACCATGGTACACCCCTTTCTTTGCGATGCTGCAGCGCGCGCCCGAACCGGCTCGAACGTTTTCGTAAGCACGCACGGATGGATGTCTCGGCCCTGCGTCAGCGCGCCGTTTTTTCGTTGCAGGCCTTATTGACTAAAAAATGCAACCGATTCACACTTCGCGGCATGCGAACAACTTTCCTGACCCTCGCGCTGTTAGCGCTGTTTCCGACATTGATTCGAGCACAAGCCCCAGTTTTCGAAATTAGCCCGGTGAATAGCACGATTCGGTTCGACGTGGATGCGTCAGTGGACATCGCCGGCAAATTCGATAAGTGGGATGCCAGCTTTACGTTTGATTCACCGGATGAAACGACGGGGGTTTTGGAAATTACGATTCAGGCGGCCAGCGTGGATACCGGCAGCGGCATGAAGAACGGCAAGCTGAAGGGCAAGGATTTCTTCGATGTCGAACACTATCCAGTGATCACGTTCAAATCCACAAAGGTTGTGAAGACTGGCCCGAAAACGTATGAAGTAGATGGCGACTTTACGATCCGCGGCGTATCAAACCCCGAGAAGCTGACGCTAACCGTTTCCGGTAAGGGAACGGGCACCGGCGAGATCAAAGGGAACATGATTTTCAATCGCAAGGACTACGGGATGAACAAGGGTATTCCCTTCATCAAAATCGCGAACCACGTCGAGGTGGATTTCCATCTTAGAGGCAAGCACATCAGCGGTCCTCCATTCGACCTGAAGTGATTTTCTGCCTGGCAGGGAATCGCTCCGAGCCGACTCCGGCGTAATTGCGACTCATCAAAGGAATACAGATAGAATCGACGGCTGTGGAAGTGTCCCCGTAGTCCACGTCGGGTTGCGTGCCGGTTTTTGCTAGTTTCTGACGAAGGGCACATTAATCCGGGGCTCGTCGATTGTCAATTTTAACAGTTCCTATACAAATCACCCTGTGCTAGCTTCAGCCCCCGATAGTCCAGATTGCGTGGGGCGGTCTGCGAAACCGGAATCGTCAGTATTTCGAAGGCTGCTGTGCGGTCTCAAGCATTCGGAGCGAGGGGCAAAGTCGCTCCTTCCCCACCCGCATAGCATCAAGGAACGCAGCTCACGACGATTCACCAGTCAGAAAAAGGCGCGAAAAGCCATGAATTCAAAAACGCTTCGAACGAAATTCCGTTGCAGAACGGGCCAGAGCCTTGCCGCGGTTCTCTGCGCGCTGCTGCTCACTCCAGGCGATACTTTGTTGTATGCGCAGCAACAAGACGCGGCTCAGGAACAACCGCCTGCGAAAATTCCCAATGACCAATTGGATTCGCTGGTCGCGCCCATCGCGCTATACCCCGACCCGCTTCTGGCCCAGGTACTGGCTGCGTCCACGTATCCCCTCGAAATCGTTCAGTTGCAACAGTTCTTAGATAAGCACAAGGACTTGAAAGGGCAAGCACTGACAGATGCGGTGCAAAATGAGGACTGGGATCCCAGCGTCCAGGCCATGGCCGTCTTTCCGGACCTGGTGAAACAAATGTTCGATGGCATCAAGTGGACTACCGATCTTGGAAACGCCTTTCTTGCGCAACAAAGCGATGTGATGGACGCCGTACAACGCATGCGCTTGAAAGCGCAGAGCGCCGGAAATTTAAAATCCACAGAGCAGCAGACAGTGGAAACGAAAACGGTGGAGAGCAAGACCGTCGTCGTGATTCAACAGGCCAATCCGCAGGTCGTCTATGTACCTTCGTACAATCCAGTTGTCGTGTACGGGCCTCCCGTCTACCCCTATCCCCCAATTTACTACCCGCCGCCTAGTTATTACGCAGCGGGTGTTGCGATTGCCTTTGGGGTCGGGCTTGCTGTCGGTTCCTACTACCGCGGCGGCTGGGGCTATAACTGTGGTTGGGGGCACAGCAACATCAACATCAATATAAACAACAATTATGTAAGCCACTACAACAGGACAAACATCAACAACGTCAATCGCAACAACATTAACAATGTGAACCGGAACGGGAACAACAACTGGCAACACAATCCCCAGCACCGCGGCGGCACTCCTTATTCAAACAAAGCGACGGCGACTCAGTACGGCGGTACGGCTCGCGGGGATTCCATGGCGAATCGTCAGGCGAATGCGCGGCAGAATCAGGGAGCGAGCACCCGACAGACCGGCGCAAGCAACCGAGGCGCGGCGGGAGAGAACCGATCGGGAGCGAACGCGGCAGCGCGTCCGGCTAATAGCGGAGCGAACCGAGCCGGGGCAGGCGGGAATGCGAATAGCATTGGAAACCGCCAGGTTCCGAGTGACAACTCGTCGCGAAACACCAACACCTTCGGAGGATCATCGAACAGAGCCAGCGCCGAAGCGAGTGGTGCACGGGGCGCGTCCAGCAGGGCCGCCTCCGGCGGTGGACGCGCACAATCGGGCGGCGCCCGTAAAAGATAATCAGGCTTTGAACGAGGAAAATACGTGAAAACCACTATCAGGAATACTCATACCGCAAAGTTTCTTTGGGCGCTGCTCGTTGTCACGGCGTGTTGCATTCTCCCAACCCCGTTGCCTGCGTTGCCGCAAACAAAGACGACTTCCGCGCAACCCAGCGAGAAAACCTTTGACACTCCGCAGCAGGCTGCGGACGCGATGGTTCTGGCGGTCAAAAACGACGATGAGGCGGCGCTGCTGGAGATCTTCGGACCGGACGGTAAGGATTTCGTTGATACCAAAGACAGCGTGCAGGACAAGAATTCGCGTGCCGCATTTGCCGCCCTGGCGCAGGAAAAAATGCAGGTGGTCATAGATCCTCACAATCCCGACCGCGCGATTCTATCGGTGGGAAACGAGGATTGGCCCACACCAGTTCCCATCGTCAAGCGAGGCGGAAAGTGGCATTTCGATTCGAAGGCGGGCCGCAACGAAATACTTGACCGCCGCATTGGAGCGAACGAACTGACCGCCATCACAATTTGCCGTGGCTATGTGGATGCGCAGAACGAATATGCCGAGCAAATACACGATGACTCCGGAGTGAATCAATACGCGCAACAAATAATCAGCACGCCCGGGAAACAGAATGGCTTGGCTTGGCAAAATCCGGATGGGAGTTGGGGGGGGGCGGTAGGAGAGGCCGCCGCCAAGGCGCTCGCCGAAGGCTACGTAGATAAACATCAGCCGTTTCACGGCTACTACTTCAAGGTCTTGAAGGGCCAGGGCCCGGCAGCACGCCTCGGTCAAATCAACTACGTAATTGAGGGAGCGATGATCGGCGGTTTTGCATTGGTCGCTGTCCCTGCCGAGTACGGCGTTACGGGTGTGATGTCTTTCATGGTCAGTTACGACGGCGTCGTCTATGAAAAAGACCTGGGGCCGGACTCGCTTAGCATCGTCCAGAAAATGGAACTCTACAATCCGGATAAGACATGGCGTGTCACGGACGAGGAGGAGTAGTCCGGCTTCGCTCGATAAACGGCTCTTGCGCGAGGGGTCTTGAAAATGAGCTAGACAAAGCCCGGTGAGATGCGCGCAGCTCTCCAGTTTCCTCGCTACGGTTCGGAGATGAGCAGGCCTGTCGGCTGGTTTACCGACGAACGGAGAAATCTTAGGGCGATCGCGAACCGACGGTATTGTTCTTGGCGGAGGCAGCTGCCATTCCGGAGACAACGCTGAAGCGATTTTCCGAGCTTTTCGCCTCGGGGAATCTCGAAAGAGCGGGTGGCCTTCCTGCAGCGAGAACGAACGCTCGCCGTACCGATTTCGCCCGAGAAGGAGCACGACCATGGCATCAGTCGCAACGCCAGATGCGAATCGCCACATCACCGAATTCCGAATCGAACGAAAGACGTTCACGTCGCAAGCTCAGGAGGTCCGTGTGTCGTTAGGCGCGAATCGTCGTTTCTTGCTCTCCGGCCTTCTTCTGCTCAGCGCCACTTTCTTCATTGGCTGCTCGTCCGAAGACGCGAAGCCCGCGGCGCCAGCGCCCCCCGAAGTGACCGTGGCGACCGTGGTCCAACAGGACGTGCCGATGTACGACGAATGGGTCGCGCAATTGAATGGACCCGTGAACGCCGAGATCACCCCCAAGGTGCAAGGCTACCTGCTGAAGCAGGAGTATCAGAACGGATTCTTCGTCAAGAAGGGCCAGCGACTGTTCGAGCTTGATCCGCGGCAGTACGAGGCAGCACTCGAAGCAGCCAAAGCGGCGGTAGCGAGGGCCGAAGCAAACCTCGCGAAGTACCAGGCAGACGTCACCCGCGACACTCCATTGGCTGCACAAAACGCGATACCGCTGAAGCAACTGGACAACGATACCGGTAACCGTGATGCCGCAGCCGCGGAGGTACTAGCAGAGAAGGCCAATCAGCAGAATGCGGAGTTAAACCTGGCCTGGACCAACGTCAATTCACCAATTGACGGCATCGCCGGCGTATCGAACTCCCAGATTGGCGACCTGGTCGGTACCGGCACAAAAATGACCACCGTGTCCCAGGTCGATCCGATCTGGGCCTACTTCAATATCAGCGAACGGGCTTTCCTCGGAGCTGCCGGCAGAGTGCAGGGAATTATTTCCGGCAAGGTCAGCCGGAATTCTCTTGCTAGTACCTCGATCGAATTCATTCAGGCAAACGACGTCCCTTATCCGAAAAAGGGCCGATTCGTTTACGTCAACCGCCAGGTTGGCAGCCAGACCGGCACGATTCAAATGGCGGCCGAATTTCCGAACCCCGGCGCCGCGCTGCGTCCCGGCGGCTTCGGACGCGTGCGCATTCAGAGCGGTGTGAATGGGAACGCCCTGCTGGTTCCGCAGCGCGCCGTTATCGAGGTGCAGTCGAACTATATGGTTGTCGTAATCGGATCCGATCAAAAAGCGAGATTTCGTCCGGTGAAGATGGGAGAGCGTGTAGGTCCGAACTGGATCGTCAGCGAGGGCCTGAAGCCGGGCGAACAGGTGGTGGCTGAAGGAATCGATCGAATACAAATGGCCGCAGCTGCTATGCCGCAACTGGCGAAGGACGGCATACCAGTTGTTGCCAAGCCCTACACGCCAGCGCCGGCGGACGAGGGGAGCAACTGACCATGGCCAAATTCTTTATCAATCGGCCCATCGTCGCGATGGTGATTTCAATTCTGATGGTGCTGATCGGTGTGATCACAATGCTCAGCCTTCCGACGGCGCAGTTCCCCAACATCGCGGACCCGATGATCCAAGTTAAGGCCACGTATCCCGGCGCGGATGCCCAGACGATTGCCGAGTCCGTTGCAACACCCCTTGAGCAGCAGATGTCAGGCGTCACTGGCATGAACTACATGTACTCATTAAGCGCGAGCTCCGGCGGGGGAATGACGCTGTACGTTGACTTTCAGTTGGGGACCGATATTAACACCGACCAGATTCTGGCACAGATGCGGAGCGGGCAGGCCAACTCGCAACTCCCCGCCGAGGTTACACAGCAAGGCGTAATCGTGCAGCCTGGGACCACTGCCCCGTTTATGCTGCTTGACCTCTATTCGCCCACCGGAATTTACGACAATATTTTCCTGGCCAACTACGCCAACATCAATTTGCAGTATGCGCTGACGCGAATTTCCGGTGTCGGCCAGGTTCAGGTATTCGGCGCTGGGCCCTACGCAATGCGCATCTGGGTGAATCCAGATCGGCTGGCAAGTCTGGGAGTGACCGTGGCTGATATCACGAATGCGGTCAAGGCTCAGAACAAGGTCAACCCCGCAGGTCAGATTGGAGGCGAGCCTGTCCCTGCAGGCCAGCAATTCACGTATAACGTTCGCGCTCCGGGGCGGCTGCCCACGGCTGAGGAGTTTGGCGAGATCGTCGTCCGCGCCCAGCCGGACGGGTCAATTCTGCGGCTGAAAGACGTGGCGCGCGTCGGTCTCGGAGCGCAATACTATTCGCTCCTCGCGCGGATGGGCACGGCGGGAGAGAATAAGCCTGCGCAGCCCGCAGCTCTCGTAGCGCTCTATCTGACCCCCGGCAGCAACGCCCTGCAAACCCGAGCCGCGGTGCTGAAGATGATGGAGGAGGCAAGCCGCCGGTTCCCGAGCGGCCTGGACTACAACGTCGCCCTGGACACGACGCTCGCCGTCAGTGCAGGGATCCATGAAATCTACAAGACCCTGTTTGAAGCACTGCTCCTGGTCATCATCGTCGTTTACATTTTTCTCCAGGGCTGGAGGGCCACGCTCATTCCGCTGCTCGCGGTTCCTGTCTCTCTGGTGGGAACCTTCATGGTCTTCCCCATATTTGGGTTCTCGATTAATACCCTATCGCTTTTCGGACTCGTCCTTGCGATTGGACTGGTCGTCGATGATGCGATCGTTGTGGTGGAGGCGGTGGAACATCACATCGAACACGGACTGACACCTCACGACGCCGCCGTCAAAGCTATGGACGAGGTCTCGGGACCGGTAATCGCGATTGCACTGATTCTCGCCGCAGTGTTCATTCCCACAGCCTTCGTTCCCGGCATTACTGGCCAGCTGTACAAGCAGTTCGCGCTGACCATCGCAATTTCCGTGCTTTTCTCGGCGTTCAACGCGCTCACGCTTAGCCCCGCGCTCTCGGCCCTGATGCTGCGTCCCAAGAAGCCAACGCGCGGCCCCCTCGGCGTGTTCTTTCGCGGTTTCAACAAGGGATTCGGACATGCCACCGACGGCTACGTCAACGTTTGCCGGCACCTCATCCACAAGGCCGGTTTCGCGTTCCTCACACTCGCCGTGCTTACTGTCGGTGCGGGCTTATTCGGAAAAAGGATCCCACAGAGCTTTCTCCCCGATGAAGACCAGGGATATCTTTATGGCGGCTTACAGCTGCCTAACGCCGCGTCGCTGCAACTTTCGTCGGACGCCGCGCGCGAAGTAGAAAAAATCATCATGGATACGCCCGGCGTGCAGTACGTCAGTTCGGTCGTGGGATACAGTATGTTGAGTGGCGTGAACGCCACGTATAGCTCATTCTTCTTCATTTCGCTGAAACCGTGGGAAGAGCGCAAGACTCCCGAGACCAGCTACCTAGGAATTAAAGCCCACCTGCAACAGGCGCTCTCCAGAGTTCCATCGGGAATTGCTTTCTCATTTCCCCCGCCCGCAATCCCGGGTGTCGGCACATCGGGTGGCGCAACTTTCATTCTTGAAGACAGGTCGGGGAGCGGCATCGAGTTCCTCGCAAAAAATGCACGGATATTCGCCGAAGAGGCTCGCAAGCGCCCCGAGCTATCCGGAGTTCTAACCACCGCCCTGCTCAACGTGCCACAGGTTGGAGTAAAGGTGGACAATGCCAAGGCGATGACCCAGCAGATTCCGCTGAACGATCTCTACCAGACGGTACAGACATTTATGGGCGGTTCGCTGATTAACTTCTTCAACCGTTTCGGGCTGCAATGGCAGGTGTATGTGCAGGCGGATGGCGACTACCGGACCAACGCCGAAAACCTCGGCAAATTCCACGTCCGGAATTTAACCGGCGAGATGGTTCCCTTGAGCACGCTGACTAGTACGTATCCGCGCAACGGACCCGAATTCCTCATGCGGTACAACCTCTTCAACTGCGTTCAGATTAACGCCTCGGCAGCGCCGGGCTACAGCTCTGGTCAGGTCATGGCGGCATTGGAGGATGTGTTCCACAAGACGATGCCCAGTCAAATGGGCTTCGACTATTCGGGTATGTCTTATCAGGAGCAGCGGGCCGCGCAGGGAGTCTCGCCCGCCGTCATCTTTGGCCTCGCGTTTTTCGTCGTCTTCCTCATCATGGCCGCTCAGTATGAAAGCTGGACGCTGCCTTTCAGCGTTCTACTGGGAGTGCCAATTGCAGTGTTCGGGGCCTTCTTCGCGCTTTTCTTCCGCCACCTGGAAAACAATGTGTACGCTCAGATTGGCTTGGTCATGCTGATCGGTCTGTCGGCCAAGAATGCCATCCTCATCGTGGAATTTGCCAAGATTGAGTACGACAGCGGGAAGCCCCTCCTCGAAGCGACGCTGACTGGCGCAAGACTGAGACTGCGACCCATCCTGATGACCGCCTTCGCCTTCATTTTAGGCTGCGTGCCCTTGTGGGTGGCCAGCGGCGCGGGTGCAATCTCGCGCCAGGTGCTGGGAACGGTGGTCATTGGGGGCATGCTCGCATCCTCGATCATTGCTATCTTTTTCGTGCCGGTGTCCTTTGATGTCGTAGAGCGCTTCGGCAGTCTATTCAGCAAGAAGAAAGAAGGGCCGCAGGCAACGCCGGCGACTGGCGTAGGCCCGGAAGGAGGGCAGCCATGATGCGCAGGAAAGCATCCATCGCCGTCGTGTTGCTGTTCTGCGTGTGTGGGTGCACGGTGGGGCCGAACTACAAACGTCCTGACGTGAACGTCCCGGGCCAGTATCGTGGACTTCCACCAGGGACCTCCGCGCAAGCCGCCACTGAAACATTTGCGGAAATGAAGTTGGCCGTCGTCTTTCCGGACGAAGTCCTGCAAGGCCTTCTCAAGGAAGCTCTCGCCAACAATTACGACGTGCGCATTGCCGCCACGCGGGTGGTGCAAGCCGGCGCTGATCTTGGGATTACTCGCGCCAATCAGCTTCCGTCGGTGAATTTAGCCGGGGGCATCCAGAACCAGCGCACGCAGCCATTTCCAGGGAACGTCACCACCGGCGCGCTCGCGGTGCAAGCTTCATGGATACTGGATTTCTGGGGCCAGTTTCGCCGGGCGACGGAAGCGGCGCGCGCAAATTTGCTGGCCACTCAATACGCGCAAGGCATTGTTCGAATCACACTGATTTCGGCTGTGGCCAACGCTTATTTTCAATTGCGCGCATTCGATTCTCAACTCGAGACCTCGGAACGCACCTTGGAGGCAGACAAGGAGATTGTCAGGATTAACACCATCAAATTCAAAGGCGGCGAAAGCGCGATCACCGATGTTCTGCAGGCCGAGATTTTGCTAGAACAATCCGAAGCAGAGATCATTTCACTGAAGCAAGGCATTGAGCAGACAGAAAATCAGATCAGTATCCTGCTGGGCAGGAATCCTGGACCTATCCTCCGCGGACTGCCTCTAGCTCAGCAGCCGCACATGCCTGAGGTGCCAGCTGGATTACCTTCCGCCATTCTAGAACGCAGGCCCGATGTCCTGCAGTCCGAACAAAGTCTGGTAGCCGCCAATGCCAACGTGGGAGTGGCCAAGGCCGCTTTCTTCCCGCAGTTTTCATTGACAGGGGCGTTCGGCGTGCAAAGCACGGCTCTGGAAAGCTTCCTCGGTGGAGGACCCACCACCGCGGCCTGGACACTTGCGGGACAAATTGCCCAGCCCCTCTATGAGGGCGGGCGCATTCGCGCGAATTACAACCTCGCGTGGGCCCAGCGAGATGAAGCCGAATTGGTTTACAAGCAGACGGTGTTGCAGGCGCTCGGAGATGTCTCGAGTGGTCTGGTCGGCTACAACCAATCCCGGCAATTTCGCATACAGCTCGAAGAACAAACGGCCACCTACAAGGAAGCCGCGCGTCTCGCCAACGTTCGGTTTCTTGGCGGATATACCGCTTTCCTTGAGGTTCTGGTGACCGAGCAGCAATATTTCACCGCAGAAATCAACACGGATCAGGCTTGGCTCACAGAAATCCAGAACTACGTTCAGCTGTATCAGGCGCTCGGCGGCGGTTGGCAGCAGTAGAACTGCGTATGGTATTGCCTGATTATCGCGCGGCGGGAGAGGTTAGTGTCCAGCACTCGAATCGCCGTGTGGTTGGTCAGTCTCTTGCGAAGGGCTTGGGTGGAAGCAGGAACTGCATTCCGAAGTAGCCTACGAAGTAAGGCTGCTGGTTGCTCGCGGGTTGAACGCTGCGGCCGGCCATCAGTAGCAGAATAAACGGAGGGTGGATTTTGTAGCGCAGGCCGCCTTCGAGGGTTTGCTGGCCGCTGGATGGACGAAACGTTCCCAAGCCGTAGAATTCAGCATCAATTTCAAGATTCTCCGTCACGTCGTGCCCCACTACCACACCGGCGAGCCATCCACTGGCTCCGGTGTGGACATAGTTGTAGCCAACTTCCCAATTCAAATTGATGGGGCCGAGCTTTTTTGAAAACTCCATGGGGAGAATCAGGCTGGCGCTGCGCGGAGTGATTCCGCGTGCCACGGAGTTGTTGGGATTGTTCACAGAGAGCTGGGGAAAAACGGAAACCGCGAACCCGGATTCTTCGTTGTCGTAAAATCGCCACTTGACGCCGAGCTGATCCTGTCCCAGGCCGTATTTCGGAGTGCTGGAAGGATTGACGACGCGCAGCCAGGCATTTTCAAATGTGAGCTGAATGCGGTCGCCCAGGCCGTAATTAATATCCACGTCGGGCTGGTGGGTGATGGAATTGTTCGTGTAGAGGAAAGGCATGTAGCCCAGGTTGATTTCCCAATTGTGATTTCCGGGAGTGCCGGGATCGTTGGTGTAGTACGGCGGCCCTCCTTGCGCAAATGCCGCGGGACAGGCAAACGCACAGACTAGAAGAAGGAATAAGTGCCATCGGCCAAATTCGGGGAAGGCGACAGTTTTTTTCACGACGCTCCGTTCAATTTGGACCCAATCCCAGAGGCAGTGTAGCCGGCGCTGCGCCCTCTCGAAATGTTGGGATTGATTCCGGTGTGAAGCAGCGCGTCGTCGCGACCCTCCATGCGATACGTCTGTACCAGAGAACAGTGTGTCAATGTGAACATCCGCTCGCGTCTGTCCCTCCTATCATGGTACTGGCAAAAATAGCCGAATCTACAGGGAATGATTCAGACGGATTTCTAAAGATGTGGGGTACGCTCGGCTGGTACCTGAAGTCCTCGAAGGGATGAGTGCGCAGAATAGCGTGAGACTAACGGACGCAGGACAACCCATGGTGGCGCGACCGAACGCATCGAAGGATTTGTTTCAGCTGCTCGCCGTGGTCGTGGCGGTAGTGGCGATCGCTACGCTGTATTTTGCGCGAATCGTGCTGATTCCCTTCGCGCTGGCGCTTCTGTTCACTTTCATTCTCACGCCTGTCGTCAAACTGCTGGAGCGCGTACATTTCGGACGGATCCCGTCGGCGCTGCTGGTGGTGCTCCTAACCGTTGGCGCTTGTGGCGCGGTGGGCTGGACGGTGGCGAAACAGTTCAGCCAGGTGGTGGATCAACTCCCGGACTATAAAGCTAATATCAGAACGAAGCTGACGTCGTTGCATTGGTCCAGCCATCACGCGCTGGATAACGCATCGCAGACGATGACAGAGATCGGCAAAGATCTCGCTGCGGCCCCGACGGTACAACGCTCTGGCGATTCAACGCTCACGCATCCCACGCTGATGCGACCGACCCCGGAGCCAAAGCCAATCCCCGTCGAGGTAGTGAAGCCGCCAGCGTTGCCGTTGGAATCCATGCAGAATGTGCTCGGACTGCTGGCCAGCGTGCTCATCGTGCTGGTGTTTACGATATTCATGCTCATTCGCCGGGAGGATTTGCGGAACCGGCTGATTTCACTGGCCGGCGATGGGAACTTGCAGCTTGTAACCCAGACGCTGGACGATGCCAGCGCGCGCGTGAGCAGATATTTGCTGCTGCAGTTCGTGGTGAACACCTGCTACGGAATTTTCATCGGCGCGTGCCTTCATTTCATCGGATTGCCGGGGGCTTTGCTGTGGGGCGTGATCGTCGGCACGCTGCGCTTTCTGCCTTACATCGGACCGCCGCTGGGCGGAATCATGCCGCTACTGCTTTCGCTGGCGGTGTTCGACGGCTGGACGCGTCCCTTGATCGTGCTCGGGCTTTTTGTGTTTACGGAATTGATCGTGTCGAATCTCGTCGAGCCGCTGTTGTACGGAATTCATACGGGAATATCGTCGCTTGCGATTTTGGTGGCGGCGATTTTCTGGACGGCAATATGGGGCCCGATCGGACTGGTTCTGTCCACGCCTTTGACGGTGTGTCTGCTGGTGGCGGGGCGGCACGTTCCGCGGCTCAGATTTCTGCAGATTCTGTTGGGCGACGAGCCGCCCTTGACGCCGGACTCCCGTTTCTATCAGCGCCTACTGGCACTGGATCACGAGGAGGCGCGGCAGGTGCTGGAGAAATCCCTGGAAGGTAAAACACTTGAGGAGCTTTACGATTCCGTGCTGATTCCGGCCTTGAGCTTGGCGGAGCAAGACCGGCATGAAAATCGCTTGGAAGACGCGAACCAGAAATTCATTTGCCAGAGCACTCGAGAATTGATTGACGAATTGTGGGAGCCACGCAGCGAGGAACCTGCAGCGATGGCGGAAGGCGAAGCGCGGGAAGAAGGTTCCAGCGCCGCCACGTTGGGCGCTGGGCAGTTGCGCAAGGTCGTGTGCGTGCCGGCGCGAGACGAAGCCGACGAAATCGTGGCGATCATGCTGGCCCAAGTTCTGGAAACGGCCGGACATCACGCGCAGTGTATTCCGCTGGGCACCACCGCCGAGATGCTGGCACAGATTAAGGAAGAAAAACCGGATGTGGTTTGCATTTCGGCGCTGCCGCCGTTTGCGATACCGCATGCGCGAGCGCTGTATGGCAAACTGCGCGCACAGGATTCGAAATTGCGGATCGTCGTGGGATTGTGGAATTTTTCGGATGACCCGTTGAAGGTCAACCGCCGGTTGGGACTGCCTGATGGAGCGCGCGCGTTCACAACTCTGGCGGAACTCCGACAAGAGCTGGAGAGCGCGCCAAACTCTGTTCCAGTCCCGGCTGCGACCTTCTGAGCGTAGTCCTCTCGACCGCGGACCAACCACGGTTGCCCTGAATTTGAGACTTTCCGCTTGATGATTCCTTGACCCGACGGCGATCTGCGCGGCTCCGACGCGTTCATATGGCGCCTTTTCAATCAGATACAACTGCCGCCGAGCGCGCTTTGGAGTTGAGTGGATAGAGCGGCGCGCTTTCCCGAATCGGGAATGGACCCATTGCACGGCAGCATCCCCTGCGGTCTAGTATAATTCCATTATTGAACCCAGTTGACGGGTGTGCGAGCGTGCGGCTCACACGGTTATTTGCATATATGTGACGTCGGCTCTTGGGAGGCTTTGGTTATGGCAGTTTCGAGTCCGAGTATCGAGAGTGCTCATTTTGCGTCAACCACAGGTACCGGCCTCTACGACAAGCTGAACTCGGTTTGGCACGAGCGCGCTCTGCAGTTTTTTATGTTTGTAGTGCTGGCGCATTGGGCTGAGCATCTATTTCAGGCGTATCAGATTTATGTGATGGGTTGGCCGCGTCCGCAAGCTAACGGACTGATCGGGCTGTGGTATCCGTGGCTGATCAAATCCGAGGTGCTGCACTACGGCTATGCGCTGTTCATGCTGATTGGGTTGTGGGTGCTGCGCAAGGGATTCAGCGGAAGAGCGCGCACGTGGTGGACGATCGCGCTGGTGATTCAGTTCTGGCATCACATTGAGCACCTGCTGCTGATTACGCAGGCGACGCTGCATCACAATTTGTACGGGCGACCGGTGCCGATGAGCGTGCTGCAATTCTTTTTCCCGCGGGTGGAGCTGCATCTTTTCTATAACTCGATCGTGTTCATCCCGATGGTGATTGGCATGTACTACCACATGTTCCCGCTCGAGGCGGAGGTCAACCACGATACGTGCACGTGCGCTTGGAACAGGAGCTCGAAAAAAGCTGAAGCTCAAGCGGCGTGATACTGGATTTTCGTTTACATTTGGAGCCGCATGGATTTACGCGGCTTCGTCGGGCTGATTCCGGAACGGAAACTTGGCGGGCGTGGCGGAGCGGGTTGCTACTGGCGTTCGCGTGCGTTGTTTTTTTGCTTGGATCGGGATGCCGCAAGCCGCTAGAGAGGCAGGCTGCTGTCGCGATCGAGTACGAGATTAGTCCTCGGCCGGTTCGAGTTGGCCCTGTTGTGCTTTCCGTGAAATTGCGCGATGCAGCGGGTGCGCTGGTCTCAGGAGCGCGCGTGAGGCTTGAGGCCGACATGTCGCATCCCGGCATGGCTCCGGTGTTTGACGATACTCGAGAAGTTGCGACTGGGCAATACGCGGGCAGGCTTGATTTTGCGATGCCCGGCGATTGGGTGGTGCTGATTCATGTTACGCTGCCCGACGGGCGCGAGCTGGAGCGCGAAGTGAGCGTTCCGGGCGTGACCGCGAACTAGGCTACGTTGTCGAATCCCACGCACAATCCGCCTATTGCTGTGGAGCCGCCTCCGTTTGATTTGATGCAAGTGCCGGGATTGCGCCGATTGTTTCAATGGCGACACCTGCGCACGGCGCTGCAGATTCCGCTGCTGATTGTTGGTGTTGCGATGATTCTGGACGGATTGCTGGGACCATCGCTTGCGCCGACAAATTTGGCGACCACGTTGAGTTGGGTGCATTTTCGCGGGGCGCTCGTGCTGGTGCTGTTGTGCGCCGGGAATTTCTTCTGTTTGGCTTGTCCGTTCATGTTGGTCCGCAATGTGGCGCGGCGATTTTCTCAGCCGCGTTGGAACTGGCCGCAAAAATTGCGCAGCAAGTGGCTTGCGGTGGGGCTTCTAGTTCTGATTTTATTTTGCTATGAGGAGTTCAGTCTATGGTCTTCTCCGTGGTGGACTGCCTGGCTGATCGTGGGATATTTTTTGACGGTGCTGGTGGTGGATGGGCTTTTCAAGCACGCGTCGTTCTGCAAGTTTGTTTGTCCGATCGGGCAATTCAATTTCGTCGCGTCCACTATATCGCCACTTGAAGTGAAGGTGCGGGATCTCGAGGTATGCGATGAATGCGGGACGAAGGACTGCATTCGCGGGAGGCGCGTGCCTGGTCCTGACTTGGTGGTGGTCCAGCGCGGATGCGAACTCGCATTGTTCCAGCCGTTGAAAGTAGGAAATATGGATTGCACTTTCTGCCTGGACTGCGTGCACGCTTGTCCGCACGACAATATCGGAATTTTGAGCCGCGTGTCTGCGAGCGAATTGATGGTGGACCCGCGGCGCTCGGGGATCGGGCGTTTTTCGCAGCGTAAGGATCTGGCAGCGCTGGCAATTGTGTTCAGCTTTGGTGCGTTGCTGAATGCGTTTGGGATGGTTAGCCCGGTTTATGGGTTGGAAAACTGGCTGGCGGGAATTTTGCATGTGAACAGCAAGGCTCCGGTGTTGGGCGTCCTGTTCGCTTTGTTCCTCGTGGTCGAGCCGGCAGTGTTGCTGGGGTTCGCCGCTTGGTTTACGCAGATTTCGGGGGGCAGCCGGCGGGCGCTGGTGCCGCTGACGGTGCGTTACACCTACGGATTGGTCCCGCTGGGATTTGGGATATGGCTGGCGCATTACAGTTTTCATTTTTTGACCGGGCTTTATACGGTGGTGCCTGTAGCGCAGAGCGCAGCGGCGAGATTGGGCTGGACTGTGTTTGGGTCGCCGCGATGGAGCTGGCTGGGAATTCCGATGCGCTTCGTGCAGCCACTGGAAATTGGATTCTTGGTGCTGGGCTTGGCGGGATCGCTGCTGGTGATTTACCAATTGGCCGAGGGCGATTGCGCCGAGCGCCCGCTGCGGGCATTCGCGCCGTGGTCGGCAGTGGCGGTGATCTTGTGGGTGGCAGCGATGTGGATGATGTTTCAGCCGATGGATATGCGCGGGACGTTTTTGGCGGGATAGGCAGACGCTGCGACATTTTGAACTCGCGCACGGTGGCGATGATAATTTTTCACAATTCGTGCGGAACGGGCTGGTGCAAATCCTTGGCGCTGACCATGGTCCTGTTGGTGGCCAGTTCCCCGCTCGGCGCGCACAACGGGCCGCCGTTTCCTATTATTTCTGATAGGCGCGTGGGGCCGGTGGTGGTTTCGCTATGGACTCATCCGGACCTGGGTACTGGGCTGTTCTACGTGATCGTGAATCCGCCGCCAAAAGGCACGATTCCTTCGGATTTGAAAATTGAAATTGGCGTGCGGCCGGTGACGGGACGTCTGGCGGAAGTGATTTACCCGACGCAGCTAGAAAATCTGCGCGGGCAAGTACAGTTTCGGACGGAAGCACAGTTTGATCAGCAAGAGTTGTGGCAAGTGCGGATGATTGTGAAGAGCTCGGCGGGCGACGGCGAGGCCTCGGCGGACGTCGAAGTGACTCCGCCGGGCCTAGGACGCTGGGATTTGCTGATGTTTTCGCTGCCGTTTCTGGGCGTCGGATTCCTGTGGTTTCATGTGATGATGCGCAAGCGAAAGTACCGGAAGAGCCAGCTGCAGAAGGTGACGGGGTGATGATTCAGATGATCTTACAATACGGACGCGCGATGTTTTGTGCGCGGGATCGGGCGCGGCGCTCCTTACAAACGGCGGCCGTACTTTGTGTTTGCGCAATTTCTGCGAGCTTCGCGGGGTGTGGAACTGGCGGCAAGCTACCTGAGAAATCTTCGAAGGAATACGCCGACGTTGTTTCCGCGTTTTACACCGGCCTGGCGGCGCTGCAGGTGGGCGACGACGTTACTGCGGAGAGCAAACTGGTGCAGGTGACGCAGTTGGCGCCCGGCGAGCCTGCTGGGTGGGCGAATTGGGGCGTACTGGCGTTCCGTCAGCGGAATTTTGACGCGGCCGGGCAGAGATACGAACGCGCGCGTGACCTGGCGTCGAAGAACGACCAAATTTATTATTTGCTGGGAATTTTGCAGAGCACACGGGGCAATTCCAAGGAAGCGATTGCGGATTGGCGCAAAGCGGTGGCAATCAATCCGCAGAACTATCGCGCGGCGTATCAACTGGCGCTGGAGGTGGAGCGCGAGGGCGGGCCGGGCAGCGACGCGGAATTTGAGTCGCTGATCCAGAATATTCTGAAGGCTCAGCCGGATAATCTGGCGGCCTGGCTGGAGCTAGCGCGGGCGGCTGCGAAGTGTGATGACGCTGCGACTCTGAAATCCGCGCTCGAGCATATTGGCGCGCGAGCCTCGCAATGGCCTCCGGAAGTGCAGCAGCAAGTCGCGGCGTTGCAGGCCGCGGTGGCCGGCGGGGATGTGCACGCGGCAGCGACGCGAACGACTTTCTTGCGCAATACTTTCATGCGCGTTGCGGAGTTCCGCGAAAGTTTGGCTGTTCTGCAGGCGGCGCCGGGCGAAGAGGCCGAGCCGTTCACGCATTTTCTGCGATTGGAGCCGCCGGTGTTCGTTCCGGCGCCGGCGGATTTGGCGCTGACGTTCACACCGCAGACCGTCGCGAGTTCAGGCGCGAATCCGGCGCCGAAGCGTTGGTCGTGGATCGGCGCCGTGCCACTGGGCAGCGCTGGAGCCCCAGCCATCGCGGAAGCGAATGGGCGCGAAGTGCATCTTTCTACCGGCGCGTCATTTCCCTTCCCCGGCGGGGCTACGGGCGTGGCGCCTTCGCCGGAAGGCGTCTTGCCGATTGATTTTAACTATGACTTCAACACCGACCTGGTGCTGGCCGGGGCGGGCGGTGTGCGGCTAATGCGGCAGGACAATCCGAAACAATTTACCGACGTGACCGCGCAGGCGAAATTGCCGAAGGCCATTACGAGCGCTGCCTATACGGGCGCGTGGGCGGTAGACATCGAGGCCGACGGCGATCTGGATATTGTGCTCGGCGCGAAAGAGGGGCTGCCGCTGGTTTTGCGGAATAATGGCGACGGTACGTTCACGGCGATTCATCCGTTTGCGGGCGTCAGCGGGCTGCGCGCGTTTGCTTGGGCAGATTTTGACGGCGACGGTAATCCTGATGCTGGTTTAGTGGATGGCGCGGGACACTTACACGTGTTTCACAACGAGCGGCAGGCACAGTTCCGGGAGCTGCCGTTGCCCGCCAATTTTCCGGCGGTGAAAGCGCTCAACGTCGCGGATGTTGATGATGATGGAGTGCTTGATTTGCTCGCGGTGCGGGCGGATGGCGCGATCGTGCGAGTTTCCGACAAGCACGAAGGACAGACACTGGACGTCGCGGAGATTGCGCGCGTTCCGGCTGGAGCCGGCGGTTCTGATTATCTCAACGGCGAAGTGCGCTTGCTTGTGGCGGATCTCGATAACAATGGCGCGATGGACCTGTTTCTGACTGGGGCGTCGTTGGACGCGAACAGCAAACTTCCCGGAGCCTTGATTTGGCTTGGCGACGACAGAGGCAAATTTGTCTTGCTGGAGCATCCGTTCGGGCAGGCGGCGGCTCCGGCGCTGATTTCTGACGCGGTGGATTTCAGCGGCGATGGGCGGCTCGATCTGCTTGGACTTACTGCCGATGGACAACCGCTGCAGGCCGTCAATCACGGATCGAAGAATTATCACTGGCAAGTGGTTCGGCCGCACGCGAAGCAGGCTGTAGGCGACCAGCGCATTAATCCTTTTGGCGTGGGCGGCGAAATTGAAATTCGCTCGGGGCTGCTGGTGCAGAAGCAGCCGATTACCGGGCCTCAGGTACATTTTGGATTGGGAAATCAAACCAGCACGGACGTGGTGCGCGTGGTGTGGCCGAACGGGACGGTGCGCGCGGAGTTTGGCGTGGCGGCGGATACGGAAGTGGTGACGGAGCAGCGGCTGAAGGCTTCTTGCCCGTTCCTTTTTGCTTATAACGGCAAGGGCATGGAGTTTGTGAAGGATGCGGTGCCGTGGGGGTCGGCGATCGGGCTGCGGATCAATACGATTGGCACGGCGCGCGTGGAGACAACTGGCGAGTGGTACAAAATTCGGCGCGACCAGTTGGTGCCACACGATGGATATTACGATGTGCGCGTGACGGCGGAACTTTGGGAGGTTTATTACTACGATTATCTGGCGCTGATGACCGTGGATCATCCGGTGGGAACGGAAATTTACGTGGACGAACGATTTTCGATTCCTCCACCGAAGCTGGGGGTCACTACTGTTGCGACCCCGCACAAGATTGTAGGCGCGACCGATGATACCGGGAGAGATGTTACCGCTGTTGTTGATACGCTCGATGGAAAGGCGCTGGATGATTTTGGGCGTGGGCAATACCAGGGCATCACGCGCGATCATTATGTGGAAGTGGATCTGGGTGAGGATGCGCCGAAGAGCGGACCGCTGTATTTGATTGGGCAAGGCTCGATTCACGATACGGAATCGTCGCTGAACGTGGCCATTACCCAGGGGCATCGCTGGCGCGCGCAGGGAATGAGCATTGAAGTTCCCGATGGACGCGGCGGCTGGGTGACAGCGCAATTGAATCTGGGTTTTCCCGCGGGGCGCAAGAAAACCGTACTGTTCAATCTTACGGATGTTTTCCGGCCGGGCACGCCGCGACGGGTGCGCATTCGCACCAACCTGGAAATTTATTGGGACTGCATCGAATGGGCGCAGGGCATGCCGGACGCTCCGTTAAAAACGACGCGCCTGGAACCGAACTATGCGGACTTACATTATCGGGGCTATTCGAGCATCAGCAGGCCGGATTCCGGCGCGCCGGAAGTGCCAGACTACGACAACTTGGTGAGCACGAAACAGCGCTGGCGCGATTTGATCGGTTACTACACGCGTTATGGCGACGTGCGCGAATTGCTGACGCAGATTGACGATCGCTACGTAATTGTGAATTCGGGCGACGAAATGTCGTTGCGTTTTCCAGAGCAGCCTGCCCCGCCGGCCGGATGGGTGCGCGATTATGTGGTTATCGGCGACGGCTGGATCAAGGATGGCGATTTCAATTCCACGTTCTCGAAGACGGTGTTGCCACTTCCCTACCACGCAAAGCAGCAATACATCACGCCGCCCGGCAGCCTGGAGGACGAATTGCCGTATCGCCAGCACCCCGAAGACTGGCAGAACTATCACACGCGCTACATGACGCCGGAAGTCTTCCAGAACGCGCTGCGGAGCGATCCTCCCCGGTGAGTCAACATCGCACGGCACGGGTTATCGTGAGCATTTTGTTCGTGGGGATGTTGGCCGCGCCGCTGGTGATCAAGTGGGAAGCGGCGCGACGGGGCGGCGGCAAATCGCAACTGGATGCGCAGACGGCGCTGGCTCGTCACGGTTTCTATTTCCAGGAAGTTTCTCACGCCGCTGGGGTCAATTTCGTTCACCAGGCGCCGAAGCTCGATCCTCAATTGGCGCCGATCATGCCGCAGGTGGCTTCGATGGGCGCGTCTGTCTCGATTGTGGATTTTGATCGCGACGGATGGCCCGACATCTACGTGACGAACAGCGGCGAAGGCAGCAAAAACGCGCTATATCACAATCTGCATGACGGCACTTTCAAAGATGTTGCGGAAGAAATGGGAATCGCGGATGTGAATCGGCCCGGGACCGGCGTTTCGATGGGCGCGGTGTGGGGCGATTACGATAACGACGGCTACGAAGATTTGCTGTTGATCAAGTGGGGGCGGCCCGAGCTATTTCACAACGACGGCGGGCACAGCTTTACTCGGGTGACGGAGCAGGCTGGGCTGCCGCCGTGGGTGAACGCCAACACCGCGCTGTGGTTTGATTACGATGGCGACGGGCTGCTGGATTTTTTCATCGGCGGATATTATTCGGAAGACGTGGACCTGTGGCATTTAAAAAGCACGCAGATCATGCCGGATAGTTTTGAGTATGCGAAAAACGGCGGCCGGAAATATTTATTTCACAATCTTGGCAATGGGAAATTTGAGGAAGTGAGCGCGCAGGTGGGGATTAACAGCCGGCGCTGGGCTTTGGCGTCTGCGGCGGCGGATTTGCGCGGCACGGGGCATCCGGATTTATTTATCGCCAATGATTACGGCGTGTCGGAGCTTTATTTCAACGATGGAATGCGGTTTCACGATGTGAGCACGCAAACGGGCGTGGGCTTTTCGCCAAAGAGCGGGATGAATGCTGCGGTTGGCGATGTTCTCAACGACGGGCGTTACGCGGTCTATGTGTCGAATATTTCAGAAGATGGCGTGCTGATTCAGGGAAACAATTTGTGGATGCCCAAGGAAGGAACCTCGGGCGACGGCCTGAAGTTTGAAAATTTGGCGCGCGATCTCGGCGTGGAACTGGGCGGCTGGAGCTTTGGCGCACAATTTGGGGATCTAAATAACGACGGGACTTTGGACCTGTATCTTACGAACGGATACGTATCGCTGGATCGCGAACGCAGCTACTGGTACGACTTCTCGAAAATTGCTGGGGGAAACAGCATCATAATTATTGACGCTAAGAACTGGCCGGCGATGGAGGGACGCAGTCTGTCGGGATACCAACAGAAGCGCGTTTGGCTGAACGATGGCGCTGGGAAATTTATCAACGTGGCGCAGGCGGTGGGCGTGACGGACACCTTCGACGGGCGCTCGGTGGCGCTGGTGGATTTGTGGAATCGCGGAGTCCTGGATGCGGTGGTGGCGAATCAGAGAGGGCCGCTGCTGATTTACAAGAACACGGTGACGCCGGAAAACAAGTGGCTGGAATTCGCGCTGGAAGGCACGGCGAGCAATCGCAGCGCGATCGGCGCGCAGGTAACTCTCTATTGGAATGGCCAGCAGCAGAGGCAGGAAGTTTCAGGCGGCAGCGGATTTGCGGCGCAGAACGACCGGCGGCTGCATTTCGGATTGGGCAAGAATCCGCATCTGGAGAAGGCCGTGATTCGCTGGCCTTCAGGCAAGATCCAGACGATTGAAAATCCGGCCGTGAATCAAATTCTGAAGATTAAGGAGCCCGTGTGAGCGTGCAGAACACCGCGCCTGCGGCGTCGCCGGCGCACTCTGCGGCGGGTACGCCTGCGCGGAAATCCTTGCTGAGTCTGGATAACCGCTACATCGCGCCTATTTTTATTACGTGCATTCTGGTCACGGCGCATTTTTCGTTTGGCGTACTGGAGAGCTATCAGAAGACGGCTCTGGCGATTGCGGCAAGTATCGCGACGGATCTGATCCTCGGGCGCATTTTTTCCAGCAAATGGCCGAATGTGGCCAGCGCTTATATCACAGGCATCAGCGTGGGCATTCTGGTGCGCTCGCCGGCGTTCTGGCCGTACGTTCTGTGCAGCGTGATTTCCATTACGTCGAAATATGTGCTGCGGGTGAAGGGGCGACACATCTGGAACCCATCGAATTTTGGGATCTCGGCGATGTTGTTTCTGGCGCCGGAGACGGTGGCGACATTGAGCATTCAATGGGGCAATTATCTGCTGCCGATGATGGTGATATGGGCGCTGGGGTCGGTGATCATCTGGCGCTTGCGACGGTTCCATATCACGGGGATCTACGTGATATCGTTCATCGCATTTGCGTTTCTGCGGAGTTACATCACGGGAAGTCCGTGGCAGTCGGAAATCGCGCCGCTGACCGGGCCGATGTACCAGCTGTTTATTTTTTTCATGATCACGGATCCGAAGACTACGGTTCGTTCGAAGAAGGGCCAGTGCATCGTGGTATTTTTGGTGGCCTTCGCTGAATTTTTGCTGCGGTTGAACCAAGTAGTTTATGCGCCGTTTTATGCGCTCTTCTTGGTGGGGCCGGCGGCGATGCTTGTGGAAATGTGGCTGGATTCGCGCCGCGCGCCGGCGGCTGGGATGGGCGCGGGCGCCAGTGCCAGTGCTTTGAAGGCCTAACCGGGGATCGGCAACGGGATGGCGCCGTTTGCGCGCTGATTCGGACTGCGGAAGGTCACGATTCGTTTCGCGAAAGGAAAATAGGCATTGACGCAAGATCGCCGAAAGATTTGTTGTGCGCTGTTGGCCGTCGCGACTTTATTGATCGGCTATATCCCTCGAGCTTCTCAAGGCGCATCAGCGCCGTCGCCTGCGCGTCCGTCTGGCCCGATTGAGTTCCGCGACGTGACCAAGCAGGCCGGGATTCACTTCAAGCACAACTCTGGCTCCTTCGGCAAAAAATACCTCCCGGAAACAATGGGGAGTGGCGTTTGCGTGCTGGATTACGACAACGACGGCTGGCAGGACATCCTGTTCGTCAATTCGATGGATTGGCCGGGGCATAAAGGCGCGACGAAATCGTATCCGGCGCTGTATCACAACAATAAGGACGGCACCTTTACGGATGTGACGCAGGAGGCTGGCCTCGCGATTGAATCGTACGGGCTGGGCTGCGCGGTGGCGGATTACGACAACGACGGCTTTGAGGACATTTACATCACGACCGTTGGGTCGAACCATCTGTTTCACAATCTGGGCAATGGGAAATTCGCGGATGTTACGGTGAAGGCGGGGCTCGCTGATCCTGGATTTTCCACGAGCGCAGTGTGGTTCGACTACGACAATGACGGAAAGCTGGATCTGTTCGTCACGCACTACATTGATTGGTCCATCGCGAAGGACCAATACTGCACGCTGGACAATAAAAATAAATCGTACTGCACGCCACAAACGTACAAGGGCGAGAGCTCGACGCTTTTTCACAACAAAGGCGACGGCACGTTTGAAAATGTAACTAAGCGGGCTGGATTGCACGACCCCACCAGCAAATCGCTGGGCGTGGCGATGCTGGATTACGACAACGATGGGTGGATGGATCTCTTCGTCACGAACGATACCGAGCCGAACAAGCTCTACCATAATAATCACAATGGCACTTTTACTGACGTTGCGGTGCAAGTGGGCGTGGCTTTCAGCGAATCCGGCAGGGTGCGCGCTGGGATGGGCGTGGATGCCGGAGATTACGACGCGTCCGGATGGCAGAGTCTGGTGATCGGAAATTTCACGAACGAGAGCATGTCGCTTTATCGCAATGATGGCTCCGGCTTATTTGTGGATGAAGAAATATCGTCGGGAATTCGGCAGATGTCGTTGCAGGCGCTAACTTTTGGCTGTTTCTTTTTCGATTATGACCTGGATGGGCGATTAGATATTTTTGCCGCGAATGGGCACGTTTCCGACGACATCAGCGTGGTGCAGCCGACGCTGAAGTATGCGCAGCCTGCAATTCTTTTTCACAATAGCGGCAATCGAAAATTTGAAGACGCCTCGGCGAAAGTGGGGCCCGCGATGCAACAGCCCGTTGTTGGGCGCGGCGCGGCGTATCTGGATTACGACAACGACGGTGATCTGGATCTGCTAATCACCGCGAATAATGGGCCGGCGCGGCTGTTGCGCAACGAGAACGGCAATCAGAATGATATGTTGCGCGTGAAGCTAGTTGGCGCGCGTTCCAATCGCGACGGAATTGGCGCGAAGGTCACGCTTACGACGAGTTCGGGCGCGCGGCTGTTGCGCATGGTGAAGACAGGGTCGAGCTACGCGTCGCAGAGTGAGCTGCCGCTGACGTTTGGACTGGGCAAGCCGGAAGCGGGCAGGACAGTCAGTGTTGAGATTGTGTGGCCCAGCGGGCAGAAGGACTCGTTTTCCAAGATTGGCGCGAATCAGTTCATCACTATTAAGGAAGGCTCTGGAATTATTTCCGCACGGCCCATCGTATTGGGCAAGCCGGCATCGTAATCCGCTCCCGTAGGCAAAGGCGGGGCTTCAGGGGCTAGAGCCCCGATCTTCCCGGGCATTACGGCGGGGCTGAAGCCCCGCCCTTCCGACTCAGCGTTAGCATCCCGTGCTTTGCCCACCAGGACGTGTTGCCTCTCGGGCTCGTCTAATTGTTTTGTACTATTGGTGGGTTTGCCGCCGTAGTGATAGCTTCCCGCAGTGTCTTCCCCTTCTGCCTCTTACGACGTGACGATTCTCGGCGCGGGATTGTGTGGAAAGGCGGCAGCGATGCAGCTGGCGGCCGCGGGACTGCGCGTGGTGTGCATCGAGCCGGAAGAAGGGACACGACAGGAGGTGGGCGAGTCGCTGGATTGGTCGGGACCCGAGCTGCTGAAAGCGCTAGGGCTGCCGATGGAAGCTTTGGTGAAGGGCGAATTCGCGACGTGGAAGCGGCACGTGACTATGAAACTGCGCGACGGATCGTCCGAACATTATGTGCCGGGGGCGTGGCTGGCCGAGGCGCCGTTCCGAGTGGAATTGCGGACAATGCACGTGGACCGGTTGCGACTGGACGCAGAGCTGCTGAGGAGGACGGTCGCGAGTGGCGTGACCGTGGTGCGAGACACGGTTATGAAAGTGGAGCGGGATGGCGACAGAGTCATCGCCGTGGATACGGCCGACGGCGCGCGGTTTTCTTCGCCGTGGTTCATTGACGCTTCGGGATTTGCGAGTTCGCTACTGCCGCGTGAGTTTCGTCTGCCCGCGATTCAGTTTGGCCCGGCGAAGGTGGCAATCTGGACGTACTTTGCGATTTCGGATTTGGTGGAAGGAACTACGCTGTACATGGAGCCGCTGCGGGCGGAGTATCTCGATTGGGTTTGGGAAATTCCGATTGGCCCGCAGGTCGTAAGCGTGGGATATGTCACCACTGGCGCGGCGCTGAAGGCGCGACGAGAACAGGGGCTGGGCGTCGAGGATATTTTTCGGGAGCAGCTGCTGAAATTTCCGCGCTTTGGGGCGCTGCTGCAGGCGGGACCAATGGGGCCTTGCAACGTGAGGGCTTTTCGCTCGCGCGTTTACGACGGCGTGGCTGGGCCGAACTGGTTTGTGGCGGGCGAAGCGGCGTCCATGGTGGATCCGATCACGGCGAACGGAGTGACGACGGCGTTGCGGCACGCCGCGGAAGCTTCCGCGCTGATTCTAAAATACCGCAGAAAGGGCAGGCTGCCGTGGCGGGCACGAATTGCGTACAACCGCCGGATTCTGCAGATGGGCAAGTTTTTTAACATTGGAATCGAAACAATTCTGTACGAGCCCGCTGTGAGGAATCGAATTGGCGCGCGAGCTTCCGGGACGGTGTACACCACGCCAGCGTGGAGCATGAACGCGGTGTACGCGAGGTTGAAGCCAAAAGGAATTCTGAAGACGTACCTGCTCGGATTGGTTCTGGGTTTCTGGCGGGCCCGCGCATGGATAATTTCTGAATACTGCAAACGGATGCCGATACGCGGATGAGCGGTTATTCCGGTGTCCATTTGGGATGGCTGGTGAACATCCCGTTTACGTAACCCATTTTGTAGACGATGAAGATTCCGAACGCGAGGCTGACGACACCCGAGGCAACTTGGAGGGCGCGATTGAAACGCGCGAATCGCTGCTGGGAATACTTGAAAGGCAAGGCGATGGCGGTGGTGATAATCATCATGCCTGCGATCGTGCCGATGCCAAAAACCAGAAGGTAGGCGATCGCCCAGTAGGGATCGCGAATGGTCGTGAGCACCAGCAACGCCACCGCAGCTGACCCGGCGAGGCCGTGCACGAGGCCTACGAGGAGGGGCCGCACGGCTTGATATAGGCCGAGTTGTCCGAGCACGCGATCCATCCAGCCGACTGGAGTTGCTGCTTCGGCGTGACCATGTTTCTCAGGCTCGTGCGCGTGCGGGTGGGTGTGGATGTAGTCCCCGTGCACGTGAGGATGCACGTGGGCGTGTGAAGCGCCGGCGGCCGGCGTGAATTGTTCGGTGATACAGCGCGTAAATCCGGAGAGGTTCAAGACTCCTAGCAGGATCAGCATCAGACCGACGCTCAATTCCATCGTGAGGCCCAGGCGCGGCGGAATGACGATTCCGAAAAGAATGATGGCCGAGCCGACCAGAAAAATCGTGATCGTATGGCCGACCCCCCAGAGCCCGCCGATTACGGCAGCATGACGCATGCTGCGTTGGCGGCTGACGATGGTGGTGACGGCAATGACGTGGTCGGGGTCCGTGGCATGGCGCATGCCTAGGAAAAAGCCGAGCGCGATGATGGAGATTAGAGTAATCATTTTCAGATTGCGAGAGCTGCTCTCGCGGCGCGTGAATTACCAATCCCGGATCGCAACGAACGCCGCGTCCCCGGCATTCTACCTATTTTCCGTCGCGATGCGCCGCAATTAAACAGCTCCGGAACTGCTCTCTAAAACCTCCGACCGATTTCACTTCTGAAATACCTGCCGGTTCCGCAGCATAGTATTGAACACCGCGGGCCTCTCGTGATAGTGATGCATCCCATCAACGTTATTGATTTGACTGACAACGCGCTACTAGGTTCCATACCTTGTTACATACGGCGGGTTTTCGGTTCCACACGAAAAGGAGCGGGCACAAATGAAGCGAATTGATGCCGTTATCAGACCATCCCAGCTGGACGAGGTGAAGCTGCGCGTCACGGCTCTGGGGGTGACTGGCCTGACCGTATCGGAAGTGCGGGGATTTGGCCGGCAGAAAGGGCACACAGAGACGTACCGCGGCTCGGAGTACACCGTGGATTTTCTGCCGAAGATTTTTGTGAGCATCGCGGTGGTGGAGGAGCTGGTGGATCCGGTGGTGGACGCAATTCTGGAAGGCGCGCGAACCGGCGTGATCGGCGACGGGAAAATTTTCGTGACGTCGCTGGATGAGGTGATTCGCATACGCACCGGGGAGCGCGGGCCTGGCGCGATTTGAAGACTTGTTCTTGTGAGTGGGCAACGAGTTGGAGCGGCTACCTTAATCGGGATAGGAGTTCGAGAATGGAATGTGCATTTGCTCGGCGGGCGACACGATGGATATTGAAAGCGACCGTCGCACTCGTAATCGCGCAAATCCTGTGCGGTCCGATGAGCGTGGCGCTCGCGGACCAGACGCAACCAGACCCCGCAGGCACGGCGACGGGTGACCGGTCTTCGGCAGCTGATGCCGCGGGGAATCCCTTCGTGGTGCCAGCGCCGACGGACCCGAGCGCGGCCGATTATTCCAAGCTGAAAAAAGATTTCGACGAATTTCAGGCGCAGGCCGCGCGGGAACCGCTGGCGTTGAAATTGGCGGACAGTGTGGGGCACACGCGCGTCGCGACGAATTTTTCCTGGACTCTGCTGACCGGCTACCTGGTGCTCTTCATGCAGGCGGGATTTGCATTGTTGACGGTCGGGCTGGTGCGCAAGAAGAATGCTGGGCATTTGATGATGCTCAACTTCGCGGCTTATGTTTTCGCGTTTCTTGCATATTATGCGATCGGCTACGCTTTTCAGTTTGGGGCTGTCGCGGTGAACGCGGCTCCGGGAAATCTGGCGGGCACGCCTACTTTAAATCATTTTCTCGTTGGCAGCGGCTCGTGGGGATTTTTGGGAGGCAAGGGATTTTTTCTGAGCGGGCCGGCGTACGATGTGAGCAGCAATTGCCTGACTCTATTTGAAGTCGTGTTTATGGAAACGGCGGGGTACATCATCGTTGGAGCGATTTGCGAGCGCATCACCTTCTGGGCGTTCCTGTTGTGCGAGCTTTTTATCGGCGGGATTCTGTATCCGATTTCCGGCTGCTGGGTTTGGGGCGGCGGGTGGCTCTCGCAGCTGGGCCTGAGCATGCATTGGGGACATGGCTATGTGGATTTCGCGGGATCGTCTGTCGTGCATTCGATCGGGGGATTTTGCGCGATGGCTCTGGCGATTATTTTGGGGCCACGGCTTGGCAAATACGGAGCGGATGGAAAGCCGCGCGCGTTCCCTGCATCGAATATTGTGTTCGTGGTGAGTGGGACGTTTATTTTGTTGTTTGGGTGGATGGGATTTAATCCTGGTTCGACATTGGGTGCGACCGATTTACGAATTTCGGTGGTCGCGGTGAATACCAATTTGGCGGCAGTGGCGGGGTCGGCGGCTGCGATGCTGCTGTGGTACTTCATGTTTGGCAAGCCGGACATCACGATGGCTTGCAACGGCATGCTCGCAGGGTTGGTGGCGATTACGGCCCCTTGCGCGTTCGTATCGCCCACCTCGTCGGTGATTATCGGCGTGATTGCCGGGGTGGTGGTTTGCCTGGGCGTACTTTTCAACGAGCGCGTGCTGAAAATTGACGATCCGTGCGGCGCGATTTCAGTGCACGGGTATTGCGGATGGTTTGGCGCAGTGGCCGTGGGAATTTTTGCGGACGGGACGTATGGCGCGGGATGGAATGGCGTGGGCGCGGCAGCGTATCTTGGAAAAGCGGGGCAAGGCGTGACGGGGTTGATTCATGGAGATTTCTCGCAGTTCTGGCTGCAGCTCGGCGGAGCTACACTTCTGGCAGTTTACGCGCTCGGATTCACGTACATTGTTTTTTCGCTGGTGAATGCGTGGCGGCCGATGCGCGTGTCGCGCGAAGTGGAACTGTCAGGCTTGGACGTTCCGGAATTTGGCATGCTGGCATATCCGGAAGACGCGGTCGAGATGTTGGGACCGGGATCGCAGGCGGCGCAACGGCGGGGAGCCTAGCGTCCCCGCGATCACGGGAGGAATGCACGTGTGACGAAGCGTTAATTCCAGACGGACTTCGATGCCATCTACTCCATCCATTTCCGGTGAACTGCGCGAGATATCCACAAAGGAATTGGCGCGCATCAAGGAGCAGTTTGCCGCAAGCGGCGACGGCAAAGCCGCTTTGCTGGGCCGCACCGCACTGGTTGAATCCATCATCGAGCGTCTTTGGAAGCAGCACGTTTTCCCTGAATCCAACGGTCCTGCGGATTTCGCCGTGGTGGCGCTTGGCGGCTTCGGGCGGCGCTGGCTTTTCCCTTTCTCCGACGTTGACGTGCTGTTTCTGCACGCGGGGAACGGCACGGAAGAAACGTTCAAAGAGCCAATTCGCAAATTTTCACAAGATCTGTGGGATCTGGGACTGAAGCTCAGCCCCGCGACGCGGACGCTCGCCGAATGTCGCCACTTCGAGACCGCCAATTCCGAATTTGCGATTTCGCTGCTGGATTGCCGGCATCTCGCAGGCGATCACCGGTTAATTGCACGCCTGCACGGTGAAGTGATTCCGGTATTGCTGACGCGCGAATCCGAGCAGATCGTGAAGCGACTGGGCGAACTGACGCGTACGCGGCACGGCAAATTTGGCAGCACCGTGTTTCACCTGGAACCGAACGTGAAGGACGGCCCGGGCGGGCTGCGCGATTACAACGTGGTTTGCTGGCTCTCGCTACTGGCGGCGATCGAGCAGTATCACGTGTGGCCGAGCGACGACGCGGTCTTGCCAGCCTCGATTCAGGAACCTTTTGCTGCGGCTTTGAATGCTCTGGTGTCCATCCGCTGCTTCCTGCATTTCCGCCACAATCGCGACGACAATACGCTCACATGGGAGTCGCAAGACGCTGCTGCCACGCGGAAAATCGGTGTGGCACATTCGCCGCGTACGATTCGGGCGGCAAATGATCAGCGTGGCGGGGAGGATCTGAGCACTGCGGAGTGGATGCGGCTGTACTTCAGCCACGCGCGCACCGTCCATCATGTTTGCGTTCAGATGCTGGAAGAGATTCCGGCGGCGCGCCTTTCGCTGCATCACCAGTTCCAGCAATTGCGTTCACGTCTTTCGAACGCGGAGTTTTTGGTCGAGGACGGGATGCTGCTATTTCGGCAGCCTGCGGCGTTGGACGATCCCGAGCTGATTCTGCGCGCGTTTCGGTTTTTGGCGCGGCATGGTTTGCGGCTCAGTTCAGGCACAGAGGCGCAGATCGAACGCGCTTTTCCCGAATTGGAAGCTGTGCCGCCGAAAGGCACGGAGCTATGGCATGTGCTCCAGGAAATTCTGGTGGCGCCGCATGCGGCAGATGCTTTGCGCGCGATGCATTCGCTGAGATTGCTGACGCTGCTGTTTCCAGAATTCGCGGGAATTGATGCGCTGGTGGTTCGCGATTACTCGCACAGGTTCACGGTGGACGAGCACACGTTCGTGGCCATTGATAATTTGCACGCGCTGCGGCAATCGCAATCGAAGTGGGACCAGCGTTACGCGGAATTGTTGGAAGAACTCGAACAGCCCGACCTGCTGTACTTTGCTTTGCTGTTGCACGATGTGGGCAAAGGCGCGAAGTCGGATGATCACGTGCGCGCAAGCGTAAGAATCGCCGAAGTTGTGCTGGAACGACTGGATCTAGATGCGCCGGATTGCGAGACGGTCCTGTTCCTGATTGACCGACATCTGGAAATGAGCGCGGCGATGCGTCGTGACATATTCGATCCGGAGACGGTGCGCGCGTTCGCGGAAAAAGTAGCGACTCCGGAACGATTGAAGATGCTCTGCCTGCTGACTTACGCCGATATCAAGGCCGTGAATCCCGAAGCGTTGACGCCGTGGAAGGCCGAGAATATTTGGCAGCTTTATATCGCAACCGCGAATCATTTAAATCGCAGCCTCGACGAGCGCTTGCACGTGGACGCGCATGATGAGGTGATGGCGCATCTGGGCACCCTGGCGATGACGGTGGGAGATCGGCTGGACGCGTTTCTGGAAGGGTTGCCGCGGCGTTATTTGCTGACGCATGCGGCGGGCGAGGTGCTGGCGCATCTGGAAATGTCCGCGCGGCTGGGAAAGGATCACGTGCAGCTGAATTTGCGGCGTGGCCGGCATTGGTACGAGCTGACGCTGGTTACGACGGATCGCCCTTCCCTCTTCGCCATGATGGCCGGGGTGCTCGCTGCGTGGGGGATGAACATCGTGAAGGCTGCGGCATTTTCGAATCAGGCGGGCGTGGTGGTGGATACGTTTTATTTCACGGATCGATTTCGGACACTGGAGCTGAATCTGCCGGAGTGGGAGCGATTCCAGAGCAGCATTCATGACGTGCTGACTGGGAAGGCGGATCTGGAGCGGATGCTGCGGGAGCGGTTGCGATCGGAGAAACGGCGCGCGCCGAAAGTGAAAGTGGAGACGCGCGTGAAGACGGACGACGCTTGTTCCGCGCATAGCACATTGATTGAAATCGTCGCGCAGGATCAGCCAGGGTTGCTGCATCGAATCAGCTCTGCGTTTTCGCGGGAAAGCTGCAACATTGAGATCGCGTTGATTGAAACCGAGGGTGAAACCGCGATTGACGTTTTTTATCTGACTTCGGCTGGAGCGAAACTTTCCGCGGAACATCAGTTGCGGCTGCACGAAGCCTTGCTGAGAGAGTTTTCGAAGGCGGAATAGCCGCTGATTCGAAAATGCATTGCTCGATTGCGGGAGTGCGCAGCTACTTCTTCAATTCCTCTGGCGTTTTTTGGCTGAGCTCAGCCCAACGGGAGTAAAGCTCGTCCACTGCTTTCTGCGCTGATTCCATTTCCACGAATGCGGTATGAAGGCGCGGGGCATCGCTGGAGATTTCGGGATCCTCCAAGGCGGCGCGTTTGGCTAGAAGCTGCTCTTCGGCTTTGGCGATGCGTTTTTCGATGGAGGCGAATTCGCGATTTTCCGTCTGGGAGAGCCTTTTCGTTGTGGCGCCGGGGCGATTGGAATCCTGAGGCGCGCTTTCGCGACCTTTGCGCGTGGTCGCGGCTGCGGCGGCCGCGGATGGCTTCGCTTGTTGCGTGCGCAACCACGAATCCCACTGCGAATAATCTGCAAAGCGTTCGGCGTCGCCTTGGCCATCCAAACCCAGCACGATGGTAGAGACGCGATCGAGCATGTAGCGATCGTGAGTAACGAGCACCAGGGCTCCGCGATATTCCAGCAGGCTTTCTTCGAGAATTTCCAGCGTGGGGATGTCCAGATCGTTCGTGGGTTCGTCGAGTAACAACACGTCCGCCTGCTGAAGCATTAGTTGGGCGATCAGGACGCGGGCGCGCTCGCCGCCGGAAAGGCGGCCGACCGGGCGATTCAGGTCTTCACCGGAAAAAAGAAAGCGCGCGGCCCAAGCGGCGACGTGAATTACGCGTTCCTGGTAGATAACCGAATCGCTGTCAGGAGCGAGCGCGCGACGGAGCGAGACGTCCGGATCGAGCTGGCGATTCTGATCGAAGTAGACGATGCGCAGCGAATCAGCTTTCTGGATTTTCCCGGCAGTGGGAAGAATATCGCCGCGCAGCAGGCGGAGCAGAGTGGTCTTGCCGCTGCCGTTCGGTCCAACCAAGCCGACGCGCATGCCGGATTGCAGAATGAAATCCACATTTTTGAAAAGCGTGCGGCCGCCGATCGTATAGGTGACGCCATCCAGGCCGATGAGCTGCTTGGTTTGGCGACTGGAAGCGGTGAAGTCAATCTTGGCCGTGGTGGTGCGCGTGCGGTTGTTCAGATCCGCGAGTTCGCCGATCATCGAGTGTGCTTTATCAATTCGCGATTTCGATTTGGTGGCGCGGGCTTTGGGGCCACGGCGCAGCCATTCAATTTCGGTGTGCACTAGATTTTCCAGCGCTTCCTGGCGCTTGCCTTGCGCGTGGAGATATTGTTCCTTGGCTTCAAGGAAATGGCTGTAATTTCCGTTGACGCGAAGAAAGCCGTCTTCATAGGTGCGATCGAGTTCGACCATGTGATCGGCGACATTTTCGAGGAAGTAGCGGTCGTGGCTGACGACTACGCAGGCGAAGGACGCGTTTTGCAGCAGCGTTTCGAGCCATTTAATTCCAGCGAGGTCGAGATGGTTGGTGGGTTCGTCCAGAAAGAGAATATCCGGCTGCTGGACGAGTGCTTCGGCGATCGCCAGACGTTTTTTCCAGCCACCCGAAAGCGTGGTGGTGGGGATTTCATAATCTTCAAAGCCGGCGCGGCTGAGCGCTTCGGCGGAACGAAAGGCGAGATCGGGTTCCGGCACTCCGGATTTTTTCAGGGCGGCTTCGATTACGGAGTAGGCGGTTTCTCCGGCGGCGAATTCTGAAATTTGCGACACACAACTGAGCCTGGTGCCTTTGCGAATGGCCACGTTTCCGCTGTCGGGCTTGACGTGTCCGTGGAGAATTTCCAGCAGCGTAGATTTGCCGGATCCGTTGGGGCCAATCAGACCGATGCGATCGCCTTCCGAAACGGTGAACGAAATATTCTGGAACAGGGGCGCAGTGCCGTATCGCTTCGAAAGTCCTTGCGCATTGATAATCGGGGGCAAATTGTTTGGTCTTCTCCTGGAATCAGTTTACCCTCGATGAGTTCGCGGGGCAAAACGCAGCGGCACGAGCCCGTCTGCTATTTCCATGAAAATTGTGGATTTTCGCTGCGGTTGCTTGTGTGAATCGCGGGCTAGAACCAATCGCTGCGGTAGGCGAACCACCAGCTGGCGTAGCCGATGGGGATGGTAGCGGCCAGCGCCCACCAGAGAGGCAGCGCCATGTCAGCAATGAGGCCGAGCACGCTGAAGGTGATCCAAAATATTTTCCGCTGCATATGTCTATTTTAGACGCATCGGGGCCGGTGATGTCGCGCCGTCGCCCACAAATGTTCCAGATTGAGTTGCCCGCACGCGTGGGCATTCCGATGATTTCGAAACGAATGCGAAATGACACATAAATTCGACGTGGTGGTGCTTGGGGCCGGCGCTGCGGGCTTGATGTGCGCAATCGAAGCAGGCAAACGGGGACGGCGCGTGGCGGTGTTGGAACGGGCCGAGCGGCCGGGGAAAAAGATACTGATTTCGGGCGGGGGGCGCTGCAATTTCACGAACATTTACTGCCAGCCGGGGCATTTTCTTTGCGCAAATCCACATTTTGCGAAATCGGCGCTGGCGCGATACACGCCGACGGATTTTATTGCGTTGGTGGATAAACATCGAATTCCCTATCACGAAAAGACTTTGGGGCAGCTATTCTGCGACCGCTCGGCGACTGAGATTACGCATATGCTCGAAGAGGAGTGCCGGGCTGCTGGCGTGAAGATATTTTTGAACGTCAAGATTCGCGAGGTGTCGCGAACCGATGAGTTTTTGGTGCGTTGCGATGGCGATGAATTCCGCGCGCCTGCGCTGGTGGTGGCGACTGGCGGGCTTTCGATCCCGAAGATGGGAGCGACGGCATTCGGCTACGAACTGGCGCGGCAATTTGGATTGAAGATTCAGAAGACGCGGCCGGCGCTGGTGCCCTTGGTGTTCGGCGCTGCGGAACGCGAGCAGTATTGCGATCTGGCTGGGGTTTCGGCGGATGTTGTCGCGGCGTTTGGCGAGCAGCGATTCCGCGAGAGCATGCTGATCACTCATCGCGGATTGAGCGGGCCAGCGATTTTGCAGATTTCGTCTTATTGGAATAAAGGAGAGCCGGTGCGGATTGATCTGGCGCCGGGACAGGATGTGACGGCAGCGATGCGCAACGGTGACGCAAGGAACTTGGCCGCTGCGCGCGCGGCATTTCAGGGCGTATTGTCAAAGCGATTCGCTACTCGCTGGCTTGAGCTGCATGCTCCCGCCGCCAAGGGTATTAAGGATACTTGGAGCAAGCAGGAGTTGGAGGAACTTGAACGGAGCGTGCATGAATGGATTGTGGTGCCTTCGGACACGGAGGGTTACGGCAAGGCTGAGGTGACGGCGGGCGGTGTGGATACCGACGAACTTTCCAGCAAGACGATGGAAGCTAGCAAGGTGCGGGGATTATTTTTTATTGGTGAGGTTGTGGATGTGACGGGGAATCTGGGCGGATCTAATTTTCAGTGGGCGTGGGCGTCGGGGGCTGCGGCGGGAAGATCGGTGTAAATCGCGCACCACCAATGTAACACGTGCAACTCAACCGGCCGCGGCGACGGAAAAATTGTCGAGAGGATCGGCGGGGTCAGCGGCGACGCCATCCACGACCGTGATGGTCTTGCCGGAGCTGGATGAGACGCGATCGCCCGGAATCAGAATCCCCACTAAATTCAGCGGGTCGGCGGCGGAGATGGTTACAACTTCGCCGGAGGCCAGCTGGCGGGCCGATGCGCGCAGGGATTCCACCGCGACAGGCAAAGCAAATTGTTCGCCGAGGAAACCGCTGACGAAGCGGCCGCCGCGGATTTCGCCCTGATCCTCGAGGCGGCGCAGGGCGATCAGTAATTCGCGCCAGCGCGGAGTCATGGTTTCGCGCGTGACCATTTCGCGGAAGACTACGCCGTAGCGTTTCAGCAGAGTCCAGCAGATCGATTCCATCACGCGGGAGCGATCGAGTGCCTCGGTGGTGTGAAGCAGCGACCAGCGCCCGGCACTGTGGCGCGGACGCGCGTTATGGCCTTTGCCGTGTCCGGCGCGGCGTTTGGGATCGATCAGGGCGCGAATGTTGTCGAAGCCATCGGCGGTAATGAGGCCTGCGGTTACCAGTTCCCACAGGGCGGTTTCAAGCTCGGCTTTTATTTTTCCGGTGGCGCGGACGATGTCTGCGAAAAACGATGCGCCGCGCTGGCGCAAGTGAGCGAGAACTTCGCGCGCGGCGTGGCTGAGGCAGGCAGATTCGCCAGCGCCGGGGGCGGCTGCGTCATCGGCGGCGTGACGCGAGCTCATCCAGTCAGCGTATTCGCGAACGAAAAATGTGAGGGGAGCGACGCTCGTCGGGGTCACGCGGCAAATCGCGCCTTTGTGCTCGCCCAGCGTGGCCGGATGCGGGGAGAGGCGCCCCCAGCCAACCGCGCCCGTGAGGCAGAGGCGATCGAGAACGTTTGGATCGTAATTCGCGACGCGGCGGGCGAGAATTTGTTGTTCCCAAGAGTTAGCCGGCGCTTCGAAACCTTGCAGCTGTTGCAGGGCTTCGAGTGTGCCGCGCTCGCCGAGCAGGCGCGTCTCTGGAGTGACGTGCTGCCAGCGGAGCAGCCAGTGCATGAATTGCGCGGCAGTGACGGGCTGAATTTTTTTGCGCAGCGTTCCCAGTGTGAGGCGGTGGATACGGGCGAGCAGGCGGCGGTCGCACCACTCCGTTTCGCCGTGAGACGAATCGGTGAATTGGCCACGCAGCACGGAACCTGCGGCTTCCATCCGCAGCAGACTTTTTTCAACGTCGGCGGTCGCGAGACCCAAAAAGCTTGCCAGACCTGAAATCGTGACGGGGCCTAGATGTGCGAGCCAGCCGGTGATGCAGGTGAAGAAAGCATCGTCGCGCGGCGGTTGCTGCGATTCGATTTCTGGTGATCGTGAATCGAAGCTCGCTTCCGGAAAGATCGCTGCGAAGGTTTTTGCTTTTTCGGCGGCGAGCCAGTAGCTGCGCGTGCCAGAGCGGGCATGGATGGCGCGGCCTGCGACTGCTAACGTTACGAAATATTCGGACCACGGCGCGATGGATTTCGTATTGATGCGAGTCGCGTCCGAATCCTCCGGTAGCACGGCGAACTCTTGCAGCACGTCATGAAGTTCATCTGCATCACGAACGTCTGGCCATGCCTCTTCGCGAATTTCAGCGATTGCCGCGGGATCGAGCCTGCCGATTTCGGAGAGCACCGCTTCGGGGAGCATGCGGCGCATTTCCACGGCGCGGGCGCGGCGTTCTTCGAGGGGAGCGTCGTCGAGATAGGCGTAGGGATTGGCATTCAGAATTTCGTGCGAAAACTGCGACGGCACCGGAGTTTCGACGGCCAGGCAACGAATGCGGCCCGCAGCGATATTTTCGAGGACTACTTTCAGGCCGGCAACGTCCATGGCTTCGGTAAGCGCGTCTTTCATGGTTTCGCGCGCGAGCGGATGGTCGGGAATTTCGATGTCACCTGAAATATTTTCCTGGCAGGCCATAGCCTGCGGGAAAACGGCGGCCAACAGATCGTCGGAACGCATACGCTGAATGGGAGGCGGAACTTTTTCCCCGCCCATGAACCGTAGCAGCGCGAGCGAGCGGCCGGCGACCCAGCGCCAGCGCGTCGCAAAGATCGGCGAGGTCAGCACGGCTTGCTCCAGCAGCGGTTCGACGCTGGCAGCGTGGAGGAAGTGAAAAACATCGGCCAGCGGAAAACTGTGCTGGTCGCTGAGGGAAATGTTCAGACCGTTGTCTGTGGCGGCGGCTTGCAGCTCGAAATTGAAGGAGCGGCAGAAGCATTTGCGCAGTGCGAGGCCCCAGGCTTTATTGATGCGGCCTCCGAAGGGCGCGTGGATTACCAGCTGCATGCCACCGCTCTCGTCGAAGAAGCGTTCGGCGACGATGGTGGTTTGTGTGGGGACTGCACGCAGCACAGCCCGTCCTTCCACAATATATTGTGTCGCTTGTTCGGCGCCGGGACGGTCCATGCCACATTCGTCTTCCAGCCACTTAATTGCTGCTGCGGCATGTAGCGAATTGCGGAGATCGGGCGAGGGTTTGGCGCCTTCGGTGAGCGAGCCGACCTGTTCGCGAACGTGTGCGACTTGCTGCGAAAGTTCCATGGTGCGCGAAGGGGCTTCGCCGCGCCAGAAAGGGACATTGGGCGGCGCGCCTTTGGCGTCTTCGACGGAGACGGAGCCGGACTGCACGCGGCGAATGCGCCAGGAGGAATTTCCGAGGAGAAATATATCGCCGCGCAAACTTTCGACGGCGAAGTCTTCGTCAACGGTGCCGATCATGGTGCCTTCCGGCTCGGCGAGCACGGTGTACATCGCGTTGTCGGGGATCGCGCCGCCGCTCGTGATGGCGGCAAGGCGGCTGCCCCGACGTCCACGGAGGCGATGATTGACCTGATCGCGATGCAGATAAGAGCCGTAGCGCCCGCGGCGGGCGGCGATGCCATCGGAAAGCATGGCGATGATTTCGTCGAAATCTTTGCGCTCAAGCTTGCGATATGGAAACGCACGGCAGACGAGCGCGAATAGATCGTCTTCCTGCCAATCTTCGGCGGCGCAGCAAGCGACGATTTGCTGAGCGAGAATGTCTAGGGGAGCCTCGGGAATTTCGATGCGGTCGAGTTCGCCGTGACGGATGGCGCGAACGAGGGCGGCACATTCCAGCAGCTCGTCGCGCGTGGTGGCAAAGAAACGGCTTTTGGGAATGGCGCCGCGCCAGTGACCGGCGCGTCCGGCGCGCTGTAGGGCCACAGAAATCGAACGTGGCGAGCCAATCTGACAAACCAGATCCACCGTGCCGATATCAATGCCCAATTCCAAAGAAGCGGTGGCGACGAGCGCGCGAATTTCACCGGCTTTGAGTTTGGATTCGACGGCGAGGCGGCGAACGCGCGAAAGACTGCCGTGATGCGAGGCGACCGCATCTTCTCCTAGCAGCGACGCGAGGTGATGCGCGAGGCGTTCGGCGAGCCGGCGCGTGTTCACGAAGATCAGTGTTGAGTGATGCTGTTGCACGAGCACGGCAATGCGCTGATAGATTTCGCCCCACATTTCGTTGGAGGCGATGGGGCCGAGCTCGCTGGACGGTACCTCGATGGCGAGGTCGAGACGGCGGCGCTGCTCGATTTGCACGATGACGGGCGCGGGGCGTTCGCTGCCGGTGAGAAATTGGCCGACCAGTTCGATGGGTTTCTGCGTCGCTGAGAGACCGATTCTGGTTGGTGGCTGCGCGGTGAGCGCTTCGAGGCGTTCCAGGGATAGCGCGAGATGCGTGCCGCGTTTGTCGTCCGCGACGGCGTGGATTTCGTCAACGATCACAGTGCTAACAGTGCGCAGCAGTTCCCTGCTCTTTCCCGCCGTGAGAAGGATGTAGAGCGATTCCGGCGTGGTGACCAGGATATGCGGCGGGCGCTTCTGCATGGCGAGACGGTCGCGGATGAGCGTGTCGCCGGTGCGCACGGCGGTGCGGATTTCGGGCATCAGGTAACCGCGCTCGCGGGCTAGCAGGAGAATTTCTCCCAGTGGAATATCCAAATTCTTTTGAATGTCGTTGCCCAGCGCTTTCAACGGGGAAACGTACAAGACTTCGGTCTGATCGAGCAGGTCGCCGGCGAGCGCTTTGCGCACGAGCGCGTCAATGCAGGCGAGGAATGCGGCGAGCGTCTTGCCGGAGCCCGTGGGCGCGCAGATCAGAGTGTTTTTTCTGCCTAGGATGTGCGGCCAGCCGAGTTCTTGCGGTTCGGTGGGCGTACCGAACTTAGCGACGAACCATTCGCGGACGAGCGGGTGAGCCCATTCGAGAGATTTGCATTCGGGCGCTTCAGGGGTCACAGCGTGGTTCATCTTTTTATTCCTGCAATGCGTATTCCGCACAGAAGACGTTCCCGGAATATCTCAAGGATAGCACCGAGTGGCATTTCTGGCGAATGGGGCGGACGCCGGGCGCCACGACTACAGTTTTTTCAATGATTTGGCGGCGTCTTTGAGATTTTGGCGGTTGCGGAAGAAATCCGCCCAGGGATCTTTGGCTTTCAGGCGTTTGCGGAAGTTGCCGAGGTTGAAGGATGCAGGATCGAGCGTGGTTTTCACTTCAGACCAGGCCAGCGGCGTGGAGAAGGGTGCCTTTTCGCGGCGGCGCACGGAGTAGGGCGCGACGACGGTCTGGCCGAACCCGTTTCGGAAGGGATCGAGATACACGCGCTGGCCGCGGGCGGCGATGGCGTGCTCAACTGTGAGTTCCTTGGGGTTTGCGGCTGCCAGGCGCGCGGCGAACGCGCGCGCAAATTCGAGGACGTCGTCCGCATCGGGTCCGTTGCGCAGCGGAACGAAAACATGGATTCCGCGGCTGCCGGAAGTTTTGGCGTAGGAATTGAGTTTCAGCGCGTCGAGAGCTTCTTTTACTTGCAGCGCGGCGCGAGCCGCATCCGCGAATTTTCCGCTCGAGGGATCAAGGTCGAAGCAGAGCCAATCGGGCTTGCGCGGCGCGCCGGCGCGGCCGGCCATCACGTGCACGGCGATGCAGCCAAGATTTACGAGCGCGAGTTGCGTTTCGAGCGAACCGCCCACCACGTAGTTCGTTGACTCAGACGAGCCGCCAGCATGACGAATGCGCTTGGTTGGGGTTCCTGGCGGCATACTTTTGGGCTTTTCTTTTTGATAGAAGCATTGACCTTTCATGCCGTCGGGGCAACGTTCGAGCGAGAGGATGTGGTCTTTGACGTATGGCTGGAGTTTGGAAAAGACCGCGGCGTAAAATTCGGCCAGGTCGAGCTTCGTATAGCCTTCCGCGGGCCAGAAGATTTTGTCGGGATTAGAAATGGCGATGCGGAGTTTGGCCATGAATGCCTCGAGCGATTCCCGGAATTTTATTTAACGGCTTTGCGTTTTTGGCGCTTCGCGGGCGCGCTGGTTTTCTTCATCGCGACAGCCTTCTTCGGCTTGAAACCCGGGTCGCCGGTCGCAGCTTTTTCCACGTCGCCGCCACCATCGCGGGCGATTTCCACGAGAAGTTTATTGCTGATGATCGAACGCGGTTTTTCGATGGCTACCTCTTTCGTGGAAGTGTACTGATCGCGATGCTTGATTAGCAGCCACGATTTTCCGGAGCTGCTGCCCCAACCGTGGGTGCGCACCAGCACCCAGGAGCCTTTTAATTTTTTGCCGTGGAGCGAGAACTTCAGGTCGCCTTTGGTGAGGGCGGCGTTCACGTCGGGAGATTCGGGCGTCCAGGTTCCTTCGTCCCACACCATCACGGTGCCGCCGCCGTATTCGCCTTCGGGGATCACGCCTTCGAAGCTCGCGTACTCCACGGGATGATCTTCGACCTGCATCGCGAGACGCTTCACGGATGAATCAAGCGAAGGGCCCTTCGGAACGGCCCAGGAGAGCAGGACGCCGTTCCATTGCAGCCGGAAATCGTAATGGAGGGCTGTGGCGCGATGTTTTTGGACGACGAAGATGAGCGCGTCTTGCTTCTCGGATGGCGCGGACTTGCCTTTGGGTTCGGGCGATACGTCGAAATGCCTTTTCTTCGTGTATTCCTTGAGTGTCATGGGTTGATCCTCGCGAGCACGCACGGTGCGGCGTTCGCGCGGACATTACAACATGAATGGCGCAGCGTCCACAGTCTATCGGGTTTGTGCTGTAGGGCGACGCAGCGCTTCGAACCCTTAACGCTGGAGGTGCGGGTGAATCACGCGGTGAGCCGATTCACAAAATGAAAGGCAAAAGCGACGGCGGGACGCCGGCGTTACAAAAGTCAACTGCCCAGCTAAAGGTGGTTGTTGCGAATTCGAAACCATGAGGCGGACTTCGGTGGAAGCGTCGGGTTAGGGGCGGACGGCGCGGGAGTTTATTCCCGCGCCTTGCCTTTGCTAATGGCGAATGCCACGAACTTTGCCGCTATGCTCCGGCTTTCGCGGCGTGTTGCTTCACGGCGTCGAGCAGTTTGTCGAAGGCGTCTGAAAATTGTTTCACGCCATCGGCCGTGAGCTTGTCCGTGGCGGCCTTCATCGAGATGCCGGCCTTTTCGAGGCCTTGCATGGTTTCCTGCGCGGCCGGGATATTTTCTTCGAGGCTGGCGCGCGGTTTGCCGTGGTCGCGGAAGGCATCGAACGTGGCGGGCGGAATGGTGTCCACGGTATCGGGGCCGATCAATTCTTCGACGTAGTAAACATCGCTGTAGGCGGGATTTTTGGTGCTGGTGCTGGCCCACAGGACGCGCTGGGTTTGAGCGCCGCGAGAAGCGAGAGCATCCCAACGGGGGCCGCTGAAAATCTGCTTATAGCGTTGGTAGGTGAGCTTGCCGTTGGCGATAGCCACTTGGCCGTGCAGGCTGCGCAGCTTGGCTTGATCGGCAGGATTGGTGGTGATTTTGAGCTTGGCATCTATTTCGCTGTCAACCAGCGTATCAATGCGGCTGATGAAAAAGCTGGCGACGCTGGCCATGCGGCTCAAGTCACCGCCGCCTTTCGCGAATGCTTCCAAACCGGCGATGTAGGCTTCGGCGACGCGCACGTACACGTCAAACGCGAAAAGCAGCGTGACGTTGATGTTGATGCCCTCGCTGATCAATTGCTGGAACGCGGGAATTCCTTCCGGCGTGCCGGGAACTTTGACCATGAGGTTCTCGCGGCCTACGCTCTTCCAGAGGCGGCGCGCTTCATCGAGAGTTTCCTGAGTCTTGTGCGCCAGGTAGGGAGAAACTTCCAGGCTCACATAGCCATCGCGCTTTTTCGACTGCTGATAGACCGGCTTAAGAAAATCCGCCGCATCCTGAATGTCCTTGATGGCGAGCTGCTCGTAGCGGCCTTTAGCGTCGAGGTCCTTGCGCTTTTCCAGTTCCGCGAGCGTCTGGGCGTACAAGTCGCTGCCGGCGATCGCCTTCTCGAAGATGGAGGGATTGGAGGTCATGCCGCGCAGGCCGTCCTCTTCGATTAAGCGCTTCAGCTCGCCGGAGGTGAACAAGTCGCGGCGAATGTAATCGAGCCAGACGGATTGGCCAAATTTCGTGAGCTCTTTTAGAGGATTCTGCGTTGGTTTGCCGGCGTCAGACGGGGTGGTCGGTTTTACCGTTGTGCCCATGGTGATTGCCTCCGTGTCATAGCTGAAATTTTGGCCCTGCGAATCCTCAGAAGCGGCAGCCGTGCGGCGCAACGACGATCGGGCCTTTCCGAATGTTCATTCTACCGCACAATTGGCGGTGATGCGCGCGAAACAGGCTGAGGGAATCCGCCGGCAAATTGTGATTCCGCCGGCGCATTGCCGCAATTTCATATTGGAACAGTAAGTAGTTAGGGTGAAGGCTTTGCAGCGCGCTTCCCTGCCCAGCCATATTTTTGCAGCAGGCGCAGTGGACGTAGCGCGATGTAGAGCGGCGCGAGCGCACCCGGCAGTCGGACCATCTGCCAATCATCTTCCGACGGCACGACTGCAAGACGCACGGCATAGCGCCAGCCGGGCAGCTTTTCCACGAGCATGCGGCGGCGGAAGTGAAACCTTCCCGCGGCATCCAGCGTGCGAAACGGGCGGCCCATCAGCCTCTCGCGCACTTCGGCCGCCACTTCGCCAGCGACGCGGTCTGATAGCACGCGCGCGATTATTTCGGCGGGCAGCGACAATCCCAGCACGCTTACGGCAAGCGCGAGACCCAGGTTCAACATGCGCTCGGCCTGCAGGGGCCTCGCGAAATTCAGTACGCGATCCCAATCAAGCAAGGGATGGGACTGCACGAGTTCGTTGACGTCAGCGGTCCAGGAAAGGCGCTCCCAGAAATCTTTCGAGCCGTGAATGCAGAGCATCGGCAGCAAATCTTCCGCGGTAAAGGTCAGGACGTCGCGATCGCTCAGATTGACGGGCGCCAGATTGCGAATGAAAGCGTCCAGGTCCGGCTTCGTCGGGAAATGGCGCAGGGTGATCTCGGTGTGCAACTCGACCATCGCGCGGCGGGCTTCGTCGCGATAGTTGTACTCGCCGGGAACGAGCGATGCGGCGGCTCCGGGCGACAGTATCCAATCGAATTTTGGCTTGTAGCCGAGCGAAACGATGATCTCGTGCGCTTTCGGGACGTCGCTCTGCCGCAGAATGATGTCCAGGTCTTCAAATTCGCGCAGTGCGACGTCTCCGTAGGCCTGCGCGGCGAGCACTGGACCTTTGTACGGAATCACAGGGATGTTCTGCGCGTGGAAGAGGCGCAGAATGTTGATGAGTTCCGCGGTGAGATACAGGCAGCGCACGGTATTGGCGCGGCAGGTCTTCTTCAACTGTTCCAGCGCGGCGGGCGGGGCGGCACCGGGAGCGACGGCCGACAGGTGGCGTTCGAGCAACGGCGTGATGGAATTTTCTTCCGCTTCCCACAGCAGATAATCCCAATCGAGCGGGCCGGCGAGAATATTGCGAATGGTGGTTGCGAGTTCGGCGGTGATTTGAGTCCGGCCGCAACAAACGAGCAGCTGCTTTTCAGAGCATGGAAGGTTATCGTTTGCCGGCGTCATCATTTCCCGCGCAAAGCCGTGACCAGCAAATACTACGCTATTTGCGCGGATGCCACCGGAGGATTCTTCGCGCGCCGTTACCGGGCGACGCCGCGCGGATTAGGTGGCGAACGAAAGTGAATATGGCACTCGCGGCTCGATGCGGCGGCCGATCTTCAGTAAGCGAACGCGAAAATCACTGAAATCCAAGCCTGCGTTGTTGCAAACCATCGCAAAGTCTTCGTCATTATCGAAGAGGAATGCTTGCGCTTCACGTTGCGCGCGCAGGGTGCCGTTGCGCCAGTCCTCGACGGCGGTCAAGAGTACAGCCGTCCACAATCGCCGCGCTGAAATCAATTCTTCGGTTACTGCATTGTGCATTTCGCTGCTTACCTGCGCTGTCATGTTCCCCATATTGCCCCCGTGCAGTGCCCGGATCCCCGCTGCTCCCGGCCTGACGCCATAGCTGGAAGCATCTGGAGCACCAATGAGCGGACTAAGGACGCATGGACTACTAAGCTCCGAAGCGCATGGCATCGCTAGGCTTGGTGGAGAAAAACGACATGTGCGGCTGCTGCTCGCGGAGGGCTTGGGCGCAACGGCGGTTCGGATGCACCCAAATGCTCCGACTAGAAACACGGGAGTACTAGCGGGCCCGGAGCGAAATCGAACGCTTTAGAGGTTCAATGCGGCGAGCCGAGAGGGAGATTACCGCGCGACTTCGAGATTCAAAATGTCGCGCAATTTCGCCGCAAGCGCAGCCACCGTGAACGGCTTCTGCAACAGGACCGCGTCCGTTTCCAGAATCCCGTGGTGCACGACGGCCTGGTCTGTATAGCCGGACATGAACAGAACCCGAATCTCCGGGCGGATGGCCTTGACCCGCGCCGAGAGTTCGCGCCCGCTGATTCCGGGCATTACCACGTCGGTCACAAGCAGATGAATCGGTCCGGAGTGCAGCGCGGCCAGTTCCAGCGCGGTGTGGCCATTTTCGGCTTCGATGACGGTGTATCCCGTCATTTCCAGATACTCGCGGGCAAGTTCGCGGACGCCTTTTTCATCTTCGACCAACAAGACAGTTTCCGAGCCCTGCGGCAGCGTCCGTCCTTCAATTGTGCGGTCGCGGCCGGGCGAGTTTTGCTCGTCCCAAACACGAGGCAAGTAAACTTTAAAGCTGGTTCCGCGGCCGGGTTCGCTATAGACCCACACGTAGCCGCCGCTCTGCTTGACGATGCCGTACACGGTGGCGAGGCCGAGGCCGGTGCCTTTGCCTTTTTCTTTCGTGGTGAAAAACGGCTCGAAGATGTGCGCCTGGGTTTCGACGTCCATGCCGCAGCCGTTGTCGGTGACGGCGAGCATGACGTAGGGACCCGGCGAAAGCATGACCGATGAGTGTGAGAAGGATTCGTCGAGATCCACGTTGGCGGTTTCGATGGTCAAGCGACCGCCTTCGGGCATGGCATCGCGCGCATTGACCGCCAGATTCAGAATCACCTGCTCGATCTGGCTGCGATCTGCTTTCACCAAGCCGAGGTCCGGGACGCTGGAGGTTTCGAGCTGCACGTCTTCGCCAATCAGCCGGCGCAAGATCTTTTCCATGTCGCCAACGACGCTTTGAATGCTCAGCACTTTCGGCGCGAGCATCTGTTTGCGGCTGAAGGCGAGCAATTGGCGCGTTAGCGACGTGGCGCGTTGCGATGCGGTTTGAATCTGCTCGGCATTCCGGCGCAGCGGATCGCCTTCGGCCAGGCGCTCGGTTAAGAGGTCCGCGTAGCCCTGGATGACCATCAAAAGATTGTTGAAGTCGTGGGCGATTCCTCCGGCCAGGCGCCCAACGGCTTCCATCTTTTGCGCTTGGCGGAGCTGCTCTTCGAGCTGCCTGCGGTCGGTGATGTCGAGCGCCATGCAAATCGCGCCTTGCAGTTCACCTTCGGCGGTGCGCAGCGGTTCGACGTGGCAGGTGTACGAGCCGCCCTTCCATTCCACGTGGAAGGTGGTGGGCTCGCCGCCGATCGCGCGGCGATGCGCGGCGATGGGCAGGAACCCTGGATCCGTAGTTTCAAAATAGTCGAAGAGCGAAACACCCACAATCTGATTGGGTTTCAAGCCCAGGCGCGTGAGCCCGGCGCCTAACGCGGAGGTGAAGCAGAGTTCTTTACTGACGGTCCAGAGTACGGCGGGTAGCTGCTCGACCAGTACGCGCAGACGCGCTTCGCTTTCGCGGATTTTTTCTTCGGCGCGTTTGCGGTCAATGGCCAGAGCGATCTGGCCGCCGACGGAAGCCAGAAATTCCAGGTCGCGCTCGGTGTACGCAGCCTCATTTTCGTAATGCTGCACTACCAGCACCCCGATAGTGGCGGCAGGAGTCCGCAGCGGCACACCCAGCCAGGAGGGCGAGGGAGTGCCGACCAGTTCCACTTCTCCTTCCGCGGCGAGGCGATCGAAAACCTGCTGCGGAATGAGCATCGCGCGGCCGGTGCGATAGACGTACGCCGTGCAGCTTCGGCCAACCTGCTGCGGCGGGGGAGCTTCGTCGAACTGGTCAACGAAAAAAGGAAAGTGGAACATCCCGGAAGCGGATTCATACAGCGCGACGAAACAGTTTTCGGCGTAGAGCACTTTGTTGAGCGATTGATGAATCAGGTAGAGCAGTTCGTCGAGGTTGTCGGTTACGTTCACGCCGTGAATGATTTCGAAAGTGATCTGGCGCTCGAGTTCGGAGCGTTTGCGCTCCGTGATGTCTTCCATGGTGCCTTCGTAAGCCGTGACTTTGCCGTCGGCATCGCGGATGACGCGGGCATTTTCGGAAATCCATATGAGCGCGCCATTTTTCTTGCGCAGCTGATATTCGAAGGCCTCGACGGCGCCGTTTTCTTCCATGGCGCGCTGAAATTCGAGGCGCGTTTGCGGATCCGCGTAAAAATCCTTGCCGATATCGTGAACTGTGGCGAGCATTTCCGTCGGCGAACTGTAACCGCACATACGGGCCAGCGCCGGATTCACGCTCCGTAGCTGGCCATCCACCGTCGTCTGAAAAATTCCTTCCACCGCGTTTTCAAACAGCAAGCTAAGTTTTTTCTCGGCTTCTTGCTGGGCGCGTTCCGCTTCGCAGCGCGCGGTGATGTCCTGGTAAATTCCGTAGCAGCCGACGGTCTGGCCGTCCTGGTGGAGCGGCACACAGGTGATTTCAACGTCAACGAAGGAACCATCACGGCGGCGACGGCGGGTATTGGCGCGTAGCACTTCGCCCGCGGCGGCGCGCTCGCTGAGCTGCAAAGCCTCGCCCTGATGTTCGTCGGACACGAGCAGCACATCCAGCTCGGCGCCCAGAATTTCCGCCTGGCGATGCTGGAAGAGATTTTCGAACGCGGGATTGCACATCCGAATGCGACGGTTCAGGTCGAGGACGACCATGGCCTCGGGATGGCTCGCGAACAGGAGTTGGAAATCTAATTGAGACGGAAACGAATCGCCGCCGGCCGGCGCATCGCCGGACTGGACGGATTTCGCCGGCCGGATGGCCGCCCGGGCGCGAGACGAGCTATCTCCATTCTTTGGCAACGTGGCGGCCTTGTCGGGCATATTCTATGGCGCGGAACGAGGATCTCGCTCCCGAGGATTCCCCCACAACATGTATAAAGTGCGAGGACTTGCGTCACAATGGTACGTTCGTACTAAGCACTCACATTTCCTATGACTTAGAGGTGCCAAAATGGGCAAATCGGCCACAAAAACAGCGTCGTGAGGCTGGGCTTTCGGCGTGCAAATTGTGCTGCAAATGCACGAGATGGCATCGCTGTGAAAACGCCCACTGCGGCGTTGATCGGGGACGCCGGGGCCATTCTGCACGTTGGGAGCGACTTGCGGTCCGAACGATGTGCTCACCGCGCCGCCGCTTCGTGGCGATTGGTACTGGATCGTGGCGCGTTGGCCGCGGGTAAAGCAAACAGCCCGCGTGTCACGATTTTCTCGAGCTCGAATCGAGCCAGCGCAGCTATTTCTTGGGACGGGATTCCGGTGGCACTCCGCCAGTCGCGCGGTAATATGCCACCAACAACCCGTAATGTTCGCCCATGTGCTCCGTGTAACCAATCCAGTCAGACAGATGCTTGAGCACTTCGGCGTCGCCCTCCCTCTGGATCAGGGCTGCACCGTCTGCGACGGATTTTTTTAGATACGCCACAGTCTCCGCCTTGGTCTTGTATTGGCTCACTGGCGGATCATTTTGCGCTTCGCCGACTTTGGTGCCGGCCAGGTGATTGATCACATCGTAGTTCGATCCCGCGATATGCAGGATCACTTCCTGGAAAGTCCGGACAGCAGGAGTCAATTTGTAGGTGTATTTATCTTCGGGCCAATCTTGCGCCATGGCGACGAGGCGGTTGCCCACGTCGTTCCAGTTTTCCAGCACGGCTTGAGCGGGCGTTGGAGGCGTTTTGGGTTTTGCGCCTTCCTGCGCGCGCGCGGCGCCTGCACAGGCGAGTAGCACCGCCGGAAGCGCCAGCAGGAAAATTGAGCGAGCGAATTTTTTCATGAGTGAATCTCCTTCTTCGATTCGTGGATTGCCCCGCCGTGCGCCCCAGAGCTGCCGGGTAGGCTACCGGGCTTCGGCGAGCAAGTCCAGCACGTTTAGATCCGGCGTACTGGGAAGCGGTGCGCAGTAAGATTGGCGTGGCGCTTACGCTCCGGTAAGATGGTGGCCCGGACTTTGGGATCGGACCTCCGACCGTCATGGCCAAAGAAGATAAACCAAAAGCTGCCGCAGTGAATCCGCAGGAAGCCTTGCAGAAAGATATCGAGCTGATCGCGCGCGGCCAACATTCGGATCCTTTTGCTGTCCTCGGGCCGCACTGGAGTGAGCAGGACGGCAAGAAGTCACTTGCGATTCGCGTTTTTCGTCCGAATGCTGCGGAAGTGACCGTGTTGTGGGGCAAGAAGGTGGAAACACACCGCGCGATTCGCATACATCCCGAAGGCGTGTTTGAGGCACAGATTCCCGCGAGTGCTGCGGGAAAACCGCAGAGCGAAGTCCTAGCCCCGGGCGCATATCGCGTGCGGATTCGCTTCAGCGATGAAAATGTTTTCGAAACGTTTGATCCGTACGCCTTCCCGCCGGTGCTTACGGAGTACGACCTGTATCTATCCGGCGAGGGCACACACTATCAGAAGTACGAGAAGCTGGGTGCGCACGTGCGCGAAGTTGCCGGAGTACGCGGCGTTCATTTTGGCGTGTGGGCGCCGAACGCGCGGCGCGTGAGTGTCGTCGGCGATTTCAATTTCTGGGATGGCCGTGTGCACCCGATGCGGCATCGCGGCGCGAGCGGGATCTGGGAAATATTCATTCCGGGATTGGGCGAAGGCGAGGTGTACAAATTCGAGATTCTATCGAGCGCCGGGAACGCACTGGGCTTGAAAACCGATCCGTACGGTTTCGCGGGCGAAATGCGGCCGAACAATGCGTCGGTGGTGCGCACGATTGACGGCTACAAATGGAAAGACACGGCTTGGATGGAGTCGCGCTCGCTGCGCGACTGGCTGCATTCGCCGATGACAATTTACGAATTGCACGCCGGATCGTGGCGTCGCAAGCCGGAAGAAGGAAATCGCTGGCTCACCTATCGCGAGCTCGCCGAGGAATTGCTGCCGTATGTGAAGCGCATGGGCTTCACGCACATCGAGCTGCTGCCGATCATGGAGCACCCACTGGACGCTTCCTGGGGATATCAGACGGTCGGCTATTTCGCGGTGACCAGTCGCTTCGGCTCTCCCGCGGATTTCATGTACTTCGTGGATCGCTGTCACCAGCAGGAAATCGGCGTGATTCTGGATTGGACGCCGGCGCATTTCCCGCGCGATGCGCATGGCCTGGGATTATTCGATGGCACGCACCTCTACGAGCATGCCGACCCGCGGCGCGGCGCGCATCCGGACTGGGGCACGCTGGTTTTCAACTACGGCCGGAACGAAGTGCAGAATTTTCTGGTGTCGAACGCGCTTTTTTGGCTGGACAAGTATCACCTGGACGGATTGCGCGTGGACGCGGTGGCTTCCATGCTGTACCTCGATTATTCGCGCAAGCCCGGCGAGTGGATACCGAACACCTACGGTGGGCGTGAAAATCTGGAAGCGATTGCATTCCTGAAACATTTAAATGAAGTGTTGCACAGCCGGCATCCGGGCGCACTGATGATTGCTGAGGAATCCACCTCGTGGCCGGCGGTTTCGCGGCCCACGTACGTCGGCGGCCTGGGCTTCGATCTGAAATGGAACATGGGATGGATGAACGACACGCTGCGTTATTTCGCGCTCGACCCGCTGTTTCGCCAGCATCATCACAACGAGCTTACTTTTTCGATGATTTACGCGTTCCAAGAAAATTTCGTTTTGCCGCTTTCGCACGACGAAGTGGTGCACGGGAAGCGCACGCTGCTCGAGAAAATGCCGGGCGATGATTGGCAGAAATTCGCCAATCTGCGTTTGCTCTTCGGGTATATGTACGCGCATCCGGGAAAGAAACTGCTCTTTATGGGCAGCGAGCTGGCGGAGCGTAATGAATTCTGGGAAGAGGGCAGCGTGGATTGGGCGCTGGAAGAATCGCCATCGCACCGCGGCGTGCAGCGGCTGTTGGCCGATCTCAACCGTCTGCACACGACGGAGCGGCCGTTCTTCGAAGTGGATTTCGAGTGGGCGGGCTTCGAATGGATTGATGCGAACGACGCGGCGGCGAGCATTCTTTCTTTCATCCGGCGAGCGCGAAACCCGGAGGATTACGTCGTGGTGATCTGCAACTTCACTCCCGTACTGCGACTGGACTTTCGCATCGGCGTCCCCGGGCCGGGATTTTACCGGGAAATCCTCAATACGGATTCGGTGCACTACGAGGGGAGCGACGCCGGAAATGCCGGAGGCGTGCGCGCCGAGCCTATCCCATGGAATGACCGGCCGTGGTCCATCAAGCTCAAAGTCCCACCGCTGGCTGCCGTTTATTTCAAGCCGCAGCGCGACTAGCCCTTCGCCGCCCCTGCCATATTAAAACGCAACCCGCCCTCGCGAGAATTCATGGAACATTTCTGACAGCGCCTCCGTACCTATGAGCAGGAAGAGTACGGGAGGCTTCCAAAAATGCAAAAAGCGATGCGAGCAATCGGGGTGTGCTGTGTGATGGCTCTGACGATGAGCAATCTGGCGGTAACTGCGATGGCTGCGCCGACGACGGCCTTGCCGGCGGCGGAGCGCTACCTGCACGTGAAGGTGGACGACAGCAGCAAAGGCGAGAGCGTGAATGTGAATCTGCCGCTTTCGATGGCTGCGGCAATCCTGCCCACGGTGAATAAAGGAACACTGCACAACGGCCACGTAACCATCGGGGAAGCGGATTTCAACGGAGTGGACGTGCGCGCGTTGCTCGATGCCATCCGCACCGCGCCAGACAATGAATTTGTGACCGTGAAAGAAAAAGATCAAGACGTGCGCGTGGCGAAATCGAATGGGAACCTGATTGTGCACGTTTTGGACAAGAGCAAAGACGGCGAGAAAGTGGACGTCACCATTCCGATGAAAGTGGTGGACGCGCTATTTTCCACCGTAAAAGACAACGAGCTGGACGTAGCCGCCGCGATTAAAGCGCTAAGTGACGCGGGCGATGCGGTTCTAGTGACCGTACAGGACGCGACGGAACACGTGCGCATCTGGATTGACTCTAATAGCGCTTCGAACTAACACGCTGAAAACTCGCGCAGGAGGTGCGCAATGGTTCTTCTGGGAAAAGTAGCCCTGGGAATTGCCGGAACAGCGCTGGCAGGCGTGGGCCTGATTTGCAGCGAAGGGATGATCGAAGTAAACGTGGTGGAAAAGCAGCCGGAGGCGCATCACGTGTACGTGCTGGCGCCGGCGATGCTGGTTCCCATCGGAACTCACTTCATCCCTAGCCGCAAGCTGAGCCAGGCGGCAGCCGAGATTAAACCGTGGATGCCGACAATCCGCGCGGCGCTCGAACAATTGCGCGCCGGCGAGGACATTACCTTGGTGGACGTGCGCGAGCCGGGGCAGCACGTGCTCATCACCAAGGACGACGGTTCAGTGGTGGTGGACGTAACGGACAAAGACGAGATCGTGCACGTCTCTACGCCGATACGCGCGATCGAAAGCACCATCGAACAAGTGGCCGCCGCGAGCCCCGATTCTCGCGATTAAGTCGCGGCGGATTCCCTCACTGGCGGGCGCAGCAAGGCCCCTTGCAAGCGCCCGTCAGGGTCGGGGATTTTACTTTGGCGGAATCCAGTAAACCTCTTCACGCAGCGATTCTTTCGCAAAGCCACCGCGCAGCAGGATGCCTCTGCCTAGCTCAATCATTTGCGGATGGCCGCACAAATAGCCAGTGGTTTCGGCCGGATTGAGATTCCATAGGTGCGCGTACTTGCGGATGACGTCTTCCGTTCGTCCTGTTTCTGCACGCCAGGCCGTATCCTCCCAGGGACGACTCACCGTTGGAACATAGGTCAGCCACGGCACTTCACTGGCAATACGCTCAAGCTCCTCGCGGTAGCCGAATTCCCACGAACGGCTGGCGCCTTGGATTACGTAGAGCCGCAGTTCACCGGGAAATCTATTTTCTTTCCAATCGGCGTACAGCGTGCGGACGTAAGAAACGTACGGCGCAACCCCGGTGACCGTGGAGAGCAGCAGATGATTGCGGTGGCCGCTCTTCAGGTCCAGCGTGAAACGGCCCTTGGCGATTTTTCGCACGGAAAGTTGATCGCCCATCTGAAGTTTGTGCAGCAACGGCGTCAATTCACCGTGCTCGACGAGTTCAATGAAAATTTCCAGCTCGCGCTCGTAGGGCGAGGAAACGATCGAATAGGCGCGTTCGATTCGCTTCGCCGGCGAATCCACTCCCAGCGTCGCGTACTGCCCAGCCACAAAATCGAACTGGCCGCCGGGATCAATCTTGACCTTCCAAAGGTCTGGTGCGAAGTTTTCACGATGGGTTATGCGGCCACGGTAGAATTTATCGGCGGTAGAAGCCATATCGAAGGACCCCCCAGTCCCTTGAGATAAGCCAGCTCTGTGGAAAACGCGCAAAAAAAAGAAGAGGCGCCTCGGTCCCACGGAGGCGCCTCTCAATCCTGAAATCACAGAATTACGATCACGGATGTTGCTGGTTCTGCTGGAACATCATGGGATTAAACGGCTGTGGCGTCCCTGTAATTTGATCCTTGGCATCGGTGATGACCTTGGTCAGAACCATGGACGAATCTTTTCCCTGAAATTTCACCAGCCCATAGGGGCCAGCCTTCGGAGCCACCCAGGCGTCGCCGGAGCCATCCTTCATCTTGTAATGCTCGGTGACGAACGTTCCCGCAGGAGTGGTGACGGTTTCGCTGCCGACGTCTTCCGCGCGGCCGCGAATATCGGCCGGCTGCTTCTGGGCGTTCGCCTTGTACATCTGCGTCGGCATTTCCATGGGCGGACGGTTCCCCATTTGCATGATCATCCGAGAGATGACCGTGTCTTGGCCATCCAGAACCGTCAGAGCCTTGTAAGTCATCTGGCCCATGGACGTGTCAGCCACGGTCGTCTCAAACCAGTAGCCTTCTTTCCCGTCAACCGATTCCTTGCCGACTACGGCGATTTCCATCACCATCTTAGTGCCCTTGTCCGATGTCATTTCGTATTGGCCGCCCGAACCCACCACCGGATTGAATATTCCGCGCATGGCTGGACCGGCGTGCATGCCCATCTGAGCTCCGGCAAAACCGGGCAGCATTGCCGCCAACACGAAAATAAATCCGAAACGCACCGCTATCTTCATGAACACTCCCCGCCGACTTGAGATTCTGAGCGATCGAGACTAAAGGTCGCGTCCCACTGTGTCCATCATTTTGGTAGTGTCAAAACTCGCTTCTATTTTCACGTTGGTGACCACGCACTGAAAATCCACGACCTTCACGTCCGCGCCGATCGTGGATACTCCGCTGTCCGACTTCTTCGGAAAGATAAACGCAACCGAGACTATCTTTTTCCCATCTTCGCTGTTCTGAATCTTCGCGCTGATGGGCGCGATTTTTTGTTTCGTTTTCCGGTCCATCAGAAACGCGCCGTTCTGCAGAATTTTCTCATCCACGGACTGGAACGGCTTCATGTCCGGACCCGCGACCACAATCTCGTAGTTCTCCACGGGCTGCGCGAGCTGTTGTGCGGCGGCGTCTTCCTTTATCTGGCCCGCCAGGACAGCGTTGCGAAACAAGGCTTCCCGGATGGTACGAGACGACCCCCAGCGCACCAGGTACGTCGCTAGCGCCGCCGTCGGAGGACCACCAGCGCCCGTATCAACACCGCCACCACCCGGCCCCGAGCGTGCGCCTGGGCCAGCTCGGGCCGGCCCCGGCTGCGACGAGCCCCCGCTATCGGTTCCACTCGTGTCGCCTCCGCTAATCCACGGGGCTTCCACTTGCACGCTGCGCGCCCAAGGCGAAGCATCCAGCACCTTACGAACGTCTTTGGCGTCCCACTGCTGGTAAGGTTTCGTTTTCCATGGATCGCCTCCCGCCCACACCATTGCCGCGAGCAATAGCACGACACAAACGGAAAGAAAAGCCTTGCGCAAATCTTCCTCGCTCTCAAGCAACGCCGGATTTGAACGGCGTCGCACGATGGATATTCGCGGGGATACATTATCCCCCGGCTAGGCAGCCGACAATCTATCCGCCAGCTTGCCGGGAAGCAAGCGTTTTTGCTTTGGGGAATCCGGAAATGTTAACGGCGTCCGGCCCGCCGTACACGTGCTCCACTCGGTAGATCGGCTCTTCTCGGGATTCAAAGTGCGTGCGCATGAGCAGTTCGCCGACCAGCCCTACTGCCAGGAGTTGCACACCAAACAACGTCAGCATTAATCCTAGAATGAGCAACGGACCGTGCATCGCGAATAGGTCCAGCTGCCACCACAACAGCTTTTCAGCTAGCAGCAACGCCATGATCCCGCCGCCCGCAAACAAGCCTAGCAGTCCCGGCGGACCGAAGAAGTGCAGCGGGCGAGTCATGTAGCGCATCAGGAAGCGAATTGTGATGATGTCGAAGAAAACGCGCAGCGTCCGCGAAATGCCGTAATGCGACTTGCCGTCTGGCCGAACGATGTTGCGGATGGGTACCTCGACGATCTTGGCGCCGTTCCATGCAGCGAGCGCGGGAATGAACCGGTGCATTTCGCCGTACAAAGGGACGTCCTTGATGGTCTCGCGGCGGTAAACCTTGAAAGTCGTGCCGAAGTCGTGGATGTTGACGCCGGAAAGCTTGGCCATCATCCAGTTTGCGACGCGCGAAGGCAAGCGCCGCAAGATAAAGTTGTCCACGCGCTTTTGCCGCCAGCCGCTGACGATGTCGCAGCCGGTCGCGTCCAGTGTTTCGAGCAGGGTGGGAATGTCCGCGGGGTCGTGCTGCAGGTCGCCATCCATGGAGATGATCACGTCGCCGGAAGCGTAGTCGAATCCTGCGGCGAGCGCCGTCGTCTGCCCGTAATTGCGCTTCAGGCGCAACACTGCGACGCGCGGATCTTCCTCTGCAATCTCGGCGAGTATTTCGGGAGTCGCGTCCTTGCTTTGGTCGTCTACGTAAACGAACTCGACCGGCTCGAATCGCCCGGTCATGATCGCGCTTAACTGCCGGTGCAGTTCGCGGACGCTCTGCTGCTCGTCGTGAAAGGGTACCACCAGGGAGAAACGCGGTGGATTTTTCGGGTGCTCGCGCATGTGCTTAGTTTAACTCGCGATAGCTGATTAAGCGAATGCCCCGTTCTTGCAGCGCACTGCGCACGTCGGGGTCGAGCAGCGCCGCGAGCTCAACTTCGCGGTGCTCGCGCAACCTGGTGCCGGCTCGGACCAGATCGGCATCGAAAATTCCCGGGTGCAACATGATTTCGGTGCTGCCTTCGTCGAGCGTATCAACCATACGGCGCAGTGCGGTCGCGCTTACCTGCCCGGTCACCACCAATCCCAGAAAATGATCCGGAAAAGTAAGCCCGTACTTTCTGGCGATCGCAAAAAAGCGCGGCGCGACGGCGCGAACTGTTCCTGCTGCCACGATTTGCATTGAGAAGCCCTTTTCGTCGGCCTGCATCGTCTGCCAGGAGTCATGAAGTTTTTCCACAGGCTTGCGCACGCGCTTGATTCCAAGTTCGTTGGCGACTTTTCCCAACGCTTCCATCACTCGTGGATGCGCATGCGTATGTTTGTGGGTGTCCAGATGCGTCGGAGCGATTCCCGCGGCGCAAATTTTTTCGATCTGCGCGCGCATTTCGATTTCAATTTCCTTGGCCGGGATCATTCCGGAACTAAGTTTGGCCACGAACATCGGCAGCGACTCCGGCAAGTTACCCTGTGCATCAGCCAACGCCGTAACATCTTCGCGCCGAGCGACGCACTTCCCGCCGATCAGAACCAAATGGCAACCCACTCCCAGTTTGGGATTCGCGGCGGCTTGTTCCACCGCGTCGTCGAATGCCGATCCATTGGCCATCAGCGTAGTGCTGGTGAGAATGCCTTCGCGATGAGCGCGAATAATTCCCTGGTTCACACCACGCGTCATCCCAAAATCATCGGCATTGAGAATTAAATATTTCATTTGGGTCCGGGACATTTTGCAGCCGCGCGCCTGCTGATAGCAAGCGCGCACAGAGGGTTAGAGGTGAGCAGCTTACGCGCGGTGCGGAAGAATTACTGTTTTGGACCGCGGAATCGGGTTTGATTTCAAAAAAGAATGAAGAAAAATCGGCAAGGCACTTTTGAAACCATTCCGGCGTCCAGCAGCCAAGAAAATATAAATTTTGTGTAAAAGTTTTCAACAGTTCTGTTGAAAACCGTGTGGAAATGGGCGCGCGTAAAACGAAATCATTCTGCAACGCAAAGGTTTAATGCTGTTTGCACAAATTCCGGGCAGCACGCCACGTTCGGCGGGGAAAAAATGCGGGGGACGCGGGAGGGGATTAAAATTTTGGGTGAGCTAATTCTAGTACCAGTGCGTAGCAGCCTCGAGCTTGATGGCGATTGTGTCTTGATCTTTATCGATGTCGTACCATTTTCCAAAGGTGTGCAAGCCCTTGGCAATCACCTGAATTAATATTTTGCCTCGCGGCACCGCGGGAGTTTTCACCGTACCGTCTTCGTTGGTCTTGAAGCTGAGTTCGGCGAGTTTATCTTTGTGCAAAAATCCACCAGGCTCGTTGAATCGGACGTACACGCTGGCGTTTCCCACCGGCTTGTCCTGGGCATTGGTGACGAAGATGCGCAGTCGAGTGGTGGTGCCGTCGGAAGGTTGATCATCTTTATGGCTGGGTTTATCCGCGGTGTTGGGTTGACTCTGAGTCGTGGGCTTGTCGGCCGCGTTGCTCTGCGCGCGACAGGCGCCGGATGATAGCAATCCGGTTGCCAAAATCGTAGCCACGGCAAGGAGAAACAAGGGCGGGCGAAGGTGGCTGCAGGACCGCATACATTCTTCTTGTACTCCAATCCCGTGAGTCTCTCAAGAGCATAGTAGGGTGCGCACCGATGGTCGCTTTGGATGGCTCTGTGGGAGCGGCGGCACGCAATAGATTGCGGATTCTAGCCCGGATTTCCACAGCGGCTCCGACGCTGCATCTTTAACAACTCACTATCCGTTCGGTGTGATGCGAGCCGCCGCCTGACGTATGATGAAAGGTCAAATTTGTGAGCCATCTCGGCTCGCTAAAGTTTGCGCTGGCTGTGTAAGAGCTCATCGGCCTTGGACTTGCGGGCCATGCGTCTATCTTCAGGAATGGATTACCGGTTCGGGCGCGATGCGCGCGACGGGCAAAATTCTTGAGATTCGCGACGGGAGGAAAGTGATGGGTTTTTCGACGGATGCAATTCATGTGGGCCAGGAGCCGGACCCGCTGACGGGGTCAATCGTCGCGCCGATCTACCAGACCTCGACCTACGTCATCGAGGAAATGGGCAGGAGCAAGGGTTATGACTACGCGCGCACGAATCACCCGAACAGAAAAGCTCTCGAGCGCACCATCGCGAAGCTGGAAGGCGGCCACGCAGCCTACGTATTCACTTCCGGGATGGCGGCGATAGATTCCGTGTTCCGGCTCCTGCGTCCGGGAGACCATACCATCCTGTCGCAGGCCGTCTATGGCGGAGTCTTTCGCATCACCACGCAACTGCTGGTCGAGTTCGGCCTGGAATTCAGCTACGTGGACACTTCCAATCTCGAAAAGGTGAAGCAAGCCGTAAAACCGAACACCAAAATGATTTACGTGGAGACGCCCACCAATCCCACGATGATCGTGACCGATCTCGCCGCCGTTGCAAAACTGGGACACGAACGAAATCTGATGGTTGTAGTGGACAACACATTCCTAACACCTTATCTACAGCAGCCTCTCGCGCTGGGGGCGGACATTGTAGTCCATTCCATGACCAAATTTCTGAACGGCCACAGCGATTGCACGGGAGGAGCGGTGGTCGTCAGCACGCCAGCGCAAGCCCAGAAAATATACTTTGTGCAGCGCTCGGCCGGAGCAGGCCTCGCACCCATGGATTGTTTTCTGGTTTCGCGCGGCGTGAAAACCTTGGCGGTGCGCATGGACCGCCACAATTCCAATGGGATGGCGGTGGCAAAGTACCTGGCGGCTCATCCCAAAGTAAAACACGTCATCTTCCCCGGCCTTGCTTCTCATCCTCAGCACGAAATCGCCAAGAAGCAGCAGCGTGGCTTCGGTGCCATGATTTCGTTTGACCTGGGCCCGCTGGAGTCAGCCAAGAAGTTTCTCAATCACGTGCGTCTATGCTCGCTGGCGGAAAGCCTCGGAGGCGTCGAGACGCTGATTTCCCTGCCGGCGCTAATGACCCATGCTTCCATCCCGCAGGATATTCAGATGCAGATCGGGATCACACAAGGGCTGGTGCGGTTGTCCGTCGGAATCGAAGACGTCGAAGACATCATTGCCGATTTGGACCAGGCGCTCGCGCAAATCTAGAGTTTGCGCGACGCTGGTCGATTCACCCGTTCGTCTGCCGCGACACACTCGCCGGTTCTTGGCAGCTTGGGCTCGCTCGGCGGCCAGCTACGTCGCCGTCATTGACTCGGCTATCCAGTCTAAATAGTCACGGGAGCCTGCCGCGATTTGCAATGCGATAATTTCCGGGACGTCGTAGCTGTGCAGCTTGCGCACCGCGTCGCGCACTTTCGCGAAATGCTTCTTGCTCGTCTTGATCAGCAGCAAAAACTCTTTCGCCGACTCCACTCTTCCCTTCCAGCGATACGTGGAAGCTACCGGGACGCCAATTTCGCTGACGCAAGCAGCCAGCCGCTGCTCGACCAGCGCACGAGCAATCTTCCGCGCTTCATTTTGCGCCCCACAGGTGACTAGTACTAAGATTTTGTCCGTCATTTTTCCGCTCGCCTAGGTTGACTCTTGCGACTCGCGCTGTTCTTCCGTGATTTTAACTCGCGGGCCAAGATACAATAGTCGCCCGTGACGAAACAAATGATTCACTTCGGGACTTCGGGCTGGCGCGGCGTGACCGCTGATGATTTCACCTTTGGAGGAGTGCGCCGGGCCTCCGCCGCCATCGCCGGGCACGTCTCCGCGCTAAAGAAAAATCCCAAACTCGTCGTGGGACATGACACTCGCTTCCTTTCTCCGGAATTTGCGCGCACGGCTGCTGGCGTCCTGCGGAAAAATGGCTGCGCGATCGTTTTCTGCCCGGAACCAACACCGACTCCCGCGTTGGCCCACGCCATAGTTCACAATACCCTCGATGGCGGCGTCAACATCACTGCCAGTCACAACCCCGCCGAGTACAACGGCCTGAAATTTTCCGGACCCGACGGCGGCCCCGCATTGCCCGACATCACCAAGGACATTGAGAAACGCGCCGCGGCATTGCCGGACGACGACGGCCACTTTCTGGACATCGCTGACGATTTCGAGGGCATTGACCAGCGCGGCCCCTACTTCGAGCAGTTGAAAAAAATGATTCGCTTCGATGTGCTGGCCAAAGCCAAAGGCAATTTTGCCTACGACGCCGTGCACGGCTGCGGCGCGGGTTGGCTCGATCGCATTCTCACCGATCACGGCATGACGGTTGAATCCATTCGCACCAAGCGTGACGTGCTGTTCGACGGCACTGGCCCGGACCCATCAGAAGAAAATCTCGCGCCGCTGAAGAAGTTGGTGCTGGAAAAGAAATCGCTCGCGGGCCTCGCCACCGACGGCGATGCAGACCGCTTCGGGATTCTGGATCGTGACGGCACATTTGTGCAGCCGAATCATATCCTGGGACTGGTATTCGATTATTTGCTGGAGACGCGCGGCGAAAAGTTGGGAGCTTCGCGCAGCGTTGCGACCACTCATTTGATTGATGCGGTCGCGCGCCTGCACGGCGTGAAGGCCTACGAAACTCCCGTGGGCTTCAAGTACGTTGGCCCGCTGCTGCGCGCCGGCAAAATCGCACTGGGTGGCGAAGAAAGCGCGGGGATGACCATTCATGGCCATCTCCCCGAAAAAGACGGCATCCTCGCTTGCCTGCTGGTCGCCGAGATGATTGCCGCGCGACAGACCTCGCTCCGCGAACAGCTGCAGGCACTTTTCCGCCGGGTGGGCGCAGAATTCTGGCCGGTGCGCGAAAATCTTCATCTACCGGCCGACGCCCAGGCGAAGCTGCCCGATCGTCTGCAGCAGAGCTTTAGCGAATTCGCGGGACGCAAAGTCGCGAAGATCGATCGCACCGACGGCCTCAAACTGATTTTCGACGATAGCTCGTGGATTCTGATGCGCCCTTCGGGTACCGAGCCCGTCGCACGAATTTACACGGAAGCCGCGACGGTCGCCGCAGCGCAGAAATTGGCAGCGGATGCCCGCGCATGGATTACCCAATGAACCGCACAGTCAAGAATCCGCCGACGGAAAACCGCGACGCGACGGCTTCGCGCCAGACGTTCGTCGAGCAGTTGAGCGCGTTCCTGCGCCGCAATTTGTATTGGTTTCTGATCGCTGGATTCGTGATGCTCCTTCTGCAGGATATATTCGGCACGCACGGCGTGTTGGCGATGCGTCGATCGCAGGCCGAAGCGCGAAAAATTCAGCAGGAAATAAATCAATTGGATCGCGAAAACAAGAAGCTGCAGGATCACGTGAAGGATCTGAAGACTGATCCCTCGACCATGGAATGCATCGCCCGCGAAGATTTCGGCCTAGCGCGCCCCGGAGAACTAATTTTCAAGACAAAGCCCGGGTCGCAGGGCTGCTCCGCGATGAAACCTTAAGCCCTCGAAGCGGGCCGCAATCTGTGTCGAAACCAGCCAATCCCTTCCGTACCATTTCCCTTCCAGCGCGTGCGCGCCACGGACAATAAAACCATCGCCACTGTGATGATCAGCAGTCCGAACGTCGCCATCGGAATAGACTGCGCGCCTTTCTTCAGAATGGAAAACCGCCCATACACAAATTCAATGTGCACCCAGTAAACCAGCAGCGAAGTCTGGCCCATCTGCACGAGCGGACTAAAAGGAATTCGCGAAATCACCCAGCGGCACCACACATAACTTAAGGGAAACATCACCAGCAGGATTCCCACTCGTGCGAGAAAAAAATTGGGGCTGGTGTGCCAGTAATCGTACACTGCGAAGAGCTGCACGGGCCGCGTATCCAGCCACATTGAAAAATAGTAGAGCGCGATTCCCAGCGCGCCCAGCAACGCGACGGACTTCGCCTGATTCTGCATCGCCCAATCGTCGAACAGGAAAAATCCCAGCGCGAGGCCGGCAAACGCAAACGCTGCCCACGGGAAAACTGGAAATAGCCATGCCTGCGGAGTTTTGAATGTATGCACGCCGTTAATGTAGGACTCAAGATACCAAGGCAGCCGGCTCGGTCGCCACGTGGTGTAGAGCGGCGGCGTGGCCAGCGCGATTGCTGCGGTCGCCACCAACGCAAGCAGCAGGTTTGCCGCGCGCGTGCGTGCGAACCAGGACACCACGCCCATCAAGATTATCGACAGGCCAATGGTATTCAGAATGTCCACGCGCAGCAGGTCGGTCCACGGCGCCCAGGGTAGCCCAAGCAAATACTCCTGCAAACGAAAGCCGTAACCGAGCGCCAGGATTTCCGCACCGCGCAGAATCGTCTTCCGCGCGATTTCATTCGCTGGCACGCCCTTGCGCTGCAGCTTGTCCGTCACTAGCGCGAACGACACCCCCGCCAGAAACAAGAACATTGGCGCCGGCAGCGTGCCACTCAGCTGCGACCACTTGAAGAACTTCGTCTCACGCGCAGACGGACTCAGCCACGAATCGTACGCGTGCACCTGGAACATCAGCAGGCAGGCGAACCCCCGCAGCCAATCAATGTAAGTGAACCGTTCGGATTTCGTAGGCGCGGGCATCTCTCCGGTGTCGTCTTGAGCCGCACAAGAATGGCACAAGACTCAGCGGGCAGGAACTCGAAAGAAGTAAGCGCAGCAAATCAATTTATCTTGAGCAACTGGAGGCAAGGAAGGAACTTGGCAATTGGATCGCGTTGAGCAAATCCCTGCGCTCACTTGGGTTTCTGCGAAGCGGGATCGCTCAAAGTCTTACAAACGGGGACACTCTTCGGTTCAACTTGCGGCCCCTCAACCACAACGACCCCGCCCATGCTTCCCACTTCAATTCGAAGCCTCAACGGAGTCTTTGTCGGCACGGAGACGTGGCTTTGCTTGAGCTCCATGAATCCTAGAGCAACCACAGTGATCTCGTAGTTCCCGGTCGGCAGGTCAGCCAATCGCAAACGCCCTTTGGCGTCGGTTTCTCCGTAGGCCTTCACTTTGGTTTTCTCGTCTACGATGCTGACTCGTGCTTTCGGCACCCCCGCACCGCTGGCATCAAACACTTCTAGCGATAACCCCGTCTGAGCGGGCTGAATTTGAAACAAGGCAGGGGCGTGTTTCGCAAGAGGTCCTCGCGCCAAGGCGGGTCTGACGCTGAGAACGGTTGCTAACGTTGCACCAGCGAAAGTCGCCGCGCGTCGCACCACAGCGCGAAACCCGACGGGGCAGTTCCGGGTGAGCATCGTTCCATCGGAGCGCTGATAAAAGCGCGCGCATAGACGCCCGTCGCGGCGAGATAAAATCCTCTCGATCTCCGCGTCACACATTTCCGAAAAATTGTAGACGTTGAGCTTGCACTCGGGACAGTATCGGACGCGCTCGTCGCCCGCCATCCGATTCCAGTCCGCGGAGCACGGCGAAGCAATCCGGATTTCGTGCTTCATAATTCTGGCATTATAAGCTCATTTCGGACGACTCGTAACTAACCAGTTATCTGCCCAGCGGCGCTCTTGACTACCACTTCGCGGATGTTTAGATCCGTCGCCCGCGACCTCCTCGCTCGCCTGACGCCTGACAAACCCACTATCGTCATACGATGTGGGACTATCACAGAAGTTCTTCGCTGAATCCGTGCGCACTTCAGTAAAATCTTCAATCGTGGCAACAAGCTCTGCATCCTGGTCCATGAATCTGTCCACCGCATTTGTTGCGTGGGCCGTGATCGTGGGCCTCGCGACGTTCTATGGAATTCGACTGGGCTACACTGGCCGCTCATTCGCGCTTGCGCTCGGTGTGGCCGCGGCACTTTTCGCGTTTGAACTGTTTCTTGCGGCGCCGCGTGTGCTCGAACGAGTGCGGCACTTGTTCGGAGACCATGGCGCGGTGCTCGCCCCGCTGGTTCCGCTGTTCGCTGTCCTGATTTACACCATCGGCGTCACGGCCAACTGGAGAACGGCGTCGCTCGGCGCGGCCTACACCGTGTTGCCGGCACTGCTGGCGGCGACGTGCATCGGGAAACCTGCCGGCCAGTGGCAAGACTACGCCGCCTTACTGCTGATTTGGCTACCGGTGGAACTGCGCTGGAAGGGTCTGACATTTTTGTACGTGCTGTTTCCCTATCCGCCGCAGTTGATGCACACGCTCACGATTTTGCTGGCGCTCGGCACTGGCGTCGCGGCGTTCGTGCTTTTGCGGCGGCTGGACGGAATCGGCTACGTGGTGGAATGGCGGCGCGGCTTCGCGTGGAATGTGGGGCTCCATTTTGTGGTGTTCGCCGTCATCGCTGTCCTCCTCGGGCTGCGCATCGGCTTCCTCACGTACGCTCCGTCGCTCGCGCGCCTGCACACAGCTCCCATCGAAGTGATCGGCATTCTATTTTTCACGGCGTGGCCGGAGGAATTCCTGTTTCGCGGCGTGCTGCAGAATATTCTTTCGCGCACGTTCAAAAATCAGTGGGCAGGCCTGGCGGTGGCCTCCGTCGCTTTTGGCTTTGCGCACATTTTCCATGCGCCTTTCCCCAATTGGAAATACGTTTTCCTGGCAAGCGTGGCGGGATTGTTCTACGGCCGTACGTGGATTAAAACGGGTTCGCTGTTTCCCGGCGCCATCGTGCACGCGCTGGTAGATATTCTGTGGCACATATTGTTCCGCTAGGGGCGCATAGGCGGACACGACCCGATTTTCATCGAAGAAAAGCGCAGCGGATTACTTCACAACTCCGTGCAGCGGGCTCGAAGCGGAAGCGTATAGCTTCTTCGCGATCCGCCCGGCCATGAACGCCTTGCGGCCCGCATCCACTGCCGATCCCATCGCCTCCGCCATCAGCACCGCATCCTGCGCCTCCGCGATCGCTGTGTTCATCAATACGCCGTCTGCTCCCAATTCCATTGCCAGCGCAGCATCGGAGGCCGTGCCCACGCCCGCATCCACAATCAGCGGCACTTCCGTAATCCGTTCACGCAGAATCCGCAAGTTCGTGACGTTCTGAATCCCCATGCCAGAACCAATCGGCGCGCCCAGAGGCATGACTGCGGCCGCGCCCGCATCAATCAATTTTCGCGCGACGATCAAATCGTCATTCGTGTAAGGCAGCACCACGAACCCTTCCTGCACCAAAATCCTCGTTGCGGCGATTAATTGTTCTGTATCCGGGAAAAGTGTCTGCTGGTCGCCAATCACTTCGAGTTTCACCCATTCCGAGAGGCCCACTTCGCGCCCCAACCGCGCCGTACGCACCGCTTCGTCCGCCGTATAGCAGCCCGCGGTATTCGGCAGAATAAAAAAATTCTTGCGGTCAATGTAATCGAGCAGCGATTCTTTGGATTTGTCGGTGAGATTCACGCGCCGCACCGCGACGGTTACCATCTCCGCGCCCGAAGCCTGATGGGCGCGGCGCATTTCGTCGAAGCTGCGGTATTTTCCAGTACCCACAATCAAACGCGAATTGAAAGCGCGCCCGGCAATTACCAGTTGGTCGGCCATCAGGATTCTCCGAATTTCATTGTACAGCGTGCGAACTGCGCGAGACGCGATTCCACCCAGCGTCAATCCCCGGCTCGCAGAGGTTATACGCGAAACCTTCGCCTGCTGCTACGTTTGATGCTATGCCTGGTGCTGCGGTCGCGGTTCTTCTACGTCCGCGTACAGCCGCGCGATCACGTCCTGGTAACGCTCTTCAATCACGCGCCGTTTCATTTTCAGCGTATAGGTCAGTTCACCGCTGGCATACGTGAAATCCTGCTCCAGCGGCGCGAAGCGCTTGGGCTTCTCATATTGCGCGAGCGATGCCGTCAGGCGTTCGATCTCGTGCGTGATCAGGTCGCGCACCCACACATCCGTAAGCATCTGCGCGTGCGTGGAAAATTCCCGGCCCTGGCGCTTGGCTTCGGCTTCTATCGTCGCGAAATTCAAAACGATTAAAACTGATACAAACTTGCGCTTGTCGCCCACCACAATCGCATTCGTAATGTACGGGCTGGACTTCAGCGTATTTTCGATCGGCGCAGGAGCGACAAATTTTCCCGCCGCGGTCTTCAGCAGCTCTTTCTTGCGGTCGGTGATGATCAGGTATCCGTCCGCGTCCAGTCGCCCGATATCGCCGGTGCGGAACCAGCCGTCTTCCGTCAACACTTCGCGCGTCTCCGCAGGCTTGCGGTAGTAACCCTGCATCACGTTCGGTCCCTTCACCAGAATCTCGCCATCTTCGGCGATGTGCACTTGGACGTGCGGGATCGGGCGTCCCACCGTGCCAACTTTGTTCGCCGTCGGCAAATTTGCGGTAACCACCGGCGCGGTCTCCGTCAGGCCGTAGCCCTGAAACACCCGCACGTCCAGCGACCAGAAAAATTCCGCCAGTTCCGGCGCCAGCGGCGCTCCACCGGAACAGAATGTGCGAATCTTTCCGCCCAGCCCCGCGCGAATCTTCGAATACACCAGCCGGTCCGCAATTCCCCACCGGTACTTCAAACCGCTGCTAGGTTTTTTGCCGTAAGCGCGCCAAGGAACCGACTCCTGTGCCACACGCAACGCCCAATCGAAAATCTTGCGCTTCAAGCCAGTCTCCCGATGGCCCTTTTCGAGAATATTCGCGTAGAGCTTCTCGAAAAATCGCGGTACGGCAGCCGTCATGGTCGGATGGACTTCCAGCAGAGCCTCCGCCACGGCTTCGATCTGTTCGAGATAGGCGATCGAGACGCCGCGTGACAAATAGCCGTAGCCGACGGTGCGTTCGTACACATGCGCCAGCGGCAAGAATTCCAGCGCTACATCACCGGGCTCGAAAACATATTCCTTCAGCGAATCAATCGAATTGGAGCTGAGATTCGAGTGATTCAACATCACGCCCTTGGGTTCACCAGTGGTTCCGGAGGTATAAATGATCGTCGCGAGCAGCCCGCCAGAAACTTCGGCGGCGCGACGCCGATATTCCGCGACATCGGCGTCTCCAGCCGTAGCAATCAAAGTCTCGTAGCGCAAAATTTCGCCGTGCAAATCGCTCGGCGGCGCAACCGAGATGATGTGCTCCAGCACGGGCATGCGTTCGCGCGCTTCGGCAATCTTGCGCGCTTGCGCCTCGCCCTTGGTGATCACGATTCGCGAGCCTGAATCGTTCAGGATGTAGGTCAGCCGGTCGACGGACTCGTTGAAATAAATCGGCACGCTGGCCGCGCCGAGTCCGGTGATCGCGAAATCGGCGACGTGCCATTCCGCGCAGTTCGGCGCGAAGATGCCGACACGATCACCAGTCTTGATGCCCAGTTCGCCCAGCGCCTTCGACAACCCCGCCACACGCCGCAGCATTTCGCTCGCGGAAATGGATTCCCAGCCGCTTGCGGTCTTGTACATTTGTGCTTTCGGATTGGCGTAGCGATCTACGGCGTCCAGGAAGAGTTTGTTCAGCGAGGGATAGTCCATTTGCGCTCCAGCAACTTTAGCGTATAGGCGCGGCACGCGCAACGCGATTGGCCCGGCCCCTTTTAGTCGCGGATTGTGGCGGCGCCTCAGATCTGCGACCTTCGAGCCGCGCTACAATTCCACCGCCCGTCTGCGATAAGATGCGTGCGGAGGGTTTCCATGTCGAAGCTAGCCGCCGAAGAAGCTTCCGGATATCAACCGGTGCGCGCGCCGCGCGGCTCAGCTCTTTCGTGCAAGGGCTGGCAGCAGGAAGCGGCACTGCGCATGTTGATGAACAATCTCGACCCGGAAGTCGCCGAGAAGCCCGAAGATTTGATCGTCTACGGCGGCCGCGGTAAGGCTGCGCGCAACTGGAATTGCTATCACGCGATCGTCGCGTCGCTGCGTTCGCTGGAAAATGACGAAACCCTGCTGGTGCAATCCGGCAAGCCTGTAGGAATTTTTCGCACGCATTCCTACGCACCCCGCGTCCTGATCGCCAATTCCAATCTTGTCGGCCACTGGAGCGATTGGAAGCATTTCGACGAACTTGATCGCGCGGGGCTGATGATGTATGGGCAGATGACGGCAGGGAGCTGGATTTACATCGGCTCGCAAGGAATCCTGCAGGGTACGTATGAAACGTTCGCCGCAGCCGCGCGACAACATTTCGGCGGCGACCTCGCCGGAAAATTGGTAGTGACGGGCGGCATGGGTGGCATGGGTGGAGCGCAGCCGCTGGCAGCAACTCTGAACGGCGCGGCGTTCCTGGGTATTGATGTGGACCCCGAACGCATCAAGCGTCGCGTGAAAATGGGTTATTGCGATGTGATGGTCAATGATCTCGATGAAGCTCTGCGCATCCTGAAAAATGCCGTGCGCAAACGCGAAGCCACTTCGGTCGGCCTCACTGGAAATTGCGCGGACATACTTCCTGAACTTGCGCGGCGCGGCGTGGTGCCAGACCTGCTCACCGACCAAACCAGCGCGCACGATCCCATCGGCGGCTACATTCCGCAGGGCCTGGACGTCGCGCAAGCCGCCGAGCTGCGTCAAGTCCGATCCTGCCGCTTACGAAAAGCGGTCGCTCGAATCCATCGCGCGCCACGTGGAGGGCATGCTCGCGCTGCAAAAAATGGGCGCGGTCACTTTTGATTACGGCAACAACATCCGCACTTTCGCATTTCAGCAAGGCGTGAAGAACGCTTACGATTTTCCCGGCTTCGTGCCCGCCTACATCCGTCCGCTATTTTGCGAAGGGCGCGGGCCCTTCCGCTGGGCGGCGCTTTCCGGCGAGCCTTCCGATATTCACCGCACCGATCAACTGGTGCTGGAAATGTTTCCGCACGACGAAATTCTTTCGCGCTGGATCAAGCTCGCGCACAAGCGCGTGCGTTTTCAGGGATTACCTGCGCGCATCTGCTGGCTCGGCTACGGCGAGCGCGATCGGTTCGGTGTGGCGCTGAACGATCTGGTCGCGCGCGGCGAATTGAAAGGCCCCATCGTGATTGGCCGCGATCATCTTGATTGCGGTTCGGTGGCTTCTCCCTACCGCGAAACCGAGAAAATGCAGGATGGCTCCGACGCCATCGCCGACTGGCCTCTGCTGAATGCGTTGCTGAATACTGCGAGCGGCGCCAGCTGGGTTTCGATTCACAACGGCGGCGGCGTTGGCATCGGCTACTCGTTGCACGCGGGCCAAGTCACCGTCGCTGACGGCTCGAAAGAAATGGGCGAACGCATTCAGCGCGTCCTGACCAACGATCCCGGCATCGGCGTCGCGCGCCACGTGGACGCTGGCTATCCCGAAGCCGTCGCATTCGCGAAAAAGTCCGGCGTAAAAATCCCGATGCCACAGGAGATTCCATGATCGTAATCGTAGGCGCCACGGGACACACGGGAAGGCCGGCCGCGGAAGCGTTGCTTGCAAAAGACGAGAAAATTCGCGTGGTCGGCCGCGACGCGAAAAAACTCGAGCCTCTCGTGCAGAAGGGAGCGGAAGCTTTCGTCGGCAACGTGGACGATGCCGGGTCGATGACCAAAGCCTTCGAGGACGCGACAGCCGTTTATCTCGTGCTGCCCGAAGATATTTCGAATCAGGATTTGCGCGCGCATCAGGAGCTCGTTTCCGATTCTTTCGCTGCCGCTGTTGAGAAAGCGCGCGTGCCCTACGTCGTCAATCTCAGCAGCATCGGCGCGCAACACGCGGAAAAGACCGGTCCCATCGTAGGCCTGCACAACCTGGAACAAAAACTGAATCGCATCGCGGGCCTCAACGTGCTGCACCTGCGCGCAGCCTATTTTATGGAAAATCTTTTGATGAGCATTCCGCCGATGCGCACGATGGGAATTCTTCCCGGCGGTCTGACCAGCGACACGCCTATGCCATGGATTGCCACGAAAGATATCGGCGCGTACGCTGCCACGCGCCTTGCCGCGCGCGATTTCTCAGGCAGTTCCACGCAGGAACTGCACGGCCAGCGCGACATCTCGATGAAGGAAGCGGCGCCGATCGTTGGCGCGTCAATCGGGAAGCCCAAGCTCGGATACATGCAAGTGCCGTTCATGATGCTCGAACCTGCGCTGGTACAAATCGGAATGCCGAAGAAAACCGCTGCGCTACTGGTTGAAATGTGGAAGGGCGCGAATGCGGGGCTCATTGTGCCTCTGGAGCAGCGCTCGGCGAAGAACACGACGCCGACTACGCTGGAATCATTCGTCACGGAAGTTTTTGCGCCGGCATATTCGAGTATGGCGGCGAAGGCATAGCCCCGGTGCCTTGCACGCATTTACAGCGGCCTGACCCATTAACGATTCCGTATCGCAGGTAGTCTTTTGCTCCCCGTCGGCGTTAGTATCGCTTCACCCGTGCCCGACTTGCTCATCACCGGCTGCTCGCAGCTGTTGACTTTGCGCGGACCAGTTCCCCGCCGCGGCAAAGCTCTCGCCGACCTCGGCATCATTCCCGATGGTGCCATCCTCATCCACGAAGATCGCATCGCCGCCATCGGCCCGCGCCGCCGCATCGAAAAATTGCGCCAAGCGCGCCGGGCTGAAAAAATTGATCTCGCAGGACGCGTGGTTCTGCCCGGCTTTGTGGATTCGCACACGCATCTGATTTTTCCGCGGAGCCGCGCCCACGAATACGAAGAGCGCATCGCTGGCGCTACGTACGAAGAAATCGCAAAGAAAGGCGGCGGGATACGCTCCACGGTCGAAAGCCTGCGCGCCGCTACTCCTAGCGCCCTTAAAACGCGCGCCATCGCCAACCTGAATTTATTCGCGACCCACGGCACCACCACCATCGAATCGAAAAGCGGCTACGGCCTCGACTGGAAGAGCGAACTCAAAATCCTCTCGCTGCTTTCCGAACTGCATCAAGAGCATCCGCTCGATATTCACTCGACGTTTCTCGGCGCGCACGTCGTTCCAGCCGAATATCGCAGCCGCCCTGAAGCCTACGTGAATTTGCTCGTGCAACGCTGGATTCCCACGGTAGCGATGGCCGGTCTCGCCGAATTTTGCGACGTATTCTGCGATCGCGGGGCCTTCACGGTCGCCCAGGCGCGCAAAATCCTCGCCGCTGGACGCGCCGGAGGCCTGGTCCCGCGCATCCACGCCGAACAACTGGCAAACACTGGCGCAGCGCGCCTCGCCATCGAGCTGCAAGCAGCCAGCGCCGATCACCTGGAAAAAATAAACGCCGCGGACATTCGCGCGCTCGCACTCTCAAACGTTGTCTGCACGCTGCTCCCCGGCTGCTGCTTCCATCTCGGCCTCAGCCACTTCGCCCCAGCGCGCAAGCTGATCGAAGCCGGCGCCATCGTCGGCATCGCCACCGATTTCAATCCCGGCACCAGCCCCACGCTGAGCATGTCCATGATTATGTCGCTCGGGTGCACGCAGATGCGCATGACGCCCGCGGAAGCCATCACCGCCGCCACGATCAATCCTGCCTACTCGCTGCGCGCCCACGATCGCGCTGGCTCGCTCGAAGTTGGCAAGTATGCAGACATCGCCGCGTTTGACGTGGCCGACTACCGCGAAATCCCGTATTATTTTGGTGTGAACCTTTGCGGCTTCACGATGAAACGCGGCGTCATTATCCATTCGAAGAATCTTTAACCACATGAAACGACTCGTCGAATCTGTCCCGAATTTCTCCGAAGGGCGCGATATGGCCAAAGTTGACGCCATCATCGCCGCGATGCGTGAAGTGCCGGGCGTGTATCTGCTGGATCGAGAAAGCGACGCCGACCACAATCGCAGCGTCGTGACGATTGCCGGCGAGCCTGACGCAGTGGCCGAAGCGGCGCTCCGTGGCGTCGGAAAGGCTGCCGAACTGATTGACTTGACCAAACATTCCGGCGCGCATCCGCGCATGGGCGCGACCGACGTTGTGCCATTTATCCCCGTAGAAGGCGTCAGCATCGAAGATTGCGTCGCCCTCGCGAAAAAAGTTGGCCGCGAAATTTGGCAGCGCTATCACATTCCGGTTTACTTCTACGAAGCCGCGGCACAACGTCCCGAGCGCAGCAACCTGGAAAATATTCGCAAGGGCCAGTTCGAAGGCCTGCTCGCCGAGGTCCCCAAGAATCCCGATCGTGCTCCAGACGTCGGCGAACAAAGGCTGCATCCGACTGCAGGAGCCACAGTGGTAGGCGCGCGCAAATTCCTGGTGGCCTACAACATCAACCTGAACACGCCCGACCTGGAAATCGCGAAAAAAATCGGCAAGAACATTCGTTTCTCGAACGGCGGCTTGCGTTACGTGAAGGCCATGGGTGTGGATCTTCGCGCGCGCAAACTCGCGCAAGTTTCCATCAACATGACGGACTTCGAACAGACGCCGCTGCATCGCGTCTTCGAAATGGTAAAGCGCGAAGCCGAACGCTACGGCGTCTCCATCATCGGCAGCGAAATCGTCGGCCTGATTCCCAAACGCGCCATCGAATTGGCCGCCGATTTCTATCTGCAACTGGAGAACTTTTCGCCCGCGCAGGTGTTTGAGAATCGTATTGAGGCTTCGCTTAGCGGCAACGCTACAACTCCGGAAGGCCCGGGCAAGCTGGCAGCGCTCGCGCAACCGTTTCTCGACGCCGTTGCGGAACCTACGGCGACTCCTGGCGGCGGCTCGGTAGCGGCGCTCGCGGGCGCGCTGGGCGCCAGTCTGGGACAGATGGTCGCCAGCCTCTCGCGCAAAAAAAAATCGCAGGCCGCCTATGTGGATCAGCTCAGCGAGGCGCTAGCCGGATTTCAGGCCGCCGCCCGCTCGCTTTCGGAAGCGATCGATCGCGATGCCGCGTCCTTCAGCCAGGTGATGGCTGCTTACAAGTTGCCGAAAGATACGTCTGAACTAGAGGCCCAGCGCGACGCCGCCATTCAGCACGCCCTGCACGGCGCAGCCAGCGTCCCGCTCGAAGTGGCGCACAAAGCCGCGGAAGTTTTTGACCGACTCGGGCAACTGGAAGGCATCTCCAGCCCGTCTATGTATTCAGACATCCGCGTAGGACGATTGATGGCCGCGGCGGCGGTTCGCGGCGCTCTGGAAAATGTAGCCATCAATCTGGACTCCATTACCGACAGCGAATTTGCCGGCAAGCTGCGCGCGGAGTCCGCGACTCTTGGGGCACGCGTCGCCGAAAGTCCCGTCGGAGTCAGCCGGTAGAATTTATAATCGAAGCACAGCCATAAAGGATTGAACTGAGGGGTTACCCAATGAAAAAACCAGTCATACGCAGCGTAATCTCGGGCCTACTGGCATTTGCGCTGGTGTTCGGCGGCGTGACCATCGCTCCCACGCGCTCTTCGGCCGCGTCGCTCAGCACCTCTATCATCGGCATGTTCCCAAAATCCGTCGGCGAATTTGCTTACGCTGACTTGAAAGCTGCGCGCAAATTTCCCTGGTTCTCTCAACTCTACGGCCAGGTCCTTCCGCCGAAATTCCGCCAGTTCGAACAATTCCTCGGCTCCTCCGGCGTGGACCCGAATTCCCAGGTGGAAGAGATCGCCTGGGCCAACATCAGCAGCGGTAGCACCGACGACGTCGTTGGCATCGCGCTCGGCCAGTTCGATCCTTCGTCGGTGGAAACCAAACTCAAAGCGCAGAAAGTTCCTTCATTCGAAGTCCAGGGCTACCATCTCTACGCGTTTGGCAGCGGGGCCGCGGCCGGCGACATTCTCTTTGTGTTTTTCGATTCCAGCACCGCCGCATTCGGCAACCGCTCCGTTCTGGAACACCTCATCAACGTGCGTATGGGCGGCGAAGAAACGCTTCTCACCGGAAAGCTATTCCCACTGATCTCCGAAGCCAACGGCAGCGGCATCATCTGGGCCATTCTGGACAAGGACCACACACACCTCGCTATGCAACAGCTGGTTCCGCAGGCGGGGCAATTCCCGCAAGCAGCCGCCATCATCGGGCGCCTGCACGCGATGATCATCACCATCAAGGCGGACAGCGGCGTGGATGCGCAGTTCCAGGCAGTCTGCGACTCCGTGGACGACGCCAATTTATTGGGCGCGGCGATGCAGGCCGGCATCATGTATCGGCGATATCAGGAGGCGCAGGGCAATCCATCGCTCGCGAAAACGCTCGATCAGGTGAAAGTCACGCCGTCCGGCGACCGGCTGAAAATCGATGCGCCGGTGAGCCAAGACGAATTGTTGTCACTGATTCAGAGCAAGGCTTTTGCCGCACCAATGTGAGCGCGACGTCTTGATTCAGTAGCGGCGGGTCTGCGGACTCGCCGCTCGCTGAACCTGCCGACAGATGCAATAGTCCGGAATTCGTCCCCTAGACAATGTTGAGGCAGGGATATCCACGCGCGGACGTTAACTCCCCAGCCAAGATGATTGTTTGAAATTGCAGAAGGAAGCGAAACGAGGAACTACGCGTTCGCCTTACGTCCACCGTCGCAATACTTGATCAACGTCATGCGCGACACGCCGCCGCTGGTTGCATACTGCACGCGGTCCACCTTAGTCATCTGCAACGCCCTGCTCAGTCCTGCCCCAGGATCCGCTGACGCATCACCAATAAACGTATCCAGCCCCGCAGTAGGCAGCGCTGTTCCGGTGTGCTCGATGGCGACTTCCACGCGATCTGGATAATCCGAAATAATGACTCGCACCGTTGGTTCGCCGTTCCCATGGCCTTCCAGCAGCGGGAATGTCTCGCGGCATGCCTCCTGCACCGCCGCGGTCAGTCCCTGCTGGCCCGCTTCCGACAATCCGCAACGTTGCGAAGCATGCTGCACCACTGCGCCGATCGCCCCGAAAAAACGGGTATCTTCGTGCAGAATTAGCTCGGTATGCGCCGGTTCGGTGCTCATTCTGGATTACTCATGGATTAGTGCTGCTCGGCGTCGGCCACTCGGACGTCGCAGGCCTCGCGGCAGTCTGGACAATAGTACATGCCGTCCACCGCTAGCCGTATATTGTATTGTGATTGGCAGAAACAGCAGAATTTTTCACACGTGCACTGCGATTCCGGCTTGTCACATTGCGAACAAAGTGTAAGCACCGTCGCCGCCTCTGGGTCGAATACGCGCCTGTTTCGCTAAACTCATAGTAGGACATGCGCGACGCGGCCACAAGCGCCTTGCGCTCCGCGATTCCCTGCTTCGCAAACGTGGATTCGCTGCATGTGGCAAGTGGCCGCCGCGAAAATGACCTACAGTCGCGTTCCTTGACACTCCAAAATACGCATGCTACGTTCGATATTTCGCCGCGCAAATGAGAAACCCTCTGTGAACACATCGGCAGCCGTGGAATTGCGCAAGACCGCCCTGAATTCCGTCCATCGCCGGCTGGGCGCCAAGATGGTCAATTTCGGCGGCTGGGATATGCCTTTGGAGTATTCCGGGATCATCGCCGAGCACCTGGCCGTGCGCACGCGCGCCGGCCTGTTCGACGTTAGCCATATGGGCGAGCTGGAAATTCGCGGCCCGGACGCATTGCACCTCGTGCAGTGGGTCAGCTGCAACAACGCTGCGAAATTGAGCATCGGCCAAGCCCACTACTCTGGGCTGATGACGCACCGCGGCACGTTTGTGGACGATCTGTTGGTTCACAAATTCTCGGACACGCACTACTTGCTTTGCGTCAATGCTGGTAATCAAGATGACGATTTTCAGCATATCGTCGCGAATAATAAATTCGACGCGGAGGTCGAAAACTCCGGTCCGCGCTATTCGCAGCTCGCGATTCAAGGTCCGCGCGCTACGGACATTCTGCGGAAGATTACGTCTGCGCCGCTTGATTCGATCCGCTACTATCATTTTGCGGTCGGCAAAGTGAGCGGCGTTGATTGCCTGATAGCGCGCACCGGCTACACCGGCGAAGACGGCTTCGAAATTTATTTCGCGCCGGAATATTCCGAAAAGCTCTGGGCCGACCTGATGCAAGCCGGTGAATCCGCCGGAATGATTCCCTGCGGCCTGGGCGCGCGCAACACTCTGCGCCTGGAAGCAGGCATGTGCCTCTACGGACATGAAATTGATGACACCACGACGCCCTGGGAAGCAGGCCTTGCCTGGATCTGCAAAATGGAGAAGGCTCCGTTTCTCGGTAGCGACGCGCTGGCGCAGCAAAAACGAGCTGGCCTGCCGCGCAAACTGGTGGGATTTGAAATGCTCGATAAACGCATCGGGCGCGACGGCTACTCGGTGCTGATCGGCGGACAGGAAGTCGGACGCGTCACCAGCGGCTGCCCCGCGCCATTCTTGAAGAAAAATATCGGGATGGCTTACGTTCCGCCAAACCAGACCGCCATCGGTACGGAAATCGAAATCAGCATTCGCGGGCAGGCGGCGCCGGCGCGCATTGTCGCGCTGCCGTTTTACAAGCGTCCGCAAAAGACTTAACGCATCCAATCGAAAGGGGCGACATGTATCCAGCCGACTATCGCTACACCAAGCAGCACGAATGGATCAAAGTTCAAGGTGACACCGGAACCATCGGCATCACCGATTACGCGCAGCAGGAATTGGGCGACGTGGTATTCGTGGACCTGCCCAAGGTTGGCGCCAAGATTTCCGGCGGCAAATCTTTAGGCAGCGTGGAATCGGTGAAAGCCGTGAGCGAAATCTACAGCCCCGTCTCCGGCGAAGTTACCGAAACCAACGCTCTGCTGGTGGACGCGCCCGAAAAAATCAATACGGATCCACACAACACTGCGTGGCTTATCAAGCTGAAACTCGCGGACCCGAAAGAAGTGGCTAGCCTAATGGACGCGGCGGCCTACCAGGCATATATCTCCGAGCAATCTAAGGAACACTCCGCCTGATGCGCTATCTCCCCAAAAGTCCTTCCGAACGCCAGGAAATGCTGGCTGCGATCGACACGCGCTCCGTCGAAGAGCTGTTCACATCCATTCCGGAAAAATTCCGGCTGCGCGCGCCCCTCGATTTGCCGGGCCCGCTTTCGGAATCCGAGATCATTCAATATTTTCAAGCGCGCGCCGCGGAAAATGCGCGCGGCTACGTTTCTTTTCTCGGCGCTGGCGTGTACCAGCATCTCCGTTCGGTTGCCGCCGATGCGCTAATCCAGCGCGGCGAATTCCTCACTTCCTACACACCCTATCAGGCCGAGTTCGCGCAAGGGACCCTCACCGCCATTTTCGAGTTTCAGACTCTGATGTGCCAGATCACTGGCCAGGAAGTCGCCAACGCCTCGATGTACGACGGCTCAACCGCGCTCACCGAAGCGGTCCTGATGGCCGAACGGCTGACCAGTCGCCGCCACATTCTCATCGCGCGCTCCGTGCATCCTGAATATCGCCAGGTGCTCAACACCTACGCGAAGAATCTCGGCCTGGAAGTGGAAGAAATTGGCTATGCCGCGTCCGGCCAGCTCGATCGCGCCGCGCTGAAACCTGAAACGCTCGCCCGGACGGCGGCCGTGGTCGTGCAGTCGCCAAACTTTTTCGGCGTGCTGGAAGATGTTCCCGCACTGGCCGACGCCGCGCATGCTTCAGGCGCCCTGCTGGTCACCGCCATCACCGAGGCGGTTTCACTCGGGATCGTGCGCCCGCCCGCCGAAGCGGACATCGTCGCCATGGAAGGTCAGGCTTTCGGCATCCCATCCAGTTACGGCGGCCCGTACGTCGGCGTAATCGCCACGCGGGAAAAATTCGTGCGCCAGATGCCCGGGCGCCTCGCCGGACAAACCACCGACGCAGCCGGTAACCGCGGTTTCGTCCTCACACTCGCCACGCGCGAACAGCACATCCGCCGCGAGAAGGCCACATCCAACATCTGCACCAACGAAGCGCTCTACGCTCTGGCTGCCACAATTCACCTGTGCCTGATCGGAAAGGAAGGCTTGCGCGAGCAGGCGCTCCAGAATCTCGCCAAAGCCCGCTTCGCACAGGCCGAACTTGAAAAAATTCCTGGTGTGCGCCGCGTTTTCACCGGCCCCACATTCAACGAATTCTCGCTGGAATTTCCGCGCTCTGTAAAAATGATCAACGCCGACCTGCTGCGCGAAAAAATCATCGGTCCATTCGCGCTCGGCACGCATTATCCGGAACTCACCAAGCGCGCCGTCCTCTGCGTCACCGAAACCACGCCCCGCGCCGAAATTGAACGCTTCGCCGCCTCGGTGCGCCGCATTCTGGAAAGACCCGTTTAAGGAGCCGTAAGCTTTGAATCCGAAAATCACCGATCTCGAAGCGCCCGCGACGAATGTAGGCAAAGCGCGCACGCATGTCAGCCAGAACGAAGGCCTCATCTTCGAACAATCCGCGCCCGGCAAGCGCGGCATGGAACTTCCGCCGCTCGACGTACCCGCAGTTGATCCGGCGAAGGCGCTCGGCTCCGAATTCACGCGCGACGCCATCGAAGGCTTCCCCGAAGTGAGCGAAATCGAAGTGATCCGTCACTTCACGCGCCTCTCCACGTGGAATTACGCGATTGATCTCGGCATGTATCCGCTCGGCTCCTGCACCATGAAATACAATCCGCGCGTAAACGAGTTCGTCGCGCGCCTCGATGGCCTGGCAAACGAACATCCGCAGCAGCCCGCGGAAGTCTCGCAAGGCTGCTTGCGCATCCTGCACGATCTGCAAAAATGCTTGCTCTCTATCACCGGAATGGACGCCGCCACGCTGCAACCCGCCGCCGGCGCGCAAGGCGAGCTCACCGGCCTGCTGATGATTCGCGCTTACCTGGAAAGCCAGGGTAATCCGCGCCACAAAGTTCTAATCCCCGATTCCGCGCACGGCACCAATCCTGCGTCCGTCGTCATCGCCGGATACGAAGTGCAGAACATCAAATCAAACAGCCGCGGCCAGCTCGATACCGATCACTTGCGCGAATTTGTCACCGACGATGTAGCCGCGCTGATGATCACCAATCCCAGCACTCTCGGCGTCTTCGAAGAACGCATCGCCGAAATTGCCGCGATCCTGCACGAACGCGGCGCCCTGCTCTATATGGACGGCGCCAATATGAACGCGCTCGCCGGCGTCACACGGCCGGGCGATTTCGGTGTGGACGTGATGCACCTGAACCTGCACAAAACTTTTTCCACTCCGCATGGCGGCGGTGGTCCCGGCGCCGGCCCGGTGCTAGCCAAGAAAATCCTCGAGCCGTTCCTCCCAGTGCCAGTTGTCGTGCAAAAGCCGGACGGCACCTACGCTCTCGATCACAATCGCCCAAAATCCGTAGGCCGCGTCCGCGCTTTCGCTGGAAATTTCGGCGTGCTGCTGCGCGCGCTGGCATACACGCTCGCTTACGGCCCGGGCATTCGCCAAGCCACTGAAGACGCCGTGCTCAACGCGAATTACATTCGCAAGAAGCTCGAGCCCTATTTCGATCTCCCGTACAATCTGCCCTCCATGCACGAAGTCGTCTTCAGCGATGCGCACCAAAAAACCAAGGGCGTGAACACCATGGACATCGCCAAGCGCCTGATTGATTACGGATTCCACCCCTACACCACGGCCTTCCCGCTGATCGTTCCGGGCGCCATGATGATCGAGCCGACGGAATCCGAATCGAAGCAGGAATGTGACCTGTTCATTGACGCAATGCGCTCCATCGCCGCCGAAGCCGACGCCACGCCCGATCTCGTGAAGACCGCTCCGCATTCCACACGCGTCGGCCGCCTCGACGAAGTCGCCGCCGCGCGCAAGCCAATCCTGCGCTGGAAGCCCGAGTAGCACCGACGACGGTTGGGTTTTGAAGCCAGACGTACGGCTGCGCCTCTCGCATGCGCGGCCCATTTGCTGGCATAATGTAAGTGACCTTCAGATTATTGAGGTTTCTTCGAATCACTACCGAATCGCAACAGAAAGAGGCCCAGCGTGACACCTGAACAAGCCGCGTTCTTCGTCGAAACGATACTGCCGCAGGTGCAGAAAGAATATCTGACCACTCGCCGCGTTCTAAAAGCCATCCCCATTGCCAAAGAAAGCTACCGCCCGCACCCGGATTCGCGCAGCGCCTTCGAACTCGCCTGGCACATCGCTTCTTCCGACGTCTGGTTCCTCGATGGCTTCCTCACCGGTAAATTTGAAATGGACGACGACTCCATCCCTGCCGATCTCGGCAACACGGAAGACATCGTGGCTCTTTACGAAGACGGCTTCGAAACCAAATTGCCTGAAGTGAAAAAGCTCACGCCGGAGTACTGGGCCACACCCCGACCCTTCTTCGGAATTTACAATAATCCGATGGCGCTCTACCTCCAGTTCATGCTGCACCACATGATTCACCATCGCGGCCAGCTCACCACCTACCTCCGGCCCATGGGCGCCAAAGTTCCCAACATTTACGGTGGGAGCTTCGACGAACCTTGGACCGAGCCAGAATCGTAACCAAGAATTTGGGATTGCTTCCGGTCAGCGCGAAGGCGCGCTCAAGGCGCGGGATGGCGGGAAGAATTTTCTGCTTCAGAAACCAAGGACCAAAAACAAATCGCGGCGAGCCTCGTAAATTCCTACGACGCTCGCCGCGAAGAATTGGAAATCAGTCGTTTTACTTCTTGTCGATCTTGGCCTTTTCGATCGGCAATCCCCGCGTTGCCGCCGGTGTCACTCTCTGCGTCGAGGTGAGCTCCGCCGCTGCAATCGCTGCCGGAAACAGCGCCGTGCGGCCATCCGAACTTGCCGCCGCGGCTTCGGTCAAGCGGTCGGGCGCAGGAGAAGCCATCGGCACGAGCGCGCCTTCGGCCTCTTTCAGGAACGTCAAGCCCAGCTCCCCGCCGTGCCAATCAATCGAAATCACGTCGCCCAGGGACACCTGTTCCGTCGCCAGCAAACTCGCCAGCGGATAAACTACGTGCCGCTCGATCGCGCGCTTCAAGTGCCGCGCGCCGTATTTCATGTCCGTGCCTTCTTTCAGCAAGAAATCCCGCGCCGGCTGAGTGACACGGAACAAGAAGCGGCCCTTCGCCGTTTCCAGCACCCGCTGCTGCACCATCCCAAGTTCGATCTCCAGGATCTGCTCCAGCTGAGCCGAACGCAACGGATGGAACACCACTGTCTTGTCAATCCGGTTCATGAATTCCGGCGCGAATTTCCGCTTGGCAGCTTCCGACGCGGTCTTCTCGACCTTTTCGTCGAGGCCTGCCTTGGTCTCCGCGCGTTGCACCGGCGCAAATCCCAATCCGCCCACCATCAATTCGGTAATTTCCACGCCGCCCAAATTCGACGTCATGAAAATCATCGTCTGCGACAAATCCACTCGCCGGTTGTCGCCCAGCGTCAAAGTGGCCTTGTCCAAAATCCCCAGCAGTAATTGCCAAAGCGCATCCGAAGCCTTCTCGATCTCGTCAAACAGCAAGAACGAAATCTTCAGCTTCTCGGTGTGATACTGCGCGAGGGCTTCCTGCGTGATCAAAGGATGGGTCTCGCGGTGCCCCAAATATCCCGGAGGCGACCCGATCAATTTCGCGATTTCGTGCGAGTGCTGGAACTCCGCGCAATCCACCTTGATCACTGCACGAGGATCTCCAAACAGCACTTCAGCGGTAGCCTCGACGACGCGCGTTTTGCCCGCGCCTGTCGGCCCCAAGAACAAAAGATTCCCTACTGGCCGCCCCGGCGAGTTCAACCCGGCGCGAAACACTTGGTACAAGTCCACTACGGCTTGCACCGCTTCGTCCTGCCCCACGATTTTCCGCCGCAGCCCGGCTTCAAAATCCCGAGATTCCACGCTGCGCTGGGTCGGGTCTAGTTGTAGTGCCTGCGCGCCCACGGTTTTGCTCCCCTACCGGAACTTCCTGCCGCTTTCCGGATTGCGCGGTTCCGTGCGCTCGAATTGATCCAACTTCACGTCGAGCGTTGACCGCAACAACCGTAATTGCGTGACCAGTTCACGGCTCGAATTGGCTCGATCTGCCAAAAGCAACATTGGCGGTGACAGGTCGGCCAGGTCCAGGTTAAGGTTTCGCAACGAATGCATCAGGTTCTGCACATACGGCGACCGAATATCAAACAGCTCGATCCGGCCATTTACCTGCTCCCGCAGGTGCGACCAGTCCAGATCGAGGAAGGGGTGATTGCGCGATACTTTGCGAACCACGTCATCTGTTATGCGCGGCCGTTCCCCCAACCGCGCTAAATGCAACTGCTGCACCTTGCCCTGCTTGCGCACGTTGTGCACCAGAAAGTAGGTGTTGCCTTTGCGTCGAACAAAAGCCACAACACCCTCCTTCTCCAGCGGCGCACGTTTCCAGCGCGAAGCACGGATACAAGCTTAGATGCTGATACGTAGTGTATGGGTGGTCCACTACAAGAGCAATAGTACGAACGGTTGGACTTGTCTGCACTGTATCGTATCCGTCATTACTTGTTGCAGCGTGCGCAGCGCCTGGTCAGCGCCGCCAGACGCTTGTTTCCAGCGTGGCGCATCAATTATTCGACTCCGTTGCATCAGGATTTCATCAATTCCGCAACTCGTCTGCGGGTTCGCGCACCCCGCAAAGCCACCACCCACGTTGCTGCCGCAGCGACGCCGCAATTCGATTAAACTGTCAGCAGAGGTGAAGAATGTCCTGGGATCCCGTCTATCGGCTCGTGAAACGAATCCCGCGCGGCCGGGTTACTACTTATGGCGAGCTTGCTAAAGCTCTGCGCCTGCGCGGCGGAGCTCGCGCTGTCGGTTACGCCATGGCGGCAACTCCCAAGGGCCGCGGCATTCCCTGGCATCGCGTGATTGGCGCGGGCGGCAAAGTCACGATGCCCGAACCGCACGCCAGCCTGCAGCGACGCCTCCTTGCCACCGAGGGCGTGCCCATCGAAGGCACCCGAATTGACATGAAGCTCTACGCCTGGTCGCCCAAATCACGCGCGAAGTCCCGAGCCAAATCCGGAGCCAATTCACGCGCCAATTCGCGCAATCCCAAGCGCAAGCCTACCCGTCGAGTCGCGCCGAAATCACGAGTGTGATATAGAAGATAGCTCCACATTCACTGAGGAAATTATTCGTGCCGGAACCCATCATCGCCGTTGAAGGCCTGTTCAAGACCTACGTCTCCAGCGGCGTGGCCGTCGAAGCCGTCCGCGGCCTCAGCTTCTCGGTCCAGGAAGGTGAAGTGTTCGGCCTGCTGGGTCCAAACGGCGCAGGAAAGACTACCACTGTCGAAATCCTGGAAGGCATGCGCACACCCGATCGCGGCACCGCACGCGTCTGCGGCCTTGATCCCGAAAAGGCCGGTTCGGTGTTTAAGCAGAAAATCGGCGCCGTGCTCCAGTCCACTTCCCTTCCCGATAAAATTCGCGTGAAAGAAGCCCTCGACCTTTTTGCGAACTTCTACACCAGTCGCGCCGACACCGAAGTGCTGCTGAAGCGCTTCCAACTCGAAGAAAAGCGCGACACCTTCTACAACCAGCTTTCCGGCGGACAAAAACAGCGCCTCGCACTGGCCATGGCCCTGGTAAATAATCCGCAGGTCGTGTTTCTGGACGAGCCCACCGCCGGCCTCGACCCGCAGGTTCGTCGCGAGATTTACGACATCATTGAAGAATTGCGCAAAGACAAGAAAACCGTACTGATCACCACCCATTACATCGAAGAAGCCGAGCGCCTCTGCGATCGCGTCGCCATCGTGGACTACGGCCGCATCATCAAGACCGGCACGCCGCGCGAACTGAAACATTCCTCGGCCGGCACCACGCGCATCGAAGTCCGCCTAGCGCGCCCTCTCACCAACGGCGTTCTAAATACTCTCGAAGGCGTAGCCGATTGCCGCGATTTCGACGGCACCTACGTCATTCATTCCACCCTTCCGCCGCGAACCATTGTCGCGCTGGTAAAACAGCTGGAAGCGGAAAACAACGAATTGCAAAGCCTGGAAATGTTCTCGCCCTCCCTCGAAGACGTGTTCATCGAGCTGACCGGCCGCAGGCTAAGGGACTAAACGACAAATGGCCTCGAACGTCTTCGCGAATACCTGGACCCTGACGAAAGCCCGCGTCCTTCTCGCCATGCGCAATCGCACATTTCTATTTTTCAGCCTGTTCATGCCCCTCGGCTTCCTCTTCTTTTTTGTAATGGTTTTCAGCAAAGGTGATTCGCCCTGGACCGCCTACATCCTCGGCTCAATTCTCACCATGACCGTGATGGGCAGCTTTTGGGGTCTCAGTGTCCAGCTAGTGACGTTCCGTGAAGCAGGGATTCTTCGCCGGTTCCGGCTCGCGCCTCTGGGTGCCGGGCCCATGCTTGCGTCCAGCATCCTGGCGAACTACATCCTGGTTATTCCGTCTGCGGCGATCGAAATTCTGGTGACCAAGTGGTTTCTGCACATGCAATCTTGGGGCAATCTGGGAGCGATGTTCCTGCTGGTTACCGTTGGTTCGGCGGCGTTTTCTGCATTCGGGCTGATCGTCGCCAGCGTCACAAATACGATGCAGGAAACGCAGGTAATCAACCAGATCATTTGGACAGCCTTTTTGTTTCTTTCCGGCGCCACCGTTCCGCTCGGAAAATTCCCTCATTGGATTCAAGGCGCCTCGCTTTTCCTCCCCGCCACTTACCTCGCCACCGGTTTGCAATTCGCCGCCACGAATCTCGCGACGATGGCAGAGATCGCTACGGACATAATCGCGCTCGGTATCGGGCTCGTGGTCGCTTTCGAAATTTCCCGCCAGCTTTTTCGCTGGGAGCCCGAAGCAAAAGTTCCTGGCCGCGCTAAACTCTGGGTGCTCGCCGCGCTGATTCCTTTCCTGGTCTTCGGCCTCTATGAAAACGTTGCCGGCCATCGTCTGAATCGCATTCGCCAGGATTTCCAGATGCTGAACGCGGGCGACGCCCCTCCGCCGCCTTCTGACATCCATTGAAACCGCCGCGCTTCGCCAAAAATTGATCGCCACCCGATCGCGCGAAGGCTGGATTTCAGAGCGTCGCAAGAGTAAAACAGTTCCTGGCACTCAGGCCGCAAGCCGCACCCCGGCCGCAAGAATTCCGTCGCACAGAATCAGAATCCAGCAGCCCACAGGAGAGCCACATGCAACGAACAGGATCAGCAATCTGGAACGGCACGCTAAAAGACGGCCATGGCAGCATCAGCACCGCCAGCGGCACCCTCGCGAACGCCCCCTATTCTTTCCTCACGCGCTTCGAAAACGCTAAAGGCACAAACCCCGAAGAGCTGATCGGTGCCGCGCACGCCGGCTGTTTCGCCATGGCCCTCTCCGCGCAGCTCAGCACCATGAACTTCGCTCCCGAAAGCATCAAAGTCACCGCCACCGTGTCGCTCGACAAACTCGACGCCGGCTGGACCATCGACAAAATTCACCTGGACCTCGCCGCGCGCATCCCCGGAATTTCTCAATCTGCCTTCGAATCCGCGGCCGCCAGCGCCAAAGCCAATTGCCCCGTGTCGCGCCTCTTCAAAGCCGAGATCACGCTGACGTCCGTGCTGGAGCAGGCTGCATGATTGTTCCGGTCGTAATCGGCCTCTGCATCATCGGGGTCATCCTGCTCGAAGCGTTCGAGACCATTATTCTCCCGCGCCGCGTCTCGCGCCGCTTCCGCCTCACGCGCGCGTTCTACGTATCATTATGGGTGCCCACCAAAGCCATCGCGCGCCAGATCCGTTCCACAAAAGTGCGCGAAGCGTTTCTCAGCTTCTTCGGCCCGCTCTCGTTGCTGATTCTCTTCGCATTCTGGGCCGCTTCCTTGATTGTCGGATTCGGATTCTTGTACTACGGCAACACTCCGCTAGATCCCACCCGCCCATCCTTGCAAACCTGCTTCTATCAGAGCGGCACGACATTTTTCACCCTGGGCCTCGGCGACGTAACTCCGCACACTTCCGTCGAGCGCCTGCTGGCCGTGTTCGAAAGTGGCATCGGTTTCGGTTTTCTCGCGCTGATCATCAGCTACCTGCCGGTCATCTATCAGGCGTTTTCGAAGCGCGAAGTCACCATCGTGCTTCTCGACGCTCGCGCCGGCTCGCCGCCCACCGCTTCGGAACTCCTTCTCCGCCACGCCGGCCCGCACGGACTCGACGCGCTGCTGATCCTTTTCCGCGATTGGGAACACTGGTCCGCTGAGTTGCTCGAAAGTCACATCTCCTATCCCGTCGTCAGTTATTTCCGCTCGCAGCACACCAATGAATCATGGCTCGCAGCCCTCGCCGCGATTCTCGATTCCACCGCGCTGTTGATCGCCACATCCGATAATCCGTGCTCGCGTCAAGCGCGGCTCACGTTCGCTATGTGCCGCCACACCGTCGCCGACCTCGCGCAAGTTTTCTTCGCCAAGCCGCGCCCTGATGGCCGGGATCGCTTGCCTCCCGACCAACTCGCGCGCTTGTACACAAGTCTGGAGCAAGCCGGTTATCAACTTCGCAAGGACGAGGATTCCACAAATAAACTGAAAGAATTGCGCGAAATGTACGAACCGTATCTGCACGCTCTCGCGAGCTACATGTATGTCGAGCTGCCCCCCTGGATTCTGGAAAGCCATATCACGGAAAACTGGAAGACCAGCGCCTGGGGCCGCATCTCCGGGTTTTCCGGCCGTGGCCACGCCGCCCAAGACATCGAAGAACACTTCTAACGTTCGTCCGAAATATTCGTACGCATCCTTCGCGCGGCTCGCGACTCTAATCACTCAGGCCAGCACGATTATTTCTCGCCGGAGGAATGTCCCGTGAGCGAACGACTGGAAAATCTCGAACGCATGATCCGCGGAGACGTCCCCGCTCCCCCGATTGCCCAGCTCATCGGTTTCCGACTCGTCGCGGTGAAACGTGGCGAAGCAGTCTTTGATTTCGAATCCAGCGAAAAGCACGCCAACCCCATGGGCACTCTGCACGGCGGCGTTCTCTGCGATGTCGCTGACGCCGCCATGGGCGTCTCCTTCGCATCCACTCTCGAAGACGGCGAATCCTTCACCACTCTCGAGCTGAAAATCAATTTCCTACGCCCCGTCTGGAGCGAAAAATTGCGCGCCGTCGGAAAAGTCGTCAAACGCGGCAACACCGTGGGCATGGTCGAATGTGACGTCACCAACGCCGCCGGCGTTCTGGTCGCGCGCGCGTCTTCAACCTGTATGGTTCTGCGTGGCTTACAAGCCACAGGCCGCTGATCATCCCGCCGCCAAACCAAATTGGCGCCACGCGTCCACACCTCGCAGCCGCAAACTGTCTGATTCAGGGACGCTAGTCCCACCACCGAACGCTCCACGCAGCGTAGAACACGCCAACGCCGCTCAACCGCAACAAATTCTCGTCCCACTGCTAACACAAAAATAACTTCCCACGTCTTACTCCACGAACCGCACGGGTCCGTTCCGATCACGCTCAAGAGGAGCCAAAATGGCCTCTTTCCTGCAAGATGTGCGCTACGCCTGCCGCATGCTGCTCAACACTCCCGGCTTCACCTTGGTCGCGATTCTCACGTTGGCCCTCGGCATCGGCGCCAACATCGCCGCGTTCAGCATCGTTGACGGAGTCTTGCTGCGCCCGCTTCCCTTCCCGAATTCCGGGCAACTCGTGCGCGTATTCGACGATTTGCGCTCTTCCAATACCAAAGACGTCGGCATGTCCGTCCCGCAGTATTGGGACTACCGTGATCGCGCCGGCATCTTCCAAGAAATCGCCGTGATCTGGCCCATTCCCGCAAACCTAACCGCCGTAGAACGTCCCGAGCGCATCGAAGTCCTAGCCACCAGCCCGAACTATTTTACGATGCTTGGCGTGCAGCCGGAGATTGGTCGAGTCTTCACAATGAAAGACGACGTCCCCGGCTTCATCAACGCCGTGGTCCTCAGCGACGGTTTCTGGCACCGCGCTTATGGTGGCGATCCGAAAGCCATCGGCAAAAGCCTGCGCCTCGATGGCGATCTATACGAAATCATTGGCGTCATGCCTCCCGGCTTCCACCATCCGGGAAAAACCCTGGAAACAGAAGAAGACGCTTACATCGCCGCCGGCTATAACGCGCTACCTTTCCCTGCGCCGCCGCTCCGTTCGATTCGCATGCTGCCCGGCGCCATCGGACGTCTCAAGCCAGGCTTGAGCATCGCCCAAGCCCAAGCGAAACTCGAAGCCTTCGACGCAGGCCTCGCTCGCGATTACGCCACCGACTATCCCCCGGCCGCGGGTTGGGCTCCGCGCCTCGTTTCCGTGCAGCAGGACCTCACTGCCAACGTCCGCAGCGAACTTTTCGTGCTCTTCGCCGCGGTTGGATTCGTCTTGCTGATCGCCTGCGTCAATCTCGCGAATCTTCTGCTCGCCCGCGCCTCAGGACGGCACCGTGAAATCGCCATCCGGCTGGCGCTGGGTGCCGGGCGCGGCCGCCTCGTCGCACAGATGCTCACGGAAAGCGTCTTGCTCGCTTTCGTTTCCGGATGCGTGGCGCTGGTTACCGTGGTCGTATTGAAAAACGCTCTGCTGAATTTCGCGCCGGCGGATATCCCGCGCCTGAATGAAGTAACCATCAGCCCCGGCGTTCTCGGCTTCGCGCTACTGGTTTCGGTATTTACGGGAGTGATCTTCGGCTTGGCGCCAGCCCTCCAAGCCGCCAGCCCCAATCAAATCTCAAATCTCAGAGAGGGAAGTCGGGGCTCCGGTTCTAGCAAACGCCAGATGCGCGTCTCCAGCGCGTTGGTCGCCTCCGAAATTGCCCTCTCGCTGATCCTTTTGATCGGCGCCGGCTTGTTCTTGCGCAGCTTCTGGCAACTTCTGCAAGTCCGGCCGGGGTTTAACCCACATCAGGTTGTCACGGCACAGATTTGGCTCGCGTACCCGAATGATCCCAACCAAAATCGCTACTTCACTACTCCGAAGCGCGCCGCCTTCATGCGCGAAGTTCTGCGGCGCGTCTCCGCTCTGCCGGGTGTAGAGGAAGCTGCCATCGGTGGTGGTGGCAGCCTGCCGCTCGTCCGTGCGCGAAACCAGGTGCCGTTCACGATTGAGGGCCGTCCCGCGGACTCCGAACGAATACCGGTCGCCGAATTTGCTTCCGTCAGTCCAAGCCACTTCCATGCGCTGGAAATCCCGCTCCTATCAGGAAGAAATTTCGCCGACTCCGACGACGACAAGGGCCAGCAAGTCGTCATTGTGGACGAAGCCTTTGCCCAACAGTATTGGCCTGGCGATACTCCGGTCGGCAAACGCATCAAGCCCGGTCCCGTCCAATCCACGCAGCCCTGGTTGAACATTATCGGCGTCGTTGGCAACGTGAAGTCCGATTCGCTAGAGTCTCAAGAAGTCCCCCATATCTATCTCACTACTTTCCAAGCTCCTTCCTACAGTTCCGTAATCTACGCGCGCACGGCGCGCGACCCCGGCACCATCGGAGACGCGATTCGCCGCGAAGTTCAGTCCGTGGATCCAGACGTGCCGGTTTACGCCGTACGTTCCATGGACGAAGTGGTCGCCAGATCCATGGCGGAGCGCCGCTTCGCGCTCGAAATTCTCGGCGTCTTTGCAGTGATTGCGCTCCTGCTCGCCTCGATCGGAATCTACGGCGTCATGGCCTACACCTTCAGCCAGCGCACTCACGAAATCGGTATTCGTATCACCCTCGGTGCGCAGCGCTCCCACATTCTGCGGATGGCCCTCGGCGAAGGCATGATCCTCGTAGCACTGGGCCTCGCCGCCGGCCTTTTTGGCGCCCTGCTGCTGACCCAATTCCTGCGCTCCATGCTTTACGCCGTGAAGCCCACGGATCCCGTAACGTTCATCGCCATCGCCGCCCTGCTAACTTCGGTAGCGTTGCTGGCCTGCTTCATTCCCGCCCATCGCGCCACCAGAGTCGATCCACTCGTAGCTCTGCGCGAAGAGTAGCTCCGCATTCTTATTTCGGTTTTTTGTTTTTTTTGTTTCTGCGGAAGGTTTTGACTTTATCAGTGTTCATCTGCGTTCATCTGTGGTGCCTTTGAACTTCTCTTCCCCGTCCAAATTGGAGCATCAGACGAAGGCACAGCCACGGCGCCACAGATTGACACCGCGCCGTCCGTGCTCTACTCTGCCCTCGTAACCATTTTTGGAAATTTTTCGCGTGCGGAGCGACAAATGCCCATACCAAAGACCGAGAAAATCTGGCACGACGGCAAATTCATCAACTGGGACGACGCCAAAATTCACGTCCTCTCCCACGTTGTCAGCTACGGCTCGGCCGTCTTCGAAGGCATTCGCTGCTACGAAACCCAGCAAGGCCCCGGCGTGTTCCGCCTGAAAGAACACATGCAGCGCCTGCTGAATTCCGCCTACATCTATCGCATGGAAGTCCCCTTCAATCTCGACGATCTCTGCAACGCCAATCTCGAACTCCTGCGCGTGAATAAAATCGGCGCCTGCTACATTCGCCCTGTGATTCTCCGCGGCTATGGCGAAGCAGGAGTGGACCCCGTCGGCTGCCCCATTGAGGTCTACATGGCCTGTTATCCCTGGGGAAAATATCTAGGTGAGGAAGGCCTCCGCAACGGCGTGGACGTCTGCGTCAGCTCCTGGAATCGCCCCGCGCCCAACACGCTGCCGCAGATGGCCAAGTGCGCCGCCAATTACATGAACTCCCAGCTAATCCGCATGGAAGCTCGCGCCAATGGCTACGTCGAAGGCATCGCGCTCGATACCAACGGCTACGTCAGCGAAGGCTCCGGCGAGAATATCTTCATCGTCTCCGGCGACGCGGTAATCACTCCGCCGCTCTCAAATTCCGCGCTGCCGGGAATCACGCGCCACTCGATCATGACGATCTGCAAGGATCTGGGGATTCCCGTAGTCGAGCAAATAATCCCCCGCGAAATGCTCTACATCGCCAACGAAGTCTTCTTCTGCGGCACCGCGGTCGAAGTAACTCCGATCCGCTCCATAGATCGCGTAAAAATTGGCATAGGCTCCCGCGGCCCCATCACCAAACGCATTCAAGACGAATTCTTCGCTCTCGCCGAAGGCAAAAAGCCCGACCGCCACAACTGGCTAACCCCAGTAGGCGTCCCCGCCGCCGCCGTCCGCTGATAATCGTGCGCACGAAATCGCGTGGTTGCGTGTTTCGCCTTTGACTATGTAGCGGTCGGTCTGTCCCGAGCCTTTCGGGACGAACCGGGCACTCTTGCGTGTCAGTCCCTCAAGCTTCTCGGCAGTGGTTTAGTTTCCTGTGAACGCGCTGACCTGGCGCCATGTCCTCCTCGGTCGCAACCCCGAGATTATCGATTCGACTATTCCCTGATATATGATGATTCCAACAAACCGCGGTCCAAACACCATCTCCGACCCGGCAGGAGAACTGCGTTGATTGACTGGAAGAATTCACTGAAGGGCATCCTGGTGGGCGGACTAGCTGGCACCGGTGTCGGACTCGCTGGTTTTTTTTTCGCAGAGATCCCCGCAACCCACGCCATGGGCCCGGTCATGTTTCTGCTGGTGCCGTTCGTCGCTGGGCTGGCCATCAACCTCGTTTCGCGCGATCTGGAAACGACGACCGCGGCGGTACTTTTGGCGACAATTGGCTCGATGGCTCTGTTGATCGCGATGCACATGGAAACGCCAGTCTGTGCGTTGCTCGCATTTCCCTTGCTTCTCGCCGGCATCGGACTTGGCGTAGCCTTCGGTATCGCTTTGCGCGCGCTGAGAGCCAAATTCAAAAGCAATGGCGCCACATTAACTTCGTTGGTCCTTCTTTCGACGCCGCTTCTGATTCTCACCGGCCATCGCATCGAACTATCCACGCTCACTCATCCCCGCCAGGAAGTAGTCACGAGCACGATTCGACTCACCGCGGATCCCAGCCACGTTTGGAACGACCTCCGCTCCTTCGACAGCCTGCAAGGAAAAAAACCTCTGCTGATGTATATCGGCCTCCCGATCCCGATGCGCTGCGAAATGCAAGGCACCGGCCTCGGTGCCAAGAGAACTTGTTACTTCGACCACGGCTCAATCGAAGAGACGGTCATTCAGTGGCAGCCGCCGAATGTAATGGGCCTCGCAATCGACCGCACCAATATGCCCGGACGACACTGGCTAGGCTTCGAACATGCCGAACTACACACTGCAGCCGGACGGCGACGGCACGATCCTGACGCGTAGCACCTCGATAATTTCGAATTTGTACCCCGGGTGGTATTGGCGTCCCTTCGAGCGTTGGGGCGTAAGCAGCGAACACAACTACATCTTCAGCGACCTGGGCCGCCGCACACAGCGCTAATCGCCTGTGCCGGCGCGACACCCATCTTTTGACCTATCACCGTTAATTCAGTAGAATCGCGCGCGGCGCACTGAACGTCACGTCAAACGCATCGCGCCGCGTTTTTCCTGGGAGCGCCGCTTGTACAGCCTCACCCAAAAATTGCTCGCTGAATTCTTCGGGACTTTCGCCGTCGTCTTCTTCGCGGCGGGCGCCCTCTGCGCCGACCAATATTTACGCTCCTCCGGTCAAGGCAGCATCACGATCCTCGGCCTAGCCCTCGCCTACGGCCTCACCGTCGGCATTATGGTCACCGCGATCGGACACATTTCCGGCGGCCACTTGAATCCCGCCGTCACCGTCGGCTTCTGGGTCAGTCGTCGCCTCAGCACCATGCAAACCATCCTCTACAGCGTCAGCGCAGCTTCTCGGCGCAATCGCCGCCGCCTACGCGCTCGTCATCATCATCCCCGATTCCAGCTGGCGCCCAGAAGCGCTCGGCTCCATCACTCCGGCGCTCGTGCCCGATTTCACGCGCCTGCACGGCATGCTCCTCGAGGGCGTGATGACGTTCTTCCTCGTCTTCGTTTTCTTCGCCACCAGCGTTGACGCCAAAGGCGCCTTCAACAAAGTAGCCGGCTTCGCCATCGGCCTCGCCGTAACGGTTGACGCTCTCTGCGGCCTGCCCTTCACCGGCGCAGCCGTCAACCCGGCCCGCGCCTTCGGCCCCGCCCTCGTAACGCGCAATCACTGGACCAACCACGGCGTTTACTGGGTCGGCCCGCTACTAGGCGGCGTCCTGGCCGGCGTAATCTACGACAAAATCTTCCTCCCCGACCAACCCGCGAATCTAAAAGTGCTCTTCACCTGTCCCAAAGTTCAGGTTGTCCATTTCGCACCATCCCCAACCTGCTCTCCTTGCCACCTCCACAATCCATGCTAGTTTGACTAGACGACGCTCCTCGGAGCCCAGGACGATAAATGGCCATCAATATTGACGATCTGCTGCGCCGCGCTGTCGAAAGCCGCGCCTCCGACTTGCACCTCAAAGTCGGCAACCACCCCTATCTCCGCGTTGATGGCATCTTGAATCCGCTCAGCGACGTCCCGCGCATCACGCCTGAAGAAATGCTCTCCATGGCCTTCAGCATGATGACCAATCGCCAGAAGCAAAAGTTCAAAGAAACCGCCGAACTCGACATGGCTTACGGCGTCGCCGGCCTCGGCCGTTTCCGCGTCAACGTTTTCCAGCAACGTGGCAACGTCGGCATGGTCCTGCGCGTCATCCCCACAAAAATTCGCACCATTGAAGAACTCGAGCTCCCGCGCATTCTCTCCACGGTTTGCGAAGAGCAGCGCGGCTTGATTCTCACAACCGGCACTACCGGTTCCGGTAAATCCACCACGCTCGCCGCCATGATTGACCGCATCAATTCGCTGCGCTCCGAGCACATCATCACCATTGAAGACCCCATCGAATATCTGCACCGCGATAAAAAAGGTTTCATCAACCAGCGCGAAGTGGAAGTGGACACCGCGTCCTTCTCCACCGCGTTGCGCGCTGCACTTCGTCAAGACCCGGACGTCGTCCTCGTTGGCGAAATGCGCGATCTTGAAACCATCTCCACCGCGATTCTTGCAGCCGAAACCGGCCACTTGGTGCTGTCCACTCTGCACACTCTCGACGCGACGGAAACCATTCAGCGCATCATCGCCGTGTTTCCACCGCCCGAACAAAAGCAAATTCGTTTGCAGCTCGCCGGCACTCTGAAAGCCGTCGTCAGCCAGCGCCTGGTCCGCAAAGCCGATGGCACCGGCCGCGTCCCCGCCGTCGAAGTCATGATCTCTACCGGATACATCCGCGATTGCATCATCAATCCCGACAAAACGCGCATGATCCGCGACGCCATCGCCGCCGGCGTCAGCCAATACGGGATGCAAACGTTCGATCAATCGCTCTTCGATCTCTACTCGCGAAACCTGATCACGTTCGAGGAAGCCATCCTGCGCGCGAGCAATCCGGACGATTTCCGGCTGCGCGTCCAGGGCGTCCGCTCCAGCGCCGATTCCGCCCGCGAAGACATGGAACGCGCCATGTCCGAATTCGACAACACCAACTCCTCGCGTCGCTAATATTTTCGCCGCGCACGCCGGTCGTAGGGCCACGGCACGCCGTGCCCGCATATCTCTTCATTGCGAATCGCGCTCGTCATCCTGAACCCGCGAAGCGGGTGAAGGATCTCTCTTGGATTTCCGATACCCCCTCGCGCAGGCCGTCATAGACGCCGCTCGCTTCGTCTCACCTTTATCAGTGCTCATCTGCGTTCATCTGTGGTGAGTTTGACTTTCGCTTCTACCTTTTCAACTCCTATACTTCCTCCACCACCTGCTCTATCCTCGATCCATGCGCTCGCGCCAGCCGACCCGTAAACTTCTCACCGAAACGCAGCTCTACATGTCCGCGCAACGCGCCCTGATGCGCCGCGCCCACTCCATCTCCGAAATGAAAAAACATCTCGAGCGCCGCGCTGAAAATAAAGACCTGATCCCCGCCGTAATCGCGCGCCTCCGCGAACTCAATTACCTCGACGACGCCAAATACGCGCTGAACTACGCCGCGCAACACGCCAAGCTGCGCCGCCAAGGCCGCTTCCGCATCGCCCGCGAACTACGCGCCCGGGGCGTCCCGGACCGTTACATCGAATCCGCCGTAGACTCCGTCTTCGCCGAAACTGACGAAGCGAGCCTGGTTCGCGCACGCCTAACCCGCCGCCTCGCTCACCTCCGCGGGCCGCTCGACCAAAAAAAGATCGCCTCCCTCTATCGAAATCTCCTTGGCGCCGGATTCTCCTCCGACATAATCCGCGCCCAACTAAAAGGCATCACCCACGGCGACCTTTCCGAACTCCCGGATTCCTCCGACTCAGAGCTCGCCGAGCCATAGCACGCCTCCAGAGAAAAGTGCGTGCCATCCCGAACGAAGTCCCGCGCTTTTTCCTGCCCGCCGCAGTTTGGCGGGCGCGGGACGTAGAGAGGGATCTGCTTTTCGTACCGACCTTCACTGCCCTTCCAACACGCCAAGTCCCGGCACCTTCCAAAAAAAACCACAACACCGCTGAGATTTTTCTCTCCCTCCTCCGTCTAAGCCCCACAGCAACCCACGGGGATGTCCATGAAGCTAAATATCACTGCAGACTCTCGTGAAATTGGAGCTTCGCCGAGCACGCAATCCGCATTCCGGCTGATCCATCTCGACTCCGGACACCGCGCCACAAGTTTTGCCGATTTCGGACAGTGTGCTGCTCCGCGGGACGCACGATCAAATTCGCCGCATCCGCTTTCAAAGGAGAACCACAGATGAAGAAACTCTTGATCTCTGCAACGGCCCTGGCTCTACTGCTCAGCGCCAGCGCGTCCCGCTCTTTTGCGCTGTCCGGCCCCGCCGCGCAGTCCGCCTCTGCTACTCAAGCAAAGGACACGACCCCGCCCAGCTACGACATGAAGCCGCAAGCTCTGCTGGATCTCGACGGCATGAAGCAGAAATTCGTCGCCCTCGCCACCGCCGTTCCCGCCGACAAATACAACTGGCGCCCGGCCGAAGGCGTTCGCTCCATCGGCGAAGTCTTCCTGCACATCGCCAATGCGAATTACAACATTCCAAACTTGATGGGCACGCCGCTCCCGGCCGGCTTCGATCCAAAAACTTTCGAAAAGTCCACCACCGACAAAGCTCAGATCATTGACGCGCTCAATAAATCCTTCGCCAGCGCCCACGCCGCCATCGAAGGAATGACCAACGCCGATTTCAACAAGCCGCTGCCCAAGCTCGGCCCCGACGCCAACTACGGCGACGTGATCTACATTCTCGTCACTCACGCGCACGAACATCTCGGCCAATCCATCGCCTACGCGCGCATGAACGGCGTCGTCCCGCCCTGGACCGCGGAAGCCGAGGCAAAAGCCAAAGCCAAGAAGCAAGCCGCGCCGGAAAACTAGAGTAGCGTTGGCGTAACGGTAGGGGCGCTGCTTGTGAATCGCGCTACAGCGCGATTCATCCTGAGAACCGGCAGCGCCGGTTCGAAGGGCCGCGCCCCAGCTTGCCATGATGTCAGTCCTGTCGCGATCTCTAGGGGCATGTAGCGGCGGCTCTCAGAGCCGCCCTCCTCCTTCGCTCATAAGGGGCAGGGGCTTCCTCGTGCTACAGTGCCCCCCATGACATCCACCTCAAAAATCATCTGCTCGCTAGTCTGGGCCATTGCCATCGTCGCCACTCCCATCGTATTCAAAGCCGGCCAATCGAGATACTGGATTGAATCAGCCCTGACCGTAGGCGCCCTGGCCTTTGTAATCCTGAAGTCCCGCCGCCTCGTCCGCGTTCCATAGAATTTCTCTGGGTTCTCTGACGATGCGGTGAGCATCGTCATCCTGCCCGCCCTGAGTGATTTTGCGAAGGGAGGACGGCGCCTTGGCTTCAAGTCGGCCGAAGGATCTCTCCCTTGTCTCTCGGCGTCCTCCACCCTTCTCTGTGACAGCTGTGTCAAACGCGCTGCACTTAGCCATGTTGGACCCTCTCGATAGTTAGCTCTTGAGTTATCATAACGATTGTGTTAACATTAGTCGGGCCCATATACCGCCCAAGCGAGGAGGCCGCATGCACCACGCTGCCTGCGCCACAAGGACTTACGCGCCACCCCCTCGCCCGCTCACACACAACCCCATCAAGCCACAAAATCACCGCGCCTCTTGTCACTCATCACTTGTCACTCATCACCGCCATTTTCTAATCGCTAGTTTTTCTGACTCTTTGGCACAAGCTGCGCACCTGGCCAACCCCAATTCGCCAACCGCCGCGTTTCTAACCGCAACACACCCGAATTCAGAAATTTCCTAAACCTATGAATCCAAACGAGAAAAGATTTTCTAACCGCGACACGAAAACACAGGGTGAAATATCCAGTTCCACCCCTGCTTTCCCCAGCGCCGTTGCGAGCGCTGTGACCCTCTGCGATAATGGACCGTCTCCACAGAGGGCATCCTTGACTGACAAGCAGTGGACCGGCAATGAAGTCCGCAAGACATTCCTGAAATTCTTCGAAGAACGCGGCCACCGCGTGGTGCGCAGCTCTTCACTCGTCCCGACGAACGATCCCACGCTGCTTTTCACCAACGCCGGAATGAACCAGTTTAAGGACGTCTTCCTGGGCCTGGAAAAGCGCGATTACAACCGCGCCACGACCTGCCAGAAATGCGTGCGCGCCGGCGGCAAGCACAACGACCTGGAGAACGTCGGGTTCACCAACCGCCATCACACTTTTTTTGAGATGCTGGGAAATTTTTCCTTTGGCGATTATTTCAAGAAGGAAGCCATCGCCTTCGCGATGGAGCTGCTGACCTCGCCCGACTGGTTCGGAATTCCGCTGGAAAAACTCTACTTCACAGTTTTCGGCGGGGCGGAAGTTGCGCCCGGCAACACGCTCGGGACGGATACCGAGGCGGCTGACTTTTGGCTCCAGGCAGGCGCTCCGAAAGATCGCATCTTTGCGATCCCCGGCCTGAAAGATAATTTTTGGGCCATGGGCGACACCGGCCCCTGTGGCCCCTGCAGCGAAATTTTCTACGATATGGGCGTCGTAGCCGTTGACGATCCGCGAACGCCAGATTGCGCAGCAGGAACCTGCTCGTTTCCCTGCGACTGCGGCCGCTACGTCGAAATCTGGAACCTCGTCTTCATGCAGTTCAATCGCGACGCCTCCGGCAACCTCAATCCCCTGCCGAAACCGTCCGTGGATACGGGCATGGGCCTAGAGCGCACCACCGCCGTCCTCGAACACGTCATTTCAAATTACGACACGGATTTATTTGTCGCCGCTCACGAGGCGCGCTGCGGAACTTTGCAGTGTTGACCTCAAGACGGAAGAATCGCTGGAGGATGGTCGCGGCGGAGCTGCTTCACTACGAGTCGTAGCCGATCACGCTCGCGCGACAACCTTTCTACTGAACGATGGCGTGGTTCCTTCGAACGAAGGCCGCGGCTACGTGCTTCGGAAAATTATTCGCCGCGCGATTCATCACGGTCGTTTGCTCGGACAGGAGCAGCCTTTTCTTTATCAAATGGTCTTCGCCGTCCGCGACGAAATGAAGGAGGCGTATCCCGAACTCATCGAAAGCGCAGAGCGGGTTTCCGGGGTTGTCCAAGGTGAAGAAACCAGATTCACGCGTACGCTCGATGCTGGACTGGGCCCGCTCGAAGACGACATCTACAACTTCGCGCTACAGGCGGTTCGACCGGGGCCGGGCGATAAAGCTGAGCGGGACAAGACAGTTCGCGAAGCTGAGCGGGCAGACCTATTCAGAAAAATAAATGAGGCCGGCCAGACGGGAACGCGCCTCACCTACCCTGGCAAGAATGCGTTTAAGTTCTACGATACGTTTGGGTTACCGTTGGACTTCATCCAGGACGCGGTCCGTGATTTCGGATTGGATTTCGAGCAGGAAGGTTTCGAGCGCGCGATGGAGGAGCAACGGACGCGAGCGCGGGCATCATGGAAGGGTGCACACAAAGACGCGGCAAACCCTGTCTATTCGAAGCTGGCGCAATCGTACAAGACTGAGCAGGAATTTTACTTTGGCACTAAGACGCGCGACGCGCGGATCGAAGCCATCGTCACTAAAGATGGCGCGGTGAATGAAATCAAGGCCGGGACCGAAGCCGAAGTGGTGCTCGACCGCACTTCGATCTACTCCGAATCCGGAGGCCAGGTCGCTGATACCGGCGGCTTCTACGATAACTCCGGCGCGCTGGAAGTTGCCGAAGTGCGCGGCGCCTACTACCCCGTTACCGGACTGATCGCGCATCGCATCGTCGCCAAAGAAGACTTGCACGTGGGCGATCACGTCGCGACCATCGCTGATCCCGAACGGCGCGTGCGCGACATGCGCAACCACACCGCGACGCACCTGCTGAACGCCGCGCTGCGCAACATCCTGGGCACGCACGTTAAGCAAGCCGGGTCGCTGGTCGCGCCCGATCATTTAAGATTTGATTTTTCGCATTTCGCGCAAGTGGATCCCAGCGAACTGGGCGAAATCGAGCAGCAGGTGAACGAAGAAATCCGCAAGAACCTGGAAATGCGCACGGATATCATGAATATTGACGACGCGCTCGCGTCCGGCGCCCTGGCCTTCTTCGGCGACAAGTATCCGGAAGCCAACGTCCGCGTCGTCACCATTCCAGACGTCTCCGCTCCGCGCGGTTTCTACAGCAAGGAACTTTGCGGCGGCACCCACGTCGTCCGCACCGGCGACATCGGCGTTTTCAAAATTATCGGCGAGCAATCGGTGGCTGCCGGAGTGCGCCGCATCGAAGCAATTTCCGGCGATCGCGCTTTAACCGAATATCAGAAGTCGCTCGCGACTCTGCGCACCGTCGCCGGAATGTTGAACGCCGGCGAAGACGATATCATCGCCGCGCTGGACCGCCAATTTGAGACCACCAAGCAGTTGGAAAAGCAGCTCGAGGCTCTGAAACGCAAAGCGGCAGGCTCGCTGGCCGGCGATTTGGTGGAAAAAGCGCGCACCGTGAAGGATGTTCGCCTGATTGCCGCCCAGGTGAACGGATTCGACCGCGAAGCCCTGCGCCAATTGGTGGACGCGCTGCGCCAAAAGCTAGGCTCCGGTGTCGTCGTTTTGGCCTCCGCCGATGACGGCAAAGTCGCTCTAATCACAGCAGTTACGAAGGACCTGATCCCCAAGCTCCATGCAGGAAAAATCGTCCAGGAACTGGCCAAGCTGGTAGGCGGTTCTGGCGGCGGCAGACCTGATTTGGCGGAGGCTGGCGGAAAAGACACATCGGGCATACAAAACGCCCTTGACCAGGTTTACCCCCTCCTCGACCGATTGCTATAATTGCTGTTGTGCCAGATGCTTACGACGGAGAAGCCTCCTTCTTCGCCGTATGTGTGTCTCAAGTTTGTGATAGGAAGCACAGCGCTCTGCCTTCCCCGAGGCTCGCTGCAAGGTAGTGCGTCAGCGCCGTGAAAAGGCGATGGCGAAAACTATAACTATGAACAAGAACTGCATCCCAGTTGCAGTGCTGGTCGCGGGCGCGATGTTCGCGCTTTCCACGCCATTGCGCGCCCAGATTGCAACCCAGGTGGACGAGCACGGTAAGCTCGTCTTCGTGAATGGGGATTCCCCGAACGCCCGTCGTGGGAGTACTATCAGTTCTGCCACGGGCAGTCCTACGTCAGGCGCGTCGCATTCCCGGTCTGGGATTTCGACCGCGTCCGCGGCGGAAACGCTCGGTGCCAATGACGGTCGGCTGGATCGCATTGTTCGCGATGCAGCTGCGCGTCATCAGGTAGATCCCGCGCTGGTGAAAGCCGTAATCAGCACGGAATCAGGATGGAATCCGCAAGCGGTGTCTCGCAAGGGCGCCGTGGGGTTGATGCAGTTGATCCCTGGGACGGCACAACGCTTTGGCGTCGGCAATCCCTTCGATCCCGCGCAAAATGTGGAAGGCGGGACGACGTACCTGAAAGCTCTGCTGGATCGTTACAACGGCGACCTGGACAAGACGCTCGCGGCTTACAACGCCGGCGAGCACGCCGTGGATGCCAACAGAGGCGTTCCGCCATACTGGGAAACGCAACGGTACGTGCAGAAGGTGCAAGACGCATACTTTCGCCCCGGCTCGGGCCGCGATTCGACGCTCTGGACTCCGCCAAGAAATCCAGTGCGAAAAGTAGTGGACTCGAACGGCCGGGTAATTTTCACGAACGAATGACGCACGTGGTATCCGCAAGAATATTGCCGGCCCGATGGCTCTTCCTAGCCCTGGCGCTAGCCGTGCCCCTCTGTGCGATCGCGAAAGCCGATCACAAGATGGATGCGCGCGATCAATTCGAGCGCGCGGTGCGAATGCGCACTGTACTGGAAGGCACCCCGCAGAAGGAGCGCTCCCTGGTTGATTATCGCGCGACGGTGGCTGCTTACCACAAGGTTTATCTGATTTCAGCGCAGGCTGAGGAAGTGACGCCGTCGCTGATCGCCGAAGCGGAGTTGTACGAAGAAATGGGGCGATTGTTCGACGCCAAGTATTTTCAATCTGCGATTGATTCCTATAATTTTTTGCTGAAACAGTATCCGGGTAGCCGCTATCGGCAGCAGGCGCTCTATTCGATTGGCCTCGTCCAGAAAGACGGACTACATCAAGCCGATGTGGCCGAAGCCACACTGAAAGATTATATAAAGCGCTATCCGAAATCTGACCTGGCGAGCGATGCGCGCGTGGCGCTGAAGGACATCACCGACACGCGGGAAAAAGCCGAGGCGCAAGCACTGGCCTTGGCTGCGGCGCAGGCTCAAGCGCAGGCCCAAGCTGCGGCACAGGCTAGACTTCAGGCCCAAGCTAAGATTCAGGCTGCCGCTGCGGCGGATGCTTTGCCGAAATTGGACGGCAAAGTGATGGAGCAGCGCGAGACCGAGAACGGAACTCCGCGTATACGGGACGTCAAGACGTGGAACTCGGAGAACTCGGCGCGCATTATCGTGACTTTGGACGACACGATCGCTTTTAACGCTGCGCGAATCGCAGCACCGGACCGCATTTATTTCGATTTGCACCGAGCGAAGCTGACTCCGGACATCGCCAAGAAAAACTGGGACGTGAAAGACGGGTTGCTGAAGTCGTTGCGGTTGGGGCAGAACAAGGACGGCGTCGTGCGGCTGGTGCTGGACGTGAACGGCGCGCGCGATTACTCCGCTTATCTGCTGGCGAATCCGTACCGGCTGGTGATTGACGTTCACGCTAAGCCGCTCGCTTCTTCCGCAAGTGAGGTAGCTAACGCGGCGACGCCTGCGCCTACCGCTACGACAAAAAACGCGAAGGCGGATACGGAAAACACTGATTCCAAATCTGGCGCCGTTGCGGGCGAAACGGTTTCGGTGAGCACCGAGAGCAAGGCCGCGCCAGCTGCTGCGAAGACGCCAGCCGCTGTTGTCTCGAAACAAGCTGCTGCGAAATCGAAAGCGGACAACACCAAGACCGCTGCGCTGACGCCGCCAACCGAATCGAAGCCGACGCGCGACGGTCAGCGTTCTTTGACGCGGGCGCTGGGATTGAAAATCAGCAGGATCGTAATCGATCCGGGCCACGGCGGACACGACACCGGGACAATTGGGCCGCACGGGCTGATGGAGAAGGACCTGTGCTTGGACGTAGCGTTGCGGCTCGGGCACGAGATCGAAGAAAAGCTTCCGGGCGCGGAAGTGATTTATACGCGCAAGGACGACACTTTTGTGCCGCTAGAAGAGCGGACGGCCATTGCAAACGAAGCGAAAGCGGATTTATTCATTTCCGTGCATGCCAATTCCAGCCACGACGCGGCCGCGCGCGGAATCGAAACTTATTATTTGAACTTTGCGACCTCGGAAGAATCCATGGCGGTGGCGGCGCGCGAGAATGCGCTCGCGCAGTCTTCGCTGCACGATTTGCAGGACATCATCAAAAAAATCGCGCGCAATGAGAAGGTGGAAGAATCGAAGGAGCTCGCCAGCGACATTCAGGATTCGCTGACGCACAGGCTGCAGCTAGTGAGCCAGGATGAGCGTAATCGCGGCGTGAAAAAGGCTCCTTTTGTGGTGCTGATCGGCGCAAATATGCCTTCGGTGCTCTCGGAAATTTCATTCATCAGCAACCCTAGCGACGAAAAGCTGCTGAAGAAGACCGATCAGCGGCAACGCGTCGCCGACGGGCTTTATCGCGGCATCGCTTCTTACCTCGAAAGTCTCAACAGCCTCTCCTACGATAAGTCCAAGCTGGTCAGCGCCAACCGCCCGTCGGGCGGCGGGGCTGCCACAGTAGCTTCCGACGGGAACCCTAAGTAGAATAGTGGCGTCTAATGAAGGGACACCATGCGCCACGCCATGCCTTTGCTTACCCTATCTGTATTACTAGCCGCTATTCCTGCGTCCGCTCAGGGCATTCTACCGAACTCGTTTGCAGCGTGGACTGGCACGACCTCCGCTGGACTTAATCCGCCTGTTATCTATAACGGCGACCACGTTGGGAGCATGAATGCCCAGCAGCAAGCGGCAGCACGTCAGGAATATGGCTTCCTTTCGGCCGAGGAAGGGACGTATTCGCTGGGCAAAGAAACCCTGCACGCGACGCTGTATCGGATGAGGGACCCTAGCGGAGCGTACGGGCTTTATTCCTACCTGCGCACGCCGGATATGGCGCATTCAGGGCCAAACGATCATTCGGTGATGTCGCGCGATGAAGAGCTGGTGCTGTTGGGAAATTTCGTGCTCGATGTTCGCGGCAGCGATCTGGCTAAGAATTCGGGCGATTTGAACGCCTTGCTGAGCGCCGTCGCGCCGAAATCGCAGCAGGGTCCGCTGCCGACGCTTACCGAGCACTTGCCGGTGACGGGATTCATTGATCGTTCCGACAAATACATTCTGGGGCCAGTGACGCTGAACCAATTTTTTCCCGTGTCGCAGAATGACTGGCTGGGATTTTCGACGGGCGCTGAAGCGGAGGTTGCCCGATATCACGTGGACGGACGCGAACTGAATCTTTTGATCGCGGACTTCCCTACTCCGCAGACGGCACAGAAAAAATTGAACGAGCTGCAGCAGGACTATCACGTGAACGCGGCCGATGCGAACCCGGGTGGTTCTCCGGTATTCGGCAAGCGTTCGATCACGCTACTGGCGATTGTGTTTGGAGCGCGCTCACAAGCAGAGGCGGACAAATTACTGGATGAGGTTCAATCCGGAGCAGAAGTCACCTGGAACGAACCGACGTTTCAATTTAAAGAGCCGCCGCTCACTACGATGATAGTCGGAGCGATCATCGGCACGGGAATCATCTGCTGCTTCGCGTTGATATCGGGTATCGCGTTCGGCGGATTTCGGATTGTCGTGAAGCGATTCTGGCCGGACAAGGTGTTTGATCGCAGCAGTTCGATGCAAGTGCTGCAATTGGGGCTGGGCAGTAAACCCATCAATTCAGAGGACTTCTACGGGATCGAGAGAAATCCGCCGAAGTGACCAACCGGTGGAAAAGCTCCGTTTTCTTATTTAAAGTTATTGTTTTCAGCATCTTGGAGAAGTGTCAAAAAGTGCCCTTTCCTGCTTGACTGATTTCCGCACCTCGTACTAGACTGCGACCGAGGAAAGAGTTCTGCCGCCCACCGCGCAGTGGCCGTGGAGCTTTCTCCCCTCGAAGGCCCGCCGCAAGGTGGGCCTTCTGCTTTTTGGGATGTTTTTTTGTTGGCTCCGTGCCCGCACTTTGTCACTTCGCCACATCCAAATTAATACAACATCAGTGTTGGAATGGCGGACGCTCGCTGAGGCATAATCGAACGCCCGTATGGAACAAAGTTACGAAAAATTCCGCAGCGTGCGGTTCTTCGGATCTCTGGATGGATTGAGAGCGTTGAGCATCGTCGCAGTCATGTGGCTGCATGCCTGGTGGGAGACTCCTTACTACCCGCGACTGGAAGCAACGCCCGTGCTGCGCCAAGGGTTCTACGGGGTGCAAGTGTTCTTCGTGGTCAGCGGCTTCCTGATCACCACGCTGTTGCTGCGGGAAATGGAGCGATACGGCACCATCTCGCTGCGAGATTTTTACATCCGGCGAGCGCTGCGCATCTGGCCGCTATACTACGCGGTGCTCGGGATCTATGTGGTGAACGCGCTGGTGTTGGAGCGCGGCACGGTACGGGCGCCTAGCTTTTTGCACTATCTCCCCAGCTTTGCGACGTTCACATATACCTGGTTCATTTCGGCAAATTGGCCCGGAGGGATGTTCAATCTCGCGTGGACACTTTCGACGGAGGAGCAGTTCTACTTTTTTTGGCCAATCGTGCTGCGGTTTATGCGGGGGATATGGTCGTCGGTCGTTCTGGTAGGGATGATCGCATTGAAGTTAGCGACGGACTATCACCTTACCGACCGGGTGCTGCCGCCGGGCTGGCTGCCGACGCGAATCATCGCGAATGTCGCGGTCGCCATCTGCCTGGGAGTGCTGCTGGCGCAGGCGTTGCATAGGGAACGCGGGTTCAGGCTGCTTTATCGCGCGCTGGGTTGGAAGTGGGCGGCTCCGGTAATGCTGGTAACGTTGCTGGCATGCCTGGCACCGGCAACGCCGATGTGGCTGCTTACATTTGTGGTGACGACGGCGCTGGTTGGAGCGTGCGTGGTGCGCGAAGACAACGGCCTGGCGTGGTTCCTGCGATTGCGCCCGGTGGCGTTTGTTGGGACGGCGAGTTATGGAATGTACTTGCTAAACAGCTTGTGCCTGCACGCGGTGCGAGGAGTTCTGAATCCAATTGGAGTGACATACCCGCCGGTGATTTTTGTAATCACGCTGGGAGTGACGGTGACGGTCGCGTACCTGAGCCATCGCTACTACGAATCGCGGTTTCTGGCGTTGAAAGAACGGTTTTCGCGTTTGCGTGCGGTACGTGCGCAACAGGCTCGAGTGGAAACTGGCACCCACGACGTCTCAGCCCCGATGCATCCGTAATTGCGTACCAACCGCATACGAGAAACCAGGCTGCCCGCCGAAGCGCGGCCTTGCGTAATTCAGTGACGGCGTGCAACGTTTTCCGGGGGCAGTGATTCCTACTCAGACTCGGGGGACCTACGGAATGCTCTGCAATTGGATTGACGCGACGAGCGCAAATTTCGCGGTGTGGACCACGCCGTTTGGAATGCCGCGCGATGTGTTCTGGGTGTACATCTCCGGATGCGTGCTGCTCGTCATCGGCCTGATCAAAATAAGCACAGACGAGTTGCCGCAAGCGCGGGGGATCGAAAAGATCATGCCGTTCGGGCGTGTGTTCTTCACGGTTCCGCTAGCGGTGTTCGGATCGGAGCATTTCACACTTACGGCGGACATTGCGACGCTGATTCCGAGTTGGATACCAGCGCACAAATTTTGGACATATCTGGTGGGCGTTGCACTGATTGCTGCGGCGCTGAGCATCACGCTCAAGGTGCAGTCGCGTTTGGCGGCTACGCTGCTGGGAGCGATGTTCTGTTCGTTCGTAGTGCTGATGGATATACCCGCCGTGGTGACGCAGCCCGGCGATAGATTTTCTTGGGCGCTGGTATTGCGAGAACTTTCTTTCGCCAGCGGAGCTTTGGCTTTTGCGGGATCGCAGACGAGCACGAAGCGCGCTGGAGGCACTCCGGCGCTGGCAACCTTCGCGCGGTTGGTCATCGGGATAACCGCGCTATTCTACGGCGTGGAGCATTTTCTTCATCCGACGTTCGCGACTGGCGTTCCGCTGCAAAAAATCATGCCCGAATGGATTCCTGTGCGGCCTTTGTGGGCTTACCTTGCAGGTACAGTGCTGATTGTGAGTGGGGCGTCCCTGGTCGCGAACAAAAAAACGCGGAAGGCGGCCACGTACCTGGGCGTGATGATTCTTCTGCTGGTAATCTTTGAGTATTTGCCGGTGCTGATCGCGAGCCCCAAGGACATCGTCAGCTTGAACTATTTTTTTGACACGTTGTTTTTCTGCGGGGCTGTGCTGCTGCTGGCCGACGCTTGCAATGAACGGGCTTTGGCAGGCTCTTGATTCCTTACGTGGTCGTCGGGACTGCACGATTCACTCCACGGTTGGTTGCCCAGTGTGCCTGAATGTAAGAAACAGCAGCGGCGGAAGTAGTGGCGCGGCGATTCTGGTATGCTGAGAGTTACATCCATTTAATCTGAAAGCACCGAGGGTCGAAACGCCGTGCACCTTCGAGGCATTCCAGGCGCTGGCGAGCGGATTATGGAACTTAACAGCAGTTTTTTGTGAATTCCCAATGCTACCGGCAACGATGGATGGTATGGAAGCGACGAAGCTGCCGCCCGGCGAACGGATCCGGAGAAATTCTCAGTTAGCGGCTCAGAGCCGGGAGATTACAGATTTAAATGATTATCAGACGTTGGCGGGCCAAGTTTTTTTGCGCGTTGTTGCTGGCAATCGCGATGCTTGCTTTCGTTCCCCGCAGTTACGCCCAGGCGCAGGCTGAGGTTTCGCAGCAAACATCCGAACAAACATCGGAACAAGCGACGGAACAGTCTTCGCAAAAGGCGTCGGGGCAGAGTTCAGCAACACAGCCGGGACAACGATCGGGGCAACAATCAAATCAGCAACCGGCACCACAGGCACCGGCACAACAGCCGCAGCCTGCAGCGCCAAGCACTCCGCCGTCGCCTACACCGGCAACCAGTAACCAGAAACCGAGCGATGGCAGCAATGGAGACAGCAATACGCCAAGCCAGTTGCAGCCCGACCAGGGAACGAAGGACCGGCTATTCTTCGCGTTGCCGAACTTTTTGAGTCTGGAAAACTCCGCGCACGTTCCTCCGATGACCGTGAAACAGAAATTCCAAGTGTCGGTGCGATCTTCGTTCGACTGGTTCCAATACCCGTGGTACGGCGCGCTGGCGGGGATCAGCCAGGCTCGCAATAGTGAACCGGGCTATGGGCAGGGCGCGGAGGGGTACGCCAAGCGCTATGCATCGCAATTCGCAGACGGCACGATTGAGAATTTCATGGTCAACGCCGTGGTGCCGTCGCTGCTGCACACGGATCCTCGCTATTATCAGATGGGAAGAGGAAGCGTTCTGAAACGCACCGGTTACGCGCTGAGCCGGCTCTTCGTAACACGCACCGACTCTGGCCACAATACGTTCAACGTGGGAGAAATTGGAGGAAGCTTCGCGGCGGCCGCGATCTCGACTTATAGCTACCATCCGGAAGCCGACAAGACTCTGTCGAATACCGCGACGGTATGGGGCGCGCAAGTGGGTTACGACGCGATACGAATCGTGCTGAACGAATTCTGGCCGGACCTTCGCCGCAAATTTCACAAGGACAAGAGCCAGCCGCAACCGTAATGTCACACCACATTCAAACCCTTGTCGGAACTGCCAGCGAGTTGTGAACCAGTCTGCTTCGCTCGGAGAAATTTCAACCGGTCTGAATGCCGCAGCCAGATCGTCGCAGAAAAGGTTGCGGTGAGCCGCTGGAGTGCTGCCGCCGTTGTCCTGAGTCTGGCAACTGCTAGCGCGATCGGCGCGCTCGCGCCGGCTGGCTTCACGCCTCCAGATTCGGAGATATTGATGCTGTCCCCCGGGAGGGGCTTCGCTGCGCGTGGGGTCCGCGGATTTGCCGACGGTATTTACGAATCTGCCGAACTTCACAACGCCGACGTTGAGCTTTCTGGGGTGAGCTTCGGTGACGCGGTCGATCGGAATCCAGCCTGATCGCAAGAATTACGCTAGCCGTACCATTCGACCTCGCACAGCAGGCGCATGAACTCGCGGCAGTCCATTTCGAGCACCAGCTCGCAGAAGCCGAGCAAGCGAAATTTATCGTTCAGGTTGCTGCTGGTGCGCAACTGCCTTTCCAGCTCTTCCAGAGAATCCCGCGTCGCTTGATGCCGCAGCGCGTTCCGTTCGAATTCACGCGAGCCACGATAGCTACGAAAGCCGGCGGCAATTACCGGGAGAGACGCGGCAAATCCGATCAGGATCATGGCGAACAGAGCGTCGTCCACCGGCGCGGTGTTGGGCTCCGCGCCGTGCGAAGAGGCAGTGTCGGCATCCGCACCATTCATGTGTGCGTTCGTTCCGTGCTCTTGCGCGGCTTTAGCGGCGATTTCTTGCGCCGAGCCTTTTTCATATTTCGCGTGCAACTGGAGCACCAGGTGCGTGAGCACGAACGCGAAACTCGTAAAGAAAACCCAGCGCACGACCCGGGCGGTCCAAGCGCCCGTCCTTTCGCTTTTCTCAGCTTTCTGCGAGAGGTACTCGGTTTGTGTGTGCAAGCGCTTCGGCCGATAGTAATCAATCAATTCATGGAGAGCCTCGTCGCAAGTGTTCTCGCAAGGTGGCGCACAGATGCGCGGGTGCACACCCTCGGAGGCCCACGCTTTAGCCTTCTCGTAGTTGTGCCCTTCAAGCCTATGCACTTCGTCCTCGAGTTCCTCGCGCAGTAATTTCACGTCGATCGGCGGGCACCAGAGGCGCGAGTCGGTGAGGTTGCGAAATTTGAGCAAGCGCAAATTCTCCGCTTTGTAGCGTGCCGTGAGCCATTTTTCCTTGAACTGTCCGACTTGGCCGATGGCGATCAGAACCAGAGTGATAAATCCCGCGCCAGCTTCCGTCCACGTGAGAAGAGCTTCGTGGTTCGGGACGATGAATTCAATGATGGCCACAAGGATTGTGAGTGCGCCGCCGACGACCGCGGCTATGGAGATCCACTGGTACCATTTCTGATAGTAAAGAGCCTGCTTATCGCAGCGTGTGAAGGGCTGAAAAATCGTGTCCTGAACGAGGGACAGCGCGGTGAATAGGGGGCGATACTTGGCGTGATCGCCCTGCGCGATTTGGGTTTCGTACTCTTTGAGTTCCGCGGCGTCGTTCATGTCGTCTTTCGCAATGCGCCGGTGGTGTGGCGGCATCGAGACGGACGCGGGCGTGGAGTCAGCGGAAGCTTTCGCAGGTTCTGGCATGGGTCACCTTTTCTTGATGCTATAGCCCATGGCGATGATGGCCTTCAAAGCTTCGTTGACCATGATTCGGTCGTAGTCCTTTTCAGATTCTGAAAGATTATCGTAGGGCACCAGGCAGGGATGGGTGCGCTTGACGTCGTCGCGATGCGCGCCGTAGGTCCAGCCGTCGCGGAGGCGTTGTTGCGCCCAGATTTCGTGCGCGTTGCGGGCGAGGCTTTCGAGCAAGGGTTTCAGGTCATCGAGATTTACATGCGAAGTATCCACGGGATGCGGGACGTAGGTTTGATCGGGCATGGCTGCTGAAATCTCCGCAGGACTTACTGGCCGCGACGACGCAGGTGCTCGGCCTTGATACAAAAACACCACAGCGTGGTCCAGAGGGCGGCAACTATAGCAGAAATAGGGCGAGGTTCAGAAGCGAGCAAAGCAACAGCTGCCCGGTCCCGCTTCGCGGGACCGGGCGCTACACATTCAAAGGCATAGGCTGCGTGATTCGCCGGACGAGGTGAATGGCGCGTTAATTCTGCTTCAAGCGATCGAGATAGCTTTCGGGAAGGTGCGGAAAAATGGAAGGGGCGGCGGGCGTCTTTGTTACGCAACGCGTGGGCGCCGGCGCCGCCAGACTGGAAACTAATCAACTTCCATGATTCGAGTGGCCTTGACGACAGGAGATTTCTTTTGCCGCTCGGCAAACTTTTGGGCGCGATCGCGGTCTATATAAACGCGGGCAAATTTTTCGCCGTCAGCATAGTACACGGTCACTTGCCAATGGTGGTGCTTGCGGCGCTTGTCTCGCTTCATGCGGCTGGTCTTCTTGAGCTTTTGCTTAGTCACTTTGAGTGGGTCCCCCCGCTGTGGGGACTATGGCAAGTTTGCAGCGGCCGCGCAAGTAACTAGTTAGGGGTTGACGTTCCTATACTTTATTTCTGGCTGGGGCGACGGGTCTGGGTGCCATTTTGGCTTGATGGAATATGAAAAATTCAGAAGCCCTGCAACATTTGACGGCATCTAACCGTATAACTAAGCGAGGGGCGAATATTAGCGGGGGGAGGAACACAGTGATGCGCTGGGAACGTGGCATGCAGATTGAAGACTTGCGAGACCACCCCAGGGAGTTGATCGCCGAGCTGAGTGATTTGCTAGCCAGTGGCGCGCCGGCAATTCCCGATCCGAAACACCCTGAGCTGTATGAAATTAAAAGCGACGCACAGGTGTTCTATGTGCACATCTCTCCCGTAACGGGAAAAGTGCTGCTGGTAGCTACTTGGCCTAGCGAAGGCGTGCTAGAAGGCGCGCACGCCGCGGCTTAGCCTGGCTTGCGCTTGTGCGGGATGGCGGGTGCCGGTGTTGGCGGCGCTGTCCCGTGCTTGCGGCTACTCGGTCAAGTCGGAGGGCTTGAAGTTCAAGTCTGTGAGAATTTGCGGTTTCAGCCTGTAAATCGTTGGGGATTCGCTCGTTCGCGCGTAAACAAACCCGCCGGATTCTTGCGAGATTTCAATCTTCAGTGCCTTTCCGCCCTTGTCGGTGAGAATCGCTTCGAAAGCGGGCTTTGCTAGTTTCGCTACGATGGCTGGCGTCGGGTGGTCGATTATCTCATCGGCCGTGGCTTGCTGTAGTGGAGTAAACAGCTTGTCGAGGCTTACCGGCTTTGCCTGCTGATTGTCCTTCAGCTTGTCATTTTGTTTCTCGTCTTTTTGGGCTGATGAATCCAAAGTCCATTCTGTTTCGCTCCTGCGCGTGGCAAGGATTGCGCCGCTCGCGTTGTGAATTTCGGCGTGAGTGATGGTTGATGGATCGAAATGCGCGAGCTTCTTGTCGCGTAGATCGCTGAAATTTTGTGAGAGCTTCTTGTACAGGTCCTGATTGATGCGGAAGATGGTGGGACGCGCGGCGTCTCGCGCAAAATATTCGTCACCTTCCTTCTTTCCGACCAGCAACGTTGCGGTTTTTCGTTTGGCATCCGACGCGGTGAACGAAATTGCTGGAGATGCGAGGCCGTACTTTGGCAGGTTGTTCGCGGTTTCGCTGACGATGGTTGTCGTCCTAGCGTTGGCGACGGCGGAGAGAAGCGCGTTGATGGCGTCTCCGTTACCGGGCGCGGCGGTGGGCTTGGTGAAATTCCAGAGGTCGTGATCCTTTGCCGCCGCGAGTTCGCCAGATGAATTCTTGAGGTCGAACGATTTCACATCGTCGGTCACGAAGTGCAGCACGGAATGGTCGCGCAAATCCTGCAGCGGCTTGTCGGCGCTGACCAGCAAGGATTCGGGAAGCAGGGCTACGTCTTTGGCGTTGTCAACGACGGCGTACACCGAGACGCCGGTGAAATCCTTTCTTACCCAGCCGCAGTGAATGCTTCGCGCCATTCTTCGTTTGAAAATCGAGCGCGACGACTGGGGTATCCAGCCCGAACACTTTCAGGCGATCGGGCGTGCCTGGCTCGGACTGGGTAACGCGATCTGACGCGAGTTGCTGCAGAATTCCCTGCAGTGATGGATCATCCGCGCCGGTCTGCAGAGGCGAGGTGATTTGCCAGGCGCCGTTTTGTTTTTCGAAATGGATTGGCTGGGATTTCGGATCCGCCGGATAGGAGATGGTCAGCGAAGAAATGTCGTCTGCTTGTAATGTGAAGGCAGGTTTGGAGGTGTCTAGCGGTGAGTTTGCGGCTTCCTTTTGACCGCGCTTCCAATCGAAATAATAGGCCGCGACTCCAACCATGATCGCGACCAGCAGGACAATCAATGTGGATTTCTTAATCATGGCGTTTGGAAATGTTCCTCATTTGCTCGGCGTGCGTGCGCGTTAGCGACGTTTCCACCAGATGTAAACACCGGAGAAAATCACCAGGCCCGGGAGAAAGACCAAGTCCACCCAGTGCAAAATGGCGGACTGCGCTTCGGACAGGTTGACGCGGCGGTTGGTGGCGCTCTTGGGGCGGATGGAGATCAGGCTTTCATCCTGCGTGAGCCAATCTACAGAGTTGTAGAAGAGATCGCCGTTCCGTTGTTGGGTGACCCAGGGATTCGCGGCAAATTGTGAATTGCCGATGACGACGACGCGCGCGTCCTTGTCACCTACCTTGCGGTTCGCGGCGACTCCCAGCGAGAGCGGGCCGATCTTGTCTGATTTAGGATCGAAGGAAATTTTCTTTTGGCCGGGCTCGAGCTTGGGAATTGTGAAGCTGCGCTCGGAGGTTTTCAGCAGCTCGACCGTCTGGGGAATCGTTTTGTTTTTGTCCGCGATGGCAGCGGTACGCGCAAGCGGGAAGAAGGCCACGGAGCCTTGAAAGCCTTTGGTGATCGGGCTGGAGCCAAAATCCTGAACGACCGGAATAATCGGACCGCCGCCGAAGAGTTGGCCCATGCCGCTCGCATCCACGACCACGTCGTTGCCAACCGCTACGTTCCATGACTGAAAGAGGTCGTCGAGTTTCGGGTCCGTCGACGGATCAACCTGTATTAGCGCGTCGCCGCCGGCGTCTAGAAATTTACCGACCATCGCAGATTCTTGCGGATAGTAGGTCTGCTTCGGTCCGGCAATCACGAGGGCGCTGCAGTCGGCGGGCACGCCATTTTCCGCGATCAAGTTCACGGTTTTTGTGGCGTAATTTTCTTTCTTCAGGCCGGCATCCACCTGGCTGTAGCCTTCCTGCGAAGTATCGGTGAGAGATTTTTCGCCGTGGCCGGTGACGAAGCAGACTTCCTTTACTTTGTCGCTGGTGAGTTTGACGATGGCGCCGGTCACGTCTTCTTCGCCGGGTTCGCTTCTTTGGCCAGACTGCAAATGCTCTTTGCGCGTGCCATAGGAGGCGATGACGTCGCCCATGTGCGTTGCGCCAAAATCTTGCGCGACTTCGGGCTTCTGTTGCGGGTCTACGAATTGATATTTGAAGTGGGGGCTGAGGGCTTTGTACTCGCCCATCAGGTCGTCGAACGGGGCGTTCGGAGTTTTATCGAAGCGCGCGACGGTGAGGTCTTGTTTCAAGTTGCTGACGATATTGCGAGTCTGGTCGGAAAGCGTGTAGAGCTTTTCGGTGGTGAGATCGAAAGTTTTTTTATGGCGGAAGCCGACGAAGTTGATGACGGCGAGAATGGCGATTACAGCGACCGCTAGAATCGTGGTGTTCGTTCCCTGCTGCGCGGAGCGGCCGGAAAACGCTCTGACGATGGCGCGGAAACCGAGGACCACGGCTGCTAAAACGAAAACGCCGCCGGCGATCAGGAGAATCTTGCTCGTGATGAGCAGTTCGCCCTGAATGGAATAACGCACGCCGCTGGCGATGAGCATCGCCACACCGATCGTGCCTATGAAACTAGCTATCTCTTCGCGATCCCATTTCATACTGCGAGTTCCTCCATGAATTGCGAGCCGCGCGCGGTTGGAATTATGCACGACGCCAGCGCATCGAATCAATCGAGCGCACGGTTAGGAAAACGAACAAAACCGGATGAAGCTGAAGTAATAAATGAGGCCGGAAGTATCGATGATGCCGCGGGCGAAATCGTCGTAATGGCGGCTGGCGGAAAGATACCCCAACACGGAACCCAGGGCGCCTTCAGCGGTGTGTCCCAAATCCACGATCCAGAGCAAGAGGAAGGCTACGAAAGTGAGCACAGCAGCGATGAGCTGATTTTCGGTGAGCGACGAGATGAAACATGCCGATCGCGAGCAGTGAGCCACCGAGGAGCAGAATTCCAGCATAGGCTGCGAGTAGCATGCCGCCACGCCGGAACTGGATCGCTGTGAAGATACATGTAAACGAGGTACCCGGCCGTGGGCAGAAGCATGACCGCGAAGAGCGATAACGCAGCGAAGAACTTCCCGAGGACAATCTGAATTTCGCTGATCGGCGAAGTCATCAGCAATTCCATGGTGCCGCGCTTGCGCTCTTCGGCAAAGATGCCCATGGTGAGAAATGGTGTGATGAAGAGAATGAGCGTCGAGAGCAAGCCTAGAAAAGCCCGCCTTACCTGGCCGGGAACGTCAAATTGCGGCGGCATGCCGAACTGCATGCTCTGCATTTCCATTTGAAACGATTGCTGAATGACCGCGGACAAGAAGAAATTGAAGAACACCGCGCTGAGCAGCAAAAATAAGCCGATGCAGACGTATGCGACAGGCGAGACGAAATAGTGGCGCATTTCCTTGCGATAGATGGCGTAGAGGTTACGCATCGTTTTTCAGACTCCTTGGTAAAAGTTCCGCACTCGGGTCAGTTCGAGGATGCCTGCGCGTGCGCGGCGTCGTCGGTGGTCAATTCCAGGAAAATTTCTTCCAAGCTGAGGCTGACACCGCGCAATTCGAAAAGCGGCCAGCCATTCTGCACGATTTTTGCGGCGATGGCGCTGCGAATGTCGGCGCCCTGCGCGGTTTGTACGATAGCTACTAGGTGCCCGTGGGACGGAAGCTGTTCCGTTTCCACGCGCGTAGTGCCGGAGACTTGGGCGAGCGCATCGCGCAGAGCTTTTTCCGGAGCCTGTACTTCGACGCGGATTTTCTGGCCGCCTTTGAGCTGTGAGGTCAGGTTTTGCGGCGTGTCCACGGCGGCGATTTTGCCTTTGTTGATGATCACCACGCGGTCGCAGGTCATGCTGACTTCCGGGAGAATGTGCGTGGAAAGAATGATGGTGTGACTTCCCGCCAAGCCTTTGATCAAGTTGCGCACTTCGATGATTTGTTTGGGATCGAGGCCGACGGTGGGTTCGTCGAGAATGATTACGTCCGGATCGTGGACCAGCGCTTGCGCGATGCCTACCCGCTGTTTGTAGCCGCGGGAAAGGCGCTTAATCAGCTGCGTGCGGCGATCCTCCAAATTTGTTTTTTGCATCGCATCGGTGACGCGTGCGGGACGTTTATCGGATGGGACGTTCTTGATGCGCGCAACGAAGTCCAAATAATCCTCGACGGTCATGTCGGGATACACGGGCGGTGCTTCGGGCAGGTAGCCGATGTGGCGGCGGACTTCCATGGAATCGCCGAAGACGTCGAAGCCCGCGATCTTCGCGGTGCCGGAGGTGGCGGGCATGTAGCCGGTGAGGATGCGCATGGTGGTGGTCTTGCCGGCGCCGTTCGGTCCGAGGAAACCTAAAATTTCACCTTTATTTACGGTAAAAGAAACGTGATCCACGGCCGTGACTGCGCCGTATGCTTTCGTCAAATCCTGAACTTCTATCAATGCGTTCCTCCCGCTCAGATACGACCGGCACGAGCGCCGGACAATTCCAAACAAATGTTTATACTAAAAAACGGCGCAAATTGAAAATCACGCGGGGGCTTGAGAAGCGGCGAGTGATTTTAGGGACGCGCAGACGTGCAGCGACCTTATGTGCCCCACGTTGGATGCATACTTCTGAGAAGCAGTTGCCGAACTGGCGCGGCCGCCAGTTTCTCAGTATGATCTGCAGCAAATCGAACCTGGAGTCTGCAACGCGAAAAGATTTTCTGCGGTTTTCGTCGTAGCGCTGCTTGCTGCGCTGCTAGTGGCTCCCGCCGTACGCGTAAGTGGATCTTCGATGCCATTCCCTGCCGCGTCATTGACACTAAAACGTGAAGCGGCCGCCGATTTGAGCGGCGAACGCGGTTCCCACCGTTGTGCCGGGGCCGAAGAAGTCGCCGAGCGCGCCTGCGGGAAAGCTCAATTGCTTCAGGCTGGTGATGGGAGTGAAAGTGGAACAAGTGGGCGGGTTGGCGCAGATGCCGGTGATGTTGGAAGTGTCGTTCACCGGCACGGGGAACGCGGCGACATTGGTGACGTAGTTCGCGCCGGGATTATTGCGGTTGAAAATATTGAAGAATTCGATGAAGGGAGTCGCGGTAAACCGTTCCTTGATTGTGAACGGACGGCTGACTCGGAGATCCCACTGGATGTAGGTAGTGCCGCGAAATTCATCGAGCGAAGTTTTGACGCCGTTGACGACAATGCGGTCCGTGCCGTCGGTATTGGTGATGGTGAAGGGACGAGCGGTTTCAGCTTGACCAAGGAGCGAGACGTCGAATCCGCCGGGAAGGTGGAATACACCGGCAAGGACGAAACGATCGGTGACGTCTTCGCCCGAAGGACCGTAATCCCCTTTCGCAAAGGGATCCAGCGGATTGCAGACGCCATTCACGTAGTCGAATAGCTCGCCTAACACGCAGCCCCATGTCTGCGCTTTGGAAAGTGTGTAGTTCGCGATGAGATTGAAACGGCGCGAGACATTGCCTTGCAGGTGAATCGAGAGGCCGTTGTAACTTGAGCGATTGTCGCTCTTGAACAGCGCGATGTCTGGCGCGTCTGCCGGCAGATTCAAGCCCGCGGTGTAATCGTAGCGGCGATAGCCGTGATTGCCTTCTTCATGGGTGAAATCCGCGCTGACCAGCCATTGATCGTTGAACGCATGCTGGACGCCCGCGGTGGCGTGGATGGCGTAGGGAGTGTTGTAGCGGCCGTCAATTAGGGCGCCAGCGGAGCCGGGCGGAAGGCAGCCGGGGTCGGTGGGCATGACGCAGGGGAGAGGAGGCGCGTTCACTGCCTGGAAAGCCGTGACCCAGCCATTTTGCGCCAGATCGTTGTAAAAGAGGCCGAAACCCGCGCGGAGGACCGTGGAAGCGGACTGGCCCACGGTATAAGCGACGCCGATGCGGGGCGCGAAAGCGTGGCGATAATCCTGCGGGGCGCTGGTGACGAGCGGGATGTCCAAGGCTTTTAACGTGAGGTACGCCGGATTTTCCAACTGGCTGCGGCCAGAAGCGGTGAACAATCCAAAAGTCGTGTCGTAGCGCAAGCCGTAATTCACGGTGAGGCGCGGCGTCATGCGCCAGGAATCTTCGGCGTAGAAGCCGAGGCGCTGAACATTCTGGACAAAGCTGCCATCTGCCGCGGGAGTTGCAGTGCAGTTTATTCCCGCCGGAACAGGTTGCGTGCAGGTTTGATCGTTGTAGAACTGGGATGGATTCGCGGCGTAGAAGCTGGGATTTTCCGGATATTGGATCAGGGTTTCGGCGTTGCCTGATAGCGCGCCGGTCAGGACCGGTTCGTGGATGAAATTAATTCCGAACCGAGGGGTGTGCTTGCCGACGGGGTGAGTGAGGTCGTAACGGAACTGATATTTTTGCTGGTTGCGCAGCATCGGAAACGCGGTGATGGGAGTGACGAACTGATTGTCACCAAAAGTTTCGAAGCCGGAAATAGTGCTGTCTGTGGAACTGAAGGGAAAGGCGAGGGCGTATCCGAAATCGCCGTTGCGCGTCTCCGTGTGGTGCAGGCCGCTGCCTTCAAAAACGAACGAGCCGACCCAGGTGGGGCTGAAGACAAATTGCTGGCTGAGCAGCAAGTTCATGTAACTCGAACGCGAGGTGGCGCCGACGGATGGCAAGGTCGCTTGCTGAACAAGATCGTTGAAAGTGGTGTAACGATCCAGGGCGTAGCGCAGGAACCATTGCGAGCGGGCGGATTGCGTCCAATCAAGACGTGTGGTCACAAGATAATCGTGAAACGGAACGGGAGCGTTCTCCGGTACGGCGATCGAATTCACTTCGGGGACGAGGCCAGCGGTGGCCAGAGCCGCCAAGGCGTCGAATTCCGAAATGCTGGCTGGACTGTAAGCGATGCTGGCATCTTCGTGAACGTATTCGAACGAGGAGAAAAACCAAACGTTGTTTTTAACCACCGGGCCGCCAATGGTGCCGATGTAATTCTGGCGCGAGAAAGGCTGTTTAGGTTCCGGCGGAGGATTATCAATCGGCAGCCGGGCATTTAGCGCAGCTGCGCGTTCGTAAATGGCGGCGTCGCCGTGCCAATCTTTGGTGCCACGTTTGGTAGTGAGCACTACCGAACCGCCAGTCGTGCGGCCGGTGTCCGCGTCTTCCTGCGCGGTACGAACGACGAATTCCTGGACGGCGTCCGGCGAATAGTTCTGCAGGAAGCCGCCGATGTAGTCGTCGGAATTGTCGCCGCCGTCCACGGAGAGTTCGACGTTCAGGCCGGAACTGCCGCCGAAGGAAACCGCAGTGATGCGCGCTTTGGTGGGATCGGAGGGTTCGACTGGTTCGGTGCCGGGCACCAAGTAGGCGATATTTGCGAAGCTGCGATGGCCGAGAGGTGTGTTCTGCAAATCGTCGGATGAAACGGCGCCCTGGTGGACGGCGCTGGATACATCGAGCTGCTGGGTGCTGATCGAGGATGCCTGAGCATGCACCTTCACGGTCTGTTGCACGACGGCGGGCTGCAGCGTGGCCGTGATTTCCTTTGCCATGCTGACCACGACTGCCAGGTCCGAGTCTGCCTCGGCGAATCCGGGGGCGGTGACGCTCACGTGGTAGTGGCCAGCGGGCAAGTTATCCACACGGAAGTCTCCGTGGTTATCGCTGGTAGCGGTACGCTGCATGGCGGAGGCCTGAGCATCAACCACGATTGTGGCTTTAGGAATGCGGCCGCCGGAGGCGTCTTCGACGTGACCGATGATGCTGCCACGGGAAGCCTGCGCCCAGGAAATCGCGGCGAAAATAAATAGCGAGCCGAACAGCACAGCAGCACGCCAGAGTTTCACGATCCTCTCCTGCTGCTCACCAGCTTATTAATGCCTCCGGCGTCAGCGGGCCTAACTCTACGACAGACGCGTCTATTCTTGGTTCGGCCAAGCGCGGGCCCTGCGTGTGCGCCAAGCGAAAAAATGGCGGCAAACGCCGGGCAACGAGGTTCGGCTGGTCTGCATCCTTATGGCTGACCGATGGGGCGCATTATCGCAAATCAAAACTCTGGGTGGTATAGGCGTTTGTTGGCGGCTGCGGGCTCGGGGCGCGCTGGAGATGTGCGTTGACACGCTGCGGCGGTTTTGTTATTCAACTAGTTTCGTTAAATGAGCCAATGGTTCGATGTGGGAGCGACTCCCTCCGTTCCGGGCGGATCCGAAAGAGAAATCCAAGGTGCTATGACGACATTGAAGGTGTATGCCCGAATGACTAGGTCTTTGGCGCTGAGAAAGAGGGAGAACGCGGCGAGAGGAGCGCGCTGGAATCGGCTGATGTCGCTCGCGTGCGCGCTGGTTGTTTTTCTGAGTCTGACGTTCATTTCGAGCTGCGGCGGAGGAGGAAACGGCTCGATCACGCTGGCGATTACCCCCAAGACCGCTACCATGGACCAAGGGGAAGCGCTACTTTTCGAGGCGACACTCGGCAATGATACGCGCAACCTGGGAGTGACGTGGCAGCCGCTGACAGGTACGGGCTGTGCCGGGTCGAGTTGCGGTACCTTGACCAACGTCACCAGTACGTCGGTGACGTATACCGCTCCGTCGGGACTCACCACGGGCATCAGCGTAAGCCTGGAAGCGATCTCCAAGGCGAATGCGGGTGTCACCGAGACAGCGACGATCACCATCGTGCTGCCGGTGACTTTCACAACCACGTCCCTGCCGAACGGCTCCAACGGTGTTGCCTACAACCAAACAATCATCACCAGCGGCGGAGTTGCGCCAATTACATATACCGTGGGCACCGGCAAGCTGCCTGCGGGCCTGAAACTGAATAATGTCGGAACAATTATCGGCACGCCCAGCAGCACAGGGACATCCATATTCACAATCAATGCCACGGACTTCGGGACTCCGCCTTTGACCGTGCCTTCACCGGTCTACACGGTTACGATTAATCCACCGCCGCCACTTTCGATTACTTCCACGGCGATGGCCAACGGTTTTACCGGCACTGCTTATGCCTCTACGATCGGGTCCTCCGGAGGCGTTCCGCCACTGACCTGGTTCGTGCCACCGGGAACGTTGCCGCCAGGACTGGAACTGAATACTTCGTCCGGGCTGATCAGCGGCACACCTACGACCGCCGGCGTTTACACGTTTTTCCCGACGGTGTCGGATTCGGCGCTTCCGCCGCAGCACGCTTCGTCAGCGACCGGCGTAACTATTTCGATCATCGCGGTGACTCCGCTGCAAGCAGTGACGCCACCACTGCCTGCGGGCGATGTGGCCACCGCCTATACGGCAAATCTGGTGGCTAAAGGCGGCGTGACTCCTTACGTCTGGAGCATCGTCGGAGGACAGCTTCCCTCGGGGCTGAAGTTGAATGCGGCAACGGGCATCATCTCCGGCATACCAATCCTGAAGACTACCGCGAATCTCTCAGTACAAGTGGAGGACGCGAATTTAACGAAATCCGCGGCACAATCCTTGAGCATCGTGATCAACACCGGCACCGCAGTCTCCAACACGCTGTTCAGCGGCCCGTACAGCTTCCTGTTCCATGGGTTCGATTCGGGCGGCAACGTAGAGATAGCGGGCAACTTCACGGCCAACGGCAGCGGCACGATTCAGGGCGGGCAGCTGGACAGCAATCGTTCGGGCGGAACGCTGGGCGTGTTCACGGGGTCGTCTTTTACCGGAACCTACAGCATCGGGAGCGATGGCCGCGGCACCATGCAACTGATCGTTACGAACAGCAAGGGCGCGATCAGCACCACGAATTACATACTGGCTGAGGATTCCGGCGGGAACTTCCACATGATCGAGAACGACACGACCGGGACGCCACAGACGCATGGATCGGGAATCATCAAGCCAATCATTGGCGGAGGTTTAAGCGCGTCAACTTTCAGCGGAAATTATGTGTTCGAACTAGACGGGCAGGACAACCTGGGAAAATCGGAAGTGATCGTCGGCGTTACGCACGCCGATGGCGTTTCCCTGCTGACCCCGGGAATGTTCGACGTCAACGACGGAGGGACATATAGTCCGGCGGTGCCCGTAAGCGGAAACTTTTTCGTTACTTCAAACAACGATAAGGGCGTGTTGTTCCTGACATACCAGATCCCTGCGTCGGCACAAGTGACCGCGGAATACACTTTCTACTACGTTTCTCCCACGGACATTTTCCTGATGGCCATTGATCCCACTGACGCCACGCACCCGCGGCTGGGCGGCGAGCTGTTCCTGCAACGGGCGGGCACGGCGTTCGACGCAACGGCTCTGGGCGGAATCAGTGTGGCGACAGACAGCGGGCTGGATGGAAGCAACGCGACGGTCCTGGCGGGGCTGCTGACGGGTAACGGCAGCAGCGTCGCGAGCGTCAGCTATGACCAGAACGACGGCGGGACGGTCACCGCGAACAATACCGCGACAGGGACTTACATCGCGGACCCCAGCACGAACGGGCGGATGGCATTCACCGGATTGGGCGCGCAGTTTGCCGCGGCTTACTTGACGGCGCCCAATCAGGGAATCTTGATCGGTTCGGATTCTGCTGTCAGTTATGGCTCGCTCGACGCCCAAACTAGCACTGCTCCCTTCTCGAGCAGTTCGATACTCGGCGGTTACACGTTGAGCGCCGAAACGACTTTAGATCCGGCGGCGATAAATATCACTGGGCAGCTGAACTCGCTGAATGGCAACGGATCAATGACGGGAATCCTGGATGAAGCGGACAACGACGGAACGCCGCACACCGATCAGACGGTGGTGATACCCAATTACGTTGTGGGGCCGACTGGGCGCGGGACGATGCAGATCGGCTCCACAATCGGCTTGCCGTCGACCATGGTGTTCTACATCGCTTCACCAGGAAGCTTCCACGGAATCTCGACCGATTCGAATCCTGGGAACGAGCATCCTCTCGTGATGTACTTCAACCACTAGTTTGCTTATGTGACGCGGTCGTTTTCGATTGCTGGGAGCATAGTAGAATGCCTACTTCTCGTCTTTCTTTTTCTCCTCGAGCTTTAGCGCGGCGGAATTGATGCAGAATCGCAGGCCGGTGGGATCGGGACCGTCGTCGAACACGTGACCCAGATGTGCATCGCAGCGGCTGCAGATGGCTTCGGTGCGAACCATGCCGTGGCTGATGTCGCGTTTCAGTTCCACGTTATCCGCGGCGACCGGCTGGTAATAACTGGGCCAGCCTGAGCCGGAATGAAATTTTGCGTCGGAAGAAAACAGCGGCTGGCCGCAGCAGACACAGTTGTAGGTTCCTTCGGCTTCCTCGTTTTCGTATTCGCCGGTGAAGGGCGGCTCAGTTCCCTGCTTGCGCGTGACGTAATACTGATTATCGTCCAACTTTGCGCGCCATTCGGCGTCGCTCTTGCGTATTTTTTCGCTCATGGCGATAGCTTACACGAAGTTTCTATTTCCTGTGAAGCGCGCGGCGGCGGAAACTGCAGGCTGGTCGGATATACTGGACTGGATAAGATCGGTTGCTGACCGATAATCGCGCTCGCGGTTTCAGGCTCGCTGAAGCTTCGCGATGGCTGCGAATCGAGAGCGCCGACATCCTCATCGAATAGCGTGGAGAAAATTTGTGAACGAAGTCTTCATTTGTGATGCGGTGCGCACGCCGTTTGGCCGGTACGGTGGTTCGCTCGCTACGGTTCGCACCGACGACCTGGCGGCGATTCCCATTCGCGCATTGCAGGAGCGAAATTCGGGCGTGGATTGGGCGGCGTTGGATGACGTGATCTACGGCTGCGCGAACCAGGCCGGCGAAGATAATCGCAACGTCGCGCGCATGGCGCTACTGTTGGCAGGACTGCCGAAGGAAGTGCCGGGCGCGACGATCAACCGGCTGTGCGGGTCGAGCCTGGATGCGCTGGGGATCGTGGCGCGCGCGATCAAATCCGGCGAGACGGAACTGATGATTGCGGGCGGAGTAGAGAGTATGACGCGCGCTCCGTTTGTGACCGGGAAAGCGGACAGCGCGTTCAGCCGCAACGCGGAGACATTCGATACCACCATCGGCTGGCGCTTCGTTAACCCGCTGATGAAGGCCAAATACGGAGTGGATTCGATGCCGGAAACGGCGGAGAACGTGGCGGAGGAATATCAGGTCGGCCGCGCGGATCAGGATGCGTTTGCGTATCGAACGCAGCAGCGCTGGGCGCGCGCGAACGCCGCCGGATTTTTCAAGCAGGAGATCGTTGCAGTGCCCCTGCCGCAGAAGAAGGGCGATGCGAAGATTTTCGATGCGGATGAGCATCCGCGGGCGGACACGACTCTGGACGGCCTCGCGAAATTGAAACCAATTGTCAAGCCGAACGGCACCGTAACCGCTGGAAACGCTTCCGGAATAAACGACGGCGCGTGTGCGTTGCTATTGGCATCGCAGTCGGCGGCTGTGAAGTACCGACTAACGCCGCGGGCGCGCGTGCTGGCGACGGCCGTCGCGGGAGTGGCACCGGGGATTATGGGGATCGCGCCAGCGCCGGCGACCAAGAAGCTGCTTGAGAAGACGGGACTGAAAATTTCGCAGATGGATGTGATCGAACTGAACGAGGCGTTCGCGGCGCAAGCGCTGGCGGTGACGAGAGAATTGGGTTTGCCGGACGACGCGCAACATGTGAATCCCAATGGCGGAGCGATTGCGATCGGACATCCGCTGGGAGCGAGCGGCGCGCGCCTGGCCACCACGGCGATGTATCAATTGCACGCGATGACGGGCCGCTACGCGCTGTGTACTATGTGCATCGGAGTGGGTCAGGGGATAGCAATGATCATCGAGCGCTGCTGAAACGACCAATCGCCGCTGCGGGCTATGTACGGCTGACGACCAGGCAGGTGATGTCGTCGTGCTGCGGGGCGACGCCCACAAATTCGTCCAGACGTTGCATAATTCCTGCAAGTGTTACCGCCGCTCGTTCCTTAATTCTCGATTGCAGCAGCGCGAGAAGACGGTCCTCGCCAAACTGTTCATCTCTTTCGTTCTGCGCCTCGGTGACGCCGTCGGTGTAAATCACCAGCAGGTCGTCGAGTTCCAGCATCGTCTTGCCCGCCACAAACTTTTCTGTCAGCTCGATTCCCAGGGGCATGCTTTCGGAATTCAGGCGCTCGATGCTTCCGTCTTGGCGCACCAGCATCGGCGCGTTGTGGCCTGCCGAAAGATAGTTGAGTTCGCCGGGGCGGGATTCAGCTCAGCCAGGAACGCGGTGGTGAAACGCCGGCCATTCAGGTTGTTCCCGCACGCCAGCCGATTCAAATCCGTGACTAATTGCGAAAGCGAGCCTGGCGCGCCGGCGAGCGCGCGGAGGCTGGCCTGAAAATTCGCCATGAGCATGGCTGCAGGCACGCTTTTGCCGGAAACGTCGGCGACGGCGAGCAGCAGCGGGCCATCGGCAGCGCGACGAAAGGCGTCGTAGTAATCACCAGCTACAGTGTTGGCGGGGCGAGTGGCGAACGCCATATCAATTCCGGGAACTTCGGGCGGCACCCGGGGGACCAGCCAGCGCTGAATCTCGCGGGCGATTTCAATGTCGCGCTTCATGGCGACGTGATCACCCAGAACCATGATCAGCAGGATCAACATGCCCGCGAAGGCGGCGAGAAATTCCACCTTGGTCGTGACGAATAGAAACTCAAAACCGATGACCGAGAGGCAAGCCAGAAGGAGGCTGGATACCAGCAACACGCGTCGCGCCGGCGAAAGCTTTTTCAGTATCCCGGCAAAGAGCGCGGCGCCGATCTTGAATGGCTGCTTCCAGGCCTGCTGCGAATGCACGGCGTGCCAGTCAACGTCGCGCTTGTAAAGGCTGGAGCTGGCCTGGGCCTCCGCTTTGAATTGCATCCAGAGATCTGCGGTCTCCATTCCGGCGGTTAATTGGCGCCAGCCATCTTTGGAGCGCCATAGCGTGCGCTTGGCTTTGGTCTTCAAGTTATGCCCAAAATTCTGAACTTTCGCCCAGGTGGAGCCAATCGTTCCGCGTGGTTCTGTGGTGACGAGAGTAGCCACAATTCAACCATACGCTCTTCTGGGACATCGCGCAGATCAGGTTTTTCAGGTATTCTTGAATGGGGTTGGAAGTGTTCGGGACGTCGATGCTTTGCTGATTGTCTGCATGGTTCTCCACTCTACGTTTCTTCGCGGGATTCGATTTCGAGTAGAACTTTCCGTGACCACGAAAAAAATCGCGGAGCAAGATTTCGGCCAAATCCGTAGGTCTTTACTTATTAGCAAGTTACGGGGAATCGGGCATTGGCAGCAGACATGCACAACCAGATAATGAGTCCCGTCGCTGAACATGATCGCTGGTCGCGACAGCAACACTCGAGAATGGAGACCCAGTCGTGAGTACAAGAGCTCTAGTTGGCAACCCAGCCGGCAAAGATGTGAATCCCGCCGAGGATATACCTAGCCCTAGATGGGCAGAGCGCATCCGCGCACTGAAGAACATTCCACCCGTAATGAAATATGTTTGGGACGCTGCGCCTGGCGTGGCGGTCGCGAACCTGACTTCCCGCGTGGTGGCTGCGCTGATTCCGCTTTCCGTGTTGAAGGTCACGCAGATTATCATTGCGGCAATTTATGCCTTACACGCCAAGCAAACGCCGCTGCCACATTATTTCTGGACGCTGGTGACTCTAGAATTCGGACTCGCAGGATTTGCGGCGATTCTGATGCGCGTGATTGATTTCTGCGACACCACGCTCGCCGAACGGTTCATGAAGCATATTAGCGTGCGCCTGATGAAGCACGCAGCGAATCTGGACTTGATGTCCTACGAAGATCCGGTCTTTTACGACAAGCTCGAGCGCGCTCGTGTGCAAAGCACCGACCGCGTGCAGATGATCAAGATTTCGGGCCGACTGATTCAGGAAACGGTCACGACTGTCAGCCTGGCGGCGGGAATATTTGTTTATTCGCCTTGGCTGCTGATCGCGCTGGTGGCATGCGTGGTGCCGGCATTTCTGGGCGAGACGCATTTTGCGTTCCTGGGGTATTCGCTGAGCTTCCAGCAAACTCCCGCGCGCCGCGAACTTGATTATTTGCGGCTGCTCGGCGGCACCAAAGAAGGCGCGAAAGAGTTGAAGCTATTTGGACTTGCTCCGTTCCTGGTGGGCCGGTATTCCGACGTTGCCACTGAGTTGCACGATCAGACGATAGGCGTGGCGCGACACCGGCTCTTCATCGGGTCGCTGCTGGCCATGGTGGGAGTGGCGGGTTATTACGGGACATATGCGTTCGTGATTTACCACACCGTGATCGGCGCAATCACGCTGGACACCATGATTTTTCTGGCTGGCGCCATTGGCGGCGCGAGCTCCAACATTCAGGCGGTATTCACTACTTTTTCGGAGATCGCGAACCAGGCCTTGTTCATGACGGACTTGCTGGACTTCTTTGCGGTGAAGCCAAAGATTTTCTCGAAGCCCGGTGCGTTGCCAGCTCCCAAGAAAATTCTGCAGGGATTTGAATTCAAGAATGTATCGTTCGCATATCCGGGCAGCTCGCGGATGATCCTGAAAAACGTAAGTTTCAAGCTGGCGCCTTCGGAGCGCATCGCCATCGTCGGCGAAAACGGCCAGGGCAAAACCACCATCGTGAAGCTGCTGACGCGGTTGTACGATCCGACGGAAGGACAGATTCTGCTGGATGGCAGGGACCTGCGCGAATACGACTTGGAAAGCCTGTGGCAGGAAATTGGCGTGATCTTTCAGGATTTTATGCGCTATGAGATGACGGCTTCGGCCAACATCGCGGTGGGCCGCATCGAGGAGCGCAATAATCCGTTCCAGATTCGCGCGGCTGCCAATAAGAGCCTTGCGGAACAGGCGATTCGCAGGCTGCCGAAGGGCTTCGATCAGGTTCTCGGTTCACGTTTTGAGGGTGCTGTGGATCTTTCCGGCGGCGAATGGCAGAAGATTGCGATCGCGCGTGCTTACTTGCGCGACGCGCAGTTGCTGATTCTGGACGAGCCTACGGCGGCGCTGGATGCGCGTTCCGAGCACGAAGTGTTTCAGCGGTTTTCGGAATTGACGGAAGGAAAAATGTCGCTGCTGATCTCGCACCGATTCTCTACCGTGAAGATGTCTAACCGCATTCTGGTCCTGAAGGACGGCGAGATTGCCGAGCAGGGCCAGCACGACCAGCTGCTCAAAGTGGGCGGCCATTATGCGGAAATGTTTGAGCTGCAGGCCGCGAATTACCGCTAGTATTTCTGAAGGCCGGTCACTATCGTGTTTGGCCCGCGGCGGGAATGACCACTGCGGCGAGTCGCGCCCCGCCTCCCTGCCTCAATTTCTTATGGCGTCGGACGCGGGTGCATGCCGACGAGTTCCTGCGGTGCCAACGGCTGATAGGATTTAAATCCCGCACGTTCCATGCCCCGTAACGCCTCCGGATTCTTCATGAAGGTGTCCCACACAAACGAAGTGCGCGCGTTTTCAGCCATAACCATGGTGATTCCGGCATCAATTCCAACCACGTCGCTGTCGTACCAATTGGTGAGCGGGTTGAACGCGTCCACGAATCCATAGCGGCTCCACGTGCCTGCACCGTAACGATTGTCAATGTTGCGCAGCACACGCATCGTCGGGCCTGGCATAAACGGAAGTGACCCGGCGGCAGCGCACGGAACGATGGTGCCATCGATCGGGCCGGTCTCCGGCGGACCGCCCCACACGCGGTAGCCATTGATCGAATCCGAAGCCGTAATCCCCCAGAGATCATCGCTGTAATCCGGAAATTTATTTGCAAGACTCAGGCAAAATCGGCGGTGCACGTCCGTCGCGAGGATCGAATTCTGAAAATAGTCCGCATAAAGGTCGCGCTTGCCGCGGAAGTCGAACCAGGCCTGCGAGTATTGATGGACGAAAAGTGGAGCGTAGGAGCCAATGAATTTGATTCCGTCGAATTCGAAGATGGTGCGCTTCCACGCGTCCCACGTGGCGGGAGCGAGCGCGTGGGACGTGGAGCCCAGGCCGAGCAGGTACATCATCATCATTTCGCTGTAACTGTCCCAGCGGTACTGCAGGAAACCAGTTTCGGGGCTCCAGCCGTGCGGCAGAATGCGCGTATCTTCGGACAGCCAGTTCCAATCCACGCGATTGAAAATTTGGTGCGCGAGATCGCTGATCTCCGAGTGCTCGAAATGTGCGCGGCACGTGAGAATTCCGCAGAGGAGTATGGACGTGTCAATCGAGGAGAATTCGGACTGCCATAGGCGCTCGCCGGTATTAATATTGGCCCAGTGATAGAAAAATCCGCGCTGAGTGGGCAGCTTCTTCCATAAAAAACGAAGGGCGTTGATTACCCGTTCGCGCGCGAGAGTAAAGGAAACATATCCGCGTTTTTCGCCGATGCACAGCGCCGTCAAGCCAAAGCCGGTGGCCGCGATACTGCTTACGACTCCGTTGTCTGAGGAGCGCACGTTGCAGCGGTCCTTCACCATTCCGGTACTAGGATTTGTCTGGTCCCAGAAATACTGAAAGATCGCTTTTTCTAGCTCCTCGAGAAAGGAATCGTCTCTGGGCGAGAGGTAGCTGGGCGGCGGGAGCTGCGATGACAAGGGGGCCTGTTGGCTTTGAAGGGGGTGCTGGTGGGAAACCGAGTGCTGGAGCGAACACCCTCCGCCGATCGGAAGCGCGCAGGCTGAAAGCGCCGCCAAATCCCGCAGCAGTTCCCGGCGTGACAGCTGTCTTGGCCTCAATATGTCCCTAGTCCGCACAATTAATGTTAGACGAACCCGCGAGCTAATGTAACTGCGTATGAAATCAACCTAATGACTGTTTCGACGAACGTGGGGCCCCCTTGGGCAGCCTATTGTTGGGGTCCTGTTCTCACCCTAATACGATGCGCACCTGATGCACTACGCCGTCGTCTACCAAGTGAATCGGGGCAGAACCGGCCAGGAGTTTTCCGTCAAGTTCGGTGAGAGCCACGCCGCGCGCAACGCCGGAGGGATTCTCCACGGTGATCTTGTAAACGGCGGAGTGGTAACGGAACTCGAGGCTGTACCCCGGCCAGTTGCGCGGGATGCAGGGATCAATCGAAAGTGAAGTTCCGCGCACGCGGAAACCCAGTATTGATTCGATACCAGCGCGGTACAGCCATCCCGCCGATCCGGTGTACCAAGTCCAACCGCCGCGGCCGATGTGCGGCGCTTCGGCATAGATGTCCCCGGCCATAACGTACGGTTCAACTTTGTAGCGCTGCACGTTGGCGCGCGTGTCGGCGCGATTGATGGGATTCATCATGCGGAACAGCTCGACGGCCCTGTCGCCATCGCCTAGCTCGGCGAAAGCCATGAGAGTCCACGTGGCGGCGTGGGTGTACTGTCCACCGTTCTCACGAATGCCGGGGAGATAGCCCTTAATGTATCCGGGATCGTGATCGGGATGATTGAATGGCGGAGTGAGCAGAAGGATCAGTCCATCCTGGCGGCGGATGAGTTGCTGATCCGCTGCCGCCATGGCGCGGACTCCGCGGCCTGGTTCAGCAGCGCCACTCAGGATTGCCCAGGACTGCGCGATTGCGTCAATACGACATTCGGTATTCTGCGCGGAGCCGAGCGGGGTGCCATCGTCGAAATATGCGCGACGATACCAGTCACCGTCCCAGCCGTCGCGTTCCAGCGCTGCCTTAAGGCTGCTGACGTGAAGGCGCCACGTTTCAGCTCGTTGATGCTCGGCGCGGCCATCGGCCAGTTTTGCAAATTCCCACAGGACAGCGTGCAGGAACCAACCGAGCCAGACGCTCTCGCCCTTGCCGTCCTGGCCGACGCGGTTCATGCCGTCGTTCCAATCACCGGTGCCCATGAGCGGCAGGCCGTGGCTGCCGACGCCGAGGCTGCGGTCTATTGCGCGCGCGCAATGTTCGAAAAGCGTGGCGCGAGCTTCTGAAACGCGCGGCTGGAAATAGGACTCTTTCTGGCCTTCGGCCAGCAGATCGCCTTCGATAAACGGAATGGCCTCTTCGAGCACGGTCATGTCGCCAGTGGCTTCGATGAACTGGACGACGGCGTAGGGGAGCCAGAGCAGATCGTCGGACATGCGGGTGCGAATGCCGCGGCCAGACGGCGGATGCCACCAGTGCTGGACGTCGCCTTCCGGGAATTGATGTGCGGCAGCGCGCAGCAATTGTTCGCGCGCCACTCCGCGTTTGGAAATGTTCAGCGCCATCACGTCTTGCAATTGGTCGCGGAAGCCGTAGGCACCGCTTACCTGGTAAAAACCGGCGCGGGCCCAGACGCGGCAGGAAAGTGTTTGATACAGGAGCCAGCGATTCAGGAGCACATCCATGCTGGGATCGGGCGTGGAGACTTTCACGGTCTCGAGGATTTCGTCCCAGCGGCGGGTGACTTCGGCGAAAACTTTATCGAGGTCGGAGGTGCGATAACGCATCAGCAAATCGCGGGCCAGTTCACGGTTTGCTGTCTGGCCCAGGAAAAATACGACTTCGGCGCGCGCGCCAGGGCGCAGCTCAATAGTGGTTTGCAGCGCGGCGCAAGGATCGAGGGCGGGACCGATCTTTCCTGACAGCGGTACGCCACGTTCGAGCGCCGCGGGACGGTCGGCAGTTCCGTTGCGGCCGAAAAATTCGCTCCGATCGCCAGTGAAGGAGGTTTGTTGCCCGCGCAGATCGGCGAAAGCGATGCGCCCGCCGAATTCACCGCCCCAGGCGCTGCGTGCGAGAATGGCTTTCGACTGCGGCTCGATTTCCGTGATGATGTAGGGCGCCGTCGCGCTGCGCGAACTGCCCAGCACCCATTCCGCATACGCAGTGACGGAGAGCCGACGCAGGCGATCCGAATCGTTGCGCAATGTGAGCCGTGAGATTTTGATTGGATCTTCCACGGGCAGAAATTGCAAGAGTTCCAGGGCGATGCCGCGCGATCCGTGCAGGAATCGGCTGTAGCCCTGGCCATGACGGGCCTGATAGCTCGCGGTTTCATCCCTTACAGGCAGCGCTGTGGGCGTCCATACTTCGCCAGTGCCTTCGTCGCGAATGTAGATCGCTTCGCCCGGCGTGTCGAAAATATGGTCGTTGGACCACGAGGTAAGCTGATTTTCATGACTATTCAGCGACCACGTGAACCCCGAGCCGGACTCTGAGACCAGGAATCCGAACGATGGATTGGCTATGACGTTGACCCACGGCTCGGGCGTGCGCAAACCCTCGTTGAGAGAGATTACATATTCACGACCACGATCCGCGAAGCCGCCGAGTCCATTGAAGAATTGCAAAGTTTGCTGCGGCAACCGAGCGTCTGGAGATTTCGCGCCCCGCGCTGGACGCGCCAGGGTACGCTCCGCCGGTTCCGGGTATTGCGAACGTACGATCTGCTCGGCGAGTGTGCCACGGCGGCTCAATAGCACTGCGCGCGCGATGGCTTGTAGTTGCGTGCGCGCCTCTGGCGTCAAGAGGTCGCCGCGCAGCAGGAATATTTTCCCGCTTACACCACCGGAATCGGGAGAAAGCCGCAGCTGGCTGCCGCGTACCAGAGCTTCCAGCGAATCTTGCAACTCCTGGACATAAGACGCGGCTTTTTCGTTGATGATGACGACGTCTGCCGACAATTGCTTCATGCGCCAGTATTCGTGCGCGCGCAACATTTGCCGGATGATGTCCACGTCGTCGGGATCGTCAATTCGTGCCAGGATGATCGGCAGATCGCCGGAGATTCCTTGCGACCAAAGCGTGGAAATATCCAGCGAACTGCGCGCCAGCACATCGGCGGTGGGACGCAACGACGGGTCCACGTAGAGGACGGCGTTCGCGAGGCGCTGGAATAGCAGCGCTTCTTCGGAGCTGATGCCCAGGTGATGCAGTTGCACCTGCGCCTGCGTCCAAGCCAGAGTGTGAGTACGCTCAAAGGTTCGCGCGTCGCGATATTTGTCGGCGAGATCCAGCGCCTCTTCGCGCGTACCAGCGGCAATGGTGGAAAAAATCAGATGGACCGTGCCGCCGGGAGGAACGCGCACGGTGCGGCGCAGGCTCAAAATTGGATCCAGCACGGAACCAACGGTATTGGAGAGTGGACGGCCATCCATCACCGACACCGGATCGCGCAAACTGCGGGTGCGCCCTACAAAACGCGCGCGATCGGTTTCAAACTGCAACTCTCCGACGGTTTCCGCGTCGGTGACCAGCACGTGCGCGACCCACACGGAGGTCTCATCTTCGGAGCGTTTCCGGCGCGTGGCGATCAGCGCGCTGACGTCTGGCACGAACTCGGTTTCAACGAACAACTTCGCGAAAGCCGGATGAGCAACATCGGCTGCTTGCGGCGTAAGCGAAAGTTCCGCGTAGGACGTGACTTGAATGTCGCGCGCGCGAATGCCCACGTTGCTCAGCGAAATGCGCCGGACCTCCGCATCGTCTTCGGAGGAAACTACCACTTCCAGAGCCGTGGTCAGAGAGCGGTCGCGGCGGATGATCTCGGCATGGTCCTCGAAGAAAATGGCTTCGTACTCATCGGCTTCGATTCCGGCGGGTTGAAAACCGGCGGACCAGACGTTGCCAGATTGTTCGTCACGCAGAAAGATGTACTGACCCCAGTTATCGAAGGTGAGGTCTTCCCGCCAGCGCGTGATAGCGAGATCGCGCCAGCGGCTATAGCCCGAGCCCGCGGAGGTGAGCATGACGGAATAACGTCCGTTCGAAAGCAGCTGCGTGCGCGGAATCGCATCGTGCGGCGTGCTGAAGCGGCGCACCAGCGGAGGAACCAGTTCGCGCACCTTGGACGCAGCCGTGACTTCTTCCGCGCGCGGGCGCGCGACCAACACATCGCGCGGCGTGCGCTCTTGTAACAGCAATTCGGTGGCGCGAACTATCGGTTCCGAGTGGAAACGATCGCGCATCACGCCGGCATTCAGCACGTCGGCCAGAGCGATGATGGACATCCCCTGGTGATGCGCCATAAAAGCGCGGATCACCGCGACGTCTTTGCCTTCCGGCAGGCGGCTGCTGGTGTAATCCAGCGATTCGTAAAATCCGTAAGCTCCGGCAGCTCCGGCGCGCGCCAGCCTGGCAAAATTCTGCACGGCAGCCGCCGGGTCGATCATCGCGGCGAGCGCCGTGGCGTAGGGCGCGATTACCAGGTCCTCACTGAGCCCGCGCTTCAGCCCCAGGCCGGGAACTCCAAAGCCCGAATACTGATACGTGAAATCCATGTCTCGCGCGTTGAACGCCGATTCTGAAATTCCCCAGGGAACGCTGCGCTCCTCTCCGTATTCGATCTGACGCACGACAACCTGCTCGTACGTCTGGCTCAACATGCTGTTCGCGGGGGAACGCATCACGAGTGCGGGCATCAGATATTCGAACATGGACCCTGACCAGGAAATCAGGGCCAAGCCGCGGCCCACTGGAGTGAGTGCGCGACCCAGACGGAACCAATGCGACGCCGGCACATCACCCTTGGCGATGGCGATGAAGCTGGCGAGCCGTGCTTCGGAAGCCAATAGGTCGTAGCAATTGCTATCCAGCGTTCCGTCCGTGCCGCGAAAACCGATCGAGAAGAGCTTGCGTGAATTATCGAAGAGAAAAGTGAAGTCCGTCGCGTCGAACATGCTTTGGGATGTGTGCGCGATGGCGACCAGACGGCGAGTGAGAGCCGATGCATCGCGCGCCGACGCGTTCAGCGCCAGCGTGAGAGCATCAATCCGCTGCAGAATTTCGCGATTCGTGGTGGAATCCGCGGCGAGTCTTGCGCGCAGAGTTCCCAATTCGCGAACCGCGGACTCACAGCAGTCTGGAACGTCTGCCAGAGCAAGTGGGTGACGAAAAAACGGCTCGATGGCGACCCAGTCCGGCGCATGTTCCTGCGGACGTTCCGCCATGGCCAGCACTTCGCTGGGAGCCAGACGCAGCCATGGCATCATGATCCGCAAATCGCGCGCGTGACTTTCCAGACTGCCTCGCGCGGCATCAGCCCACACGCGCAATTCGGAATCTGGAGGCGCGCCCAGTTCCTGAGCCAGGGCTTGAGCGATATCGGCCACCGTCTGGGCGTGCTCCTGAATCCCCAGAAAGCGCGCGGCCCAATCTCTTGCGCCGGCAGGAACCGGTTCGAGCATTGCGGCCAGCGAATCCAGCGCGTTTGCCAACTGCTTGCGAGTTACGATATGCGTGCGTTGGGTATCGGCGATGTCCTCCAGCGTTTCGCGCAAAAGTTGCAGCGCGTCGGCAACTCCCGCGAACGGGCGTGACGCAGCGAACGGTTCCTGAATGATTTCGCGGCAGCCATTTCCAAGAACGAGCAGATTGGCGGCGAGGTTTCCGCTGTCAACGGTGGAAACGTACTTCGGATCGAGCGGAACCAGGCGGCGCGTGTCATACCAATTGTAAAAATGGCCGCGGTACAGTTCCAGTTGGCCCAGGGTTTGCAGCGTCGCTTCCAGCCGGTCTGCCACTTCCAGTGTGCCGAGCCACCCCATGTCTCGTGCCGCGAGAACCGAGAGCAGATACAGCCCAATGTTGGTGGGAGAAGTTCGATGGGCTACGACGGGCTTGGGATCTTCCTGAAAATTATCCGGCGGCAGGAAACGGTCGTCGGCGGTGACGAATCTTTCAAAAAATCGCCAGGTGCGCCGCGAAACGGACCGCAACGCCTTCGTGTCAGCCGCGGAAACGGGCTCGATATCCTCGAGCGGAGGTGGGACGCTGATCCAGCGCGCCACAGCGGGCGCGGCGATCCACAGCGCGGCGAACGGAATCGCAGCCCACAAGGCCTGAGGGCGCGCAACTGCCACGGTCAGCAGCACGGCGAAAGCAACCAGAACACTTGCCACCATGCGGCCATACGTAGCCAAGAGCTTCAGGTCCACCCCGTGCTTGGCTTGCGCCGCCGTGACCCACTGCAGCAGATTCCTGCGCGTGAAGAGCAAACGGACCAGCGTGCGCATAATGGCGTCCGACATCAGCCACGCCTGATACGCGATAAAGGTGACCGTCAAACCGATTTGCGATGCGCCCAGTGACAGGTCGGATAGAACGTCACGGAAATGGCTGCGTTTGGAAGTGCCGCTCAGCCGGGCGTTCAAACCAACGAGAAAAGGAATCAGCGCGGGAATGGCGACGGTGGCCAGAACGAAACGGGTCCACATCCAGGCCGACACCTGTGGTATCAGCCAGCCCGCGACCATCAGCAGCAGCATGCACGGCGCTGAAAGCGTGCGGCGCAGATTATCAATCATCTTCCAACGGCTGATCGCGGGAATGGACACTCTGCGGCGCTCCTCTTTCGAGAGTCCGCCGCGCCCGAAAATCCAGGGCAGCAGCTGCCAGTCCCCGCGAGCCCAGCGATGCTGCCTGTCCGCCGCCACTTCGTAATGCGATGGAAATTCGTCGAACAGTTCGATATCAGTAGCCAGCGCAGCGCGTGCGAAGATGCCTTCGAACAAATCATGGCTCAGCAAAGTGTTCTCTTTGACTTTGCCGGCCATGGCTTCTTCGAACGCGTCGAGATCGTAAATCCCCTTTCCGGTGTAGGAGCCTTCGTGAAACAGGTCCTGATAAACATCGGAAACCGCTGAAGCGTAGGGATCAATGCCGCTTGGTCCGGAAAAAACCCGCTGGAACAGCGAGCCTTCGCGATCCGTGGGAAGTGAAGGCGTCACGCGCGGCTGCACCACACCGTAGCCATCCACCACGCGTCCCAATTCCGCGCTGAATTGCGGCCTGTTCAGCGGATGCGCCATCGTTCCCACCAGGCGCGCCGCGGTGCCACGTGAAAGGCGCGTGTCCGCATCGAGCGTGATGACGTAACGCACGCCGGGTATGAATTCCGGCGCCCGGTCTGCGACAGGGATGAAATTTGTTTGCGCGGAGCCGCGCAGGAGCTGGTTCAACTCGTGCAACTTGCCGCGCTTGCGTTCCCATCCCATCCATTTCTGTTCGCGTTCGTTCCAGGTGCGTTTGCGATGGAACAGCAAGAAACGCGCGCCGCCGTCGGGGGCCGGGCCGTGTGCTTTGTTCAGGCTGGCGATGCCACTGGCGCCTGCGGCCAGTAGTTCGTCATCGCTAGGCAAGGTTTCGGTGGCGGCGTCCACCCAATCGGTGAGCAACGCGAATCTCAAATCGCCATCAATGTTTGCGAGGTAATGGATCTCCAGGCGCTCCACCTGTTCCTTGATCGCTTCCTGTGAGGTCAAAAGAGTGGGGACTACGATGACGGTACGTAACTCTTCCGGAACACCCTCGCGCAATTCCAGGCGCGCTAGAGTGCGCGGGCCGAGCAAATCGGCCACTACGCGATTGATTAGCGCGATTGCTAAGTCCGAAGCGGGCACCGACGCCAGCAAAGCGAGCAGTGCCAGAATGGGCCCGCTCACGTGCAATTCGCGGGCGTGCGCCAAGGGCAGCGCAAGAATCAGCGCGGTCATCACTGCTATGGTGCCGAGGTAGCCCGGTACGGCGGCACGCACGTACAGGCGCAATACGCCGCGCCGCCAGGCAACGTGAAATCCGAGTTCACGCTCAAAATCGAGCCGGCCACGGGAGATCAGGTAGTAACCCGGATCGGCTTTGCGTTCATCGGGCGGATGGCCGTCCCCGTGAAGTTCGGCGCGGGAACGTTTGGCGCGTTGCACCGCGCGCTGCGCGACCTCTATTTCGCTGTGATTCGAGCCTCGCGACAGATCTTCGATGGCATGGCGGTAATAGTCGCGCGTGGCGAAATCCATTTCGCCGAAGTTGCTGCCGCTGCGCAGCACTTCGTCTACCAGGCTGACGCTCTCGAAGAACTCTTCCCAGTCGAACGCAGAGGTGAGCCGCATGCTGGTGATGATGTTGCGCACGGTCACGCTCATGGCGGCCTGCTCTTGATGCTCGGCGCGCACGATTTCATCAGCAGTGGTGCCCTGCGCGGCGAGGCGTTCATCCAGCCACACCAAAATTGGGCCAACTTTGGGATCGAGGTCGCGCAGGCGTTGCACCAACTGCACCGCGAACGAGCGCTCCAGCGGTTTGTTTTCGAAGCGGCGCAGCACGGCGGCGGGTGAAACGGCCGTCTGGCCTGCGGTGCCGAGCACGCGGTCTGCAAGGATGTCGGCTTCTACACGCGCGTTGCGGCTGCGCACGATGCGCTCTGCGACGCGCCGCAGATTTTCCACCAAAACGATACGCAGCGTGATGGCCACAGCCCAGAGTTCACCGATGGTCAGAGGCTGCACGCGCTGATAGGCGCTGACAAAACGGCGCAACACTTCGGGGTCGAAGCGGCTATCGTTGTGCGCCACAAACGCCCAAGCGACGCCAAAGACTCGTGGAAAGCCCTCCAGATGGCCGGACGCGAGTTTTGGCAACTTGCGGTAAAAGCCGGGGGGAAGATCGTCGCGAATTTCGCGCAGCTGCTCTTCAACAATGAAGAAATTATCTACGAACCATTCAGCCGCGGGAGTGATGGCCTGTTCGTGCTGAATGGCGCGCGCCGTAGCCCGATAATATTCCAACAGGACGCGTCCATTTTCGAGGACTCGAGGTATTAGCGGTCGTCCCTCTTCAGGATCGGTGACGACGAGCTGGGCCGCCGCCAGGCTTTCCGCGTGTTGCTCCAGGCGCTCGACGCTGAAAAGCTCGGCGCGAATCGTCTCCTCTGGCTCGGAGAAAATGGGCGGGGGTGGTTGAGCGGGCTTTGCCATCTGCTAGCTTTGATTCTCCATTCGATTCTGCGTGCACTGCCGGAAATCCGCGAACTGCGTATTCCGGCTTGCAGAATGAAGCAGCAAGTCCGGCGACCATCGGGAGGGGCGGCCGCAAGACACGCGCGTCGCAACGCTGCGTTATGGAATTTTACAGGACGACGCGCGCAATAGAACGATAATTCGCGGCGGATCGGGCAAAGCGCGAATCAGAGTGAAGGAAGTTGCGCGACGCAAATGCAGAGATTCACCGATGTACAATTGATGTGAAAACTGCGTTGCCTGACACGCGCTTCAATTACGGCTTTCAATCCGGATCCACCGATACACTGGCGCAAACGAGTGGTGAGCCGGGGAGGACTCGAACCTCCAACCCGCTGCTTAAGAGGCAGCTGCTCTACCATTGAGCTACCGGCCCACTGAAAAAATTGTAACACGAGAGAATGTAGCGCCCAACTGTCGCCGCTGAATCCTACAAAATCCTGGCGGCAGTTGCTGTCCCTGGTTCCCTCAGACGCACAGATCTACTTGTTGCGTCGCAGAGTCGCTGCAATCTCCTGAGCCACCTGTCTGGCGCGCACTAAATCACCGGGCCCCAGCGATATCGCCGCCACGCGCGCGTGACCGCCTCCGCCGTACTTTTCGCACAGTGAGGCGAGATTCACGTCCGCGGAAGCTTCCTTCCAGGGATTGGTGCCGACCGAAACCTTGGCGCGCCACGGCGAAGCGCTCACACCGACGGAATAGAGCGCGTCTGGAAACAAGAAGTATGGGACGAATTTGTTGTAGCCCTCCAGATCCAAATCGCTGACATCGAAAAAAATCACACCATCGCGAAAATCGGCGCGTTCGCGGAATATGTCCAGCGATTTGCGGTGACGCTCCAGCAGCGGCCCGAGATATTTCTTCACGATGGGCAATTCCACCATCTCTGCCAGCGACAGGTACGCCAAGTTCGGAATCAGCTTGGGCACCAGGTCGGCTTCGGGTGCGGCTTCGATCACCAGCGCAAGTTGCGTGGCAGGTTCGGTCAGGCTGACGGCGTCCGCAGGCGACGCGAACTGCGCCCCGTCAATGATGTCGCCCCAGTGGATCAGATTGGCGAGCGGCTTGGCGTTGAATCCGAATTTCTCGGAGGCGATGGTAGCCAAGAATTTAGTGCAGGATTTGTAAGTAGGATCGTAGAACTTCTTGCCGGAATGGTCTTGGCGAAAATGTTGGGCGTCGGTGGGCGTCAGAAACGCGCTCTGGTGATGGTCGAACCACCAAGTGAGGAGCGGCGAACTAGAATACTTGAAATCCACGATGGCGTTTTCGTCGCCATCAAAAGTGCCATCCTCGAAAGGCTGCGAGGCCTTGTGCGTCATCCCAGTATAGAAGAACTCGGCGGCGGGATTGATGCGCTCTTTATAAAAGCGCGTGAAAATCGCGGCGGAGGAGGCTCCGTCAAAGCATTTATCGTGGAAGCAAACCCGAACCTTCAATTCCCTCTCCTGACCACCCCCGCGGCAGGGAACCCCGCGCAGGGGAAAGCCAACAACGATGGACGTTCAGTTGGCTAAAGTCAAGCGCGAACGGAAGGCATGAGGGCCAGGCCGGGCGGAGTTACCGCCGCGGATCGCTTCAGGACTTTCCGAAAATTTGGTCGGCCAGATCGGCAGCCAGCGGAACGCGGAACTTTTCGCCCTGGTACGCCTTAATCATCAAGAGAATCCAGAGAACCACTTCCACGAGCTGCAGCAGGCGAAATAGAACAATTCCCAGAGAGAATCCCGTCCACCCACCCGCCATTATGCTGAATCCAAAAAGTATTGCGACGACGACACTAAGGATGTGAAGGCCACCGAATACCACGATCGATTGCGCCGCGTGAAACCGGACGAACGGACGCTTATCTGTGAAGTAGAAAATCAGCCCCGTGACCCATCCGAACAAATAGCACAGCAGCCCGGCAACATTTTCGGATAGACCTGATTGCGTGCCGGCAGCGGGAGCCATGGCGGTCGCTACTCCTGCCGCCTGCGGCGTTCCACAACTAGGACAGAACGCCACGTTGTCGGCAACCAAGGTTCCGCACTTCGTACAATGTGGCATGAAGTTCCTCCCGGGGTTTTGGCGACGATCAGGTGGGGCATTTGCCGCGGAGACTAACAAAAGTACGCGGCGACAGCAAGCGCAAAGGGGGAAAATGTCTGCGACGCGTGCATCTTTGGATGTCATCGAAGGTGCTGCAGCGGAAGGCGTGAAATCTGAGGCAAATGCTATACTCTGGATTCCACCGCGGAAGTGGCGGAATTGGCAGACGCGCCAGCCTTAGGAGCTGGTGGCCGAAAGGCCGTAGGGGTTCGAGTCCCTTCTTCCGCACTCTTCTTCCGACTCTTCCCGCAGATTCTGATTCGACGGAACGCGAAACTCTACAGCCCGATTTGTCCCAGCATGCCGCTCAGGCGGGTTAATTCTACTTCGGCTTCCAATATCTCCTGCTTAAATTTCTCTTCGAATCCGTGGTTGAGCTTTTTGGCCTCTTCCCGCAGGGATTCTAATCTGTACTTGGCGGCTTCATGCTGACGCTTCAATTCGGCGGCCGCTTCTTCGTTTGGCTGATTCATCTGTGATCTCCCGGTGGAAGTATAGCGCGAGACGGTGCATCGGCACACTTAGCCAGCGGTTCGCGTTGTTGCTTCGCTTGTTCTGTGATCGGATACATTCGAGCCGGCACACTGCGAGCGACATCGCGCACAAATTGAATACTTTTTTCAACCCGATCGGCGTTGACGCGCGCTTATACTTTCTTTATACTGGAGTTTCTGATGCGGTTGCGTTTGGCCGCGCTTCCCTGCCGTCCTCCCTCTCGAATTTCGAACAGGTGAAAGGCAGATTGGAAACAGGGTGTTCCGCAGTCCGTCCCCTGCAAAAAATCCCATGACCGAAACAACCTGCAAACGTGAAATCGAGCTGGAAATTCCAGCTGAAGTCGTCAGCAAAGCCAGCCAGAAAGTGGAGCGCGATCTGGCGCGCGTGGCGCGCATTCCCGGCTTCCGTCCGGGCAAGGCGCCGGTGACACTGATCCGCCGGCGCTTTGCCGAAGATATTCAGGGCGAAGTAGTGCAATCACTGGTGCCGGAATACCTCGAAAAGGCGCTCGACGAGAAGAAGCTGGTTCCGGTAACGCGCCCCGAAGTGGACAAGGTCGAATTCAAAGAAGGCGAACCTCTGAAGTTCCGCGCGGTCTTCGAAGTGCTTCCGGAATTCGAGCTGGGCGATTACAAGGGCCTGGAAGTTCAAATCGAAGACCTGGACGCGGGCGACGCCAAGGTTGACGAAGTCATCAAGGAAATGCGCGAGCGTGCCGCGAGGTTTGTTCCAGTGGAGGGCCGCGCGGCGAAAGATGGCGACTACGCGCTGATCAAACTTTCCGGCATGCCGGAGGGCGGTGGTGACCCGGTGGAAGCCGACAACATTATGTGCCACATCGGCGCCGAAGAGACACTGG
>CAVQBU010000031.1:0-431590 GCA_963710845.1 uncultured Acidobacteriota bacterium | reverse complement strand
GTATTCCGGGCCGAGCATTAACCGTACTTGAGCCCGGTGCTCTGTCCGACCTCGATAATGTAACCGTCAGGATCGCGGATGTAGCAGCGCGTCTCGCCGTACTTGGGGATCGGCGGCGTGAGGAACTCGGCTCCTCGACTTTCCCACAATTCATAGCACGCTTGAATATCCGCAACGCGGAAATTCATAAAGCTGTTGATGTGGTTCGGGTCGGGGACGCTGAGCGTTACCGTGGGCTTATCGGGGGTCGGCCCGCCGCCGACATTCAGAATGATCCAGATATTCGCAAGCTGAAGGTAGGGAGGCGCGTTGCCGTCACCCATGGTGAGAATGCGAGCGCCGAAAACTTTTTCGTAATAGCGGGCCGAGCGCTCCCTGTCCGCGACGGTGAGAAAATACGCGATGCTGATCCCCTCCAGCGGGGGCATCTCATAGCTCTTCTGTTCGATTTGTACGCTGCTCATAGGCGTCTCCAATTCCGGCAAACGGCGCGCATCCGCCGATTCCGGATCTTTCGTATTCATGCTTGCTGCCGATTAAGCCCAAGAAAACATTCGAATCAGCGTTTGAGATGGGACATCACTGCGGAAATCCGAACATCAACCAGGACTGATTCGCTACCCGATGCGGGTATAGCTCCGTCATCTGATCGAACAGCTCCTTGTCCGACGTTGCGGTTTTCTGCACCCGATCGAAGTCCTGCAGGTAACGCTTGGTGTCCTGGATCGCAGAGGGAGAGTCGGGCGCGCCGGGCTTCTTGTGTCCCGCGACAACAATCTCCGGGTTCAGCGCCGCTAACCGGTCGAGCGCCGCGATCCAATTTTTTCGGCTCTCGGGGGTGGTGTCGCCCACGTACATGCGGCATTGGTTGTAAACCACGTCGCCAGCGACGATCAGGCGGAGCGAAGGAACGTGTAGAGACGTGGTATCGGCACTATCGGTGTGGCCCTGCTCGATGATGCGCAAATCGTGGCCCTCGAGAGTGAACGTATTGCGCTCGTACGGCTCAGGGGAAACCAACTTAGTAGGTATTTGGCCAGGAAAACATCGGCGCGCTAACTGCTGCACTGTGGGAGCGAGATAGATCTGCATGGCGTTCACCGTCTTGGGCGTTGCAATCGCGCGAGCGCCCGGGAAACGATCCAGCAGAATGCCCAGACCGTAGAAGTGGTCGAAATGGGCGTGCGTTATATAAATGGTCTCCAGGTTGCGGTTGTGCAGAGCAACCCAAGCCGCGAGAGCCTCGGCCTCAGCCACGGTCATCATTGCATCGACTAGGACCGCGTCATGGTCACCGAAGATCAAGGTAGACGTGATGGGGTCAAAGCCGAGGGGTTCGCCGAAGGGCCTTGGCCGCTCGCCGACCATAGCCTTTCCCGGGGCAGTAAAAACGTTCACATTCAGCGTGGTCGAGGCGACAGGAGCGGTCACGTGCGTGGTGTCTGTCGGTCCATTCGTGCCATCCATTTGGTACTCCTCATCGGCGCCGGAGCGGGCGACTGTGCAGCGCGAGATTCGCAGAAGCGCGATAAAGAATCAATTGGACGAAGGTATCAATCCATGCCGGTATTGGTCGGACGCCGTGGTCAGGGGCAGGGCAGCGTTATATCCCAAGGGGCGGCGCTCGATCTGCAGTGGAGGAATGCTATGAGGAAGCTGATGGTTCCGATTGCTCAAGTGCTGATGAACGCCGTCACCGGAGAAGGGAAATCGGAGCAAAAAGTAGATGTACGGTAATGCGACTCGTCAGGAGCTAGCACCACTGGATTTTGAAGCGTCTGTGGCGAGCAATTCCAATTTCGCCTTCGGGATGGTCAACTGTGAACAACCGCAATCGAGACAGACCACGAGGTCTGCGAATACCAAAACGGCCTGCCTGTTTAGATCTTTCAAGTCGAACTGATGAATGTTTACTTCCGCTGCAAATTTCCTCTGATGGTCTGACGCACATGATGTACAGCGCATGGCCCCTCGCTATTTATCGCGTGGCCTTGATCTAAAAAGCCCGCTAAACGGTGATGATAGTCAGTAGATTTTCGGGCATGACTTTTTCGTCAAGCTGGACTCGGATATTGCCTTGCTACAATTAGAGCTTTATACATCTACGCAGAATAGGAATCAATCGACTTTTGTCGTTATTCGGTTTGACTTAGCTATTCCATTCGTATTAAATCGTTGTTCGCGAAGGGACGGTGACATGGAAGTACAGACCGACGAGCGGCAGCTTAGAAATCTAGAAGGCTACCTGATGGAACTTGTGTGCACCGTCGAAAGCATGGATGAAGTGAACCTGATCGCAGATGTACTATTCTGGGTCCAGGAGGATCTCCGGTATTTGGCCCAAAGGTCACAATCTGCTGCTTGATCCGCGCTTTAGAGTCTTCTCAGTACCTCATGTCACGCTTCTTCGAGACTTCCCTGGCATCGGCGGTCATCGCTATTTGCAATCTCATTGACGATTCTCCCCGCGGCGAAGCTCTCCGATGCGTAACGTAATTTCCGATTTGGATTCCATTGATTTCCGTTCGCGGAACTTCAGATAGGAACGAACGGCTGACATCCGCCACGGCGCGTGTCGATCCGGCACGCCAGCTTCTCGGGATTCAAGAATCTACCAATAGGAGCGGGGCGGCACCGGTACGGCAGGCGTCCGGTGACGCGACGAATCAGGCAAGTGGAATTCAATTGGTGAACGCAAGAGCGTTTAACGGTACTGGGTTGGGTTGTGGGCTGGAAAACTCCCGAGCATGCGCTGCAGTCTCTAAGTGCCCTCCCGGCGTGCGGGTAAATTAATGCCAAAGGTCCATTTCCACACATCGCCGTGCTTAACGTAGACCGACGAGCCCCAAATAGGTCCAACCTTCTGACCGAAGCACGTGCCGTCCGCACTGGCCTTGAATGTCAGAATGCCCAGGGTCGGCGAGAGCATCGTGCCCGCGGCGTCGGTGAGGCTGATGGTTTTGACCTCGCAATAAGTTTCGGACCAGTCCTGCAACGCGTCGGTCTTATTTGGGAGGTAGACACCAAAAATATTGATGAATGAAATATCCGGAGCCGTCAGGTCCGCAATCCTTTTAGCATCGTGCACTCTCCAGGCTTCCCAGACATTCTTTTCGGCCGCGAGCATGGCCGTAGTGCCGGCATCTCGAGTGGCCGGTTGAGCATAGTCCCCATCTGGCGCCTGTTGGCTGTCAACCGGTTTCGCGGGAGTCGCTTTAGGATCGACAATCGCAGCTCGGGCGTAGAAGGCTCGCTTCCATTTGCCGTCGTCGCGAACATAGATCGCTGCCGCCCGACTATTGGTCGGGAGCTGTTGTCCGCCACATGTGCCGTTAACAGTCGCCTTATAGGTGATCAGCGCCGCGTCCTTACCAAGCGAGCGCAATTGCTCGTCGGACAGGGCGTAAGTTTTGATCTCGCAATCAGTGCCGGTGTATTCCTTTGTCGCAGATGCCTTATCGAGCTTGCCAAACGAACCCCACCCGACAAAGTTATCGGAAAGAAACGTAACCCAGAACTTTGCGTCTTTGGACTTCCAAGCCTCGTACGCACTCTTTTCGAGTGTTATAAGCGCAACCTTCGCAGGTCCGCTCGAAGCGGTCCTTTCAGGTGTGTCATCGGAGTTTGCATTGTTCGCTAGTACATTTCCGCCGCACGTTGCCAAAATGAAAGCCGCTGCCGCGGTTAAACCGAAGTGGACAATCTTGGCCATAATCACCGCCTCACAGTCAGTTGCAAATTGAATTCCAGCCGGAAAGCGTACTGTAACAGGAGCGGAACGTCTCTGGCTTGGCGATCATTATAGAATCGCCTGGGCGGTGGCTTGTCCGAGCAGAGCGTAGCGATACGAAGGAGAGGCGAACCAATCTTCAAGAATGGCGGGGACGACGAGACTCGAGCTCGCGATTTCTGCCGTGACAGGGAGGCGTTCTAACCAATTGAACTACGCCCCCGCAAGCCTGAACCAACAATAGATAGCTGTAAGCGTGCGGACGAGTAATGCGAAGTCGGGTAGTGTTTACTGATGATTCTCGAGAGAAGGGTTTCCCGTTATCAGGCTCAAGCCCTGGTAAACACCCTGACCGGTAGAGCGAATTTTCCTAGTTTCCGTTAACGCGACTTACCGGGACTTAGCTACACTTCCCGATATTTCTAAATAGGATTTGCGGGTTTATTTTTGCGTTGGCTTCAGAGCGCGGCTCAAATCTTGCTGGCTTGAAAATGCTTTGGGATTCGATGACAGGGACGCCATCAGTGCCTTCAGCTGTTTACTATTGGCGGTGAGAAAATATTCGCCGGAGTCATCCTGGGCGCTCGGCACGGTGACCAGTTTTGCATTCAGCGAGCCCTGCAACCATTCGTCATCGATGTTCCGAAAATGCAGCGCATTTTTCTTGATCTCCAGTTTTCCAAGGATGTGCATCGGCACCCAGTAGCCGGCGACAACATCGACGGCGAAAACACCGCTGCCCACGACAAATTCCGGCGGAAGAGTCGGCGTGTCGCTCGTATTCAGAATCTGAAAAGTGGCGTCGTAGAATAATTGGCCGTTAATGTGCGCCACGCAGATTTCCAGAACCAGCTTGCTCCCCGTCTTGGAATCTGCATCGCGGTCAACCATCCGGTAATTTTTGCCGCGGCCCTGTTGAATTGAATAGTTGACTCCCGAAGCCGTCCACGCTCCCAGCAGTTCGGGGATTGCTTCGCACTCCTCGGGAGAGAACAATCGCTGCACCGATTTCGCGCCAACGCCCGCCTCGGCCGGTCGTGGAATGGCCGTAAAGAAAAGCGAAGCGACTAGGACCACCCGGAACAGGCGCATTTTGAATCCCCCTAATACTCGAGTCGGGCAGCTAGTCGCATTCCCTTCCGCTATTCCTTGAATACCACCCGAGGTCCGCTCACCTCATGAACCTCAAGCGCAACATCTACTTCGACGCGGTCGGCGATCTTGATGAATGGAATTCCGCTGTTCATGCCAAATTCCTTGCGGTCAAACGCCATGCTGCCCTTAATTTGGCCGTTGCCAGTTCCCTTTTTGGTGGGGTCAAGTGTTAGCGTCAACGTTTCGGGTTTGGATACGCCCCGGATTGTGAAAGTGCCTTGCACGTCAAAGGTAATCGGACTGGTCTGCACAACCTTGTTGGAGTGAAAGGTGATGTACGGATCATCCTTGGCGTTGAAGAAGTCTTTGCTCTTCAATTTGTCGTCCTTCATGCCGCTTCCAGTGTTAACGGAGTCCGCATAAATCTTGACGTCGAGCACGGCTGACTCGGCGGCGGGGGACGTAAAGGTCAGTGTGGCGTCCCACTTGTTGAACTTACCGTCGATGGCAACCGAGGCCTTGACGAAGAATTTGACGTCGCTTTGTTCCGGCTTGACCGTAAAAACGGGAACCTGGTCCTGGGCGAGGCTGACTGCCGGAAGCATAATGGAAACCAATAGGCATAAAACCGCTAATCGCATCGAGTACCTCCTTAATAGAAAGGACAACACTTCACCCCCAAGGTTTTCACCCGATGCTGGCGAGCGCAATTGTCAGAAGTGACAGGAACCGGGCTTGGAAAACGCACCTGCCGTACATCTGAAGACTTATTGCGGCATTTGTCCGGCAACGACTAATCGGGACTCAACCGAACTTGTGGCACAACCGCTGCGTTCTAGAGCAACACTCAGGCTTTAACAAGAGTCGATCCCTGCTGTCGGAGTGGCCAATCGCAGTGAAAAACAGGTCGTTTCTTGGGGGCGCTATCCTCAGGAGAACATGCGGAGCCGGCTCCAGTCCTGCGAGATCGGAGCGTTGAGCACGCAGAACGTGACCGGCGCGCCCTGCTCCAAGCCGTGCACGCCGTACGGAACCGTCAGGTGCCCCACGAGAGTCGCGGATGAGCACATCCAGTCGACGTCCGACGGTTCGTAGTCGACCATCAGCGCGTTCTTCGCCACCAGATCGCTGGGAAGCCAATACCAGTCGCTCAGCTGAGGGCTGACGACCACGGGGAGCGATCTTTTGTCGCCGTAGATCTGAAGCGCGCCTGGAACACCGTAAAAGGCCGAGATGATGATCGTTCCTGGTCGCTCCGAGTCAGGGAGATTGCCGCACATCGACTCGACCTGGTGGGCGACATCCTTCCATCCCACGCTGTCCGCGAAAAGCTCGTTCTTTGCGTCGAGGCCGAGCGAGTGAATCCGGTCTGGTGGCGTGATGGGAAGCGTCAACTGAGCAAACGTCAGCAGCTGGAGCACGCATGCAGCCGCGACTGCGATCTGGAAACCGATGCGCAGCTTCGGCCGTTTGACGGCAGCGACGGCCATGAGCCCCTGAGCAAGTGCGATCGGCACGGTACCCACGGCGTAGTAGGACTTGCCCACGAACATGAAAAGAACCAGAGGAAAAAGGCAGGCGATCCCGATGGGCCGCAGGGTAGCACTGCGAAACAGCGACACCAATCCCGCGACCCAGAGCGGAATCAAGAAGAAGAGATAGACCGCGATCAGGACCACATTGGCGACAACGCCACCGCCGGAGCCTTGGTGATTGGCTATGTAGATAAGCGAAGGGAAACCTTTAGCAACCTGCCAGACAAGGTTCGGCGCCCAGATGAGCAGCGCGATGGCGGCGGCAATCCACGGATACCGCGTCCGCAGGTCCGAGCGCAGCGCGGGAGTAAACAGTACGGCAAGCCCGATAGCAGCTGCCAGTCCGCCGATCGTATATTTGACTTCGAGGCCGATGCCTAACGAGATGCCTAGGTAGATCCAATACCTGGGGCGGTGCTCTAGAATCAGGCAGAGAAAGCAATAGAGCGCGACCATCCAGGTCACCTCATCGAACGTCACGGTCTGATAGACCCAGTTTGCCCCTAGGAAGTAGGGCGCCGTGACGGCGATCAATAAGGCGAGAGCCTGCAGGCGGAGCGAGCCGCCAAGGCGCCGCACGTATGCGCCCGAGAGAACAACCATGAACGCGCCCAAGAGCGTCGGAAGCAACCGGAGAGCCCACGGCGTCGCTCCCAGGAGAGCAGTCTCCAGACCCGCGAGCAGTGGGACTATCGGCGGAAAGTCGACATATCCGAGTGCAGGATGTCGGCCGCAATCCATGTAGTAGAGCTCGTCGGTGTGGAAGCCGAGGTTGCCGTTGGTGGCGAGATGCACGACGAGGACGACCACCGCCGCGCCCCCGAAGAGAAACACCGACTTGAGGTTCTCGCTCTTTTGCTCTTTAGCTAAGTCGAGTTCTTCCATGGTTTCCTCGGGGAGAGGCGACCGCCGAGCGCGAGTTTACACCGTCTTGACCGTTATCCTCACCCGGAAGTAATCGCAAGACGCCCAACGACAAACTGCCCAGCGACTGGTAAACGCACTTACCGGAAAAGTGGGTGCCAGTACGAACATGTCCAGTAATTTGTTGGCGATTTCCTTTGGGATCCGACTAACACCTTAATCCGAGTCTAGCGCCCTTGCTTCGCCGTCTTATTTAGCTCATCAGGAGCAGGGGGAAAGCTTGGGTCGGTTTGTTGCGCCAACAACTTTCCAACTTCTTGCATCTCCAGGGCTAATTGTCGAGCCCGCCCCTGTATCTGAGCATCCTTAAATCCGTGCTCATCCAGATGTTTCTGAAGGGATTTCGCCAGATTGTGCAAATCCTCAGTAATCATTGTTGCTCCTTTGCTATTTAATCGTCTGCGCGAGGTCCGCCTACCCCTTCTTTTTCTTTGCCCAGCGAGCCTTCTGCGCCACCGAAATTCGTTTGCGACCGGCCGCCGACAACCTGCCGCGACCGGTCTGTTTGACACTACGCTTCGCACCTTTCTCAAAAGCGTCAATCAGATGTTCAATTTTCGCGAGCTCCGTCTTTAAGTGCTGGTATCTCTTGCGGAGTGCCTTTTCAAATTTGGATACGAAGTCCACGTTTTCTCCTGTCGTGTTACGAAGTCTGGTTAGCGACTTTCACTCAAGGTATAGAACGAATGCAAGGCATTTCTGACATCAGCCAACTTCCAGCACACTTGCTTTCTACACGGCCTGATCTCGGTCTACGGTAGCACTATTTGCAGAACCAGAAATTCAGGCCAAGAATTTGAATCGCTATCTCCTGATTAAAGCCCGAATCGAAAATTCGAAGTAATACTTTATTTTTCCGGTAACGCGACTAACCAGGAGTTAGCCTGCCGCTAGCGGGACGACTGTCCCCGACCGTTTGCAACTCGGGTTCGTTGCGTGTATCGTTGGCTCCGCGACTTGCACATCCTCACATCGTGGTGACTCTCATGCCCACGTATCGAACCGCTCTCCTAGCTTTCGTGGCGTTCGCCCCCTTCGACCAGAACGCGAGGCCGCACCCTCGGTCGGAAGCTCGACGGCGATGCGCTCGCGGTGATCGATCAGATTCTGCGTCAGGCGATCCCCAACCCCGTCGGCCCCGAATTCACGGCGCCGCCGGCAAGAAACACCGCCTCCGCCTTGAATGCATCGCGCTGCCCAGCAAATTGAGTTTGTAGACAACGAAAAAGAATCCCGACTAGCAGCGGTAACGAACTCGTTCAGCCTCGAACGAAAGGAGATTCGCCATGAATTCGATCACCTCGGAAAAAAATAAGCTCGGATTTCTCGGAGTCGGCTACATGGGCCGTCCCATCGTGCAGCGGTTGCTCGAATCGGGGTTCAAGGTGGCGGCGTATGACCGGGACCACAGCAAGGCCGAGGAGCTGATTCGCTACGGCGGTACCGTCGCGGAAAGCGTTGCGCAACTTTCCTCCACTTGTGATGTTTTGTTGTCCTGCCTTCCGAGCGATGAAGCTGTTCTGGACGTTTATAAAGGGCCGAATGGCGCGTTCGCCAATGCGCTTAGCGGCGCGCTGGTTATAGACATGAGCACAGTGCATCCGGAGACGTCGCTGGAACTTTCCAAACTAGGCTCCGAGCGTGGAGTTGACGTCCTCGACGTGACCATATCGGGGAGCACCCCGGCTGCCGAGCAGGGGGCGCTGATCTTGTTTGGTGGCGGCGACCAGGGATGTTTCTCCGCTGCCGAGTCGATTTTCCGCGTGATCTCGCGAAAGCATTTTTATCTCGGGCCCAGCGGCTCCGGAGCGATTATGAAGCTTGTCGTGAACGCCCTGCTGGGAATTGGAATGCAGGCCATTGCCGAGGCCGTTGCGTTTGGCGAGAAATCTGGCCTCGATCGCAATCGCTTGCTGGATGTGTTGTCCCAGACTGCTGTAGTCGCTCCCGCGCACGTTGGCAAACTGCAAAGGGCGATGAAGAACGACTACAGCCCACAATTTCCGCTTCGCCTCATGCACAAGGATTTTGACCTGATGCTTGGCCACGCGGCGAAGGCCGGTGCGGATATGCCCGCCACACGAGTTGCTTTCGAGGTCAATTCGGCACAATCGGCCCATGGACCGGAGCAGGATTTTTCGGCCGTGATTCTGGAGATGGAAAAGCGCGCTCACTTGGGGTCCGCGGAGCAGGGGCGAATTCGAATTGGCGTCGCTGCATCGCAAAAGTAAGTTGAATTGAATGAAATGTGTCCCCTCTGCGTTCTTCGGTTTGGCGAAGCTTCTCGAAGATTAGGAGAGCATATCGATGATCAAAATAAAACGACTCGGTTGCGTACTTCTATTGATTGGGATCACCGCCGTGATGGTGAATTCGCAGGACACGGCCGGCGAGTATGTGGCGCCGTCAGAAGCCGCGCCGAGGGGCAAGGCTCCCAAGATGCAGGTTCAATTGCTGAACCCTGGAGAACCGACGAAGCAATATGCGGTCATCTTCTACCAGGGGGACGAGGCTTTTTCGGGACTACTGGAGTTTGCGGAAAAGTATCACGTTACGAGCGCGCATTTCACCGCGATTGGAGCGCTGAGTGGAGCGACCTTGGGATGGTTTGATCCCCAGCGCAAAATGTACAAGAAGATTCCCATCCATGGTCAGCACGAGGTGATTGGGATGAGTGGCGATATCGCGCTCTATCAAGGAAAACCTGTGGTCCATACGCACATGGTCGTGGGAGGCCCAGACGGAACAACGCGCGCCGGCCATGTTCTCGAGGCGTATGTGTCACCGACGCTAGAAGTGATGGTCACGGTCAATCCGGTGGCGATGCAGAAGCGTCTCGATCCGGAAACCGATTTGACATTGATCGACCCATCTTTGAAGTAGCATCACAATATGTCGCTATGGCAAGTCATCTATAAATATGGGAGGGTAAGTAAATATGGCTGAAGTGCGCGTGATTGCAAGAGCTTTGGCGCAAAGAGGAAGCGAAGATCAACTGAGAGCGCTGCTACGAGGCATGCTGGCTCCTACCCGCGCCGAATCAGGAGGTAATTTGTATGAACTCTACGAGTCAGATTCGAAGGGGCGTTTCTACTTTTACGAAATATGGGAAAGCCAAGCTGCGCTCGATCAACACGCAGCGAGTCCTCACTTTAAGCACTTAGAGCAGAATGTCGGGCCGTTACTACAGGAGCCGTTTGAGGTAAATATCTTACAGAAGGTTCTGACGGGCGCCGCTGCTGCGTGACGTTTGCGGGGGTCCAAACCGAATCCGAGGCGGGCTACCGCGAGGGAGATTACGCTATGCCATTGATCAAAATTGATGCTCTGGAAGGAAGAAGCCAATCCGAAGTGGCGGCCCTCCTCGACGCGATCCACAGGGCCGTCGTGAAGGCGTTTCATGTTCCAGTGCGAGACCGTTATCAGGTCTACCAAGCCCATCCCAAAGGGTTCATGGTCATTCAAGACACCGGTCTAAACATTTCTCGGACCCACAAAGCTCTGATCATTACGGTTATAAGCAAGAAGCGCGACGAAATTCTGAAGCGCAGATTCTACAAGGAATTAACGGAGCAGTTGGCAAGCTCAGTTTCGATCGCTCCCAGCGACGTTATGATTGCCATCATTGAGAATTCGGCGGCGGACTGGAGCTTTGGAAACGGCGAACCTCAGTTTTTAACTGGCGAGCTTGGATAAGGAGCTACTTCAGGACTGGTTTGACCAAACCGAGCGCGGACAGGGGTCCTGCTGGAAATCGTGACTTCCGATTACGTGACTTATCGCCCAGATCAACTGCTAACATAAAGTTTACCACGACCAAGAATCGTGCCGAGTCGGGTCAGTGCCTGATTAACGCGCTTATCGTACAAGTGGAATTTCCGCCAAAAGCAGATGTCCGGTAACGCGACTTTCGCAGAAGGCACCTGGGCCGCCTGGTTGTATGACTTGATCAAGCCGCGCGTCACCGAACTGGTGGTGTGCATCACGCAACGGAAGGCGCGAACAATCCTGCTGAAACGAGGCGGGCTGGACGGCAAGAAAACATCCAGCCATCGCAGAAGTGTTTTTTTCGTTGACTCCTTTTATAGAACCAATAAGGCATGTAAACCAGGCTTTTGCTAGCTTGGTCGCGCGATTCGAAACCTGCCAAGTTTCGCATTCCAAGATCATGATTACGTCCGTTTGCCGATAGCTGCTACTCTCTGGGGCAACGGAAAGGAGGAGACATGAATTGGGCTATTCTCGTTGTTGCCGGAATTTTTGAGGTTGGATGGGCCATCGGGCTGAAATACACCGAAGGCTTCACCCGACTGTGGCCGAGCGTCTGGACAGTTCTAGCAATGATCATTAGCCTTGGACTACTAGGTATCGCTATGAAGACACTACCTGTCGGCACAGCCTACAGCGTTTGGGTTGGGGTGGGAGCTGTCGGCACCGTCGTACTCGGGATTGTGCTGCTTGGAGAGTCGGCGAGCCTGGCTCGGGTGATCAGTGTTTCCCTCATAGTCGCGGGCATTGTGGGCCTGAAGCTCTCAACCCCATAGACTGGGACCTGACTAGATGCGCCGGGCAGCGACACTGGTTCCTGAAGGCAGAACTCTTGGCGCGACGCTCGAAGCTTCATCTAACAAAGTTCACGCCCGTCTTCGAGTCATTCGCGCAACCACTGACGATCGGTCAGCTTACGAACTCCACCACGCCATTCGCGAGGTTGTACATCGCACCGGTAATCTGGATTGATCCTTTCTTCTCGAGCTCCTCCAATACCGGGCTTCTTCGCCGAATGTTTTCGATCCCCAATTTGACATTAGTTCGGGCGACTGCGTCGACGTAAGTCGAATTCTTTATGGACTTCTCGCCTTCAAACTTGGTATCCGGAATGGCCGGTTTGATCTTCGCCAACAATCCCGTGAGATTGCCTAGTTCCACGTCATCGATTGCGCCCTTTATCGCGCCGCAAGCCGTATGCCCCAGGACTAAGACCAGTTTTGCTCCTGAAACGGCACATGCGAACTCCATGCTCCCAAGCTGGTCATCGTTGACCACATTCCCGGCCACGCGCCCACTGAACAGGTCACCGATGCCAGCGTCGAAAATGATTTCGGCAGGCACCCTCGAGTCAAGGCACCCAAGGATTACGGCCGCGGGATATTGGCCGGACGCACTTGAGCGTTTTTCAGCTAAATAATCCCGAGGAGCCATCTTGCCCGCACGAAATCGTTCGTTCCCCTTCTTCAATTCGTCAATAACCTGCGACGGGGTCATGCTGTCGCGTTGCTCTTTGGTCAGCGAACCAGCCATGCTCGCCGCAAATTGCATGGACGAAAAGCAACGTGGACTGATTGTGCAGGCACCGAGAGCCGCGCCGAGAAAACTGCGACGGTCCACGGCTCCGATATTCGGCGGTTCGTAAGAGATTCTTTTCATATCCTTCCTCCTCGTTCCTGAAATGTGCGTCACGGCGCCTTTCGTGGGATCTTAAATGCGAGCGAGATACCAAAGATTTCGTTTGTGTCCCAGCCAGTGGGCAGGTTAACCGACTGCAATAAGTAGTAGGGTCGAACAGAAAACGAATCGGCGATGGGAAACCGGACACCCACCTGGAAGCGGTTCTGAGTGTAGCTGCTGCCGCCGTTGGCGAAGGGGTTGTAACCGGGGACGATGAAGAACTCATTACTCACGACGATGACGGGACGCCGCGCCATCCGAAACGGTAAGGTATAGTCGACGCCGGGTCGAAATCGAAGGCGACCGGAAGCGGGAAGATTATCGGGGATTCGCCCTTCGACGAGAGTGCGGAGGGTAAAGCGCCAGGGGCCCCGCGATGTGCTTAGGGTGAGATTGAGTTGTAACCGGTTTTCGTAGGCGATCGCAGGATTGCCCGGATAGCGCTGATACCGATAAATCGGAATCAGCGTGAACCACGGTCGGAGGCGAAAACCGACGCCACCCTGAACGAAATACTCATACAGGTTCGAGGCGCCTTCATCGAGCCGTTCATGGGATTCGAGTTCCAGAGAATTATTAGCAGAAAGATCGGCGGAAATTCCCTGGTCGAGCCAGAGCCCTATCTGCTTTTCGTCTTCCGGATCCTCAGGCTTCGGTTGCTGCTGCGCGCTTGCGGGAAGGGCCAGAATGCAACAGCGAATCACCGCAACGACGAAGATTATGCGCAGAGTTGGGGTCCATCTTGCTTTGGAACTCTCACCCGCGCTCCGGGTGCAACGCCTTCGTTCGTCAAAACGGAACCAGAACCTCCCGGCCGGTCCTCTCGCCATGCTCAGCGCCTCCTAGCGGTTGGTATTCAGCGCAAAGTCATGAGCGTGTATCGCCAAAATAGACGCGGTCTGGATAGGTTTGGCCCGCGTCGGGAGAATACGGCTTCTTCGGAAGCAGCTGTTCTTCATAACCCTCCTCGAAGCCTTTGAAATACAAGTCTCGCGGCTGTGAACAGCGGAAGTGGCGCTAAGTCTGCAATTTTCCGGCACATCTTTGCGCTGCGCCAGAAGCCAAGTCGCCAAAGAAAAAAGACTGTGACCCAAGACCTGATTGACCGAAGGCCTGATCAACGCATCAACCGGAAAGTGCGCAATGGTACGGCACTCGTCCGATTCTTGCGTTCATCCGGGCAGTGCTCCGGGTATTCGGAAACTACACCTTTTCCGGAGACAGCTGACAGGGTTAGTTTGTAGAAGAATCCAACTGTTGCCCGAGACTATCCAGTTTCGCCTTGTTCTGCCCGTAATCGATGGTGTCAGCGATTTCATCTGCGAGATCGCTGGCGATTCGGGTATTTGCCTTCAAGTACTCCGGGTACGGCGGAGCAGTCGGTCGGCTCTTGCTCTTGTTCAGCCGTGCGATGCTGGCGTTCATATTCGTGGCCAAATCATTCGCGAGCGCGGTGATGCGATCGATTGCTTCCTGTTGCCAGGGACTGGCCACGCTCCGATGCGATTGCAAGCCCCGCATGTTCTGCTGTAGTTCGTTGACATCACCTTTGATTTTCTCGAGCGCCGTAGAATGCGTTTGCCAACTTAGCCCGGTGTTTTGCGAGTACGATTCCATTTGCAGCGCATCTTTCTTGATTTTGGCGACGATCGTCTTCGCGTCGTTCAACTGAGGGGTGACGCTGGCGTTGTCGCTGGTGGCTTGCGCGTATGACCTGCTTGGGAAAATCACAAACACGACCACTAGAACCAAGCCGCAGATTACCTTTCTAATGTTCATATTTTATTATTCTCCTTAGTTAAATTCCCCGCAATTTCCGAACCCTTGCAATTTCCACCCGAATCGCGGCGGCGACTAGTTCTTTTTGCCGCTTGCGGCCTCATTCGCCGCGGGAACCCAAACGTTGTCAGCCGCTGCAATTTCGAAGCCCGCAGTTTCGGTGGATATTTTGACGCGCTGCAAACCCCCCTTATTTTTCGGCACGGCCCCGAAAACCAGATAATACTGATTGTCGAGCACGCGCTGCAGGCGATCCAGATAAGGCTTGAAGCTCACCAAATTCTGGGTGCCCAGAGAATAATATTCTCCCCCGCTCTCGTCGGCGATCTTGCCCACGCCCCCTTGACCCAGCTGCGCTTCCCAGGCATTCCGACCCAGGCGCCCGACGCCGGTAGCGTAGATTCCGTGCACGATTACGCCATAGCGCTGGGCCGTCGTGCTGGCAGTATCCGCGTCTGGACTGATAGTGGACATCCCCGTGGACATCGTCGAGGTGGGCATCGGAGCGCGAGTCCCGCGCATGTAGTCAGGCGAATATCCAGCGCGGCTCGTCGGGTCGCTGCGCAAGCGGTCGATACCGTCGCTCACCATCAGGACTTCCCGCCGAACTTTCTGCTCCGGCCAACCCTTGAGCAAGCTGATGAGCGACAAGTATGGACTATCCATCGAGGACACATTGCCTCTGGGCAGGCGAATTGCCTTGGCCACCGCAGCATGATCGCTTGTAAAGTTTTGCGCGATCTGGATGCTGGCGTTGGACATGTAGGCGACACCCACAACCGTCGTCGGGGGCTGCGCGTTGATGAAATCACGAAGGTCGTTGAGGCTGTTGCCGATGCTGGTGTCGCAAGTGTCGTCGATCAAAATAAAAAGTTGCAGCGCGGCATTGTCTCCACGTGCGGGAATCAGATGGTCAACCTTCAGCGAGGTCTTTCCTTGCTTTACTTGCACATTCTCTGGGCGAAGGATCGGCACTTCACTATCATCGCGCTGGGCCTGGTCGGTGATGACCATGTGAACCTGAACGGTTCCCGAACTGGCGGGAATCTCCTGCGGGGAAACGATCCGCGCTCCGAGTCCCAGTAGAACGAAAGCAATCAGCAATGCGGACCAGTGCCTGAAGTTGTTCATGCTTGCTCCTAGAGCTGGATTTGGCCGGAATTTCAGGTTTGGACAGAGGGACACGGGAATCCTAATACTTCACCAGCCCTGCACGCAACGAGTTCTTAAACAGAACAGGGCGCCGGCGAAAGCGCTGGGTTCGGATAACCAAGTCCTGGTAAACGCTCTTACCGGAGAAGTGAAATTCTCAGTGTCGGATTACGCGAATTACCAGGCACTAGTCGCGCTCGGTCAAGTAAACATGATGCTGCACAATTAGCGGCGTCACCGCGTCGGGTAGAAGAAACGCCATGGCGAGCGAAAAAAACTCTTTATGACGAATTTTAGTAACTGGACTTGATCGCTGTAAGGAACGGCGTAGGCTCGCAACGCCACCCAGGAAGCGATCCCAAAACTAACTCCAAGATTCAACACGAAGATAAACGCGATTCCGAGAAGGGTATAAAAAAACCAGTTCTTGTATAGCCAATCTTTTCCCAGGCTGGTTGCTGCCAGCGCTAAAGTCCCAGTGGAAAGTGTTACGTGCCGCACTTCCAGCGGCACCCCGAAGTAGTGCCCGAATGTCGGAATAAATCCCAACGAATAGCCCAGCACAATGCTGGCACTCCATCCGGATATGTTTTTTTCGAAGATTTCGGCAATGCGCCGCATTTTGTCGAACCCAATGCGCAGGCCCAACGGGTGGTCGGCAATCGCATCCGCCAGCCGGTTATAGGTCGCAAAATTTTCGACCCATCCGCCGGCTAACGCTGAGGTCCACAGAATCACTCCGGTCAATGCGGCATAAAAACCGGTTCCCGAGGCAAGCGGATTGAGGGTGTGGTACACGTACTGAGAGCTCTGCTCGGGAAGGAACGGTGCAGAGAACCAGCGCAACCACAAGCTCGCGAATAAAATGCCGCCGAGTGTGACGGTCAGCAGATTTCCTAACGCGGCGGCGAGCTGCGTACGGGTGATCCGGCTGATAAACACCGTTAGTTTTTCCCAGCGCTCGGATCCTTGTGTCGTGCGCACGATATTCGCGTACGTCGCTGCGGTCATCGAAGGTTGTTTTGTTGCCAGCGCGAGTCCAAGAGTTTGCAGGATGAGAAAACTTATCGCGTAATCGGTGCCAGTCAAGAAGCCCTCGACAAACGGCGGGAAGCCGGCAATTGTAATCCTTATTTTTATCGCTGCGGTTGCAACCGTGAGCAAACCACCGCCCAACGCCGCCCACCACATGCCCCAATATTCGCTGCGGGTGTTGGCGATATAATGTTCGCCAGTCTTCCCAGTCCTCTCGACAATCTTTCGTGCCAGCAATCTGGTATTTTCGCGAACTAACGCCCCCAGGCTGAGGTCTTCCAGGCGGCCGCGCAGCACATCGTCAAGCAGTTTCTTGACAGCCTGATAGTCATCTGCATGCTCGGAATATAAGACGTCCACGATGCAGTTTAATCTCCGCAACGATCGTTCGATCGTGAACATGTCGAATTCGAGGGCAGTGCTCACGCCAGTCTGCTCCATGCGCTCGTGCATGTATTCGAGTTCCGCCCGGCAACTGATGGTCTCCTCGCGCAATGCGGTTAGGAGGGCTTGCACGTCGGAAGTTGAACTGCTATGTGTGAGTTCACCGACCAGCTGTTGGACGCGATAAAACGGAGAGTCTTCCACAACGTAAGGATGGCACCGCTCTCGAACTTCTGGCGACAAGCCCACTCCCGCGACGTGAGTTCCTAACAGAATGAGCGCTTGTCGCAGATCTTCCTTCTGCCGATTCCATGCATGTGGCTCATTGTCGGGTGAAAGTACGCGCACTGTTCGTTGAAAGAATTCGTGCGGCCATTGCAGAAATCCGGCGCTATAGCCATCGTCAGGATGCATTCGAAAAACAAGTTTGGAGAGATCCGCATCCGCTCGAGCGGAGGGTAAGATTCGTTCTACCACTCTTCTTGCTGCTTCTGACCAAAGGCTCTTGCGGGGGTGCAGCCCCGCCTCCGCAAACAGCGCCACCGCCTGGGTTTCTCTGAGCATTACATGAAATGCTTTTTGAAACGGGACACGCAGCGCGGCATCTGCCTCCAGCAATGACAGCAGGTCATTGACGCGTGCGATGCGTTCAGCCGCCGGAGCCAACCTGCCGGCAGACCTCGTCCAATCTACCAATCTGGAAAATGAGTTCAGGCGACGACTAAGGTTCGATTCAGCGGAGAATTCTCGCAAAATTCGCTGCAACTGAGTTCGATCGGTTCGGAGCCTGCTGTTGGTAGGAGGCGAATCTTGGCTCGAGGCCAAGCGCTCCAAGGCCTTCGTGTCTTCGAGATTGGAGCCCATGCAAGTTGCTTTTGATGCCTCCGATGCGAGGCACAGTCTACATCACGACCACTCGATAGCGAAATTTTCGATGTTATTAAGTCGTCCGTAAAATGACAGGCAAATTCACGCGTCCACTAAAGCCACGCGACTTTTTGATTGTTCCACGAAACTGGCCCAATGCCTGATAAACGCTGCCAGCTCAACTGGTCGATGCAACACCATCCAGCGAGTTGATTCGGCAATGTTGGCTCGGCGGGACCATCTGTTTGGCTGTAGTCGGTCAGAACCCAGGCAGCGGAGCATTCCTGCTGGTCGAACTCTTGGGAGCGATTTTGGCTTTTGTTTTCAATGCAAGGTCGGTTCGAGCTTAGTGTTGCGTCGACCCATTGAGATCACCCGACTTAGCGGGCACTAGCACGGATTAGTCCGAACAATCACGGTCAATCAGCGACCGTTTCCGTGGAGCTCTGTGGGTTATTGCAGCTTCGCGTACTCCGCTTTGGCTTCCTTCAGGATGGGAATGTCAGGGTCGGCGTCTTTCCAGAGAGCGAAAAAATCCTGATAAGTCGTGCGAGCTTTTGGTGCATCGCCCTGCAGGGCATAGGCACGTCCCAAACCGAGATGCGCGAGGGCGCCGAGCGGGCAGTTCTGCACGACGCTCCGATTGTCCAGGAATTTCTGGAATTCGCGGGCCGCCTCCCCGCCACGGCGTGCGGCGAGGTACGCCTCTCCTCGCAGGTATATTGGGTAGAGCAGGCCCCCGACTTCAGCCTCAGGAAGAGATTGTCCAAGCCCATACTGACTCGAGTCGTCGAGCAATCGGATCGCTTCGTCTGGGTCTTTTCGGGACATAGCGTTCGCAGCACGAATGGAGGGCAACCAGTAGTGGTGTAGATAGGTATCGTCGGGGTAGCGTTTCGAGAGATCGGCGGCCAATGCTTCGGCGCGGGCGACGTCGCCCGCTCTCGCCAAGGCAAGTGCCCCAATGATCTGTAGATCGTGTGTCGGGGCCAGGGTCATTGCAGCGGTTGCGTTCTCATGCGCCTGGACGCGGTTTCCGAACTCCGCTTCGCGAAGGGCTCCATTCACCTGCCACAGCGCTGCGCTTTCTTTGCGATTATCGCGTTCCGCCGCCCCGACAGCCTTCTGCGTGAGCTCCCGTGCCTTTGTGAGCCGGCCGTAGTAGCCCTCGGTATCGGATGCCACCGATAAGAGCATGTCCTCCGAGTCGGGCTTGTCGACCGCCAATGCCACTTGCCGTTCCATTTCGGCGGTGTCGCCCTCGAGGAAGGCAACTCCGTACCGTCCTCGGTGCATGTCTGCGCTCTCCATCTTTCGGCTCAGGGCTGTTTCATACGCAGACTTAGCCTCGTCCAGCCGATTCGCAAACGCGTAATCATCCACCAGATTGCCAGATGCGACCGGATCGTCTGGGTTTTGCCGTTTGGCTTCCAAGGTGACGGCAACCGCTTTATCCCACTGTGCGAGACCCATGTAGATGATTCCTAAATCGGTGAGGGCTATAAAATCTCTGGGGTAAGCTTGCACCCACTGCTCGTATGTCTGGCGCGCTTTCTCCGCGTCGCCTGTCACGAACAAATAATAGTCGCCCTCGATGCGAAATCGCTCCCGGTCGCTCACTCGGTCTCGCAGACTATAAGCCTTCGCGAAATACTCATTGGAAATGCCGGTTTCCCCAAGATTGCCATACGCAAGTCCGAGACCGAGCCATGCAGTGGCAAAATTAGGATCAAGTTCGACGGCGCGCTTAAAGTAAGGAACCGCTGCCGCTGGATTCTGTGCCTTGAACCCTTGCGAATAGGATTTCAGAGCATCAAGCGAGGAAGTCGTCGCCTGTTCAAGAGGCCTGTCATATTTTTGGATGGTGGTGAACGATTCGCCTAACTTCTCGCGCATTTGCGTCCCGAGCTGGCCCAGGCCGCTAAGGACGTGGTTCTTGTCGTCGATCTCCGTCTGTACACTCGCAAGAACATCGCCGGTCGGGCAATTCACCGCATTCAGCACCAGGTTGTAGTGGCTTCCGATCTGCCCGATCGAACCGGTCAGCATCGCCGTGCTGGCCGTCCGCAGGCAAATCTCGCGCGCCACTTCCTTGGTGAGCCGTTCGTTTGGCTGTCGGCCCATCATGCGAAGAGTGTCTGTGAGCTTTTGATCCGAAAGGATGTTTAGAAATGGGGACTGGCCGAGTTCCGTCGCCAGCGCTTGCTTGAGTGTGTCATCGAACGCGGCATCGCCCGTGCTGTTGGCGAAATCAGAGATTACGATCGTATCTTTCTCGGTGAGCTTCGGCACGCGATGCACGAAGAAGTAGGCACCGACGGCGAGAACGATGAGTGCAACGGCGGCAACTGCGACTGTTGCCAAGCGTTTCCGTATGTGAGTCTGTACGCGGGCTCCCGATTCGGTGGCGGGCGCAGGCGCCGAGATTGCCCGGGCGGGTTCGACCTGCGGTGCCGTTGCAGTGGCTGGTGCGGATGGCGAGCTGGCCGGCAGGGAGGTCTGTTCCGCGTTCGATGCGGACGATTTGAGGTACGACGCGGGGGAGCTGTCTGCCGGCACCGCGGTGCGGCCCGTATCTGTATCCCGCTTCAGGCGCTTCAAATCGCTGCGCAATTCGGAGGCGTGCTGATAGCGGAGGTCACGATCTTTTTCCAGTGCTTTGCTGATAATTTCTTCGAGCTTCGGCGGAAGGCCGGGATTCAGCCGGACAGGCGCAACCGGAGCGCGGTTTAGAATCGCTTCGGTAATAACGCCCGAACTTTCGCCCCGGAAGGGCAATGAGCCGGTGGCCATTTCGTACAACACGATGCCGAAGGAAAAGATATCCGTGCGCGCATCGAGTTCCTTGGCGCGCACCTGCTCGGGCGACATGTAGGCGATGGTGCCGAGAGCGGTGCCGGGACTTGTGAGCTCAGTTTCGTTGACGCCCTGGGTGGTCGAGCCGTCGGACGCGACGCCGACTTTGTCTCTGGTTGTGACTTTGGCGAGACCGAAGTCGAGAATCTTTGCATGGCCGCGCTTGGTGACAAAGATGTTGGCCGGCTTGATGTCGCGGTGAACGATGCGTTCCGCATGAGCGGCGTCAAGAGCATCTGCCACCTCGATCCCGATCTCGAGCAAACGATCCGTTTCGATTGGCTTGCCTGTGATGATGTGCTTGAGTGTGACACCGTCGAGATACTCCATGACGATGAACGGGTGGCCTTCCTGCTGACTGATCTCATAAATCGTGCAAATGTTTGGATGATTCAGGGCGGAAGCGGATCGGGCTTCGCGGCGAAAGCGTTCGAGAGCTTGCGGGTCGCGGGCGACGTCATCAGGCAGGAACTTGAGGGCGACGAAGCGGCCGAGCTCGGTGTCTTCGGCCTTGTACACCACGCCCATACCTCCACCCCCGAGTTTTTCAATGACGCGGTAGTGAGAGATTGTGCGGCCGATCGGCGACTGGGGTTCCGGCATCAGTGGCAGACATCTTAGGCTGCGCAACGAGGCAAGTCAACGAAGAGGGCGAAGAGGGGCAGATTGTAGGTCAAGTCCTGATTGACGCTCTTATCGTACATTTGGAGTTCTAGTACGGGACTTGTCCGGTAACGCGACGCAATATAAAAGGGCGGGCTGATTGGAGTAGGTTTTGAGAGTTCGGCTCGAACCGAGCTCAGAAAGGAGCGCCCAGTATGGATAGCGTGAAGTATATCGGGATGGATGAGCACAAGGAAGCGAGCTCGGTCGCGGTTCTAAACTTCTGGGGCAAGCTGGTGATGGAGTGCACGATCGAAACCAAGGCCGGCACGATTCTGGATTTTCTGAAAGGCCTGCGCGGAAGTTTTCATGTGACTTTCGAAGAAGGCACCTGGGTCGCGTGGTTGTACGACTTGATCAAGCCGCACGTCACCGAACTGGTGGTGTGAATCACGAAACGGAAGGCGCGAACAATCCTGCTCAACGGGGTGGGCTGGACGGCAAGAAATCATCCAGCCACCGCAGAAGTGTTTTTTTTCTTGACTCCTTTAATAGAACTAACCAGGCACGTGGACTACATGCCGGATGGCCTCATCCCCATGAGACGTCAAGAGCGGGTAGTGGATCGGGGCTGGTGAGTATATATTCATGACGATCGAGCTTCGCGCCGTCGAGACAACGTATCGCTGCATTATGGGCAACGCGTAGTTTCTGGAATCCCAATTTCTCCACGATGCGGCGGCTAGACTCGTTGCCGTCGAAGAATCCGATACTGATTGCCCTCGCACCAAGGTGCCCGAACGCGTACCGGATAGCTGCGTTTGCCGCCTCTGTCGCCATGCCCCGTCCGGCGTACTTCGGCGCTCCCCAGTATCCTGTCTCATAGACATCTGGCTCGTCGGTGAGGTCCAATGCGGTTCGAACAACAAAATCCCCGTTGATCCGATGGAACCCGGCCAGAGCGATTCCTGCTTGATTCTGGTAGTCCATCACGCGGCGAATCGAATTTTCCGTCGCTTCCCTCGACCGTTGGTTGTCGAAGGCCCAAGCCATCCAAAGCTGCAAATCGTTCCACGCTTCTTCCTTAGCGGTCTGGATCGAATCCAAATCGTCAAGCGTTGGCGGACGCAAGATGAGGCGTGGCGTTACGATCGGCATTAAATGGCGCATGGAGTGGCCCACTCGAAGAATTCTGAAATATACTTCGTCGTCCTGCAACCCGATGCGAGCCTCCTCGTCAGCAACAGACGACCTATTCTAGTCCCGACTCCTGATTAACGCACTTACCGTACATGTGAGTATCGACGTGCGGTTTCGCTTCACTATGAACGCAACCGAAAAAGCTGAAACGCGAAAAAGCCGGGGAGAAGCAGCGCAGCTATCCACCACTTTGAGTCTTTAACAGCCGCGATCAGTCCGAGGCTGAAGGCAAATACCACCGGGACCGGAAGAGCCAGAATTCTGCCAACAGGGACTTCAAACGGAATCATCGTCGAAAAGCGGTCCGCCAATCCTGTTGCGCCCGAAGCCCAGAACACTAGCAAATAAGCGTTCAATATCACGCTCGCAATACCGCATTTTCTATACCAGTGAGAATTCTTGTCAGTCATAAGCGATCGGTTCAAAAGCGACGGCGCGCTGAAACAGTCTAACGCACGTGTGCTGAGCCGAGTCCTGATTAACGCGCTTACCGTACATGTGAAGTTCTAGTACGGCACTTGTCCGGTTACGCGACTAACCAGGCAAGTGGAATTGATTTTGAAGGAATTACTTCCGAGTCGGCCGTCGCTCGGAAATAATTGCCAAGGTGGAAGAAGCGCCGCATGTTGCGTCTTGCCGAATTCCCGTGGCAAGGTAAGATCGCCCAAAGGAGAGGGTGGACCACTACGATGACTAAAGATGACATTCAGCTGCTCTACGAATACGACCACTGGGCGAACAACAGTGTTTTGCAAGCGGCCTCCACTCTCAGCCATGAGGAGTTCACGCGTGATCTGGGCGGCAGCCTCCGATCTGTGCGAGACACACTCGTGCACATCATCGGCTGCGAGTGGGCTTGGCTAACGTGCTGGAAGGAACCCTCCCCCAGCTCCTCCTTCGTCACAGATTTGGTGTGGACGCGGCGCGACGCCCTATTCAATCCAAATGCGTTTCCTGATCTCGCTGCAGTGCAGTTAAAGTGGGCGGAAGTCGAGGGAGAACAAGTCGAGTTTGTGAATCGCGTAACAAACGAATCCTTGGGAAGGATGCTTCCTGTTCGCACCACACAAATCAGTCTGGCGCACCTCATGCAACATTTGGCGAACCATTCCACTTATCATCGGGGTCAAGTCGCGCTAATGATGCGGCAGCTCGCCGCTAAGCCCCTCGCCACGGACTTCGCCATGTTTTTGATGGAGGGGGCTAAAAAGACCAATTGATTCGGTTTAACGCCTGATGAATGCATTTGCCGGAAACTGACACTCAGTTTCCGGTTACGCGACTAATCAGGACTTGACCCGAGGCCGTGGTATAAACACGTCATGCGGTCCAAGAAGGTTCCGAGTGCAAACACGGAATGAAAAAATTCATTTGCTGACGCGTGTGAACGAGGGGAAGAGATTGATTCCGTCCTTCTTGGCAGAACTATCGGAAGCCATTGGAGGGCAAGTTGACGCGAATGCGTTGGCGACTCTGCCAGTTACAGACTCTTTGCTCGAAACATTTCGTGCAGGTTATCGGCGTTCTAAAACTGCCGACGGGACGGTATATCAACGTCATTTTCGTTCAAATCAAAAGGCGAAATTATTTACGTAACTACGACTGTATCTTAAAGCGATCGTATACTGAATCGGCCTTTCTTCTTACGAAAAATAGCCACTTTTGCGGTGCGGTGAAGACGAACATCCTGACGGTGCTTGGCCACGCCGCTTCAATTATCAGACTGGATGGCGATTCCGTCTGCCTCGTCTCGGAAGACCGTAAACAAGGCCTCCTCGTCGACCAAAATATCGACGACCCGGAGCAGACGTACGAGCTAACGGTATGGGGTCACCGCTGGGCGTCGGCGGTCTCCTACTGCGACTCGGGCGGCTGAGGGCGCGTGACCATCCGCCATTTCCGCGTTGCTCATCCGGTTGGCGGACACTGCCTGATTAACGCCCTCGCCGGAGAAGTGGGTACTGGAACGAACGCAGCCTGAAATTCGACTACTTATCCGAATGCCTGATTGGATTGTCTCGCCCGTCAGCAGCGCGACGCCAATAATTTGTCTTTAGTCGGCTCGACTCGGCAACGTTGTAGAGAATTTCGCAGTCACAGCATCCGCCCTTAGAACGAAGCACCCCGTAGATGTCCGCTAGATCGTCACGCTCGAACTCTGAAGCCAGCAGCACCGATTCAGCGAGGCTGTAGTCCCCACGGCAGTGTTGCGGTTGTGAGGAATCGTTAATCGGGCAGAGAACGTCATCGAGTTTCTCGAAGAATCGAGCACGAATAAGGCACCGCATCACGTCCGGCACAATGGACGCTGTCAATTCATCGTTCGGGCCAGCTTTCATGCGGTCGAACGTATCACTCGACCAGCGTCCTCACAAGAAATTATAGTAATGCAACGCTAGGTCCTGATTAACGCTGCCAGCTCAGATGGTCGATGCAACACTTGCGCGCAGTTTACTCGCTGGAGTTTCGAATCCCAATGTCTTTCTGGTTCTCTGATTCAAGCGCAGCGAGACCTGGTCGAGCTTCGCTTTCGAAAATCCAGACAGGTCGGTGCCTCGCGGGAAGTATTGCCGCAGGAGCAGATTGGTGTTTTCGTTGCTGCCGCGTTGCCAGGTTCTTTGTCGATCGCCGAAGTAGACTTGCACATTCGTGGCCACCTTAAACTCCTTGTGCTTGGCCATCTCCAGTCCGCGATCCCAGGTCAGCGAACGTTTTACCGAAGTAGGGAGTTTGCGAACACGTCGCCTCAAGGCAGCAACCACAGCTTCGGTTTCTTTGCTCGGCACCTTAATCAGCATGACAAAGCGTGAGTGGCGTTCTACCAGCGTCGCAATATAGCTGTTCTTTCCACCGGCCAGCAGATCGCCTTCCCAATGGCCAGGAATCGCTCGGTCTTCCACTTCCGCCGGTCTTTCCCGGATCGAGATGGCATCGACGATCTGCCCCCGGACTGTCCCTGCTCGCTGGAATGACGCGAGCGGCGCATGCGCCGCTTCGACCGCAGGTGGTCCAGCAGCTCTTTTTTCAATGCTCCCCGGGCTTGAATGAACAGGCTACGGTAAATCGTTTCGTGGGACACGCGCAGGCTCTCGTCAGTCGGATACTGGTTCTTCAGCCACCCGGACATCTGCTCGGGCAACCAGTCCAGGATTCAGTCTACTCGCAACGATGTCCCGCAGCTTGCGGTTCTTGGCAAGCGGACTGCACTTCGGATGCAAGGCCGAAACCCAAGCTTGCTGAGCGGCATCATGTGCACGATAGGCAGGCCGGCCACCATGGCGCGCGACTTCTCGGCACACGGAGGAGGCCGCTCGATCCAGGCCTCGCGCTATCTCACGAACGAGGACACAGAAAAGATCCAACGTGAGATGTCCTCGTGCTCCGCCACGGTGAGCGCCAATTGCGAGCGGCGGCGGAGTGCTGGAGGAATCCCTCCGCGAGGCAACAACACAGCGCGAATGCAGCTGTGCGGCTTGTCAAAAGCGCGCCCAATCTCATGCAGCGACTGTCCCGCCCTCCAGCGGCTCCAAACGTCACGCTTCTCGATCGCAGAAAGCCCAAACCTCATCCCTCGTCTCATGCTAACATTATCTTTATCCAGTGCAGATCTACATTAGTTGTGTTGCTTAGTCCCGATTAACGCGCGCATTACCGGACTACTAGGTACTATCAGCTCGGAGTTGACCGTCAACCGAGAAGAATCAGGCCCAGTTTGGTTTTGAGCGTTGAGGCCGGTTAGCTAGAGCTATCGTTTGGGCATGCAGAAGCAGAGGCCATTGCCGTCTGGATCAGTCACCGCAAATTCACGCAGTCCCAACGTCTGATCAACCGGAGCAGTGTGAATTGGAGACTCAGGACGATTTGTCGTGTTTAGACCCCGGGATCGAAAGGTCATGTAACGCTCATCAACGTCATCGACAAACACTCGGTTGACGGAGCCGAAGACACCGTCTCCTGCATGATGTGAAAGCTGTAGTTCAGCCCCCTCCCGAACTAAATCAATGACTCCGTTAGCCATCTCGCGGTCCTCATGTTCAGGCCACTTACGCTCAAAGTCGAGAACCTCGGTGTAGAAGTGTAACGATCTTTGTAAATCGCCAGACTTGATCACAGGCACAATCTTCATGAAGTTCTCCCCGGACCGCAGGCCAATAGAATACTCCTGTGGCGCACCGGTGAGCGTAACCGTACAACCGCCGATCCGCCAATTCTCAATGTCCGGTTACGCGACTAATCGGGACTCGGCCGTACAACGGTTTTCAGCTTGACGATTTACACACCTATTGTCGACGCTACTTGCACTTGGTGTTGAGTCTGCAAGATACTGCCGTGGTGAAGCCGTTAAAACGAAATCTCGTCATAGCTAGCGCAATTATTACGATTGCAGCCGTGAGCTGGTTCGGACTGACGCAACACCGGCATCATATCGTCTGCGAACAACGCGGGGCAGGGCTCGCACGGCAAATTGAATCCATCAAGCACGACGCGAACGAACAGCTCAAAATCGGTACAAAGAATGCCGACGTCGCTCGATTTTTTGCCGAACATGGCATGACGTTCGCAATCGCAGGGTCTGAGGCGAGCGGAGAGTTGTATACCTCTGGATGCGCACCATTCGGGTGCGGAGCCGATTCGGCCGTAATCGGGGTACGCGTGAAGCTCGACGTGACAGGTTCCGTCGCGCGCGAACCGCAGGTAAATAGTATTTACACGGATTGTTTATAAGCCCGCGGCCGTGCGCTAATTTGCCAACGACCGACCAGCCGACCCGCCAAGTCCTGATTGACGCCGTTACCGTACAAGTGAAATCGGCCTGATCCTCAATGTCCGGTTACGCGACAAATCAGGAGTTGAGCCAGAGGCGGGTGATATCGAGCCACGCCGTTGCTATAATTTGCGCGTCATTGTCGATGGGACACGGCAGTCTGGATGCGTCAGTGCAAGCGGGACTATTTCTTGGCTGCGTTCGCTGCCATTCGAGCGCGGAACTGTTTTTCCTGCTGAATTTCTTCGTCGGTGAAAACAGATGCGAACTCTTCGGGCTCGAAGACTTGGCGGATCTCGATGTCGGTCTCGCCTTCATTGGGGCAACGCTTGACCCACTCGATCGCCTCTTCTAGAGACTTGACCTGCCAGAACCAGAAGCTGGCGATCAGTTCCTTGCTTTCGACGAAGGGGCCGTCAATGACGGTGGGGCGGTTCTTGCCGGAGAAGTGGACGCGGGCGCCTTTGGAGGAGGGGTGAAGACCGTCGTAGCCTATCAAAACGCCGGCTTCCAAGAGCTCGTCGTTGAATTTGTTCAGGTCGGCCATGAGCTGGGGATCGGGGGCTTGGTTTTCGGGTTCTTCCGCGCATTTGACGATGACCATGAATCGCATTTTGTTTGTCCTTTCGGGTTGAGTTGGTCTGACGTTCAAGTTCAGAGCTTAATTGATGCTCTACCCATTAGTCGAACGAGAAGGTGCAGAATCGACACGGAGAACCGAGAAAATTCTCGCAGCTCCTGGTAAACGCGGTGGTCTCAATGGGTCGACGCAACACTAAGCTAGAACTCGCCTGGCACTGAAAACAAAAGCTAAAATCGCTTGCCAGGGTCAGACCAGCGGGAACGCTGCTCTGGCTGGGTTTTGACCTGGCAAAGCCAAATGGCTGGTTCCCCCGCGCAAGCATTGCCGAATCAAGGCACTATTTGGTGTTGCATCGACCGGTTGAGCTGGCAGCATTTATCGTACAAATGAAGTGCTAGTACGGGACTTTTCCGGTTACGCGACTCCTTTTATAGAACTAACCAGGCACTGAGGCAGATTGGTCCGAGCGTTCTCCGTCTAATCAGAGGCCGTGCCCGGGATCACAGAATAGTTACAGCTCGCCAAATTCGGCCTTGGCTGGTCTCAGGCTGGGGATGTCAGCGGCGGCGTCTTTTGACAACGTGGGGAAATAACGAACCGCGTGGTGTGGCGGCGGAGGAGTGCGTCACCGCGTTGCGGGTCCGGCATCGCGCAGCAGCACCACATCGGATTCCACGTGAGAACGCAACACTCCGATGGTCTTGCCGTCCGGTGAGAATCGGAATGACGAAATGGCGTCGGACTTAAAGTTTGTGAACTGGTGGCCGCGAGAACCATCCAGCGGCTGGAACCACAGATTGTCCGTGCCAGCTTCGCGGATGGGATATACGACGGCTTTCCCGTCCGGAGTGAATTGCGGCGCGTCCGCAACGCGTGGATCGGGATTAAGCAGGCGCGTCAGTGGCTGAGGCCCCGCATCCAGCGGCACCAGAGCGATCTGGTGGTCGATCTGGTGGAGGATCAGAGACTCACCACCCGTCGTGAGGAACGCCAGCACCTTGCCGTCTGGTGCGACGGTCAATCCATAGTGGTAGAAGCCGCCGGGTACAGCCGTTCCCGGCACAATCTCCGGCGTTCCGCCGTCGATAGGCACTCGCTTGATTTGAATATCTTGCACGTCGTCGTAGAACACCCACTTTCCGTCCGGAGAGCACGCCGGCTCAATGTCCTGCAGCCCAGCTGTGAGCGGTTTAGGGTTCGAGCCGTCGGCGTTTACCCGCCAGACGTTCACCTTATTGCCGGCGGAATGGCTAGCCCAGCTGAAAACAATATAGCGGCCGTTCTGGCAGCTCGTCGGTTGAAGAATTTGAGCAGCGGGGTCACTGAGAAGCGTTGTCCTGTTTGCGCCGTCGGCTGATATCCGCAGCAGGACCTCGACGTTGTCGAAGTACAGCGTACCGTCACCCGCCCAATCAAAGAAAAAGGCGTGCTGGACCTGCGTCGGCGCTGAATTCGGAGCATCCCCGATGAAACCGGCGGCCGGCAAAACGTAGAACGTATTTGTGAGCCTTTGCTGGACCGTGGCAAGTGTTCTGCCGTCCGCCGAAAGAGTAAGCGTCTGGTAGTTATTGGTGTCCCTGGTAATGGGGCGCAGCTGGCCAGCGGGTTCAGAGACAAACGCAACTTGATTGCGCGCGACAAACGACGCGTTCTGTTGGTAAGTGGCGATCAGGCCGCGTGAGTCGGGCAGCCAGGCCAAGTCGTTTATCTGCAGGTTATTGAACCGGGAGAGCGTCTTCACCTTGGCGGAAGGCACGTCCTGAATTTGAATCACGCTCAATGCACCTTCGAAACCAGTCAACGCAGAGGCGATCTGCTTGCCGTCTGGCGACCAGGCGACGGCGCTCGGCAGCGCGTCTACGGGCCCAACCGCAAACTTCAACTCGTTCGTGCCATCCGCACTGGCCGTAAGCAGTTCAAACTTATCGGCGTCGGGATACATCCCCCGTATGAATGCAAAACGCTGGCCGTCGGGCGCAAAAGTGACCCGGCTGTCAACATTTTGCACGATCACCTGCGGCGTGCCCCCCAATACTGGGGCACGCAGGAGATTGTGGCCCTCACCGACCTTGTCAATCGCCCTTAGGAAATAGATGTAGTCACCGTCCGGAGAAAAGGCCAGGTTCTGGTAAATAGCATCGGCCGGTGCAATCACCTGCGTGTCGCTGTTCGTGGGCACGTGGCGCAGCCAGAGGCTCTGCTTGCCATTTTCGTCCAGCACGCTCAACAGATATTTCGCGTCAGGCGAAATCGCCGCTGCAATCGTTTTTCCGTTGTTCGTGCCTTGCGTGATGGTGAAATTTTCAAACGGCCGGTGAGCCTTGCCGCTGAGAAAAGAATAGAGCCCATAGCCCGCCGCAGCGATCAGCACGAGCACGATGATGGCAATCGCAGCGAGACCGAACTTGTGTTGCTTGGCCGCTTCGACTACTGCGGAGCTTTCCGATGCGCGTACAGCTGATGAGTCGGTTGGTGGCGCGCCTGACCCGGTGGGCGTGCCCCGCCTCGTCTCCGTCACCGCAGTGCGCCCCGAATCTGTGTCGCGCTTCAACCGCTGTAAATCCGCGCGCAGGTCCGACGCATGCTGATAGCGCAGCCGCTGGTCCTTCTCCAGCGCCTTCTGGATGATCCGCTCGAGTTCACCCGGCAATACGGGATTCAGTCGCGTCGGCAGCACCGGCGCCTTGTGCAGGATGGCGTCGAAAATGGCGGCTGAAGTTGCGCCCGAGTAAGGCAGCGCGCCTGTCGCCATTTCGTAGATCGCCGCGCCGAAGGAGAAGAGGTAGGTGCGTGCATCCAGTTCTTCTCCCATGGCCTGTTCCGGGGACATGTACAGCACGGTTCCCATGGCAGATCCGGGGCTACTGAGCACCTCTTCGGCGGTCGCGGTGGGAAGGGCAGTCGCCGTCACTCCCGGGATCGCTCGCCGCGGCGAAAGAATCTTGGCCAGCCCGAAATCGAGCACCTTGCTTTGTCCGCTGCGCGTGCAAAAAATGTTCGCGGGCTTGATGTCGCGGTGAACGATTCCTTTGGCATGAGCGGCATCGAGCGCGTTGGCCACCTGGACGCCAATGTCGAGCAAATCATCCAGGAACAAAGGTCCGGCGGTGATGCGATGCTTCAGTGTTTGGCCATCCAGAAACTCCATGGCGATAAAATGCTGGTCCTGGTAGGCGTCAATTTCGTAGATGGTGCAGATGTTGGGATGGTTTAAGGACGATGCAGCTTTGGCTTCGCGCTGGAAGCGACTGAGCGCTTGCGGATCTTTGGCTACGTCGTCGGGCAGGAACTTGAGGGCCACAAACCGGCTGAGTTTGACATCCTCAGCCTTGTAAACGACACCCATACCGCCGCCCCCGAGTTTCTCCAGGATGCGATAGTGCGAGACGGTGCGGCCGATCAGCGGCTGCGAATCAGGCATTTGGCGCACATCTTAGGTTGTGATGGAAGTCAAGTCAACGAGGAGAGGCAGGCTGCGGGCTAAGTCATGATTAACGCCGTTACCGGAGGTGTGAAATCAGGCTAAAAACCACATGCACGGGTACGCGACGCAATATAAAAGGGCGGCCCGAGTGGAGTAGGTTTTGAGTGTTGGGCTCGAACCTCGCTCAGAAAGGCGCGCCCTGTATGGACAGCGTGAAGTACATCGGGATGGATATGCACGAGGAAGCGATCTGTGTCGCGGTTCTGAACTCTTCGGGCAAGCGGGTGATGGAGTGCACGATCGAAACCAAGGCCAGTACGATTCTGGATTTTCTGAAAGGCCTGCGCGGAAGTTTGCACCTGACTTTGGAAGAAGGCACCTGGGCCGCCTGGTTGTATGACTTGATCAAGCCGCGCGTCACCGAACTGGTGGTGTGCATCACGCAACGGAAGGCGCGAACAATCCTGCTCAAACTAGGCGGGCTGGACGGCAAGAAAAAATCCGGCCACTGGAAAGCTGTTTTTTATTGACTCCTTTTATAGACTCTATCAGGACTTAAAGCGTGCTTCGTGCCGACCTGAGCACTTGGCGGCCGGCAAGGCCGCGAGATGCGAGCGCCACGAAGATGTACGCTCCTGCCAACGAGCCAAAACCCTTCCAGATATCAGGCCAATCGCGCGCACCAGCGATTAGGTTCGAGAGATGGCCTGCAGCAAGGTAGACATGTATGCCTCCGAGGAACAGAGCGGTGAGCGGATGCAGTACAAACGCGGGCAAAGGAAGCTCAGGTATGCCGATGGCGGATTTCATTTAAACAGCTCCACGGAAGCGAACGGCTCAGCAGACCACGGCCGGAAGCGATTAATGGTGAACTTCGTAGGTTGTCCGGGCTGGACTTCCACGTGCAGGTAGTTGTAATCCTCTTTGGGAGCTTCGCCTTTCCAATACTGGTCGAGCGGATAACCATCGGGGACGTCGATGTGCGTCCTGCCGGGAAGAATCGGGTCTTGTTCCGCGCCTCCGCCGCCGAGTACGAAGTACTTCACACCGTCCACTTCGTAAGCCTCGGTGGTGTGCACGTGTCCGTTGAAAACCACGATGTCCAAGTCCTTCGCGTACGCGGCGATTGTCTTGTGAGGATTTTGAGCTTCGGGGATAGGTCCCATGCCCGAGCGGCAGAAGGTGGGGTTGTGAAAGGTGATGAAGACTTTCTTGGTCCCGGCAGCCTTGGCCTCATCCAGCCACGCCTGCAATTGCTTCATCTGTTCTTCATAGGTGGGCCGGGTGCCAGTCCAGCCGGTGGGATCGCGATAGTCGTACTTGCCGGTCCAAAGGAAGATAAAACGCGCGCCCCCAAAATCAAATTTGTAGGTCAATTGCTTGTCGGAGACTCCAAACTTCTTCAAGTAGGGAAACGAGGCCAGCAAGCCTTCGACATCAGTGTCGTCCCACACTTCGTGATTACCCACGGCGGGAAAAACACGCCCATCCAGACCAGCGGCCTTTAACTCTTTGTCGGGATGCGGCAATTGCTTCAACACGTCTTCATTAACCAATTTCCAGTACGGATTGTCAGACGGTTTGCCGCCTTGCTTGCCCCACCAAACCAGGTCACCCGTGCTCAGCAGAAATTTGGCGTTGTCTTTCTTGATGTCATTCACCACCTCGCGCGCGACCCAGTCTCCGCCGTCCAGCCGGAACATGGTGCGGCTCACTCCGGGCAATAGCTTTACATCCTCTACGGACGCCTCGGTGACCCAGCCTTTGTCGACCTTGAGCGTAGTTACTTGTCTTGCGGTCATAAAGGGCATGACGATCTGTATCAACTCGTGATTCGATGGGTCGTAGGTGAGTTTCACGTATTTATCTACCATCTCTTGAGAAACTTTTGCAGGAAGCACCAGTTCAAACATGTCCACCATGAGTTGGCGAGCTTCCGCTTCCTGTTCCTGTTTATATGGCAGGTACATCATCGAGCGCGAGTCGCCGTAGACGTCAAAAGAAAACCCGGAAGCGGGACCGTGCGTGGACTGTTGTGCGGTCGCCGTGAACGGCTGAAAAACCAGCGAAGCAATCAACAGCCCCAAGATTGAGAAAACTTTCATCATGGTTCTCTCCTTTTGATTGTTTCCGCGCGCGAGAATGACGCTCTGCCAGATGCGCTCATATGCGAGCGCGAATCTATTAAGGCTGGGGCGGCGCGTAAATTGTTAAAAGTGACAGTGTGAAACGGCGAATCGCCTGAGCTTGGCGACACTGTCCAGAGTCGCGGGCCAAATCGGAAACAGACCAGATGCGTGATTAACGCGCTTACCGTCCATGTGAAGTACTAGGACGGGCAATTCCGGTAACGCGAGTAAGCATCCACTGAGCCCGGGAGGGTTTCACTTTTCGAATATACTAATTGATCGGGGCGAAGGTTCCTTTGGCAACCTTCGAAGTTCACAAACCGAAGTTATTGGTATTCATTGCAAAAAAAAATGGTATGTCGCTCAAGCGATAGCTAACGGTAATGGGTAAGAGGGGCGTTCAGGAGACTGCCTGATATGAAAATACAAATCTCGAGAATTTCAATTCGACAGACCGCGAAGGTAGTCGGCGCTGTCCACGCCGTACTAGGTTCGCCCATACTGCTGCTGGGGATTATCAGGCTATTGACCGGTTCGACGCCCCTTGCAAGCAAGGTTTCGCCGATATGGCTGTTTCTCTCACCGTTCATCTATGGTCTCTGTGCGTACATTTTGGCGCTCATGATGTGTCTGATCTACAACTTCGTCGCCAGGTATTTCGGCGGGGTCGAATACACCACGTCAGAAAAAATGGTCGGCGAGTGACGAATGAAAAACGTGTCAGAATTGCGGATTGAGCCCATGACTCGGCCGGTACGCGAGCGCGGTGTCCCGCATACCGATCGAAAAGAACGCCAACCGGATTGTGTGGACTCAGTTGAATGGCCAGGATTGCGCTGCTCGAATCAGGTTGAGCAAGTGGCTGCTTAGCGCTGTTATCGGAAACCGACCCACTACCCGGTATTGAGATGACCCGGCGCAAGGCATAGTTCTAACGCGCGGAAGGAGCAAAATATCTTGGGCGAGTTGTCGAATTCCAGTCCGGCCGTTCGTCTATAGAGTGAAGACAGGGCAACCGTCCGGCCCGAAGACCGTTACGGGAAAAGGAGAAATCATGCCGCAGTATCGGGTTGCTAATTACCTCATTCAGCTTACTTCCCAATCTCCGGGAGTGGAGTTGCCGAGTGGAACAATCGAGATACGTCCAGCTGCGGATTTAAGCGAAATGATGAGGGAGAGCGAGCGGCGACGGCGAAAAGGGACAGCGAGACTAGAATTCCCCGCACAGGAGAACGCGTAATGAGCACCCTTCGCGCAATAGGGAAGTGGTCCTTCCGACTTTGCCTTCTCGTGATTTTGCTGGGCGCACTCACCTGGATTGGCATCCACATCAAGCGTTCCTACTATCTGCGGATTGCGCAACGGCCGCCATCTGCATTCATTGTCGAAAACGCGCCAGTGATCGCGCTCACCCACGCGCGAGTGATCGACGGCACTGCTTCGCCGGCGCAAGACGATCAGACGATGATACTCGACAACGGAACGATCGTCGATCTTGGCCCCTCATCATCCGTTTTGGTGCCGCCGGCAGCGCGCGTTCTCAACCTCTCTGGCGAGACCGTCTTTCCCGGTCTCGTGATGCTCCACGAACATCTATTCATCACCTCTCCCGATAGTACGCCGAGTAAAATTCTCGTCGTGGAACAGCCTGTTTCGTTTCCCCTCCTGTACTTGGCAGGCGGCGTGACAACTCTCCGCACCACCGGGAGCATCGATGCAAAGACCGACCTCGCCATCAAGCGCGCCATCGATTCCGGCCAACGACCGGGGCCTGACATGTTTCTCACCGCGCCGTACCTGGAGGCCGAGCCTCGTCTTTTTTCGCAAATGCACGCCCTCGCCGGCCCAGACGAAGCGCGTCGCGCCGTTGACGAAGGCGCTGCTGAGGGCATGACTTCCTTCAAAGCGTATATTCATATCACTACGGAAGAACTCAAAGCCGCCATTGACGAGGCCCACGCTAAAGGTCTGAAAATTACGGGACATTTGTGTTCGGTCGGGTTTACCGAAGCGGCGGACATGGGAATCGACGGACTGGAGCACGGCTTGGCGGTGGATACGGAATTCGTGCCGGGGAAACAGCCTGGCGATTGTCCTCCAGACCGTGCGGCTACCAAAGATCTCGACGAACGACTCGACGTCGAGAGCCCCGAAGTCCAGCGCATGATTCACCACCTTGTCGATCGCCATGTGGCAGTCACTTCGACCATGGCCGTTTTCGAGGATTTTACGGGCGAGCCGCAGCCCACGTCGGCGCTCGAAGGTCGCGAGTTGCGCGCCATGTGTTTTAAAACTGCGCTGATTTACCGGATTATCAGGGCGTTCGTCCTGACCAAAATTCCGCCGGGCCATGCCATGGCCAAGGAGATGCAGTTTGAACGCGACTTTGTCGCTGCTGGAGGCCTGCTCCTGGCCGGCTCTGATCCCACCGGGGATGGCGGCACGCTGGCAGGCTACGCCGATCAGCGCGAAATCGAATTGCTGGTCAAGGCAGGATTCACGCCCGTGCAGGCAATTCACATCGCCACGGCAAATGGCGCAGAGTTCCTGGGACAGAGTGCGCGGATCGGCACGATTGCGAAAGGCAAACAGGCCGACCTCGTCATCGTCTCCGGCGATCCGTCTAAGAATATTTCCGACATTCGCAACGTGGATCTCGTATTCCGTAAGGGAATCGGCTACAGCTCTGCAAAACTATTCGGCGCCATCAATGGCCTCGTGGGTGTGGAGTGACTCCTGTCCTAATAGATCCAGCGCCTGACAAACGCGCTTATCGGAAAATACGGGCAGAATTAGGTTTGCCGAGTCGTTGGAAAAAGCCCACCCGTGGCCGACCATACCGACAGTGGGCACAGCGAGTGGCACAGAGCCACGCCCGTTCATTCGTCTCCGTTTTGAAATATGTCTTGTCGCATGAAGGGCACCGCGACTCCCCTATCAGGATCGCCACCAAAACGGTGGATAAAATCCACAATCCGAAGAACCAGAATAACGGATGGAATTCTTCGCCAAACCAGAACCCGACGCCTAGCAACGGAATCAGAGCGCACTGGATCTGCAAGGTTCTGATCAGCAATCGTAGTCTACGAAATTCGTCCGGCTGGATCATGGGAATGAATAATGAAGGCATTCTACAGCACGTCGCTAACTCTTGTTTAACGCGCTTATCGTACATGTGAAGTTTTAGTTCGGCGCGTGTCCTGTAAGGCTGGTCCGATGGACTTACTGGAAATCGACTTCGAGGAACCCGAAGCCTTTCAGCATTCCAGAGATCGTACCGCGCGCGTTCTCGGCAGCAATTTTTAGGATGCCATCTTGCAGCGCAGCCTGCTGGAGTTGACGTTCAGCTTCTTCGCGGACTTCACTTTCGAGGTTGGGGTCCGGAGAAGAGAAAAGGCCGGTGTCCCGTGAATATACTCTCGTCTTCGCGTTGTCGATTCTTGTGCTCAGGACTTCAGCCGGAGGCAGGTGAATCAATGCTTTCTGCCCTTCTATTAAGACGTCGCCGGCCTGCAATCCCGCGAGATTGATGCCTCCTACGACTTCTCCGTGCACCACCAGAAGCAGGCGATCACCGGCTAAGAATTTCGGCAGGTAAGCATTATCGTGTTCGCCAGAGATAATTTTATCCATTGAATAACTCACGGTTTCCAGCCGCTGGAGTTGCTGAATCTGGTGAACCACGGTCGGCTGATCCACGTGGATCAGCGTGCGCCCGCCGCGCAGGCTGCTAACCAGCTGCAATAAACCGAGCCCTGTCGATAGCCACACGAGCGCACCTATCAAGACAAAGGTAAGAAACGCGCCAAGAAGGGCTGCCAGAGTCCACGAGTACAAACTCCGGGGGTTCCCTCGCGTTCCGTGAGGCGCCGTATCATGCGCGAGAGGTGAGTTCTCAATCGTCATCTCTTTGTCCGAGAACTTCAGTGTAAACGAAGCGCAGTTTCGTTGCTTGGAATCAAGCAGAAGGTTCACCCACCGTTTCCGATGAAGCCCGCTCGACCGAGGTGGCGGAGCGAAGCGGCCGATCACCGCTCTGATCGGACATGTGAAGTGGCACTTTATTGACCCGGTGACGCGACTCCTTTTATAGAACTGATCAGGAGTTGTACCGAGACTTGCGGTGCCGCGATTTCCTCATGTTTCACAGTGGTGCCCTCGGGAAAAAACCGTGAAAAGAAAATGAGAAGAAACGATTTATTCGCGCGGCGTGTGGGCTTCTGCGCTCGTTCACGCAACGCGCGACGCCACTGCCTCTGGTTTTGCCGGCAGAAGCGCTAACAAGACGCATCCGATCGCAATGAACAAGACCACATCGGTGAAGTCTCTGTGGACGCCGTGCATGCGGGCTTCGACGGTTTGAATAGCCATCACCACGGCATGGGAGATGTTCCACCAAGCTACGAGAGCAATCATCGAGCGATGCTCAGGAGGTCTCCTTGCGGCCATGAGTAGAAAGACCCCGACCGGAATGAAGAAGCTCAGAAACATCGGCTCGCACTCGTTCTTCTGCTCCAAGAGCCAGCTGGAATGCCGCAGATCCATATACAGAAAATAAATCAGGGACAGATTCAACAGCCCCACGATCACCAGGACGATCTGTGTCAGGCGTTCTCTAATCATATTGACCTCATTTGAGTGAGCGAATTTTGTCGCGCGGGCGCTATGCAGCCGAATTTCGTAGTTGCGACAACCTATCCGAACTAACTGCTGGCTTCAAGCCCTGACCAAGTCCACGCCCGCCAGATGATGACAGAGGTGCATACAGTTTCGATCGTCGCGAAGAACACGTACGCTGGAAAAGTGGGGTCGCGAAAGTCACCGTTAGTCAGAGGAAGAACGAAGGTCAGGAAACCGTTTACAAGGGTCAAAATGAGACCCGCGATAATATTCGCCAGGCGATTCGCTCTAAAGGGAAGCAGTCGAGACGCCACAATCATGGCGATGGGTATTTCCATCAAGACCGCTGAACCCAGCAGAGCCCAGGGTGGGAGATGTGGGGCTGTATTCGGGGAGCCAACGAAAGCGAACAGAGCAAGCACGTCCGCATACAGGTAGTTTAATAACGCGAAGAGCCAGAATAGAGACAACCGCTCCTTTGTGTCATGCATTTCAACCTCCTAGGGAAAGGCCTGCGCTTGCAAGCTGCGAAGGAGGGATCGGTACAGACGATTCTGATACCGCATGAGCAGCGCAGAAAGCGCGTTGCGGTCGCCTCGTCGAAGCTGGGCAATTTCACGTTCCACGCCCAGGCTCGTCTCCCACGTCATGTGCAAGCTGCCTATCACATCCGTATTACGAATGAGGCCTGAAAAAAGACTCAGCCCTTGAACAGCGGAGAGATTGCAACTCAGGTGACGGGAGAGACCGGAGTTGGCCTGCGGCTGCACCGGTCGATTCTTTGGGGATGTTTGCGTATTTGTTGATAAGCCGCACACCTTTTGCCGCTGATCGGCACGCGACATTGTGAGAACGATTTGTGGCACCCGACCCCGCCGTCAGATGCCCAACACAGCGCGAGTGTTTATAGGCTTCCGTTCGTAATCAACGATAATGACGCCTTTCGTGGTGACTGTGCTTTCCGTCAGCTTGAATGCCGCCGGGACAGTGCCATGGGCAAACAATCGTTTTCCATCGCCCAACGTAATCGGAAAAATCTTGAGCCAGAGCGCATCAACCAAATCATGCTTGAGGAGCGTCTGAACAAGATTTGCGCTTCCGTAAACGTGCAAATCCGGCCCTTCCTGGTGCTTAATGTTGGTGATTTTTTCCGCAATATCCCCGTTTAAAAAGACCGACGGCTGCCATTCGTGAGAAGTCATAGTATTCGAGGCGACGTACTTGGTCGCTGTGTTGACGGCCGGCCACAGGTCGTTATGTTGCGGCCAGAATCCTGCCCAGATATCAAAGGTTTTGCGCCCTAGCAACAAGTCAAAGGGCATGTCCATCTCCTTTTTTATGGCCGCTGAAGAAACAGTGTCGGAATGTGGAATTATCCACCCGCCATAGGCGAAGGCGCCGCTGGTATCTTCCTCTGGGCCGCCTGGGGCTTGTATGACGCCATCAAGGGAGACAAATTCGATCACATTGACTTTTCTCACGACTGAGTTCCTTCGAGTCCTATCTGATTTTGTCTAATTTGCGGGTGTCCCCAATATTCGATGAGCTACTTTGAGAAGTTAGGGACGTCGCTGATCCAGAACACAAGCTTCCGAATCGCAGCGAGAATATCACGACTCTGTCGTGGATTTATCTGGCGGGTAAGACTACATAGCGTGCGATGACGAAGCCCATGGCCCCGCCGAAGAAGACGTCGGCTGGGAAATGGCTGCTGCTAGTGACGCGAGCGAAACTGATTGCGCCGGCCATGCCGTATGCCACCCAGGGAACCCAGCGATGATTACGGTAGCGGTGGGCGACGACCGCGGCGACTGCAAACGCGGACATGGCGTGCACGGAATAAAACCCGCCGGAGTGGAATGGATTGTGCGTGCCGTTAAAGAAGCTATCGGAATAAGGGCCGTTGCCCGTGTATTGCAGGGGCTGCTGCCTGCCGGTAACGCCCTTGAACGCCAGGTCGAGCGCGAAACCGTCCGCGAAAGCTTCGGCGGCAAGGAGCGCAGTGGACTGTGCGTAGGAATCCCTTTTTATGAGACCGACGGCGTAAATCGATGCGGGAACGGCGGCGATGAATGCCGCGGTGTTCACACCGCTGAAGGCGCAATTGAAGCCGCTGAAGCTGTTCGTAGTCCGGAAGTACGGAGCGCTGTACGGGTCGGAAGCGATGAATGCGGAGGTGACACCCACAATGGCGACCGCGGGAAGCCAGTGCTGGGCTTTGGCCAGATGTCCTGGAAAGAGCCAAATCTGCTTCTGATCGGCGGCAAAATTGGCGGGGAAAGTGCGCAGGGAGACTTGGCGATCCGATGCAGCGGAGCCAGCAGGTTGTGGTTGCTGCAGGGAAGAGGGAGAGGCGGAGGAGTCGGAGGACTGTTGCGACAACGCGGGAGCTGCCGCGGCGAAAAGGGCGAGCAACAGGGAAGTGCATGTTGCGCGACAAATTGACTGCGGCCAAATCATTCCAGCAGGGTACCGCAGTAGCCGTCCGTTCCGCACGGGTCTGTGAGGTAGCTCGTGATTTGCGTCGTGACCGGACACACAGCGCAGCAGCCGGGAAGCTGATTTCCATGATTACGTCCGAGCAGGCGACAACACATGCAGAATTGTTGGCATCCGAGTGCAGCGCGGCGCACATGCTATGATTCGCACGCACGGCGGTTACCTCCGACCGCGATTTCACCCAGGCATTACGCACTGAGCAGTTGATTTTTCTATTTTTCGACGATCGCAAGCCGTCGCAGGCGGCCGCGGTGAGTGCGGATGCGCGACGACAAATCTTTTATGTACGAAAGCGAGTGTGCCGATGAAGAAGACGTTCCTTCTTGTTCTGTTATTGGCCGTGTCCGCAGGGCTGATGCAGGCGCAGACGATCCCGGGTTTGGGCAACGCGACATTTCCGACCTCGACCCACTCGGCTGCGGCGCAGAGCGAGTTCATGCGCGGCCTGTTGTTACTGCACCTGTTTGAGTATTCCGACGCAGCGAAATCGTTTGTCGCCGCCGAAAGCGCCGACCCGGGATTTGCCATGGCATATTGGGGAGAGGCGATGACCTTCAATCATGGGGTCTGGGACCAAGTGGATGTAAAGGCGGGTCATGCGGCGCTGGCGAAATTCGGGGCCACTGCGGAAGAACGCGCCGGCCGTATTGCCGATGCGCGGGAACGGGCGTTTATGAGCGCGGTGGAAATCCTATACAGCGGCGACGGCAACAAGCGGGCACGCGACGCGCAGTATGCCGCGGCGATGGAGCAATTGGCGAAGGCTTATCCCAAGGACGACGAGGCCCAACTTTTTTACGCTCTGGCGCTGTTGGGAGCGAGCGAGGGTGTGCGCGATGTCCCGGCGTATTTGAAAGCCGCGGAAATCGCGAAGACCGTTTTCGCGAAAAACCCGCAGCATCCCGGCGCTGCCCACTACTGGATTCATGGGATGGACGATCCGCAACATGCGGCCGGCGCGTTGGAAGCGGCGCGAGCATTGTCCAAGATCGCGCCGGACGCGGGGCACGCGCTTCATATGTGCTCGCACATCTTCATGGCGCTGGGCATGTGGGACGACGTGGTAGAGGCCAACATCGCGGCGATCAGCGTGGTCAACAGGCAGGCGGCCGCGGAAGGAAAGCAGACCAGACACTGCGGCCACTACTCCTACTGGCTGGAATACGGCTATCTGGAACAAGGCCGGATAGGCGAGGCGGAAAAAGTGCTTGCTGACTGCCGCGACGAGGCAGCGCAAGCGGGTATGGCCGCGCGGGCGCACGGTACGGTAGATCCTGACGATTCGCGCGTCGGCTCATTCGCCGTGATGCGCAGCCGCTACATCGTGGATACCGGGCGTTGGGACGGCGAAGTAGTTGGCTGGAACGTGGACATGGGCGGAGCAGCAATGCCGGAATTCAATTTCACGTTCGGCACCGGTTTTGCAGCGGCTGAACTTGGCGATGTCGGAGCAGCGCGAGAATCTCTCGCATCGCTGGACCGGTTGCTGACGCAGCTCCCAGCGCTGTTTGATCACGCTGGGCTCCCCGCCGACGATCCGGCTCGGCGCGTGCCACAGATTCAGAGACTGCAGATTGAGGCGGTGAGTCTCTCCGCCGAGCGCGACAGCGATCAGGCCATCGCAAGAATGGAGCAGGCGATCGTAACCGGGAAGAACTTGCCGTATGCGTTTGGCCCGCCAAGTCCTGAGAAGCCTTCAGAAGAACTGCTGGGAGAACTGCTATTGAAGGCGAACAAGGCTGCGGAAGCGCGGGAAGCTTTTGCCGCGTCTCTGCAGCGCGCTCCGAGAAGGGCGGAATCGCTGCTCGGGCTGGCGCGAGCCGAGAGCGCGACGGGAGACAAGGTGGACGCGGCGAAATCCTACGCTGAACTGCTCGAGGTTTGGAAGAATGCAGACCCGGGTTATGCGCCAAAAGAAGAGGCTCAGCGCTATATTTCTGTCGCGTCGCACGCTTCGAACTAGAGAAGCGGACGGCGAGTTTGCGCCAAGCGGAAATGGCGCGATTCTGTGCTGCTTAGCTGCGCCAGCAATCGGATAAGAGTTTTCGCAGCCGTGCCGCAGCGTCCTACTTCTGAGCTAAGGCATTCTCGTGTTCGATCATCACGTGCGACCAAAACGTACCCGAAGCCATAACATAGGGCATGGTGGGCTGGACCTGTCCCTCTTCAGGCAAGCCGATTTCCGCGGCAGTTTTGTACGGAAAGTGAACGGACTGCCACGACTCGATTTCCGGCCCGACGGTGTTGGTGTCCGCCCGGTAGGCGGAAATCGGGCCGAGCATACGGTATCCGGCGATAGGATGGTCGGGGATCGACAGCCTCTTTGCTTTCACTTCCGCATCAATGGTCCGATAAATTTCGTCGGACTTCAGACCACGAGAGTGCAGATCGCGCATGCGACGGACGACGGGCATGAACGACTCTTGATAGCAGCGCACATCGAACTCAGCATCGCCGGGACGAGAAGCGGTGCACACCATCCCGTTCGTACCCTCCCGAAGAGTGATGAGTGATAGGTCAGGGGCGTATCCAAGTACTGTGGCGTGTTCGCGCAGGACCTGAGGCAAAGGCAAGATCGCAGCCGCGATTTGCTGCCTGCCGGTAGGCGCCTGCGCCGGAGGTGCGATTGCGGACGTGGACAACAAAGTGGAGTGATAAATCACAATCAGGAACGGGATCAGCCAGCTTGGCATCGGTTTAGCCTCCAACCCGGCTCCTACTATAAAGGTAAGCGGCCGTGTGAGGGCAAGCGTGCTGGAGCGAATCGATCGAAGTGGTCAGAAGGCGGTTGGGAAGTTGGGACTTCACTGAAGCTTGCCACTGGTTTCGGGTGAATGGCGGGCAAACCGGAACTAGTTCACAAGCATGATTAACGCTGCGGGTCGTAGCACTATAGGCTGGGGAGCAGTGACGCCAAGCGCGTGCAATTCTTTGGAATGGTTGACGCGTGCGGGGGAATCGTTGCGAGAGTAATCGTGTAGTGGTTGTGCAGTCATGAGCGTTGGCGTGACTTTCATTGTGCAAGTTGAAGTTGCATTGAAAATCCCGCGGCGAGTGATGCTGGGAAAGTTTACCGCCGACGCTTTGTGTGGGCGCGCTTGGCGGCCGCCTTGCGCTTGGATGGGGCGCCTTGCTTCGCCAGTTGCGCCTTGCCCGCCTTGGTCAACAAGCGCGATTGTTCGTACATCTGGATCCACTTCTCGCTCGAAATCGCGGAGATCAGCTTGCCTATGGCAGCGAGCGGCAAATCGTCAGGCGACCCGAAATGAACGCAACACTTGCCCATGTCGAGTTTTTTTCCGGCCGCGTTGAAGGCCGCCTTCAACTGCTCGAGCTGGCTCGCACTCCAAAACGCGCCCATCAGGTAGAGCGAACAGTAGTTCTTCTGCGACGAGACCGCGACGTAGCAGATCGGCTGCTGGTTGTGAGTGTCTGGATATCGAGAGAGGGGGATCGTCCAACCGATGGTGCCCCAGACGAGGCACTCATCGTAGCCGCGCGGAATGTGCTTGTTCACGAAAGCGCGCAGCGTCGACATGGTCTGCGCGCGATCGGCGGGGAGTGAGGCGATGTATTGCGCAGGCGTCTTGACGTTCGATGGTGGTTTCATGGATTGGTCGTCTTCCCAAACGAAGTGTATCACCGAGGGTTTGAAAATCAGCCAGCGTTCGGGGCCGTGTATCGCGTACGTCCTAGCCGTGCGCAAGGACGGCGGTTTTTGTTCGTTTCTAAAGTCATCAGCAGAAGAGGGCGCGTGGCCGCATCGAGCCGGAAAATTCGCAGGCTGCCAACATCACTGCGGCGGTCGTTGACGTGGGATCACGGGCTGGAGCCGGCTAAACACAAAAGCTTCACGGCAGCGAGGAATCTGAAAGTTTATTTCTGTGATCCGCACAGACCTTGGCGGCGAGGAACGAACGAAAACACCAACCGACTGCCGCGGCAATACGTGCCGAAGAGAACCGCCCTATCCAACTGCACGCAATCCCAATCGGACAAGATCGCACTCCGTCTCACTGAATGCCCGCGAAAAACTGTTGGGCGCGACTTCGCGCGCGGGATCAGAAGTCCTGCAAATCGTCGGTGGGCAGCGCCACGCGCACGGCGTTCAGCACAGCGAATAAGTCGATAATCTCTTGCGCGATCGCGCCACCAATCGGCGGCAAGTAGCCCATCGCGGCCGCAATCATGCCCACAATGCTTGCCAGCATGCCTCCCAGCGCACTTTGCAACGCGATTCGGCGCATTCGTCGCCCGATATGCATCAGTTCGTCGATCTTGCCGAGGGATGTTTCGAGAACCACCGCATCCGCGGCCTCTGTAATAATGTCGGTCTGCGATCCAAATGCCACGCCAACCGTCGCCGCCGTCAATGCCGGGGCATCGTTAATGCCGTCTCCGACGAAAAGCGTCCTGGCCTTGGCGGTTTCCTGTTTTACGATTGCCACTTTCTCTTCTGGACTCCTTGCCGCCCACACTTCACTGATCCCGACGCTGTTCGCTAAATACCGCACCTCAGACTCTCGATCACCGGAAACGAGCATTATTTTTCGAACCCCGTGCCGAGGTTTGAGATGCTGAATGAACAAACGGCTCTCAGCTCGCGGCGCATCGTGGAATCGCATCGTCGCTGCGTAGCGTTCGTCGATAAATACGAGGCACTCCAAACCGCTGCTCACCGGTGGCAAAAGTGCGCGCGCCTTTTCAGCCTGCTTCCTCCCCGTGATTCGCACGGTGCGCTGTTCGACGGCGCCACGCAGGCCCTTTCCGGGCGGCTCGCTCAATTCGGTTACGGCCAAGAACTTCAGCTCCTGCTTTTCCGCTTCGCGGACAATTGCTCCGGCCAACGGATGCTTCGAATAGTGTTCCAGACTCGCTGCCAATCGCAGCACATCTTGCTTCTGAAATCCTTCGGCGCAAATGATTTCGGTTAGTGTCGGGCGTCCGTAGGTCAGAGTGCCGGTTTTGTCGAAGATCAGTGTCTGACAGGTATCAATCTGCTCCAGCACGGCCGGATTCTTGATGATGATCCCGCGCCGAGCTGCCACGGAAATCGCGCCGATGATGGCGGTCGGGATCGCCAACAGCAGGGGGCATGGTGTGGCCACGACGACCACCGCCAAGAAGCGATGCATGTCTTGGCTTACGAGTGCAGCAATGCCCGCCAGAATCAGGGCGATCGGTGTGTACCACGCGCCGAGTTGATCGCCAAGGCGTCGCAGGTGGGGGCGCTGCTGCTCGCTGGATTGCATCACCTTCATGATGCGCGCGTACCGCGAATCGAGGGCCAGCTTTTCAGCGCGGATCACGAGCGCTGCGTCGCCGTTGATTGCCCCGGAGATCACCTGGGATCCCGGCATCTTCGAGATTTCGTAAGGCTCGCCGGTCAAATACGCCTCGTCCATTTTTCCGCGGCCTTCGATGACGACGCCGTCCACCGGGCAAATCTCGTGGGGCAGCATCAGCAGCAAATCGCCAATTCGAATGTCTTCCAGCTTCACATCCGTCGTGCTACCCGCGCCTCGACGGTGCGCGACGCTCGGCACTCGTCGCGCCAACGCATCCAGCACCGAAGATGCCCGAGCTGTGGCAATCTCTTCCAGCGCTGTGCCGCCGGAAAGCATCAGGACGACAATAGCCGCCACCAGATACTGCCCCAACACTACTGCGGTGATGATCGAGATTCCCGCAAGCAGGTCTGATCCGAATTCGCGTTTTAGAAGTTTTTTCGCCAGATCGAAGAGTAGCGGCGCCCCGCCAATGAGCAGTGCGAGAATCAGGGGAGCCAGCGCAACCCGCAGCGGTGTGTGTGTTCCATAGCGCAACGCGAGATGCAACACGATGGCAACAATCGTAATCGCTGCGATATAGATTTCTTTGGGAAACCTGGAAAGAGTCGTACGAGCCGCGACCATAGCTCCCGTCCACACGGGGCGAGCACGAAAAATCCCGAGCGGATTATACGCTGCCCGGCCGTTGGATCGATGGTTCGATGGTCAAGTCCTGGTAAGCACCCTTACCCTATAAATAAATCTTGATCGATTTTTTCATTGACCGTTGATTGTGCGCAGAAAACGTGGAGACTCACCCCGGGTGGACACACTGACGAAAGGGACCACAACGCTCCGGGCGTCTCTACATGACCTTGGCAGGACACAATCCCGGGGGCTACAATCCCCGACGACATCGGCCCTCTCGTATATTACTTTTCGAAGGGGTACATCATGAGATTTCGACTTTTTCGTAATCTCTTGCTGGCTGTGTTGCTGTTTCCAACGCTTTGCGCAGGTCAAGCCCCCAATCGCGTCACGATTCTCTATGACGCATTCGGGAAGTCCGCGGCTATGACCAAAGCCTGGGGATTTTCCGCGCTCGTGGAGTATGGCGGTAAGCGGATACTTTTCGACACTGGTGGGAATGCTGAGATTTTTGAGCATAATGTTAAGGCGTTAGGCGTGGATCTGAGCAAGCTGGATTTCGTAGTGATATCCCACCGGCACGACGACCACATCAGCGGCCTGAACTATCTCCTGCGCGTCAATCCGACGGTGAAGATTTACACTTCCGCCGATCCGTGGGGGCCGTTCGGTTGGGCCGCGTCGAAAAGTTTGTATCGCGAAGACGAATCGCTGGCCGCGAACATGCGCTACTTCGACGGTGATCGGCCAGCCATGTTTTCAGCCAGCACACCCTGGCCGCAGGCTAACTTTGTGAGAGTGGATGCAACGACGGAGATCGCGCCGGGCATTTTTCTTGTGCCAACCATCTCGCAGGTCACAGGAACGCTGGAACTTCGCGAAATTTCGTTGGCGATTCGCGGCCCGGAGGGTCTGATCATTGTGGATGGATGTTCTCACGCGGGCGTGGAGAAGGTTCTGGAGGCTGCGAGCAAGATAGATCCGCACATCCGGGTTGTGTTTGGTGGCCTGCATCTTGTGGCTGCGCCCGATGCTGACATTCAGAGAATCTCGGCCGCATTGCACGATCAATGGAAGCTGGATTACATCGCCATTGGTCACTGCACAGGGGAGCCTACGTTCGCAGTGCTGCAAAAGACTTTTGGGGATCGCTACATTTACGCCGGCGTCGGAACAGTGGTGAATATTCCCTGAACTAATATGAAGCCGGACGAGGTGTCGGCTATACGGAAGCAATCAAGTAAGGCATCGTGCGGATAAGTACCGCGAAGGCGGCTCGTGTTTACTGAAGACTCTTGGACGAAGCGTTTCCCGGTGTCGGACCGAAGTCGTGGTAAACGAGCTTAGCGGAGAAGTGGATTTGCGTGGTTCGATTGGCCAACCGCGGGGGATTCGCTTTCGGCTGGGCCTTCTGCGTCGAGCGCTAAATGTTGAGCTGGCGTGCGGTATTCCTGCAGTCATTTGACTGTCGTGCTGGCGGTGGCCCCGACCGCGGATGTTACATATTGAATATGTAAAGGAGCAGCCGGGTGAGGAAGAGGTCCGCGATCAGGACGGCCAACGAGGAGACGACGAATGCCATGATCGTAGCGCGACCGACTCCGGCAGTGCCGCCTTCGACGCGCAACCCCTGATAACAACCGACCGTCGCGACTATAAATCCGAAAACAACCGGTTTCGAAAAGCCGATAACGAGGTCGCCTACAGCTAGAGCCTTGATGGCGCGCGTCCAGAACTGTTCGGCATCGATGCGTAGTGTGACGGTCGCGATTACGAATCCGCCGAACAGGCCCGCGCAGTCACCGATGGCCACGAGCAAGGGTAGGGTTAAAACCGTTGCAAGCAGACGCGGAGTCACCAGCTTGCGAACTGGGTCAATGCCGAGGCCGCGCATAGCGTCCACTTGTTCCGTGACGAGCATGGAGCCCAACTGGGAAGCCATTCCGGTGGCGTTCCGGCCTGCGACCAGAAGCGCCGTAAATACCGGACCGAGTTCGCGGAGGAGCGAGAGGGAAAGGGCGTCACCGGTTAGAACCGTTTCGCCGAATCGCTCAAATTGTGATGCGGCATTCAATACGATTACGCCGCCAACGCAGGCAAGTGCAACGACGATAATCGGCAACGAGCCCACCCCGATCAGGTCAATCTGCTCCGCCAAGTCGGCAGAGTAACGGGTGGTAGTGAAGATTACCCGAACCGCCTGGATGGAGAGCAGCGAGTAGTCCTGAAGGTAGAAAATCGCCATTTTGAAAACGTTGCCAATGACTGAGAAAACCGAACGCGGTCGCACGGTGACACTCCTTTTCAGTGGCTACGACCACTGTCTTGCGAAGCCTGTACAAGAAAGCCGGAACAGGGAACATACATCAGGATGGGTCAGGACAGAAGCCGACGACACAGCCGCTGAAAGTTTGATTCAGGGATATTACTAAATTACATGAAAGAATGCTGGAACGTTCGACGCCTGAGTAGCGCGGAAGAATAGGGAAGTCGATCAGCTCCAGCACCTTTCTTCGATTCTCGAAGCTGGGAACGGAACAAGCCGGGCCGGATTGATTGACGCATTTTCGGGAGCTGTGAAATCAGACTAAAACCCGATGTGCGGTGACGCGGCTCATCGGGCCTTTGAGGATCATCGGCGAACACTGTGCCCTGTCAGTTTTGCCAATGGTCCTGAGAGCGTCGTCCGCGCAAAATCGCGAGGGATATTAATTTGGCATGATCCCGCGGAGATACTGACCTATGAGTTTCAGATTCGTGAGGATGCCGCTGAACGTCGCGATTGTCGTTGTCGCTATTCTTGTAGCTGGCTCACCAGCTGCGCGAGCGCAGCAGAAATCCGCGGACGTGTCTGCGTCGATTACCACGCCGAACAAAGTGGAGACGCGAATTGGCACGATGGAATTCAAGGACGGGATGCCGAGTAAGGAGACCCTGGACAAAGTTTACGACAACCTGGACTTCACGCACGCCTTTGAGGCGTTCGTGAATACCTTCCAGGGCGTGAACATGGCCGCCATCCGCGAGGGCAACGGCACGATTGGGGTCAAAGACAACGAAATTATCGTGTTCTCGCAACTGATGGATGCCAAGTCGCTGTTCCTGACGGCGAACGCCGACACCGTTTACTTCGTCGGTTTCATTGACCTAAGCAAAGGCCCCATGGTGCTAGAGACGCCGCCTAAGGCGCTGGGCACGCTCGATGATTTCTGGTGGCGCTGGGTGATTGACTTCGGCGCGCCTGGGCCGGATCGCGGCGAGGGAGGGAAGTACCTGATTCTGCCGCCGGGCTATGACGGCCCTCTGCCCGAGGGCGGATATTTCATCGCCCGTTCGCGGACCACGCGCGTCGCGATGCTCGGACGCAGTTTCATGGAGAAGGGCGATCCCAAGCCCACGGTCGAACTGATTAAGAAGACCGCCAAGATCTATCCTTATGTCGAAGGCGGCGTGGGAACCAGCGTTGCGGAGTTCCTCACCGGGAAAGTCAAACTCGCCGCGCCGGCTGTACCGCCGCCGACCGTGTTCCACGAAGGCAGTGGCGCGTCCTTCAGCACGATTCCACCCAACGATTTCCACTTCTATGAGTTGCTCAACGACGTGGTGCAAGAAGAGCCCGCCACGGCGCTCGATCCTGAGTTGATGGGGTCGCTAGCTGCCATCGGCATTGTGAAGGGCAAGCCATTTGCGCCGGACGCGCGGATGAAGAAGATTCTCACCGATGCCTTGGCGCTGGCCAACGCTACCTCGCGCAGTTTGCTGTTCAACCCGCGCGATCCAAGCTGGTATTACTATCCCGGATCAGCGTGGATGAATTTCCTGTTTCAGTCCGGCTCGGAGTTCGAGACGCCGATCCCGCTGGTGACGCACGAAGGAGCAAAACCGTTCCCGCCGACGGGCTATCGCCAGTTGGATGCGCGCACAGCGTTCTTTTATGGCATCACCGGGATCACGCCAGCAATGGCGATGCGCTTGCCTGGCATCGGCTCGCAATATCTGTTTGCGATGGTGGATTCCAACAAGCAATATTTTGACGGCGGCAAGACCTACAAGGTGACGCTGCCCAAGGGCATCCCGGAGGCGAACTTTTGGTCTTTTACACTGTACGACAATCAGACGCGCTCGATGCTCGACACCGCGCAGCGCTACCCGCGCGCAGGAAGTCAGAGCTATCCCTCACCGGCCGCAGAACCAGACGCCGAGGGCACTACGACGATTTACTTCGGCCCGAAGCAACCAGAAGGTGTCAAGCGTGGCAACTGGATTCAAACGATGCCAGACAAGGGATGGTTCACGATCCTGCGCCTGTACAGTCCGCTCGAACCGTTCTTTACAAAGGAATGGCGGCCCACCGAGATCGAACTGGTGAGGTAAGCGCAGACATTAAGGCAAGCACCCACGCAGATTACCATTTGATGTGACTCAAGCCCTGAGTAACGCGTTAGCCGGAGAAGTCGTTTTTCAAGTCTTGGGGAACGCGGCTTAGCGGAAGCTCGGCTTGAATGTTATACTCTCGCCCGAAAAGCGGTCGTGTCCTCCGGCAGGCAGCAGGCCACTCGCGCTGAATTCATTTTCTGCCCTCCGGCAAGCACGGCTGACTCTGACCACGGCAATAGTCTTGGCGACAACGATCCCATGAATGCTGGCTCGCTTGAACATCGAGCGAGGCTGCAGGGTAGCTATCACACTGGAGCTCTGGCGTTGCGCGAGAATGAAGAACACTACCGCGATTTAGTCGAAAACAGCCTGGATTTGATCTGCACGCATGATTTGAACGGCGTGGTGTTGACGATAAATCTGGCTGCTGCCCGGACGCTAGGGTATGAGCCTGACGAAATCGTAAACCGGAACGTGCGTGAATTCCTCAGTCCCAAGAGTTACGCGGAATTCGATGGGTTTCTAACTGCAATACGCGAGAAAGGCACCTATGCCGGGTTCATGCGGCTACGGACCAAGCACGGGCAGACCCGGATTTGGAGTTTCACGAGCACGATACGGACGCAGGGAGAGCAAGCTGCTTGTGTGCGTGGAGTGGCGCACGACGTCACGGACATTTTGCAAGCGCAGAAGGCCTTGCGGAGAAGCGAAGAACGTCTGCGCGTCGCTGCGGAAGTCGGCAGGATGTATGCCTGGGAATGGGATCCCGCCACGGACTCGGTGCAGCGATCCGCGGAATGCGCGAGCATTCTGGGTCTGGAGGAAGCGACCGGAGCCGGAGTCGGAGTCGCAAAGGATTATTTCGAGCTGGTCCATCCAGATGATCGAGCCAGGTTGTGGGGGCTGGCGACTTCTTTGACGCCAAGAGACCCGGAATACCGGACGGAGTACCGCCGGTTTCGCCGGGACGGAACGCTACTGTGGCTGCAGGAGAGCGGCCACGCGACGTTCGATAAGGCGGGAAAGATGGTCCGGCTGGTGGGTATGACCGCCGATGTGACGCAGCGCAAGGACGCGGAGGAGAAGTTGCGCCTGAGCGAAGAACGCAGCAGGTGGCTGGTGTCCGCGTCTCCAGTGGCCACGGTGGTTACCAGCGGATTGGAACAACGGAATGAGATCGTCAATGATAAGTTCACAGCTTTGTTTGGCTATTCGAAGGAGGATGTTACTTGCATCGCTGATTGGTGGCCTGTCGCCTATCCTGATGAAGCGTACCGCGAAAAAATCAGAACGGCGTGGGAAGCCCGAGTAGCGGAGGCTGTAGGGAAACGATGTGAAATCGCGCCGATGGAAGCGAAGGTTTGCTGCAAGGACGGTTCATACCGCTACATCGAATTTCACTTCGCATCGCTGGGCGAGACGAATTTAGTAAGCTTCGTGGACGTGACCGATCGCAAGCTTGCGCAGAACGAGCTAGAAAAGATTGGAAGGCGGCTGATCGCGGCGCAAGAGGCAGAGAGCGCGCGCATCGCGCGGGAACTCCACGACGACTTCAGCCAGCGCCTGGCGCTCCAGGGGATCGGCCTTGCACGACTATGGAAGCAACTGCCTGAATCAGAGGTAGAGGCACGGGGTAAAATTCAGGAATTGATGAAGAGAAACCAAGAAATATCCATTGATATGCATACGCTCTCGCACCAACTCCATTCCAGCAAGCTTGAGCATGTAGGCTTGGCGCCGGCACTGCTAGGTCTTTGCGAAGAGCTAAGCTCCAAATTCAAGATCCAGGTGGAGTTTAGTGAATGCGGAGCTTCCTCGGATATTCCGAAGGATGTGGCGTTGTGTCTGTTCCGAATCACTCAAGAAGCGGTGAGCAATATAGCTAAACACAGTCAGGCGAAGCGAGCCCAGGTTGAGGTCAGTGGCACAAACAATGAAATACGCCTGCGGATCGTCGATGCTGGTGTGGGATTTAACCCGGCCCTCCGGAGCACGAGCGTGGGAATCGGCCTGGTGAGCATGCGGGAGCGGCTTCGACTGGTTGGAGGAACGCTGTTGGTTCAATCTGAGCCCATGCGAGGGACAGAAATTCTGGCCACTGTTCCACTCTCGGCTTCCGGCGACGCGCGGCACTTCAGAGTAATGACAGTGGGACGAGAAAAATCATGACGCGCCTGCGCGAGGTCCTCGAAACGCCTCAGAAATATTCCGGAAGCTAGACCGACATTCGGGTGATTGCCAAGCTGGGTCGATCGTTCGCACTCTAGTCCGTAAGTCCTGATCAACGCGTTTAGTGTACACGTGGAATTGCGGCCAGACGCGGATGCGAAAAGTTGGGTGCGGCCGCGCTTGATGGCAAAAATGTTGGCAGGTTTGATGTTGAGGTGGATTATGCCGCGAGTGTGAGCGGCGTCGAGCTTCGCATCGAAGGCGTTCGAGTGGCTGGTGGTGTTTGGCCAAATCCTGCGGAAGGAACTTTAGTGCGACGCGACGTCCGAGGTTCGTATCCTCGGGTAGGTAAACTACAACCATTCCACCGGCGCGAGGTTGTGCAGGATGAATCGCGCTGTGGCGCGATCCTTCGAACCAGCAGTGCTGGCTCTCAGGGTGAATCGCGATGTGACGCGCGGGGATTTAATTGGCGGGTGCGTTGGAGTGCCGTAGTAGAGTTCGGGGCGAAGAAACACAGGGATGGGGGAGTGTGGTGCGAAAAATAACGCTGGTTGTGATTGTACTGGCTTGCGTGATGGGCACGCTGGCGCGGGGGCGGGACGGAGAACCGACATCGGCGCGGGTGGACAGCGTGGTGGAGGCACAGAGGAAAGCGCAAAAGATTCCGGGGGTGAGCGTGGCTGTGTGCCGCGACGGGAAGATCGTGAAGGCGAGCGGGTACGGGCTTGCGAATGTGGAGTGGGGCGTTCCGGTCACGCCGGAGACGATTTTTCAGACGGGGTCGGTGGGAAAACAATTCACGGCGACGGCGGTGATGATGTTGGTGGAGGAAGGAAAGCTGAGACTGGATGACAAGATCGCGAAGTTTATTCCGGAGGCGCCGGTGACGTGGAATGATGTGACGGTGCGCGGCTTGCTGACGCATACGTCTGGAATTGCGGATTATGGAGGCGAGGAAGACACGATGGCGAAGGGAGTGATCAATTTCCGGAAGGATTATACGGAGGAAGAACTGGTCCAGGCATTTGCGAAGATGCCAAAGGATTTTCCGGCGGGAGAGAAATGGAGCTACAGCAATACAGGGTATGTGCTGTTGGGAGTGATTCTTCATCGAGTGACGGGGGAATTTTACGGAGATTTTCTGCAGGAGCGGATATTCGGGCCGCTGGGGATGACGTCCACACGAATTATCAGCGAGGCGGATATTGTGCGGCAGCGAAGTGGCGGATACAGGCTGGTGAAGGGCGAGTGGAAGAATCAGGAGTGGGTGGCGCCGACGTTGAATACGACAGCGGACGGAGCGTTGTACACGAATGTGCTGGACCTGGCGAAGTGGGACGCGGCGCTGTACACGAGCAAGCTGATCAAGAGATCGAGTTTGGATGCGATGTGGACTCCGGTAATACTGACGAGTGGTAAGACGTATCCGTATGGATTTGGGTGGGATTTGGCGAGCAAAGACGGGCATCGCGCGGCGTCACACGACGGAGCATGGCAGGGATTTACGATGAGCATGACGCGGTATTTGGATGAGGGGCTGACGGTGATCGTGATGACGAACCTCGATTCGGACAATTCGAATCCCGAAAAGATCGACGTCGAAGTGGCCAGGATTTACCTGCAATAGAGCGCGAGCGTGGCGTGCGCGAATTTTTTATCAGGCAATCTATTGTGGCTTTGAATTGGAGATATCGCCGCCTGAACAGAGTGCAACTGTGATGGCGGAGTAGCGCAAGACTGCGCGGCAATTTTCGGGATTACCCGCTCGATGGCTTTCGACGAAGGCGCGGGCAACGACATCACCAGGCTCGTTGATTAGACTAATTTCCGCAGGAGGTTCGCAGATGTTGCCGGCGATCGATGGTCTAATCTCGCACTTTTCAAGAAAAAGACGAGCCGGCGGTTGCAGAGGCTAGGAAACTTGGGTGAGTTGGGTGACGATCTCGGCTAACCAGGTTTCGAGTAATGACCTGTGATCGGGTGTCATATCAATGAAGGCCAGGCCCATGCCGAATCGGGGGTCGCAGTAAACCACTTTGGCGTTGGTTTCGAAGACGCCTTGATCTCTGAGAATGCGCAGAGCGACCAGGGCGCCTTCGGGGAAGGGATTTAGCGCGTCCACGTAGCAACCGCCGACGCCTAGTTCGGAAATGCGTGCGGAGAGCGTGGCACCGGAGCGCAGCTCAGTTACTTCGACAGAGGCGACCAGAGCGCAGCGTCGCACGGAACGCTTCTGGGCGGCTGGCGAGGACTTGTTTCTTTGGCTCGACGGGCTCATGGGGCGTAGTTCCTGGCGGGAGGCCGGGGCGGGGCGGTCTGGGGAAAGACAACGCCCCAGAAGCCGGGCGACGGACGCAGGAACTCTATGGCTACGAGCCTTAGGGGGCTACCGGCGGCTACCATCGGGCCCAGATAGACGATGCGGGAGTCGGCGGTCTCGCCGGTGCACTGGTTGACCGTGACCAACTGCTGGTTTCGATTCACGGTGGATTTGAGAGCGATCAGGCCGCCCCAGAGGCTTACTTTCACGGCATAGGATTGTTCGACCAGGAAGCGTTTGTTGGTGTCCGGCTCATATATTTTCAGCGGAACGCGCAGCGTGACACGAGTGCTGCGTCTGGCTGGTGCACCGTTTTTGCCCGGCATCGAGTGCTCCTTGGATGGGCTACGGGTGGGTATGCACTGGCAGGATCGAATAGAAGATGAGCAGCGTTCAATAGTACGCCGGGACATTGACCTTGCGGCGAAGGGTCCCGGCTTGGCTGGCGGAGGCCGAGACCCTTGCTAGGGAGAGCGGAGAATGGCCGGCCACTTTAGTAATCGGAGCGAGCGTCGTCGTCAGCTTGGCGCTTGGTTTTTACGATCCAGAGGCCATCGTTGTTGGCGGCGTAGATGAGGCCGTGGGCGTTGTCAACGAGGAAGGCGGTGACGTTGGAGAGGGTGCGGATTTCCTTGGGATCGGGGGTGGCGGGAGTTTCGGCGTCGGATTTGGCGAAGACGGTAAGAGTGTCCGCGATGACGCGGACTTCGGTGGCAGGCTTTCCGGGAGCGGGCGCGGCGGAGTCGAGATTTTGCGGGCGGCGCGGATCGCTGACGTCCAGGACGGCGACTGGCGCGGAGGAATCGAGGCCGAGCAACAAGTATTGTTTGCCGTTGCGCTTTACGAGCAGCATGCGGGTTACGTTGCCGCCGGGGACGGTGACGTGAGCGACGACGTTGGCGGGACTTTCTGAGTTTTTGCTGGAGTTGCCCGCGGCGTGGGCGGCTGGGGTTGCGGCGATGGCCATGGCGGTGATTGCCAGGGTGATGGCTAGCGCGGTTTTCGAGGTGAGGCGGCGAAAAGAGTTCGAGGAATTGCTTCGCGAATTGCTGAACAGGGTTTCTTGCATGGTCGTTTCTCCTTTGAATTGGGCAGCGTGCGTTTGGTGTTACGCTGGCTTGCTTGGTTCATGTATGAAGACCAAGGAGGCGGGGGTTTTATTCCACGGATTTCTTGCCGCGCGACTGACGGCGACTTTTGGGAGGTTGTTGACAGCGACGAAATTGGGCGGCCTTGGTTTGGCTACGGCGTACGGCAACGAGCCGTACAGGAACATTGACTTACGCGGCAATTTGCCGTACATTGGTTACGGACGGTGAGGCGGCTATGTCACGGAGCATGAGAGTGCCGGTACGATCGAAGCGGCTGGAAATTCGCGCCACGCCTGAGCAGAAGAAGCTTTTTGAGCGGGCCGCAAAAATTCGGGGGACCACGGTTACAGACTTTGCCGTAAGTAAACTCCAAGAAGCTGCGCTGGAGATTATTCAGGAAACCGAATCCATGCGGCTGGGCGAACAAGATCGGCGTGTTTTTTTTAAAGCGCTAATGAACCCGCCGGAGCCCACAGAATACGCGAAGGCGGCTGTGGCTCGTTACAAACGCCAGATAAGAGGCTGATTGGCAGAAGCCAAGAAAAGTCTACAGTTTTTCTTCGAGCCGCTCGGGCCTGCACATGACCGGGCGGCTTTTTCTTGTGAAGAGCGTATTTTAGAAAGCTACCTTAAGACGCAAGCGCGCCAAGATGTGAGCAAGAGATTAGCAGCCGTTTACGTCATGACGCCGGATGGAAAAACCATCGCAGGGTTTTATTCACTTTCCCAGTACTCCATTGTGAGTGGCGAGATTCCCGAAGAGATCAGGCGCAAGCTGACAAAGCACGATCAAATACCGGCAACATTAATTGGAAGACTGGCGCGACATACGGCACTCCGAGGAGCAGGCGCGGGAGACTTACTGCTGGTGGATGCGTTAAAGAGGTGCTTAGTTATCAGCACCCGTGCCGCATCGTGGGCAGTGGTAGTCGAGGCCAAGGATGGCGCGTGGCGCCGCGTTCTTATAAACAAGTTTCGGATTCGATGCTTTGCCGTTGTCACCCGCTGAGACTATTTCTGCCCACAGTAACTATCGAAAAGATGTTCGCCTGAACTAAGTCTCCAGCTCTATGCTGCGCGCAGCACATGCATCCACGCTATCCACACGAGCGAAGTTGTGTGCGGAGCGGCGTACACTGCTCGCCGGTCATGAATCACTCGCCACGGCACTACGACGCTTTTTCTTCCGCGGCGGCGACGAATTCGGAGTAGGGGCCTTTGAAGTCTTCGATTTTGTTGGAGTGAAAATGCCAGATGCGGGTGGCGACTTCGTCGATAACGTCGTGGTCGTGGGTGACCAGGAGGACGGTGCCGTCGTATTTCTGGAGCGCGATGTTGAGGGCGTTGATGGATTCGAGGTCGAGGTGGTTGGTGGGCTCGTCGAGGACCAAGGAAATTTGGTTTTTGCAGCATGAGGCGGCAGAAAATCAGGCGGGCGGATTCGCCGCCGGAGAGAGCGGAGGTATGTTTCAGGGCTTCTTCGCCGCTGAACAGCATTTGGCCGAGGACGGCGCGCAATTCTTCCTGCGTGGCTTGAGGTTTGAATTGGTGCAGCCACTCGATGGCGTTCATGCCGTGAGTGATGGATTCGCTGTGGTCCTGCGCGAAATAGCCGACGGCGACGTTGTGGCCCCAGATCACCTGGCCGCCGTCCACGGGGAATTGACGTTCGGCGTCGTCAATGAAGCCGGTGGAATTGCGGAGCAGGGAACGCAGCAAGGTGGTTTTGCCGGTACCATTGCGGCCCATGAGCGCGATTTTTTCGCCACGGGCCACGGTGCCGGAAAAGGGCGCCCAGACTTTCACGCCGTCGTAGGATTTCGCGACGCTCTTGATTTCGAGCGGGTGACGGCCGGAATGCTGGTCCATTTGAAAGCGGATGTAGGGGCGGGCGATGTTGGAGCGGGCCAGTTCGGTGGTTTGCAGGCGCTCGACTTCTTTTTTGCGCGAAGTGGCTTGCGCGGAGCGGGTGCCGGCGGAAAAGCGCGCGATGAATTCGTTCAACTGGGCGATTTTCTTTTCGCGCTGGGCGTTTTCGGATTCGATGCGCGAGCGGATCGAGGTTTTGGCCATGACCATGTCGTCGTAGCCGCCGTTGTACATGATCACAGTTTCGTAATCGATGTCCGCGGTGTGGGTGCAGACGCTGTTCAGGAAATGGCGATCGTGGGAGATGACGATCAGGACGCCTTCGTATTCGAGGAGGTAATCTTGGAGCCAGTGGACGGAGTCGAGGTCCAAGTGGTTCGTTGGCTCGTCGAGCAGCAGGGCAGGTGGGCTGCCGAAGAGAGCTTGCGCTAGGAGGACGCGGACTTTTTGGCCGCCCTGGAGTTCGCGCATCTTGCGATCGTGGAGAGGCTCTTCGAGGCCGAGGCCGTCGAGGAGGATTGCGGCGTCGGCTTCGGCGGTGTAGCCGCCTTCTTCGCCGACGATGCCTTCGAGTTCGCCGAGGCGCATGCCGTCCGCGTCAGTGAGTTCATCGTGCGGCTTGGCGTAGAGAATTTCGCGTTCCTGCAGAGCTTTCCAGAGGGGGCGATTACCCATGATTACGGTGTCAATGACGCGATGCTCGTCGAAGGCGAACTGGTCTTGACTGAGGATGCCGAGTTTTTTGGGGCGCGTGACGTCGCCCTTGGTCGGCTCGATTTCGCCGGTCAAGATCTTCATCAGGGTGGATTTACCGGCGCCGTTGGGCCCCGTGATGCCATAGCGCCGTCCTGCGAAGAAAGTGGTGCTGACCTCTTCGAACAAGACTCTGGCGCCGAAGCGCATCGTGATGTTGTTAACGGAGAGCAAGGAACTTTAATTGTAGCATGGTTGCGCTTTGCGTGCAGAGCCGCGGTTGTGCCACGTAGCGGGTCGCTTTCGGATTAATGCATCAGGAGCCGTGCTGGCGTGGTTGAATTATACTTCGACGGCACGGCGTACTGAACTGCTAGATGATCACAGGTCCGGGCAGGCCCTTTTAAGGAGACTTTTGGATGGTCAATAAAAATGGAAACGAAACCAGTCCCGCGAATTTCGATGACATAGTGACCGATCGTCCCTCACGGCGGAAGGTGCTCAAGGCTGCTGCCGTAGGCTCGCTTGCTGCGTTTCCATTCCAGCTTGCCAAACTTGCTTTCCCTGTGCGCGCGGCCGGGAATGTAAATTCAAATGCTCTGCTTCCCGCCGGGCCCGCCAAAAATCCGCCCTGGTATGGATTCAATCTGTTGGAATATTTTTCAACGGATGCCGACTGGATGGAATATTTTCCGTACAAGAATGATGGCATGTTCGTGGAAGACGATTTTCGCTGGATCAGCGGCTGGGGCTTCAACTGGGTTCGGCTCCCGATGGATTATCGTTTTTGGACGGCGCCGGATCTAGTAACAATCAATGAGAAGGCCGTCGAACCAATCGACCGGGCGATTCGGTTGGGCGAAAAATATGGCGTTCACGTGAATATTTGCCTTCATCGCGCTCCAGGATTGTGCATCTTGGACACGATGGATGTAAAACTCACGGGCATTTCGGTAACGAAAGAGAAAACGAACGTATATACGGACACACAAACATTCGACGCCTTCGTCCACCAGTGGGCTTATTTCGCCGAGCGTTACAAACATATCGACAGCAAAATTCTCAGTTTTAATATTGTGAATGAGCCGATCGCCCTGCCCAGCGCGGCGGAACTGGCCGAGCTCCAGAAAAAGGGAGCGGTTACGGCCGCCGATCTGTTTAGTCCCGAGCTGTTGAGCAAGCACGCCGCGGATTACATCCGCCTCGCACGAGCCTGCAATGACGCGATTCTTGCGCACGATCCCAAGCGGTTAGTCGTGACCGACGGATATCCGGCCGGCGTCTCTCCTATCCCGAGTTTGGCCGATACCGGTATGATTCAAAGCTGCCACACCTACACTCCCATGCAGCTCACCCACCACCAGTGTGAATGGGCTCGCGGAATGCTGAGCGGCTCTGAACCTGTGCCAGCATGGCCTTTGAAGGATCAAAACGGCAAAATAATTTGTGATCGGCAGACGCTGCAGAAACAGTTTCAACCCTGGGGAGCCATCAATGCGGCGGGCGTTCCGATTCATTTTGGCGAGATGGGTTGTTACAAGCACACTCCTCCGGAGGTCGTTCTTCGCGTGGTTTAACGATACGCTGGACGTAATCGGCGAGCTTAATTCCGGCTGGGCGCTCTGGAATTTCCGTGGACCGTTTGGGGTGGTGGATACAGAACGAACTGGAACCAAATTCGAAGACTGGCACGGCCACAAACTTGATAGGGCACTCCTCACGCTCCTGCAGAGCAAGATTAAAAAAGCATAAAACGAAGTTCCGCTTCAGAGGCGGGTGTCGCGTCACCAGAGGTGTGGATTTAGCGCGATTCTCCCGCGGAAGCATTGCCGAATCGGTGTGCTCATGGCGTTGCATCGACCGGTTGAGCTGGCACGCGTAATCGGAAACTGGCCGACTACCTTGTTCCGGAATGCGACAGCTTGTCGGAGTGCGAATCGCAGCTCGTGGCCGCGCCCATTGACGGCCACGCGGCGGGTGCGGCGGTGCGCTCGTCTGGCATGCGCGGCGCGTTCATGTTTCGCGAAAGTGAGCCGATAGAGCCTACGTAGGAACGGCATGCCTCGGGGAGGTAGGGGACGATGACTACGGCAATCGTTGGTACGGCGGCATCGGGCGGAGCAGCGGCTGCGGCGGTGGCGCAAGCTCAGCCGAAAGTGGCGGCAGCGGCGGCGACCACGCCACTGCGGCGGAAGACAGGGTGACGATTTCGGCAACGGCGCAAGAAGTGGGGCAGCCGACGGCTGTGCAGGTGCGACTGCTGCGCAACGAGGGGCAATCGGTGGCGCAGATCGCGACACGGTTGAAGATCACGGCGAGCGCGGTGCAGAGTTATTTGGGAACTCCGACTGCGGCAGCGAAGAGCTAGCTGGCGCGCCGGTTCCGAGGTGCGCGAGCGATGTGCAACGCTGAGTTCATTTAGCGCACGTGCGCCGCGCGAGGTATCACGCGAAGAGGATCGCGGGCGGGATGTTTGCCGGCTGCGTCAGTGGATCTGATCTTTTTTCGGCGACGGGGAATTATCCTCGTCGTCGAGTTCGTGCTCGGCTTCCAGCCAGTCTTCCAGGGTGTATCCGCCGTAAATTCCGCCGTGGCGTTGATGGATGCGGTAAGCACGCCGCTGGACGTCGTCCAGTGTGTGATTGTGCTGGTGTTTGGGAGTGCTTTCGGGATCGCGCAGGGTAAAAGTGGCCTGAAATACAGCGGTTGCTACGACTTCATTCGTTTCCTTCATAGCGGGCCTTCTTTCTGTACTGCGTAGCGTTTTTTTTGGCTACATTCCATTAGACGAAATATCGGGCCGCGCGGTTGCCAGATTTGCGCACGATTATTTGCCGCATAATTTTCATAATAAAAAGAGAGGGAAGGAAAGATAATGTGGTCCGGTGGTTTGGCGGCGGAGCGGCCGGCAGGGAGAGTGTGGAATGAGTCTGGGTAAGCGGAAGTGGATGAGGGGGCTGCGATTTATTTTTCTTGCTGGTGTGTTGGGCGCGGCGGGATTGGCGACCGGGATCGCGCGGGCGCAGGCACCGCAACAGGCGGCAGCGCCAACGCCAACGCTTGCCGCGCCGATAACCGTAGAGCACGGGCCGAATACGGCGGAGCAGCAGGCGAAACCTTATGTGATTTTGGTTTCGCTGGATGGATTTCGCTACGACTATCCGCGGATTTACCACTCGCCGAATCTGGATGCTTTGGGGGCGCGGGGAGCGAGCGCGCCGGAGGGGATGATTCCGGCATATCCTTCGATCACGTTTCCGAACCACTACACCATCGTCACGGGGCTTTATCCGGAGCATCACGGGATTGTGGCGAATGTTTTTTATGATCCGTCGCGGAGGCAGGTTTACAGCTACAAAGACGAGCAGGCCGTGACGGATGGGACCTGGTATGGCGGGACTCCTTTGTGGGTGCTGGCGGAGCAGCAGGGGATGCGGTCGGCGTGTTTTTTCTGGCCGGGGTCGGAGGCGGATATATTGGGGACACGGCCGACTTATTACATGAAGTACGACGCCCGGTATCCGAATCGGAAGCGCGTGGAGCAAGTGCTGGAGTGGTTGCAACTACCGGCGGAGCGGCGGCCGCATTTTATAACATTATATTTCAGCGATGTGGATAGCGCGGGGCATGCGCATGGGCCGGACAGTCCGGAAGTGGCTTCGGCAGTGCGGGAGGTGGATGACGAGATCGGTCGGCTAGTGGAGGGCGTGGGGAAATTGAATTTGCGGGTGGATGTGGTGGTGGTGGCGGATCACGGGATGGCGAAAGTGGAGGGGGATTGGATCAACCTGGGTGAGTATTTTGATGCGGGATTGCTGGAGAAGGGCGTGGAGAGTTTTATTTATGCGCGGTCGGCGGAGGCGGCTGGGAAAATTTATGCGGCGTTGGATGGGAAGAGCGACAAATTTAAGGTTTATCGCAATGGCGAGGTGCCGGAGGGATTGCATTTTGATGGGAATGCGCGGGAAGGGGATCCGGTGGTGGTTGCAACTGGGCCATATTTGATAAGGGTGAACGCACCGGCGGGGGCTGCGGGTGGGGGTTCGGATGCGATGCATCCCGCGGGGGCGCCTGCGGGGATGCATGGATACGATCCGGCGAATATGAAGGAGATGAGGGCGATATTTTTTGCGGCGGGGCCGGATATACGTCGTGGGGAAAAGGTGGGGGCTTTTGAGAATGTGAATTTGTATCCGTTTGTGGCGCGGATTTTGGGATTGGATATTTCGCATTTGAAGACGGGGCCGGTGGACGGCGATCTGAAAGTGTTGAAGGGAATTGTGAGATAGCGGCAAAGGCGAAAGATCTGAGACAGGGTACACAGAGGAACGGCGGAGGACGCAGAGAAAGACAAGAGCCACCGCAGAGAAGCAGAGGGCGCAGGGAAGGCAACTGCAATCGCGAGGAGAAGAAATTTCGTGGGGAATGATATTCATCTGAGTGAAGTTGCGGCGCGGGTGCTGGGGGCGTTGGTGGAGAAAGAGATTACTACGCCGGAATATTATCCGCTTTCTTTGAATGCATTGGTGAATGCATGCAACCAGAAGACGAATCGCGAGCCGGTGATGAATTTGGACGAGGAAGCGGTGACTGTCGGCGCTTGCGTTCGTCTGAGCGAATTGGAATTGGCGGGGGCGGCGGATACGAATGATAGCCGGGTGCGGAAGTACGAGCACCGGTTGGGAGAGGCTTTTAATTTTACGCGGGCGGAGATTGCGGTTTTGTGCGTGTTGTTGCTGCGAGGGGCGCAGACGCCGGGGGAGATACGGGGGCGGGGGGAAAGGCTGCATCATTTTGAGGAGTTGAGTGATGTGCAAGCCGCGTTGCAGAAGTTGATGCAGGCGAGCCGCCGTTGGTGAAGGTGCTAGCGCGGCAGCCGGGAACCAAGGAGTCGCGGTACATGCATCTGATGTCGGGGGACGTGGAGGGGGAGGGTGCGATCGAGGGAGCCGTTGTTGGGCGCGAGGGTGCGGGTGGGGAGTTTGATGGGCGGGGCGAAGACGGAGGGAGGATCGCGCGATTGGAACGAGAGGTCACGGAGTTGCGGAGTGAGGTTGCGGAGTTGAGATCGCAATTGGCGCAATTTCGGAAACAGCTTGAGTAGCTGCTATCTCCAAACCGTGGCACAGCCACTCCTTGCTGTGCGCTAGGATCGTTGTCTGTGATTTTTTGTGATGCAGAAACCAAGGCTAGGAGCGCAGCCAGGAGTGGCTGTGCCACAAAATCGCGGTGCGACGATTCAGTTATGACGTGGGAGGCGGGTTGCGGTCTGCGAATTGGCGTTGGTGCCAGTAGGGGTAGGTTAGGGTAACGGCGCTGGCGGCGTCTAGTTTGGCTACTTGTGCTGCTGTGAGATTCCAGCCAACTGCGCCGAGATTTTGCCGGAGTTGCTCCTCGTTGCGCGCGCCGATGATCACGTTCGACACGGTCGGGCGTTGCAGCAGCCAGTTCAGCGCGATCTGCGCGACACTCTTTCCGGTTTCGTTGGCGATTTCGTCGAGGGCGTCCACTACCTTATATACGTGATCGTCGTTCACCGGAGGGCCGTAGTCCGCCGTTTTGTGCAGGCGGCTCTCTTTGTGCAGCGGCTGATTGCGGCGAATTTTTCCGGTCAGGCGGCCCCAGCCGAGCGGGCTCCAGACGAGGCAGCCGACGCCTTGATCGAGACCGAGGGGCATTAATTCCCATTCGTATTCGCGGCCGATGAGGGAGTAGTACGCCTGATGGGCGACGTAACGCGACCAGCCGTAGCGTTCGGAGACGTCGAGGGATTTCATCAGGTGCCAGCCGGAAAAATTGGAGCAGCCGATGTAACGGACTTTGCCGGCTTGCACGAGATTGTTCAGGGCGCTGAGAGTTTCTTCGACGGGTGTGAGCGCGTCGAAACCATGCATCTGGTAGATATCAATGTAATCAGTTTTCAGGCGGCGGAGGCTGGCTTCGCAGGCTTGTATTAAATGATAGCGCGATGAGCCGACCTCGTTGGGCCCGGAGCCCGTTTTAAATGTGGCCTTAGTGGATATCAGGATTTTGTCGCGGCGGCCGGCGATGGCGGCGCCCAGAATTTTTTCGGATTCACCTTCGGAGTAGATGTCGGCGGTGTCGAACATATTGACGCCGGATTCGAGGCAGATATCCACCAAGCGTGTGGCTTCGGGGACGCCGGAATTACCCCAGGCGCGGAACAATTCGGTGGTGCCGCCGAAAGTGCCGGTGCCGAGGCTGAGGACGGGGACTTTGAGTCCGGAGCGGCCGAGGATTCTGAATTCCATTTTGTGATAGCTCCTTGGGTGAACGTCCGGTTAGATGGCGGGAAGCAACCGAAAGTTTCGTCGAACTTCTCGGAGGATGAGTTCAGCTTTGCGCCGTTGCGTTTGATTTTGTAGCGGCCGCCTGTTTTTTCTACTTAGGCGGGCGTTTTTGCCCTTCCCCAGCCCGATCGCACCACGAAGCTCCGCACAGCCAAGAGTGGCTGTGCCACGGTTTCCTGACGATACAAGTCGCATCGTCACGGGCGGACAGCCCAAGCTAAGCCGTCGGGGCCTTGGCCTGTGAGGATTGCGGCGGAGACTTCGAGGGTGTGGAGATCGATTACGGCTACGGCGTTGTCTCCGGCGAGGGCTACGTAGACGCGGGAGCCGTCTGGGACGATCAGGATGCCGCCGGGACCTTGGCCGACGTTGAGCATTTTGGTGATGGTGCGCGTGGAGGTGTCTACGATTACGAGTTCGCCGGTGGCGGGATCTGAGATCAGGGCTAGCTTGCCGTCAGGCGTGAATTTCAGGCGATTGGAATGTTTGGTGCGGGCGTCGATGGTGTGGGTGACTTTGTTGGAGGCGGTGTCAATGATGGAAACGGTGCCGTCGCCGGCATTGGCGGCCCAGACTTCCTTGTCGTCGGGGGAGATGTCTATGCCTTCGACGGCTTTGCCGACTTTGATGTTCGTTTCGGTCCAGCCGGAGGGGTCGGTGCTTTTTTCGATGGAGGTAACGGTGGCGGAGTCCACGTTGGCGGTAAAAAATTCATTCAGGTATTTTGTGCGGACCAGCATGTGAGTGCGGTTTTGGCCGATGCCGAGGATCCAGTCGAGCTGGTTGGTGACGGGATCGTAGCGGGCGATGAGTTTATTGAGCTCGGCGGTGAAATAAAATTTGCCGTCGGCGAAGATTATGCCGTGGGGGCGGCCGAGGGGGCCGAGATCCACGCGATGAATTTCTTTTTGGGCGGCGAGATCAATTACAGAGAGGGAGTGGCCGGGATCTTTGGCGCCGTAGTTGGTGACGACGGCTAGTTTGCCGTCGGAGGAAGCAGCGATTTCGTGAGGGCCTTCGCCGGTCGGGATGCGCGCAACGACTTTTTGTGTGGCGGGGTCGAGGATGGCCAGGGAGTTTTCGGCTTTGTTTAAGACGAGGAGCGCGGGGGAGGGAGTTGGGGTTTGGGCGTGAGTGCGTGAAGCGAGGACAAGTGTGGCCAGGATAGCGACGCTTGTTGCCATGGATTTTGTTTTCATGGGCGCGCTCCGATTAAAAATTACGGGGGAATCATAACACCGGACAATTGGTGGGGCGAGATTCCGGAAGCGGGGGGCGGATGTGGCGGCGGGGAAGTCAAATCCGCCGGCCTCAAAAACAAAAGCAGACCGGCGCTACAAATTCAAATTCAAAGGCGCCCGCCTGAAGGCGGCCGCTACAAATTCAAAAGCAAATGCAACGGAGCCGGCGAGACGCCGGCGCGACGAAAGGCGGCAGCGCTAAGCGAGGAGTTGCTGTGCCACGATTAGTCTGTGCCTTTGGTTTCCATGTAAACAAGTTGGAATGTGCTGCCGGAGGCGTTGGGCTCGATGGCTACGGCGTGTTGTTTATCTTTGGTGCCGGCTTTCAGGGAGATTTCGTTGGGCTTGGGTTTTTCGTCTTCGCAGGTTAGTTTTTTTGAGGATTTGTCATCCGTCGCGGCGGTTGCGGTGGAGGGGTTGGTGCAATCGAGGACTGTGCCGTATTTGGCCAGGGCTTTGCGGTAGAAGGCGGCGACTTTTTCGGGCGCATCAGTGGAGTCCATTTTCAGGACGAAGAGTTTGAAGCCGGCGGAACCGCCCCAGAGGCCCATGTTCAGGGCGGAACTGTCGTTGGCATCATCTATATGGCGGCGGGCGCCGGGATAGATGGGGAGGCCAACGTCTTTGGCGCTGGCGTTTTTGCCCAGGTTGAAGCCGATGCTGTCGTTGTCAGAGGAAGACTGCTTCGCGTTTGAATCTTTCTGATCCTGTGCCGCAAGGGGCAGCGCCGCGAGCAGCACGACGACGAAAAGCGCGGAGCGAAAAACGCGATGGCGGTGCGAGCTTGTGCAGATGCGTGACCCGTTGATTTTTGCGTCGAGATTCGTGGCGCTGCAGATTTTCATTTTATGCTCCCGTGTGCGAACGATTATACATACGCGGAGAGACACATGGATGTTCCATCGCCAGCGCGAGCGGGTGACTGGTGTGAATCCGCGAATTTGTGGAGGCAACGGCAGACGAGAAGACGGAATCACAGCGGGCAGCGGGATGGGGCGACTGGTTCAAACTCGGCGAGTTCGGAAGCAGGTTATTTGTTCTTCTTGCGTGCTGTCATCTTGTGCGCAAGGCCAAAGCGCGGAGTCAGCCGGCGCGCAGCAATCGGGCGTGCCGCGGGCGCCGAATAAAATTCGGGTCCATACCGAGGAGGTGATCGCACCGGTCATGGTGCTCGACAAGCAAGGCGCCCCGGTGCTCGACCTGACACAAAAGGATTTTCACGTCTTTGACAATGGCGTGGAGCAGACGATCAATCACTGGGACATGGGCGGCGACCCGCTCGCAGTCGCCCTGGTGATCGAGACCAGTTCGCACATCGCGATGATGGCGCCGGTAATTCACGACATGGCCAGCATTTTCACCGAGACGGTGATGGCGCTGAACGGAGAAGCAGTCGTGATCACTTATGACAGCACGGTGGACGTGCGACAGGCGTTCACACACGATCATGACGATGTGCAGGCGGCGATCGCGCAGGTGAAATTCGAGGCGCCGGAAATGCGGCTGTACGACGCGATGGACGAGGCGGTGGAGCAGCTGAAAACGCGTCCGAGAAATTATCGCAGGGTGATGCTGATTGTCGGAGAGTCGCAGGATGTTGAGAGCGATGCGAAATTGGGCGTAGTGCTGCGCGCTGCGCAACTCACGAACGTTGCGATTTACGCCGTGGGGCCGAGCAGCAGCACCGCGGACCTGCGTTTCGGAGACAAACCGTCGAGTGGGGGAATCAAGTATCCGCCGGGCGTCCTTACTGGACCTACACGCCCGGGCGCGCTGCCGATACCGGAAAACGAAGGGGCGCCCGGCGGCTCATTCGATCCTGTTCCGGTGGCGATCTGGTTGATTACGCGCGGGACGAATGAAGTAAAAAATCATCAGCTGTCGGTAGCAGCTGCGGCGACCGGGGGCGTACACTATCGCGCGTTCCGTGATCGCACGGTGCGCACTGCGCTGGATCAGATTGGCAACGAACTGCACGCGCAGTACATCATCGGCTACGCGCCGGCCGCCGAACAGACCGCGGGATTCCACGAGATCAAAAATACGGTGACGCGGCCGAATGTGACGGTGCGAACGCGGCTTGGGTATTTTGTGGCCGCGCCCGCAGATGCGGCTGAAGCTGGCACGCCAGCAAAACCAGAGCCGTGAGGCGCGAAATTTCGATACGCGTTGCGGCAACGAAGAGATGTGCCGCGAGATGTGCGCGAGCGATGAAAAAGCCCGTGGATTCGAGCGAAAAGCGCTGTGTCAGAATGGTACGTTCGTAATATTGCGGTGGGCGGTTGGTTCACGCATTCTGATGTTGGAGGAAATACCGCCATGAAAGCCGCAGCGTCGATGTTGGTTGCAGGGTTGATGTGGGCAGGGTTTGCGCAGGGACAGCAAGCGGTGACGCTGCAGATGCAGTGCCGTGACTTGAGTGGGTCGGGCAATTTTATGGCGGCGGGCGAGTCTTATGTGAACGGAATGGCGTGCCACCCGGTGGCTTCGGCGGCGGGTAGTTCCGCGGCGGATGCTACAACCGTGGCGCAGACGCAGCCTTTTGTTGGGGCGCCTGCTTATGCGTATGCTTCGGCGCCAGTTTTGAGTGTTGCGGCGGTCAAGACGCGTGGTGCGCTGGGTCCTTCGGTGTACATTGAGCCGATGGAAGGGCTGGAAGGTTATTTGTCAGTTGCATTTGAACGAAAGCATGTGCCGCTGGCGCCGGTGGTGAGTGATGCCCATGCGACTTATGTGCTGCACCTTTATTGGGGCAGCGACGACGCATCTGGCAAGAACGCGAAGCATTCGGACGGGACGCCGACTTTGCAATTGATCGAACGGAGTTCCGGAACTGTGGTTTTTGCTTATCCCCTCAATCGCGCGAACACCTGGCACGGCGAGAAGGTTACCGCCGAAACCTTCGCCGGCCAGGTGCGGGAGTTGGTCGCGAAGAGGTAAGAGCTGCAGTAGTTCGAGACCAGTAACAGAGGCGAATCCCATATCGGGATCCGCTCTTTTTGTGTGCGCGCATCGTGGCACAGCCACTCTTGACTGTGCTCCCGGTTTTTAAATAGTCAGCCGTGAAACCGGCCTACGTATTCTTGCGCATTGTGCATACCCGCCACGCATGCTACCCATTGCTAATCGTGATGTATTACCGCCGCACCCTCCCGCACGGCCACCCAGAAGGCGTGTCGGTGTTTTTAACTTGGCGACTCCATGGCTCACTCCCCGCAGGGTTCGTTGTCCGCACTCAGGAGAGCAAGAACATGTCGCCCGGCGAAAAGTTTCGCCGCGCCGACGAATTATTGGATCGCTGTGATATCGGCCCTGTATGGCTAAAGGATCCTCGCATTGCCGATTGCGTGGTGGAAAAACTTGCGCGCGGCGACAACGAACTTCATCATTACGTTTTGCACGCGTACGTCGTCATGTCGAATCACGTTCATGTGTTATTGACGCCGATCATTCCCTTGCACCGCCTAACAAACGGCTTGAAAGGGACCACGGCGCGCATCGCCAATCAGATATTGCAACGAGCCGGGGAGCACTTCTGGCAGGATGAATCGTACGATCATCGGTGCCGCAACGCTGTCGAGTTCCAACGCGTTCGCGGCTACATCGCGCGGAATCCCGTGCGCGCCGGTTTAGTAGTGAAACCAGAGGACTGGCCCTGGTCCAGCGCCCACAACCTGGGCCGATAAAGACTTTGGCACAGCCACTCTTGGGTGTGCTGTTAGCCTCGGTTTCTGCATCACAAGCAAAGATCAAAAAAACAAAATACAAGAGCACAGCCAGGAGTGGCTGTGCCACGGAAGCACTCACTTTTCCGGACAGGAGAAGATTGGGCCGGCGTAGCCTTGGAGGGCGCTGGCGGCGGTGTGGTCGGGGCATTCGGCGTAGGGGCAGTTGTTGTCGGCGAAGGCTGGGTCGTATTTGCCGGATTTGATTTCGGGGACTAGTTTCGCGCCGAAGGCTTGAGCTTCGCGATCTTGGTCGGGGGTGAGTTTGGCCAGGGAAAAATCGTCGCCGAAGATGTGGGCTTCGACTACGGCGGCGAGATCCCAGAAGGCGGCGAGGTGAGGATCGGCTAAGTTGATCGCGTCGAAGCGGAGGGAGTCTTTGTCGGGGAGTTCGAAGACTCTTTGCTTGGCGCCGCAGTGGGCGACGATGGTTTGGGTGGCGGAGTCGTCGTCGGAAGCAGGAGTGCCGGTCTTGCGTTTGGCGGCGCCGATCACGCCTTCGACGTCCTCTTCGGTGAAGGCGCAGAGATCGAAGCGGGCGGCGGCTTTTTTCACGGTGGTGTTGGGGATTACGCGTTCGATAGCGCGTACGGTGACGTGGCGGGGGCAGGCTGGATTCAGGGGGGCGATGCGAATTTCGCGGACTCTAACGTTTTGTTGTTCGGGGCGGACTTCCAGGATGTGATCGACCCATTTGGGATCGGTGTGGAAGATGGCTTGGGTGACGACGTAGAAATTTTCGAGCGGGGGTTTGGGTGTGGAGTGGTCGGTGGCGGCGAGGAGCGCGATCGCGGCGATGAGGACGGGGGCGATTCGCAGGATGCGCGAGTAGCGTTGAGGGGTGTCGGGAGGATTCGCCATGGGATGAGTATAAGACAGGCGCGGCGGTGGGGCACGTATGGCGGAAAGGAAACGGCCAAGGCACCATCTGATGAACGCAGATGGATACTGATTAAGTCTGAAGATTTAACAGAGAGGGCACAGAGGAAAGGCGGAGAAAAATCTGAGATAAGCAGCGGCGTGAACCGCGGAGACGCAGAGAGAGGCGACTGCAAAGCAGCAGAAACTGCGGCCCGGTTCGGTGGAACTGAACCGGCCGCGACAAAGTCAAAATCAAATTCAACGGCAACAGAGCCGGCGCTACGAAAGGCTGCGGCGCGACACGCGCATTGTGATGTCGAGTTTGCGCGTGTCGCGCCGATTTTTGTTTAGAGGGAACGCAGGAAATTCAGGAGTTCCTGCTTTTGATCGCTGCTTAGGTTGTTGAAGTGGCTGATTACGCGATTGGCTTCGGAGCCGGAGCTGGCATGGGCTTCGATGGCGTTGACCAGTCCGCCGTTGGACGGTGTGGAGCGGCCGTCATGGAGGAAGAAAATGCGCTGGCCTACGCCCCATAGGGGAGCGGTGCGGAATTCATCGGGACCGGCCGCGCCCTGGGAGACGTTGTCGGCAAGACCCGAGCCCATGTGGTGGACCAGCAAGTCGGAGAACAGGGCTGCTTGCTGGTTGCTTAAGCCGGGCGTGAAGTTCGACGGACCGGTTTGGAGTGACGGAGTGTGACAGGCGGCGCAGCCGATCTGGTTGAAGATCGCTTGCCCTGCGGCGACGGATTGTGGGGAGGGATTGCCGGGAATTCCCGTCGTCGCAGGAGCAGGAGGGGTGAGGAAGCGCATGAAGTTGGAGAACTCGACGATGTCACTGGGGATGGCATACCCGGATTGGTTGAAGTTCGTTTCGTCCTCGGGAGTGGGATTGTAGAGACAGGAGGACGGCGGATTGGCGCGTTCATTGGGGAAATTTTCGTTGGTCACGCCGATTTCGACGTTGTAAGCCTCGCCGGAGAAAATCTCGAGCGATTTGTTCTGGGCTTTCCAGCCGAAGCGGGTGATGGAGCCGTCGTTGCCGCTGTAGTTGGGATGGCCGCTGATGCCGAGCTGCTGTTTGAGCGAGGAGCTGGCGGTCATGTTGGCGAGGATCGCCGCGTCCGGAATACCTTCGATCAGGCCCGCGCCGAAGACGGGAGTGGGAATGCGAAAGATGATGTTGTTAAGTTTACTCATCGCCTCGAAATTGGGCTGAGACATGACGCAGCCTTGAGCGTCCTGGCGGCCGGCGATGGTGAAGAGGTCGTGAACGCCGCCGTCGGGAGTATTGGTGATGCCGCCGCTTGAACTGACCGCGAAAGGGAAGCGCGCTTCGCGTACCGGGCCGTCGGCGGTGATGAAGTAAGGGATGGAATTTGCGCCGCCGTAGTCGGTGGCCGCGGCGAGCTGTGGATTGGGGCCGACGAAGGGGTAATACTGCGTGCTGGGGCTGGAGCCGCCGACGGCGGGTTGGGCGTGGCAACTGCCGCAACTATTGGAATTGAAGCCGGGGCCGAGGCCGATGCCGGGTTCGCCAGCCATTTGGCCGCTGACGGAATCGGTTTGCAGGAAGCGCGAGAGACCGTCTTGAAAGAATTGAAGCTGGGCAGGAGTGAGGGTGGAGAGGGGAGTGCCGGCATTGACGGCTCCGGCGCGTGGACCGGGATCGTGTGCGTTGCCGGAGGAGCTAGCGGAGCCGGACGAGCCTTCTTGGCCGCCACCGCCGCGGGGACCGAAATTATTTTGAGCGTCTGCGCGCAGGGTGGAGAGCAGCATGAGCAGCGCGAGAACGGAAAGGTACAAAGGACGGGTACATATCGCCATCGAGGACTCCTCGGCTGGGGCCGTGGGAGAGAGCGGGCACACTCCCAGCTAGTGTTATTCCGAAGTTAAACGCTGGGGAAATAACTTGTGGAACGACCGCGACTGCGGTCCGCGTCAGTAGTTCGAGAATACGCGGACTGTAATCATGGGCGCGAGGATAGTGCGGGGGAGGGGCGGGGGTCAATGCGTTCGGGGGACAGTATTGGTACAGGGCAAAGATGGAGGCGAAAGGCGGGGTTTAGTTGATGGGTGAATTGGCTGTGAAGGTAACAGCTGACGATGGCCGCAGAGGCGCGGGTGGCAAAGAAAGGTAGACGATTTAACACGGAGCTCACAGAGGAAACGAGGAGAATACCGAGAAAGAAGGAGAGATCCTTCAGCCGGCTTGACTCAAAAGCGCCGGTTTCCCTTCGCCACATCACTCAGGGCAGGCAGAATGACGATGCTTGTCGCATCGTCAGCGAGACGCAGCAAATTTGTTGAAGAGTCTGCCGAATAGAGACTTGGAGCCGTTGTCCTTGCGGTCGCGGTTATTGTGGGCGGCGAAGTCGCGGCCGGGGACGCGGGTGGGGTCGGCGGCGTGGGGGGCGGCGGTTTTTTCGATGTGTTCGGGGAGGGGAGCTAAGAGACGAACGATGTGGCCGAGACGCTCCTGTTTGTAGGGCTTGGCCATGCACACGATGGCGCCGAGAGTGTGGGCGCGGGAATAATCGCTGGGATAGGCGGAGAAGGTGGTGAGGACGACGGGGATGCGGCGGAGGCGCGGGGTGGCTTTAACGTGGCCGCAGAGGTCGTAGCCGGGATTGCCTTCGCCTTCGATTTCGGCGACGAGGAGGGAAGGGGTGAAGAGATTGAGAACTTCGCGCGCGTCGGTGGCGTTGCTGACGGCGATTACATCGTAGCCTTCGTTCTCCAGATACATCTTGAGAGATTCGCGGAGCTGATCATCGGAATCAACCGCGAGGACCATCGGCTTTTTTGATTTGGCTGCGGCGGTTTCGGCAGGGGCCGGTGGGGCGTAGATGTCGTTCTCGGCCGCTTCCTGGGCCGCCGCACGTGCAGCGGAGAGATCTTCAACAGGCGCGGCGAGGAAGGTGATGGCGACACCGCGGAGACCGTCGCCGAGGTCGGTGACGCGAACGACGCGGCCTTTTTGCTCGTGGTGAACGGCTTTGGGGGATTTGCTGTAGGGAAATACGACGGCGACTTGCATGCCGCGGGAATAGCAATCGAGCTGGGTATGGAAGAGGATGCCGGAACGCGAAACGTCGAAAGTGGTGGCGATTTCCTGGGAGCCGCTGGTCTGGGCTTCGACAGTGCGCACGCGAATGGGCGCGGAAATCAGAGCGCGGCGTTTTTCACGGCGATCTTGCGGGCGTTCGTGTGCGGAAATTGCCGACGACGCGGGCGCGTGATGGCGCTGTTCGGCGACGAACTCTTCGGCGACGGCGTTCATTTCGGCGACGACTTGCTCCTTGGCGGCTTCGCAGGCGTCGGAATCTTCGCTCTGGGAGCATGCCGAGGGATTGCCGGAGGACGCGGTGGCGGATTCGCGAGCGGAGGCGGCGATGGCTTCCAGGTCCATGACTTCGGTGAGAAATTGCGCGGGGGGGCGAATGGGAGCGAGAGGCTTTTCGACGATAAAGAGTTCGGTGCGGCGGAATTCGGAGGATGAGGCGCTGATGATGGCGGATTCGTCGGAGATTATCGCGGCGAGCACGTCAGTGCGTCTGAACTCTTGGGCGTGCGCATCGGAATCGATCGTTTGCTGAAGGACGGCAAGGACTTCGTCAGGCGCGGAGGGTTGCGGGGTGGATTTTGAAGTGAAGTTGAGGAGGGCGCGGTCGTTTTCAACCGGGCGGACCTGGTCATCCAAGCCCGCGTCCGGGATCGTGTCTGGAGTGAAGTCGTGCAGAAATGCGTCGGAAGGGGAATTGTAAAGTGCGTCGAGACAGGCGCTAAGGTCGGCGTCGGAGAATGTTGGGAGGTCTAGTTCGGGGACGGGGCGGAAGGCCAGATTGGCCCCGCGGTTCGACCTCGAACGAAACATTCTGGACGCCTTACTCATGCGGTGCGAGCCTCAGGTCGGAGAGCTGATCCGACCGATTCAGAATACGAGGTGGGGCAGACTGGGACACTAGGGTAAAGGTCACATTCTAATAGTACTTCGGGTGGGAGGCGGTTTTAGTACTAGATTAGGACGGATGTAACCTATTGATAATGGGTGCTTTACATTTGATTGGAACGGCGCGGAGAGGGTGCGAGAGCCGTTTCGGGAAGTGCGGGATTCGGAGGTCGGGCGGGTGCGAAATGGGGAAAGAGGGTTGGTGAAGAAAAACGGTGGCTGGTGGCGAATGGCGAGTGGCTAGAAACAGTAAGCAGGATCGCGCTAGCGACTGACGCGGCCCTTGTTGGCCAGGTCTCGATCGGGGGGCTCGGTGAGATTGCTGTCTAAGGGCAAACGGAGCTCGACGACGAGACCGCCGTCGGGGCAATTTTCCGCGGCTACGGCGCCGCCGTGCAGTCGAACGGCGCGGTCGGTGATGGAGAGGCCGAGGCCGGAGCCACCGGAGGAACGGTCGCGAGAATCGCCGACACGGTAGAAGGGCAGGAAGATATCGCTGAGGGAATTCTGGGGAACGCCTTGGCCGTGATCGCGGACGCGGACAACGGCGTAGCCGAGGTTCTGTGAAACGCCCTTTTCGACGGTGACGTGTACGCCGGTGCCTTCGGGGGTATAGCCGACGGCATTGCGAATTACGTTTTCGATGGCGCTGGCGAGCAACTGGCGGTTGCCGGAAGTGCTGCAGGATTCCGCGCGCAACAGGCGAACGTGGCGCTGCTGGCTCTGAGCTTCGAAGTCGGCGTCGGCGACGACTTCGCGGACCAAGGTGCCGAGATCGAAGGATTCGTGGCCGATATTTTCACTGCCGCTTTCGAGGCGGGCGAGGCGGAGCAGGCTGCCGATAAGGCCGTCGAGGCGACCGGCTTCCAGCTCGATGCGGTCGAGGCCGCTGATGGATTCGGGATTGGCGCGAAGGCGGGTGAGACCGAGCGCGACGGTGAGGCGGGCGAGGGGTGAGCGCAATTCGTGGGAGATATCCGCGAGGAGGCGGCGTTGGGAGGAGATGAGCGCTTCGATTTGTTCGGCCATATGATCGAACTCGCGGCTGAGGTCGGCAAGCTCGTCACCGCGATTTGCGGCGCTGCCGCCAACGCGGGCGCCGAGATTGCCCGCGGCGAGACGATGCGTGGCGGTGCGGATGTGGCGGATGGGAGCGGTGATGTGGCGGGCGAGCCAGAAACAGACGAGTCCGGCGATGAGGAAGACGATGGCGGCGCGAATGAACTGAGTTTCGAGAGGGGCGCGCAGAGCATCGGCGGCGGATTCGACAGTGGTGCTCATGACCAGGACGTAGCGGCTGCCCGTGGGGCCGATGGTTCTGCGAGCGACAAATTTTGAGCCGTGGACAATGACGATTTTGGTTTCGTCGGCCTGCTCGGCGGTTTGGGCAAGGGCTTCGGCTTCGGGAGGGGCGGGCTGCGAGAGGATTTCCTTGCCTTCGTCATCGAAGAGGTAGGCCTGGGCGTGGAGGGTGGTGTCGAGCGAGGCGAGGAAGTCGGCGAGGGCGCCCATGCCGTGGTCGTCGAGGACGTCTGCGGCGCGGGCCGCGACGAGGGGAGTGATGGTGCGGTCGGATTGCGCGGCGCGGCTGGCGGTGAATTTGTATTGGGTGGTGACAACGGAGAGAATGAGGGTGCCGCTGACGAGCACCATGGCAAGCCAGAACCAGAGAAAAATTTTCAGGAACAAAGTGCGCAAAGGCAGTTCACCTATTTAATACGAGTTCCCCGGTAAAACGTAAATATAGCCGATATTGCGGATGGAGCGAATGCGTTCGGAACCGTCGGGCGACGGGCCGAGTTTTTTGCGAAGGTTGCTGATGTGCACGTCGAGCTTGCGGTCGGAGGGAAGGAAACGATTGCCGAGGACGCGCTTGCCGAGTTCATCGCGGGGGATGACTTGGCCGGGCAATTTGGAGAAGGCGGTCATGAGTTCGAATTCGACGGAGGTCAAGGGGAGGGAGCGGCCATTGTGGCGAACGATGCGGGCGCGCGAGTCGACTTCGAGGTCGCCAAGAATGGTGGAATCGGGAGAAGGTGCGGCGGCGTTGGCGGGAGCGACAGAAGAGCGGCGGAGCACGGCGTGGATGCGCGCGGCGAGTTCGCGGGGATTGAAGGGCTTGGCGAGGTAATCATCGGCGCCGATTTCCAGGCCGACGATGCGGTCCACGTCGTCGCCGTGAGCGGTGAGCATGACGACGGGGATCGTAGAGACGGCGCGAATTTTGCGGAGAACTTCAAAGCCGCGCATGCCGGGAAGCATGACGTCGAGAACGATAAGGGAATAGGAGCCGGAGAGAGCGCGGCCGAGGCCGACGGTGCCGTCGTGAACGGCTTCGGCGCGGAGGCCTTGGGAGACGAGGTATTCGGAGACGAGCTCGCACAACTCGACGTCATCATCAACGATGAGAATGCTGGCGGCGAGCGCTGGAGCCGCGTGGTCGGAGGACATCGGAAGCATCATAGAACCTGTCACTTCGGTGCTGGACGGAACCGGGTGAAAGAACCCGGCTGATAATTCTAGTCGATTTTGCGGGGGACGCAACCGGAAGTAGGGAGTTGGAGCCGAAACGCATGGTGCGAAAAGAGTGCTTCGGGTGGCAACAAGTGGCGCATCGAGTGATCGACAGAGGAGGGGCTCGGCGGACGCTGGATGAGCGTGGCGGCCGAGCGGGAGCGCTTGAAAGTGGAAACTACAGCGTATTTATGACTTGTACAAAAACGTACAAGTAGATAGAATTGTACAAAAGCGTACAGGGAGTTAGAATTGTACGTTAACGTACAAGGTGAGCGAAATGCGCAATGCAAGACAATATGCGGTGTTGATCGCGGACGTGGTGGCCTCGAGGACGCGGCGGAATTTGCGGACGATGCTGGGGGAGGCGCTGGATAAGGCGTCGCGGGCGCAACTGCGAGGGAAATTGATCCGGCTGCCGTATGCGATTACGGCAGGGGATGAATTTCAGACGATCGCGTGGTCGTGCGAGCGCTTGCCGGAATTGATTTTTGATCTGCGGGCGCGGATGTGGCCGCTGCGGCTGCGGATGGGGATCGGGATCGGAAGGGTGCCGGGGCGGCTGCAAAGACCGGTGAACAGGCTGGGCGGGGAAGCGTTTGAATTGGCACGTACCTCGCTTGGGGGAGTGAAGAACAGAGCGGGGAACAAATTCAGGGTGTTGACGAGGTTTGCGTCGAAAGATGCGGTGTTCGATTCGACTGCGAATCTGATTTATGCTTTGCAGGATACATTGTTGCAGGAGATTACCGAGAAGCAGTGGCAGACGATTGCCGTGTTCCGCAAGAAGCGCCGCTTGCAGGCGGCGGCGAGAGAGTTGGGGCTGGACGCTTCGACGGTGTCGCGGAATTTGAAGAGAGGATATTTCTGGCAGGTGGAGCAGACGATGGAAGGGATGCGGATATTGATTGAGGATCGCTGGAAGTAGTTTGTACGAAATCGTACAAGTTGGGTAAAGTGTATCAGCGGCGTGCAAATGGCGGGATGAGATGGAAATCCTTACAAGGGTAGTTCTGACACTTTTGCTGGGACATTTGCTGACGGATTTTGTGTTTCAGACGTCTGCGCTGGTACAGCAGAAGAAAAGTGGACGGGCAATCGGGTACGTAAAGCACGGGGCGATTTACTTTGCGTGCGCGGTGGTGTTGACGGGATTTTTTGTATCGGGAGTGGTGTCTTCGTGGCGTTTTGTGGGCGTGGCGCTGGGATTGACGCTGGTGCATCTGGCAATTGACGGAATAAAGATACGCCTGGGGCGGCGAACGCCGGTGGGAGAAGGGGCTGCGGCGTTTGTGGTGGACCAGCTTTTGCATTTTGTGACGATCGTGGTGGCGGCGTGCTGGATCGCGCGGGTAGAACCGGCGGGGGTGCTGCTGCACGGACTGAATCGGCTGCAGACGCCAAGTGACCGCGTGCTGCTTTTGCTGGTGGTGTACGTGGGAGTGATATTTGGCGGGGGATACCTGATCCGGTTCATGACCAGGCCGCTGCTGAAGCATTTGCAGGGAGGGGAATCGCACGCGCAACTGGGCAACGCGGGAATGTATATTGGGTGGCTCGAACGGTTCCTGGTAATGACAGCGCTGATTCTGCATTCGCCGGCGACGGCGGGATTGATTTTGGCGGCGAAGTCTATTGCGCGTTATCCGGAGTTCAAGCGGGAGCAGTTCGCGGAATATTTTTTGATTGGGACGCTTCTGAGCATTTCCGCGGCGACGGTTGGGGGAGTGTTACTGCTGAAAGCGTTTTACGGGAATTCGGCGCTTCCACAATAGGGTGTCGCGACGACGTCGGCGCACGGCCACGGGTGCATGCCTGTCGCAGCCACGGCTGCGACACATGCGATTGCGGGTGCGATGGCGGATGCGATTGATGTAAGATGTTGCGCTGTTCTGACGGGGCGCGCACGGCCAGCAGTGGCTGTGCCACGAAAATTGGGCAGGGCTCGCGGAAGACGTAATTGACGTGCAACCGAATCTTGCGTGCTTACCTCTAAGAATTGGAACTTTTTCTATCTGGACGGGAATACAAGAAACCACGTGTGTGTCCGTGAGCGCCGTACCAGAGAATGAGCGGGCCGAGGCAAATGACCAGACAGCAGACCAGGACATCTTGGATGAAGCAGATGGCAACGGGATTCGCGGAATTTCGAGCACAGAGAAAAGGCGGGATGATGCGGACGGGGATCTGCGGAATGTTGCTGCTGCCGGTGGCAGTCGCAGGGTTGCTGGGCATTTCGTCTTGCGGGGGCGGCGCTGGAACTGGGACGGTGACGTCAGTAACGATAGCGCCGGCCGCGGTGACGGTGCAGATTAACGAGACGGCGGAATTCACGGCGACAGTGGCGGTAGCGGGCCAGACGAGCAACACCGAGACGACCACGATCGTGACCTGGTACGTGAATGGCGTGGCGGGCGGGAGTCCGCAGACCGGAACGATCGGGACGTCCACGCTGGACCAGCTGGTAGGAATTTACACAGCGCCGGGGACGGTGCCGGATGTCAACAGCGGCCAGGTGAATATAACGGCGACGACGCCGCAGGTTCCGGGTTCGACGACGAACACGAACCTGGTCACTTCGAATACAGCGGTTGCGACGATCGGGATTGGGACGGGGCTCTCAGTGAGCCCGTTGACCGGGACAGTTCCAGCGGGCGGTGGGCTGCAATTTTCCGCGATTCTGAATAACGTAGCCACCACTCAGGGCATTACCTGGTCGGTATCGTCGACCGAGGGTGGAAACATCGGCACGATCAGCCCCACAGGACTTTACACGGCGCCGCCTTCGCCGCCGCCGGGTAACACGGTGACGATCACGGCGGAAGACACAACAACATCCACGACGGCTACCGCGACTGCGACGATTTTGTTTTCGAACGCGTCTTTGACCGGGCCGTTTACGTTTTCCTATACGGGGAATGACAACTCCGGTTTTACGGCGGTGGCAGGTAGTTTTGTGGCGGACGGGCAGGGGCACATCGTGAGCGGCGTCCAAGATAGCGACACCTTTTCGACGGGCGCGGCCAAGCAGGTGCCGTTCACCGGAACGTACAAGGTGGGTCCGGACGGCCGCACGTCGGTGAAGATAAATGCGGGCTCCGGATCCGGCGCGGGACAGGGAACGCTGCAGACGTGGCAGTTGGCGATGGCGAATTTTCAGCACGGGGCGCTGACGCGCTTCGACGCGGGAAACACGGGCAGCGGCACGGTGGATCAGCAGAATTTGAATGGGTTGACGACTGCGCTGACGACGCTGAGCGGTCCTTATGTGTTTAAGGTGGCGGGGGCGGATGCGGAGTTCTTTCCGCAGGGGATGGCAGGGAAATTTTCCGCGAATGCCGCGGGTAGTATCACGGGCGGGAGTCCGATTTTGGACGTGAACAATAGCAGCAATCCCGCGGGCGGCGTAAGCAAGGAGGATCGGAGCCTGTCGGGGACGTACACGCTGGACGCGACGTTTCCGGGGAGCGGGCGCGGAACTTTGACGCTGACGAGCACGACGACCGGGCCGGTTCAATACGCTTTTTATATCGTAAATACGACGGCGTCTGAACAGAGCACGCAATTGCACCTGGTGGAGATCGATAGCAACGATTATCTGGCTGGAGATGTGTACGCTGCCCCCACAGGAGGCTCATTCAATGCTGCGAGCCTGGCGAGCGGCAACTATCCGTTCACGGTGGGCGGCACATCGCCGATGGGGTCGTACGCGGCGGGTGGAGTATTTGTCTCGAGCGGCAGCGGCGGGACCAGCGGGCTGCTCGACAGCAATAATGCGGGGACGGTGACGACCGACACGACGCTAGGCACTTGCACTTACACGGTGGATCCGACGAGCGGGCGCGTTGATTTGCTGCTGAGTACTGCGAGTGGAGCGTGCGCCGCGCCCCCGAGCGCGACGACGCAGGAATTCGCAATGTACCAGACGGCGCAGGGGGCCGCAGTGATGCTAGAGCTGGACGCGACGGCGATCACGACGGGTACGGCATTTGTGCAGGCGGCTACGCCGGCCGCTCTGAGTGGGAGCGATTCGTTTGGAATGGCGGGGCAGGGGATTTTCCATAACGAGCCGGCGCTGTATCAGCAGAATTTGTCTGGGCAAGTGACCTGGGGCGCAACCGCGGGTCTTACCGGAAACATTGATATCAACAACTTCAATGCGGTGTTTCTGACGGACCCGATATTCACGACGGGGACGAAGCTATTGACGCTGGATGCGACGAGCGGGCGGGGCACGGCGACGATCCAGGGGATGAATCCCAATGTTACATACAACGTGGCGTATTACGTGATCGACGGCAATTCGGCGCTGCTGCTGGATACGGATACGACGCGCGTGCTGATAGGAAGCATTAGTTCGCAATTTTAGCGGGGCGATGCAGGGCGCTTGATCGCGCTGCTGCGTCGAATCCGCTTGGCGCGATTTAATCCTTGCCTGACTTTCCGGTGGGGGCGCTGGGCAGCGAGCCGGCCTTCGGATCAGAAGGTTTGGCGGCGGCCGTTGCGGCGCCATTGCCCCCGTTTCCCGCAAGATAACGCATCGCAGTAGCCGCTAGACCGTCCAGCGCGCCCCCACCGTTTGATCCGCTGGTTACCAAGATATCGGGAACGAATTTCGAAGTGCCCTCCGAGAGCGCGGAAATGACGTTGACGAGCGCGGTAGCGTTCGATCCGAGCGCGCGGACCTGCGCTTCGTAGCCGCGGGCGCGCGCGAGTCCGACTGCTTCGACCTCTGCGCCGCGAGCGGTGCCGGTCTGTCGAATGAATTCAGCTTCGCCGCGGGCTTCTTCCGTACGTGCGTTGGCGTTGTTCGTCTTGATGTCCACTCCTACTTTGGATTTCGCGAGATCGGCCTGCATCTCCGCGGTGCCTTTGGCGTTTTCCATGGCGATGCGTTCATCTTGGGCGGAGCGCTGCTTGCGGTAGGTGTCAATTTCCTGGTTGGCGATTTCACGCTGGGTTAGGACTTTAACGAGGTCTTCAGGAAGAATGACGTCTTGAATATAGACACCGCGGGTTTCGACGCGGTACTGATCGAGTTGTTCCTTGATGTGTTTAAAAGCTTCTTCCTGGACTTGTTGCCGGGTTTCGATGAAGCGGACGGCAGGCATGCTTTGCAGTTTGTCGCGAAAATGGTTACCGACGGCTGCCTGAAGGACTTCGTTGACGAGATTTATCATCGTACCGACCATGGAAATCACGCGCGGCGCGTTGGTATCCGGGACGTGAATCTGCACTTGCAGGTCTATTTTGAACACAAATCCTTCGTTACTTTTGGCGACGATCTGCGAGAGTTGCGCATCGAGGTTGTGCGCCTGGGAGACGGCATCGGCCCAATTGAGGGTGAGGATGGACGTCGGCACGATCTCCGCCTGATAGCAGCGCGGGTTGAGCGGATATTTTCCGGTGCGCAGCGGCTCCTCCCAGATGCCGCGGTGGCCAGGACGCACCAACGAGCCGAACTTGAAATCGGTGCCGGAAGTATCTTGGGTGGGGAGGCCGACGTAGGCCTTGATGACGGCGACTTGGCCCTGTTGTACTACCAACATTCCAACCATTTCGACGCCGACCAGGAATGGATTGAGAGCGTAGGCACCGTAGAGCAGGGGATCGTGCTGCAAGCCGATGCGGCCGCCGTTATCGAGGAACGCCTGAAAGTCCTGATAGTTATTGTGCAGATTATTTTTATTTCCGAGCAGGACTTCGATTACGTCGCCGTCGGTAGCCTTGTCCTTTTCCATCTTGTCGATGTCGGCAAAACCTCCGAGGCGGCTGGCGATGTCGCCGGAGGGAAGCGGATCGCCTTCGTAGGTGGTGACGATTCCGACCATGTCCGTAAGAGCACTGTCTTTACCGCAGGGGCGCGGCTCGATACGCAGAAGCTCGAGTTGATTGGGCTGAAGGCCGAAAGCTTCGGGAGTGAGTCTTCCGACTTTTCCGGCGCGGGAGCGGAGTTCGGGAGAAATGGGGAGACCGTACGCTTGACTCTTGGTTACCACGAGAAAACCAACGGGATGAATTGGCGCGAGCGTCCCCGGCGAGAAAACGGGACGCTGCACGCCCTTCTGTCCGCCGCCGGTGATGAAGGAGCGAAGGTCGGCAAAATTTCCGAAGGATTTTTTGTAGATGGCTGATTTCGCGCCGATGGGCAGCGAAGAGCCGACCTGGGCGATTACGACGCCAATTTCTCCGGCAGGAATCTGCACCCAAGGGAATTTTTGGACTTCGTAGAGCAGCCATGGCATCCAGCGCATGCCTGGAAGGAGGAGATCTGCCTGGTAACCTGCTTCGCCCTGGAAAGCGATTATGTTGTCGCCCGATAGTTTGCGCGCCGAGAAACGTTTGAGGACCAGGCCGACTTCGGAAGGTCCGACGCGATGGAAGGACAGCAAGACGTAGGCGACGATCAGGACAACGCTAGCGAAGATCCAAGTAGCAACCGGAACACCAAGTAACATCGGAGTCACCCCTTCAGATATTCGGGGGCATACTGCACTTGGGATTTGCGGATGTCAAACGGATGAGTCGGTATGATTTGTGGTATTGAAACGGAGTGAGAGGGGATTGCGGGGAGGGGCGAAACGTGGTAGGATGGGGGTGCGTTTGTTGCTTTATGGTTCGTTTTTCACGCGTACGATGAATGGCTGCCGGGCAGGTGCCCGACGGCTTTTTTTTTGCGCGGGGTGATGCGGGCGGAGCGACAGGCAGCTTTCCGGGTGGCTAAGCGCCACCTGCTGAATAATTTAGGAGTAGTTTCCGTGAGCAGAGAGCAAGGTACAGTGAAGTGGTTTAATGCGGCCAAGGGTTATGGGTTCATCCAGCGCCAGTCGGGCGAGGATGTGTTCGTGCACTTTTCCGCGATCCAGTCCGAGGGCTACAAGTCCTTGAACGAGGGTCAAGCGGTGGAATTTGAAGTGAAGCAGGGACCGAAAGGTCTGCAGGCCGAGAACGTCGTCGGTTTGTAATTCTGCCGAAATCTTCAGAATGAAGTTCAGGTTTTAGGCGGCACTAGCGCAGGTAGTGAGTGGCGCGCTGAGGTGGTGGTCAAGCGTGCTGGCTACCGGCTGGTAGCAGGCCTGCGAGGCGCGATTGCCGCGCGGTCGCTGGTTGTGTCTCTTTTTTGTTCGCCCCGGAGCGGATCCGTCTATTCGGCGGAGCGGTCCGAGGCGGTAGAACGGTCCTGGAAGGGGCGGCCCCAGCCCTTGTCCCTTTGCGGGAGTAATCGCGGGCCATACATCTAGTGGGACGTGGCGACGGGCGGAAGCGCGTCGCGACGGTGCGGGTCATCCGAAGTGGCAGTCATAATCATCCAGGGGAGGGAGTTGTGCAGACACTGGTCGAAGGGCAGTCCATACGGCACGAGCAGTACGGAATGGGAGTGGTGACGGAGTCGAACACCGAGCGCACTACGATTGATTTCGACGATCATGGTGTGAAGAAATTTGTTACATCGATTTGGTCCGCAGAGCTGGTGGGTGAGCCACCCGCCACGCCGCCGACGAAGCGCCGTGGCCGCCGCAAGTCCGCCAAGAAGGCGTAAGACAAACCAGGAAAAATTGAACATCGCTTCCGGGCTGAATGGCCCGGGGGCGGTGGTGTGTTTGTGGGAGAGGCGCGGGCTCGGGGGATCGGTGAGTGTGCGCGTGAAGAGTCTAGAGGATTCTAGCTCAACCCTTCTGCAGAAACGCTGCAGGACTGTGTTTCGCGATGCTGAGTAGTTGGAGGGCAATGCCCCGAGGACGACGCTTTCCTTGCTCCCAACCTCGCACTGCACTAACACTGGCGCCCAATCGTTTAGCGAAAACGAGCTGGTTAACCCCCCAATTCAAGCGGATCCTGCGAATCTCGGCGGGCGTGAGCTTCTTCGGTCGTCTAAACCGATCTACACGCAGAACTCTCGCGCCCTTGCGGTACTCAACCGCGTCGCGAACGCTTTCTTGTAACTCTGCGAACAGTGCCTCTCTCATAGTCCCTCCCAATTATCCCGCAACCACTTCTTTTGCTCGGCGGTTAGATCATCCTGCTCGTTTTTATTGTGAAGCAGGAGCAGAAAAATCTAACGATTCCGCTCGATGCAGAAGTACATATAACGAAAGCCACCGCGCTTACTCTTGTGGCGCGCTGGGTCTGCGGCGCGAGCTTTTCTGAGGCCTCCGGTGCCCGGGACGATCGCCCCGACTTCAGGGTTCTTGAGTAAGTCATTCTCGATCTGCGAGAGCACGTCTTCGGCGTACTGCCCCGCGAGATTATCCAGCCGGATTGTGAATCTTCTCGACCGAATGAATTCTAGCACTGGGTAATACTACCACATAGTAGTACTTTTGCCAAGACCGACTTGGCATTTAAGCAGGGCACTCGGAAAGGCTTCTTTTTGTGCGTAGAAGCTGGCACACTTTGATGCGAGGCGACATGTGCGGAGTGATGGGCAAATGAGGGTGAGACGCAACTGGCGGAAGGCATTGGTGCCGGCGGCGGGGATGCTGCTGGGTTGGGGTTTGAGCGCGCGGGCGGCGGGTGCGCAAGCGGCTGCTAGCACGGCAGCGGGGCAGAGTGCGGCGCGGACCATTGTGCATGCGGTGACGAACGACGTTTCTGTGGAACTTCCGGTGGCCTGGAGTGAATTCATTCCGGGGGACGCGCCGGCGGCGCTGGGGCCGTATGCGCCGCCATTTCATCTGGGGGGAATTTTGGCGCTACAGAATGCGCCGGCGAATGCGATTGTGCAATTCGCGACTTCGGACAATCCGTTGCTGGGGCATGACGCGAACTGGCTGGATGGACAGCTGCACATGCCGAGCGGATCGGGGATGAGTCTGGTGGATTTTTTGTTTTATTATTTTTTTCCGCCGTCGGCGGCTTGTATTAATGAAGCGATGGCGAACAATGCGCGGGCCAGCTTTGCGCCATCGCCGGATAGCAGTTCGAGCGATGCGCCTCCGGTGTTGCAGGTGACGTATGCGTGCCGGCACGACGTGAACTTGCAGGGATTTTTCGGGGCGCAGGTGAGTTCCGGGATTACGTTTGTGCAGACCAATCAGGGGCCGCGCGCTTTCGGAGCGACCGCGCAGTTTTATTTGGCGCCGATGGAGCGGGTCACTTCTCCGGGGATGACCTGGTACGTGTTCGCGGCGCAGCGGTTGAATCCGGTTACGCCGGGGGCCGCGGCGCATTTTGATTTACCGGTGAGTTTGCAGGGCGCGCAGGCGGATTTTTACTGGGCGATTGGCGCGGTGAATCCGTTTCCGTGGGTGTATGACGGAGGGCGGGCGAATCAGCCGTTGATTCATGTGGCTTACGCGGGGATTGGGCCGGGCGGGAATAAGCGCGCGGAGTTCATGGCGTTGCTGCAGAAAGTGCAAGCGCGCGGCGCGAGCGCGAGTTCCGGGGGCGGGCAATAGAGGCTGCGTGGGACTGCAAAAGCGGAGCTTCAGCGGCTAAAGCCGCTCGAACCCTCAGCGGTTTGTGTCGTGGCTGAAGCCACGACCCACAAAGATTCCCGAGGTCTCACACATGCGCAGTAGTGGAGTTGTGGCGATTTTCAGCCGCGTTACATCCCTGCGCGATTTTTTTGCATCCGAATTTGGAGGCTGGTGATCGTTTTGCGGCGTGCGCGATTTGACTGAAGCGAAGTGCTTCCGCGAGCCGATGAGGCAGAGTCCGAGGACGAGCAAGGCGATGACGACATTGGATACGATTCGACGACGGTGGACATTAACGCCAGCAGTTGCGGTTAGCGCGCTGCTGTGCGCGGCTTGCGTGATTTTTCCAAGTGGTGCGGCGGCGCAGGCAGGGCCGGGGCCGATCCATCCGGCGCCTCAAACCGGGGATTCGAGCGCGGGGACATCGCGACCTGAAGTGCCGGCAGAGATGGCGATTCCGGATAAAAAGCAGCTATTCGCATCCTGGAAGTTTAATGTTGATGAAAGCGACGACGCGCAGGACAAGATGAGAGAAGCGCGCGGGACCGGAGCGGACAATCCGGCGAATCCGCGAAGCGGCGGTGGCAATGGCAACGGCACGGGGATCCACATGGGCGGGATGGGCTCGCCGTATCCGGGTGGTGGCGGAGGCGGCAACGGCGGAGGGAATGGCAACGGCTCTCCTAGAAATGGCGGGAGCAAGAACAGCGACGGCGATTACGACCGCCAGCAGCTTCAGGAACTGACGAATCCTGCGGGGTCAATCACGTTGGTGATGAAAGATACGCCGGATGCGAAGAACGGCGAAGTGCTGTTGACGGATGATGCGGGACGGCAGCGCGTGTTCTACACCGACGGCCACAAAGTGCAGAAGGCCAAAGACGACAAGTATGAGGAGTTCGACGCGCATTGGGAGGATTACCGGCTGGTGGCGGAGCTGAGCGGAAGTCATGGGCCGCAGCTAACGCGTTCGTTTGAGCCCGCACCGGGTGGGAAACAACTTGTGGAGATTGTGCGTTTGGACAGGACGCGTTCGAACGCGGCTGTGGAGCTTCGTTTCGTGTACGACCTCGTTGCAGAGAGTAAACCCGCCGATAAGAAACCATGAAGTGATAAGATTTCGCTTCTTTACTGTTGTGACCTGCTGAATCGAGTAGTCAAATAACTGGACAAGCTGGCCAATTGAACACGCTGGAATTTACGCTGGTGGTAGCCCTGGGATCGTTCCTGGCGGGAATGCTGGGATCGTTGACGGGGCTGGGCGGCGGCGTGGTGATTGTGCCGCTGCTGACGCTGGTGTTTGGCGTGGATATTCGCTACGCGATTGGCGCGTCGCTGGTTTCGGTGATTGCGACTTCCTCGGGTGCGGCCGCGGCGTATCTTCGAGAAGGGTATTCGAATATGCGCGTGGGAATGTTTTTGGAATTTGCGACGACGGTGGGTGCGGTTAGTGGCGCTTTTCTGGCGGGATATTTGCAAACTTCGATTATTGCGATTGTGTTTGGCGTAGTGCTGCTGTACTCAGCGTATACGACGACGCAGACATTGGCTGATCCGCCACCGGGAATGGCGCCGGATCGAATTGCTACGAAGCTGCGGCTGGACGGGACTTATCCCACCTCTGAAGGATTGAAATCCTACCATGTGCGGAATGTGCCGATCGGTTTTGGATTGATGTATGTGGCCGGAGTGCTTTCGGGATTGCTGGGAATTGGTTCGGGGGCGGTGAAAGTGCTGGCGATGGATCAGGCGATGAAGATTCCGTTCAAGGTTTCGACGACTACCAGCAATTTTATGATTGGGGTGACGGCGGCGGCCAGCGCGGGGATTTATTTGCGGCGAGGGTACATTGATCCCGGCCTCGCGATGCCGGTGATGTTGGGGGTGCTAGCTGGGGCGTTGGTGGGCGCGAAGATTTTGCCGGGTGCGAAGGTGCGGACTTTGCGGATTGTGTTTGGAGTGGTGATCGCGGCGCTGGCGATTGAGATGATATTTCAGGGCGTGCGGGGGAAATTGTGATGACTGGCGCTGGCGGTGGCGCGGGCGTGGGCGAGAGGGTAAATGACAAGAGCGTGGAGCTGTTTCTGGGTGGGCTTTTGCGTTGGGGAGTGTTTCTAGCAGCGGTGGTGGTTTTCGCTGGCGGCGTGTGGTTTGTAGCTCAGTCGTATGAGGTGCCGCAGAACTACAGGACTTTTCGCGGGGAGCCGGTGGAATTGCGTGGGGTGCCGCAGATTTTGCAGCAGGCGATTGAGTTGCATCCGTTGGGGCTGATTCAGTTTGGATTGTTGCTGCTTATTGCGACGCCTGTGGCGCGAGTGGTGTTTTCGGTGCTGGGTTTTGCGCTGGAGCGGGATTGGATGTACGTGGTGATTACGCTTTTGGTTTTGGGCTTGCTGATTTATACGTTGACGAGCCGAAGCGGGATCTGAAATTCGCGGCAACGTGCACAGCCAGGAGTGGCTGTGCCACGAAAACGATGGGTGGCGCTGTGGTAGAAGAACGCCAATCGGGAGATTGGCATTTCCCGGATTCGGTTACAATTTGGTGAGTGTTGGTTTCGCGCTGGGTGTGACTGGGGAGGGTGAGGGGCTTGGCGACGGGTGATTCCGGGGAAGCTAGATTAGCCGGTCGCGTGGCGTTCACGCATCCGGCGTTTGTGTTGTATGAGGTTTCGAAATTTTTCACGGTCGTCGCTATGGAAATGCAGTCGGTGGCGATCGGTTGGCAGATTTACGATATTACGCACAGCGTTCTGGATCTGGGTTACGTAGGGTTGGCGCAATTCCTGCCGGGAATTTTACTTTTTCTGGTTTCCGGGCACGCCGCAGACCGATTTGACCGTCGAAAACTTTTGATACTTTGCTATTCCGGGTTCGGGGTGTGCTCGATGCTGCTTCTGGTGGCGTCTTGGAGCCATTACCACTCGGTGGGACCGATTTATGGAGTGCTGGTGTTGTTGGGCGTGGTGCGGTCGTTGAATGGGCCGGTGAGCCGGGCGCTGCTGCCGCAGTTGGTGCCGGAAGAGCACTTTCAGAATGCGGTGGCGTGGCATTCGACGATTTTTCAGGTGGGGACGATTCTGGGGCCGTCGCTCGGCGGATTGATTTACGCGTTGTTTCGCGGACCTTCGTCGGTTTATGCGATTGCGCTGGCTTGCTATGTGCTGGCGATTTCGTGCACTTTGCGAATTCATTTTGAGGCTAAAGCACGAGCGCGCGAGCCGATCAATCTGAAGACGGTGCTGGCGGGCATTGTTTACATTTGGAAGCAGAAAGTAGTGTTTGGATCGATTTCGCTGGATTTGTTTGCGGTGCTGCTGGGTGGCGCTGTGGCGCTGCTGCCGGCATATGCGCGGGAGATTTTGCATACGGGGCCGTGGGGATTGGGGATTTTGCGGAGCGCGCAGGGAGTAGGCGCGTGCGCGATGGCCGTGTGGCTGGCTTATCGGCCATTGAAGGGACGCATCGGCGCGAAGATGTTGTGGTGCGTGGCGGCGTTCGGGATTTGCACCATCGTGTTCGGAATTTCGCGCAGTCTGATCGTTTCGTTTATCGCGCTAGCGCTGGCGTTTGCCGCGGACATGGTCAGCGTGGTGATTCGGGTAACGCTGGTGCAGCTGGCGACGCCGGATCAGATGCGCGGGCGGGTGAACGCGGTGGATATGATTTTCATTGGGGCGTCGAATGAGTTGGGGCAGTTTGAGTCTGGGTTAACGGCGCATTGGTTTGGCACGGTGCCGTCGGTGGTTATTGGTGGGATTGGGACGTTGGTGGTGACGGCGCTGTGGGCTTGGTGGTTTCCGGCGTTGCGACGGGCGGATAATTTTACGGGGGATGCGGCGGTTGTGGCGGAGGTGGCGGCGGAGGCTGAGTCGGATGCGGTGAGATAGCAGTTGCGGCGGGGCAAATGCGAGTTCTAGAGCGCGATCGGATGTCGCCATGACACCGATGGCGCGCTGAAGTGCGACGCTAGGAGTTGAAGGGCAACGTCAAAGACGCCCGCCTAAGAGCAAAAGCAGGCGGCCGCTAGGAATTCAAACGCACAGTCAACCGCGGAGAGCCGGCGGGACGCCGGCGCTACGCCGCGTGGCGCGGCCGCGTGCGCAGCGCGACGGGTTGAGCGGCGGGGGCGCGTACGGCTGAACGGCTACGATACGACGGCTACGCAGCGGCTGCGACGCGGCGGCTATGGTTCGACCAGGTGGTTGCGGATGGCGAAGCGCATGAGTTCGCTGAAGCTGGAGAAATTCATTTTTTTCATGATGTGATTGCGGTGGCTTTCTACGGTGCGAGTGGAGATGCCCACGGAGGCCGCGACCTCCTTGCTGATTTTTCCTGCGGCGAGCTGTTGGACGATTTCGAGTTCGCGAGCTGTGAGCGGGCAGCCGGGAAGGGGATGATCGGTGCTGGGTTCGCCCTCGCGTTGCTCGTTGACGAAGCTTTCGACCATGCTCATGGCCAGGCGCCCGGTGAAGAACGGTTTGTGTTGCTGGACGTGGCGGACGGCGGCGACTAATTCGGAGTCGGCGTCTGATTTGAGCACATAGCCGCGGGCGCCGCTGCGCAGAACTTCGCGCGCGACATCTTCAGAGAAGTGCATGGTGAGGATCAGGACGTCAGTATCGGGAGCTTCCGCGCGAATGGCGCGGGCGGCTTCGAGGCCGTTCATTTCTGGCATGGTGAGATCGAGCAGAACCAGGTTGGGTTTGGTTTTCTTGACGTGCTCGACCGCCTCCAGACCGGTGGCGGCTTCACAACAGACTTCGAGGCCCGGCTGATTTTCGAGCAAGGCGCGAACGCCGCGGCGCACGACGGCGTGGTCATCTGCGATAAGGATGCGGTACGGCCTGGCGGCTGGCGATTCTTTGATCATGAGATTCTCCTTGAGAAATGGGTGCAGCTATTCCGGGAAGATTCTGCGAAAAGCGAATGGCGCGCGCAGGGATACGGCGCGAGCGGAACGTGCGACGGGCAGGAGCGAACTGGATGAGCGCAGGTCATTCGGATTTCTCCTCGATGACCGGTGGGACCACTGGCAAAGTAACCTGAATGGTGGTGCCTTCGCCGGGAGAGCTGTGGATGTGGAACTCGCCTTGCAGTTGGTTGACGCGTTCGCGCATGCCGGCAATACCGATGCCGAGGAGTGAATTTCTGCGATCGCTGTGCGACGGGAGGGCCATGCCGATGCCGTCGTCGCGGACAGTAAAGTACACGTTCGTTGACGAGCGGTCGATGGATATTTCGACCGTGCGCGCTTTGGAGTGGCGATGCACGTTGGCGAGCGATTCTTGCGCGACGCAGAAGAGAGTGAGTTCGACTTCGTTGGGAAGGCGCTGGAAATCGTCGGGGATGGCGAAATTTACCGCGACGCCGCTACGCTCGGAGAAGAGGCGGACGTAGGAACTGAGACCGACGGTGAGGCCGGCTTCGTCCATTAGCGGAGGGTGCAGTATCGAGGAAATGGTGCGGACTTCGCGGATAGCATCGGCGGTGAGCGCGCGGCAAGATTTTGAGAGCTCGCGGGCGCGCTTATCGTCTGGAGGAAGCAAATCCTCGATCTGTTTCAGGGTCATTTTCAAAGCGGTCAAGGTTTGAGAGGCGGTTTCGTGAAGTTCGCGCGCGAGGCGACGTTGTTCTTCGGTGCGCAAGGTCAAGAGCTGGCGAGAAAGCCGGCGGAGGTCGTCTTCGACGCGCTTCTGTTCGGTGATGTCGTGATTGAAACCGACGAAGCGAGTGATTTGCCCGGAAGCGTCGGCGAGTGGGATGGCGCGAGTGTGCAAAACGCGGGTGCGGCCGTCGGGCAGGACGTAACGCGAGAAATGCTCGAGGGGGGGTTGCGTGGCGATAGCGGTCTGGAGGGCTTGTTTCGCGGCGCCGATATCCTCCAGCCGTACCAAGGACCAGACGTCTTCGACGGAAACCGGGCCGGGGAGAGGTTCGAGGCCGAGCATGCGGAAAAACTCAGCGGAGCAAGTAATGGTGGAGTGAACGATATCCATTTCCCAGCTGCCCAGTTTGGCGATTTCTTCGGCCTGCGCGAGAAGCGATTCACCTTTGCGCACGCGGTCTTGAGCGGACTTCTGCGCGGTGACGTCCTGGGACACGCCGGCGATGCGGACGACAGCGCCGGAGTCATTCGTAACGGGAACGGCGCGGGAATGGAAGACGCGGACTTGCCCGTGGGGCAGGACAAAGCGCACTTCGTTTTCGAGCGGATGTGCGAATTTGACCAGGGCGGCGACCTCTTGCGTGACACGCGCGCGATCGTCCGGATGGAACAAAGCGCATGCCTGGGCGAGTGACAATGGCTGATCGTTCGGGGGAAGCCCGAGCATGCGGTACATTTGCGCGGACCAAGTGAAGCTTTGTTGCGCGACGTCAAAATCCCAACTGCCGAGACTGGCGAGTTGCTCGGCTTGGGCGAGGAGTGATTCGCGCTCGCGGGCCTGGGTTTGGGCGCGTCGAATTTCTGTCACGTCCTGGACGACGGTAAGCAGGCGCGCCGTTTTTCCTGACTCGTCCGGCAGGGCAATGCCGCGACTAAATATGATGCGCTGGCGTCCGTCCGGCAGATTGTAGCTGCTCTCGGATTCGAACGGAGCGCAATGCTCGATTGCCGATTGCAGGATGCCGCGAATTCGCTCACGGTCGTCGGGATGAATCATGGCGAACATAGTTTTCAGACTGGGAACGGGATTCTTGGGATCTAATCCAAAAATGCGGAAAAGTTGGCGCGACCAGATTCGCTGACCGGTGCGGAGGTCGTATTCCGAACAGCCGGTGCCGGTGACTTGCTCGGCGTGCATCAGCAGGGCTTCTTGTTGGCGCAGAGCTTCTTCGGCGAGACGGCGCTGGGTGATATCGCGTGCGAGCAGGCAGACGGAATGAGATTTGCTTGCACCGCGTCCGACGGCCGAAACCCGGGCCTGAAACCAGCGGCGGCCAGAGGGGAAGTCAACGGGGAATTCGATGTCTTCGGCGACGCCCTGATTGATGACTCTGCGGAAGAGCCTGGAGAAGGGATGGAAGGTTTCATCGCCTAAGACTTCGAGGGCGCGGCGGCCGAGGAATTCGGCACGACGTTCGCGGAGGAGAGCATCGTTGGAAGTCCAGATGCTTAGGAATTTACCGTCGGCGTCGAGTTCGAATAGGAATTCGTTAAAGGTCTTAACGAGGGCGACGAAGGGGTGAAACGGGTCAGTGCGAGCACTGCGCGGTTCCCTTTGTGGGAAGCCTAGAGCCGATTTGGGATGATTTTGATCGGAGCGAGTTTCGGAGCGGGAATCGCTGTTGCGAGTGGCCGACCCTGTGGGTGGGCGTGAGCGCTGCTTCGAAATTTTTGAGCGATGTCGGTCCATTTAGCTGACGGCTAACCACTCCGAACGAAACGGAGTTGAGGGCTGAGAAGCTCCGATCTGTTGCCGTGCAAAATAGCCCACGCCCAGGACGGGGACGTGTACAACCCAGGTAGAAAACTGAAATTACTCCTATGGTATTAGCGTGTCAAGTATAAAAGAGAAATGTTAATGCGAGGGGAGTTCGAGAGGATCAGTAAGAGCCGTATAACAAAAGCAGTAATGTTGCGAATTGTGATGGATTTGACGGCGGAGTACATTTCGAGGCCTAGCTGGAAGGGGTAGTTGTAATTAACGTTCTGCGGCGCATCTCCCGATGAAGTAAATGGGATTTCGCGGAACTGGTTACTCGCCTCGCAAGGGTCGCACGCGACAGCTGCCACACCGCACGCCCTGAAAGCTCCGCGTGCGGCTCCGGCGGGGTGGGGAACCGTTGCAAGAAAGGTTGGGCTCTGCAATTTGACTGACGAGATATTGCAGCGAGGCAGGGAGATGGACCGTTCGTGGCCACGTGGCGTGCGTGGCGCGGGAGCGGGCAGGAGCAAGAGAGCGCGGAAACGGCAAGTCCGAGTGGGTCGAATTCGGGTCTAAAACGCACGTTCCCCTTCCCCAAAGGGGCCAAAATGTCCGCCGCTGCTGTACGAATCTTAGTAGTCGGGACCTCCACCGCAAGCACTGAATCCACACTGAAGGGACTGGCGCGCTCCGGATGGGAATCCCATTCGGTGAAGACCGTGCGCGAAGCTGACACGGTTTTGCGCACGATCCGATTTCACCTGACACTGGCGACTGAAAAACTCCCGGACGGCACCGGATACGATCTAGCCACGCTTGTTGCGCAACAAGCTGGAAATCTGTTTATTTCGGTGCCGCTTTCGGAGACTTGCCTGTGGCTGCCGGCAGTCGAGAATGGCGCCAGGTCGCTGGGCGAACGGGCGCTGAACCCGCTGATGCTGAAGACAGAGGCGGAAAGCATTTTGCGGAATTGCGACACGGCAAACATGGCGCTGGAGAGTGAACGCAGACGGCGGAGCGGTGCGTCTGGTGAATTGGTGCGCTCCGCGGTGGAGACGGGAGTGGAGATAGCAAGCGCGAGCGGTGAACGATTCAGCCGGCAAGCGAACGAAAGATTCGAGCATGCTGAGGACTTGATTCCGAGCCAGCGCTGTGTCGACGACGAAAAGGTGCTCAGGTTGGCGGGCAAAGCGGCGGCGCATTCATCGCGATTGCTGAACGGAAGGGTCGTAGGGGACTTCGGGAATCTTGGCAAGCGATGGCGGGGTTTATAGGGACAACGGAGATGAAACGCACAGCGAAATTCCGGGAAGCGGTGGTGGGCGCGGTCCATCAGAACAGCGGTGAAATGTTGCACGAGCAGATTCCGCTGCGCGACATGTCGGATTGCTTGCTGGCGGTGTATGACGAAGTGTCGCGGCGCGCGTTTCAGCGTGGCGTGGTGCGGGGCGCACGGGCGGGAAGCGACCGGGACGACTGGAAGGCGGCGGAGGAGGATTTGTTCGCGAGAATTTCCGTGGATTTTGAGGAGTCGGGCGGAAATCTTTACGCACTGGCGAGTCTGCCAGGATGCGCGGGCACGGAAATTGCGGTGGCGGTGGATGAGTGCTGGCTATTGATCGCGGGTTACGTTGATTCGAGGGGACGAGAGTGCGCTGACGAAGATTTCGGCGATTGCGCGGTGGAAGATTTCGACCAGGGCAATTGCAGCGGCGGAAGCGCAAAGAAGCCGGCAATGATACGCGCACGAGAATCCTGCGGCCAGGGCGATGAGGATGGGAAGCGAGAAAATTTAGGGACGCAGAGCGACGAGCGGGATGCCGAGCAGCAGATGCCGATTTTGCGCGCGCCGCGGCCGTTCTGCGTAGTGGCACTGCGGGCAAAGGTAGATCCGGAGCGGAGTGTCGCGGTGCTTTCGAACGGATTGCTGGCGATTCGGATGGGGAAGGCTGGGTTGGAAACGCCGGTTCCGTGCGTGGCGTAGGACGCGCATGCGGATGCTTGGGTTCAGTGTTAAAGACGCCCGCCTGAAGGCGGCCGCACCCTTCGATTCCGCGCTGAGGGATCTCAGGCTGAATCGCGCTGCAGCGCGATTCACAAAGGCGACGGCGACGGAGCCGGCGAGACGCCGGCGCTACCCTTCGATCCCGCGCTGCGGGATCTCAGGATGACTCGCGCTGCAGCGCGAGTCACGAAAACCGCGACGGCGAGTGAGATTTGTTGTCAGGCTTTAACGGTCCGTCTGCTCGTCCATCGCCATAAAATAATTCCGGCAATCATGGAGGCTGCGGCGGCGGTCTGCGCGTTGGACATTCCCAGGAAGGAGCGGGGGTTGATGCGGATGAACTCGACGAGGAAGCGAGCGACGCCGGTGAGCACGAGGTAGGCTACGAAAACTTCGCCGGGTTGTCTGCTGGATGCGCTGATTGCGCGCGCGTCGAGCGGAGAGCCGGCGGCTGTATCAGCATATGTCCCGCGACTGGGCGCGCCCATCCGCCAGAGCCACCAGGCGATGGCGCAGGCGACGATGAATTCGTAGAGGGGAGTGGGGTGAACGCGTTCGACGGTGGGGACCAGGCCGTTTGGGAAGGTCATGGCCCAAGGGAGGGAGGTGGGGACACCGTAGTCGCCATCGCCGGAAAGAAGGCAGCCGATGCGGCCGATGCCGTAACCGAGGGCGGCGGCGGGAGAGCCTGCATCGAAGATTGTGAGGAGAGAGACGGGATGACCGGCTGTGGCGTTCTGCCGGGTGATACGCCAGGCCACGAACGCGAAGGTGGCGAAGCCGGCGAGCAGGCCGCCGAACCAGGCGAATCCATAGGGGCTGAAGAGGAGGTGTACTGGATCTGCGAAAAATTCCGAGGGAGATTCGAGCAGATGGTACAACTTGGCGCCGACGAATCCGGCGAGGCATGGAAAAGAGATGAGAGCTTCGGCTTCTCCTGAGCTTTTGTCGGCGATTCCGCGGCGGGCGAGGTCGGCGCGCAGGACGAAATACGCGGCGAGCATGGCGCAGGCGACCATCAGGCCGAAGGTCGGAATCGCAAAGCTGCCGACGTGGAGAAAAGGGATCATCGGAGACAGTATAACGTCATTGTGTGGAAGAGGCAGGAGGGCAGGGTGGCGGGTGAATTGTAAAATGATGGTAACTTCAGGTAACCAATGGGACCGAGAGCGCTTCGAATGATGTAGAATCACAGGCAGTAGCGGCAGAAGCAGCGCCACCCTTCAGTGGCCCGTTCGGGTGGAGGGATACAAAATGACCCAGACCTCTCAGCAGCTTCGCGCGGCGAAAGAAGAACATGCGCCGAGCATTTCTTTGCAGGGACCCACACTTCTGAAATTTGCAGCGGCATTCGTGTTTGCGTGCGGGCTGGCGCTGGCGCCTGCTCCGGCATTGGCGCAACACGGTGGTGGTGGCGGTGGTGGTGGCGCGCATGGCGGAGGCGGAGGGGGCGGGTCGCATGGCAGCTCGGGCGGAGGTTTTGGCGGCGGGCACGCTGGCGCGCCTTCGTCGAACAGCAGCGGCGCCCACGCGAGCGGCGGGAACGCTGGAAGCAGCGGTGGTAGCAGTAACAGCAGCAGCGGCGGACATTCGTGGAATCCGTTCCACAGCGGCGGCGCGAAGTCGGCGGCTCCAGCGAAGGGAACGAGCACAGTGCCGGCGGGGAATATCAAATCTGAATCGAACGCAACATCCACACATTTTGCGGCGGGAAACAATACTTGGCAGGAACCGCCTCGTGCGGGGATGTCCGCTGGGGGACGTGTAAATTATTATGGCCCGGCGAACGTGAACGGGACGAAGCCATTCGTGCCGATCGCAACTACGACGCGCGCGCCAATGAACTCTGGGACTTCTGCGCATGGCGCCACGATGGTTGCGGCGGCGCAGCATCCATTTCAGCCGGTTCGTCCCGGGTATCCTTACTACCCGTATTACCCATTTTTTGGTTATAACCCGTATTACGGGGCATTTGGATTTGGGTTTGGTGGGTATGGGCCGTGCAATCCGTTCTGGGGATGCTTCGGGTATGGATTTGGGTACGGGTACGGATTCGGGGGAGGACTGGGATATTTCGGCGCCACTTCGGGAGGTTACAATTCGGGCGGTTACAACTCGGGTTGGACGGATGCGGCGGCGGAAGGATCGGCGAATGTGACGTCTCCGGATAACACCGATTCTTACTTGCTGGCGGCGCCGGGGACTGGCGGTGAGGAAGCGGCGGCGGGCTCGTCGAACGGGACGCAGGAATTGCGTACGGATGCGGCGCCGCAGCAGACGTATGTTCTGCTGTACCTTAAGGACGGAACGAGTTTTGCGGTGAGCGATTATTGGCTGGCGGACGGGAAGCTGCATTACGTCACTTCATATGGCGGCGACAATTCGGTGGATGAGAGCCAGGTGGACTTGCAACGCACGGTGAACGAGAACGCCACGCGGGGAGTGGATTTTACTTTGAAGCCGCAGGCTGGGGGAACTGGCAACGCGGCGACATCTGCACCTACGCCTGCGCCGGCACAGAACTCTGAGCCTCAGAAACCGCAACAGTAGGCGGTTGCGGACGCGTGCTCAGCTTGGATTATTTTTGTGTACACACACAACGACTTGACAGAATTATTAAATGCGCGTATGAACTTATTCGTTAACCTCGAAAAGTGTAGAGCGCAGCAGGTGATTTGACCGCCGCTTCCCGCGGCGAGATTGCGGTACCGCCCCTCTTTTTCCACTTCGTTTATGCACGGGATTGGTGTGCCTGGCGATGGGTGTGTTCGTGGGTTTGGGGACGCGGGCGTGCGTTGAAGGCAGCGCAACAGCAACGGCGCACGATCGAGTCAAAGGCGCGAGGCCAAGTCAGAGTCGCAAAACCAAGTCTAAGTCAAAATTAAAAGCGCTCGCCGGAAGGCCGCCGCTACAAATTCAACTGCTTACATTTTCAGATTCGACAGTCAGAAACATAGATCCTTCTGGAGACGCCCGACTATGCCGAACTATAATGCGCAGGTCCCTCCTTATTCGATTTTTCCTGGCGATGTTGCCCTGGCGTTCAATGCTGAAGCACCGGCGGCGGGGCAGGCCAGCCAGCAGTTTGCGCTGCCGAGTTACGCGGGATTTCCGGAAAACGGGCGCACGATTCGCTGGCAGATCAGTTTTGCCACTGCTCCCACGTCCGTCAACATCCAGCTGCAGACGGCGATCAACGACGTGGATGCACAGTACGCCGTGCCTACAGGCGCCGCCAGCATGAGTTCCACGCTCACAGCTGGAGATAACCTGGTGGCCACGGGGGTGCGCTGAATTTCGTGCGAGCGAAGGTGATTGCGATTTCGGGCGGATCGGGCGTGACGGTGCAAATTCTGGGATGAGCTCGCGCGGCGAGCAGCGCGGTTAGCGCCAGGGAATTGCATTGCGCGGAAGACTTCCGGCGGGCGCGTTCGAAGTGATAACGTGTTAGATATGATTGTGCGGCTGGCCAGCCACGAACGGGCTGTTGACGGGGAGAAGCATCGTTGATGGATCGCCGTGGATTGGTTGCGATTCTCGCGATCGCATTGCTATCGCCGGTGGGAGGATCGCAGATCGGCGGGGCAGCTGCTGGCAGCGGCGGGACGAGGCATGCAGCGCCGCGCGGTACAAGCAGGCAGCAGCAAGCAGCGGCGGGCCAATCGAGCGCGGCGGCGCAGACTTCCGGCGCGCAACAGGGTGAGGCGCAAAAGGGAACGGATGGGGCGGCTGCGGGATCGGCGCTGCACAGCATTACTGTGGAATTTGATTACGATTTCACGAAAACGCCGGCGTGCACCGCGAAGGTGACGAAGGCGTGCGTGCAGAAATTCAACGTGTACGATATTTCGAGTGAGACACACTATCTTCTTTTTTCGATTCCAGTGCCACAGAATGCGCAAGGGCTGATGAAGGGAATTACGGCGAGCAGCCCGCGGATGTGGTTCGCGGTCGGCAGCCATCGCATCGGAGTATCGGCGCAGATGCCGGATGGCCAAAAATCGCCGCCGCGCGACTGCAAAGTAATAATCGAAATTAAGGCGGATGGTCCGCCCAACCCACCCGAGTCCCACAAAGACTGACACTTACGCCGTTGCTGGCCGTTAGCGGTTTCTTCCGCGCGAAGATTTCCAAATATTTCCATGGCAGTGTGCATCGGTTTCGTGCGCTCGCAATTTTCCAAGAGTGCCTGGACGCGGTGCGCGCGGCCGGCTGCGCGGCGGGGCCGATTGTGCATGGAGCATCGAGACGCGCTCGATGGCGCGCTGCTGGGAATACGGGAGTTCGAAGAGCGTCAGGCAGATGAAGCTCAGAAGGCGCGCAAACGCGCGAAAAGCTCTTGTAAGGAATGTTCACCTGCGTGGGACACGCGCAACGCTGCGGCGGCAACAACGACGCCCGAGCGGCTCGAACCGGACCCGGCACGCGCGTGTCCCGCTCCCACTGCGGAGACTGGCATAGATGTGAAGCGGTCCAGGGTTGAGTTATGAATGGAATGCGAACAGCGAAACAGGCGGGCAGGGCCCAGACAATCTCTACGGAACGCGGGCAGCGGGAAGGAGCGGCGGTGATCGCGGAGCCGTCGGGTAAACAGGCACGCGGAGGGGCGGAAGTGACGGTGTGCACAAAATCCGCGGAGCCGGCGAACAAGGATGCTGCACAGGGGAACGCGGCGGGGCGAACGAGTCGTAGAGTTGCCGCGAATCGGAAGCCGGTTGAGTCATCAGAGAGCCGCGACAGAAAAGGTGCCGACGACGTGAAATCTGTCGCGGAGTTCGCGGTAGTGATTTGCGAGGACCCGGATAGCCGCAAGAAACGGCTGAAGCTGGCGGAGGCGTTGCGAGAGCGGGGACTGAATGAATCGAAGCTGGCGGCGATGTTTTCGGGGGTCGCGGAGAAGCTAAGCCATAGTGAGGAAGCAGGGGCGGTGGGGGTCGCGGCTGCGAAGCTGTTGTTCGACGTGTTGAAGGAACTGGCGGAGTGGCTGGAGCCGGAGAAAGCGGCGGGGAAGAGCGCCGCGAGCGAGGCGCCGCCGTTTGTGCGGTTGATTCACAACGTGCCGCGGCCGGTGCGCACGGAATAAGGTGAAGCGGGGAAATTTGGCAAGGTTGACATCTTGGCGAGATGAGGCGCAGCCCTTCGATCCAGCGCAGCGGGTTCTCAGAATGAATCGCGCTGTGGCGCGATTCACAAGCGGCGCCCCTACGGTGGCAGCGCAGAAGAGCTGCGAGCTAGTTTCCAGAATGCAGTACATCAAAGGAGCTTTCATGAGCGCGAGCAAGACAACGATTGGATATGCGTTGCAGCTGGGTGGGATCGGAGCGGTGGTGTTGGGGGCGGTGTTGAGCGTGCATCACGCGGCGATTGCGGCGGCGTTCCTGGGTGGGGCGGCGGCGTTTTATATTGGTGAGAAAATTCGGACGCTCGCGTAACGGCCTACTTGAGATGCAGCGCGGCGGAGATGCCACCAGCGAACCCTAGAGTCGCCGTGCCACGACGAGCGCAGAGCATGGCCGCGAGTGTGGCGAGGTCATGGAAAGCACGCAGCACAGCCAAGAGTGGCTGTGTCACGCGTCGGATTGCGGGTGGAGGAAACGCTCGCTGAAAAATGAAGAGTGAAGAAAGCAGCGCGCCAACTTACGATCTGAAGTACCAGCCGTTCCTTAAACAGTGCCAATTTCACGCGTCTGCTGCGAAATACCGGCTGTTCGGTGGAGCCGCGGGTCCGGGAAAGACGAAGGCGCTGCTGATGGAAGCGGTGATTCAGGCGCTGGCGCACCCTAACGTGAACACGTTGCTTTTGCGGAGAACGTTTCCGGAGCTGGAAGCTTCGCTGTTGCATTACTTTCGTCGCGATGTGCCGCGGGAACTGTATGTGGCGTTTCACGAATCGAAACACGTCGTGGAATGGATCAACGGCTCGACGACGCGCTTTGGGTACTGCGCGAGCGAGCATGACGTGTATCAGTACCAGGGCGCGGAGTATCTTTTTATTGGGATTGATGAGCTGACGCTATTTACTTTGCGCCAGTGGCAATTCTTGACGAGCCGGAATCGTTGTCCGGTGCCGGGTACGTTTCCGTGCATGGCTGGAGCGACGAATCCGGGGAATATCGGGCATGCATGGGTGAAGGCGCTATGGATTGACAAACAGGCGGCGCCGGGAATGGAGCGCGCGGAGGAATATAACGCTCAGGATTACGATTTTATTCCGGCACGGTTTTTCGATAATCCGATCTATGCGGCGGACAAGAACTATCAGAAGACGCTGCTGGCATTGCCGACGAATTTGAAGAGGGCGTTTTTCGACGGGGATTGGGAAGTGTTCGCGGGACAGTATTTCGACCGCTTTGATTTGGGGCGGAATACGGCGCGAGCGGAAGCGATTGAGTGGCAGACGTGGTGGCCGCGCTGGATTTCGATTGATTGGGGATTCGAGCATCCGGCGGCGAGCTATTGGCACGCGCAGACGCCTGGTTCGATTTTGCCCGGCGAACGGCGCGCGAGAACGAAAGCTTTGGCGCGGAAGGGAATGCGCGGGCGCAACCGAACTCGTGCGTGGTGACTTACCGGGAGTACGTGACGCACCGGACCTCGCCGCGCGATCTGGCGCGCGAAATCATCGCGCGTAGCGTGGAGAGTGGGCAGCGAGCGCTGGCGGGGGGATTTTTGGCAGCGCCTGGCTCGTTGCCGATAATGGAAAGCGCTCGGGAGAAGATCGCGGCGATTTATCTGTCTCCGGATGCTTTTGCGCGACGCACGGATGACGCATCGATTGCGGAGCAGATGGGGGATGTGTTCGCGGAGGCGGGATTTCCGCGGCCGACGCCGGCGGATGATGATCGCATCGGCGGCTGGATGCTGATGTATCAGATGTTGGATGCGGGAGAATGGCTGCTGACGGACAACTGCGTGGAGCTGATTCGCACGCTGCCTACTTTGGTGCGCGATTCCGTGCGGATTGAAGACGTGGAGAAAATGGATGGCGACGACGCGGCGGATGCGGCGCGCTATGGGTTGATATCGCGTTATGCGGCGCGACGCAGCGGGATGGCACGGCCGCCGCTGGAGCAGCGTCTGGCTGAACGCGTGACTGCGACGGATCCGACGATTCGGGCGATCCAGGCGCGCAAGGCGCAGATTGAGGTGCCGAAGCGGACGCAGCCGGTATCGTTTTTGCGCCGGCGGCGAACGTGAACGAACAGGCTGAGGATGCACGGGGTGGTGTTTCGGTGGGGTTCGAGAGGGCGTGGGAATGAAACTGCGGGAACTTTGGGGGCGGCTGGTTGATGCGAATTATACGAGCGCGCTGGAGAGGGATGTAGCGCGGCTGCGTGCGGAAAATCGCGCGTTATTGAATTCGATTTTGGGAATTGCAGGAGTGCCACCGATTGTGGTGAGCGCGGATGATCCCGCTGCGGCGATCGCAGCTGATTTGCTGGGGAATATGGCAGGCTCTGGCGGTAGGTCGCGCATTGAGGCTGAACGTGGTGCGGGAGAACCGGTCGCGCTGCAGAACGCCTCTGATGTAGCCGGGAGTGAAATTCGCAAGACGTCGCAGGTCGAGCGGGGCATGAAGAGAGTCGCGACGCCGACGCGACGGAGATCGTGGCACCAGGTTTATCGGATGCTGGAAATTGACGCCGCGAGAAAGAAGGAAGCGGTCTAGGCCGGGGGTAGCGTGATTCAAAGGCGACGTCAAACACGCCCGCCTCAAAGGCAAAAGCAGGCGGCCGCTACAAATTCAACTGCACGAGATCAATACGCGGCGTGGTGGTCGGGGCATTTGTTGATGCGCTAGCAGGCGCATATATTTTCGGGATTTGGTGTTACATCTTTTGAATGCGGAGGAAATATGCCGTTCATTCGGGGGCGTTATCACATCAATGCGATTGCGGGAGAGGCGCTAGAGGCGGCGCGGGAAGCGGAAGCAGCGCTGTTAGCCCTGCAACATGACGCAGCGCAGGCCGGCGGCGCAGCGGGCGAGGAAGACGACGGCGCGGAACCCGCGAATGGCGACGAGAAGGGGCCGATTCACCGTGTGGAAATCGAAGCGGCAGAATTGGTGCCGGCACATTCGGGGCGGGCGCAGCGTGGGTATGTGGCGCACGTTCACCGGGAAGCGATTCAACCAGATCAGGGCGTGCGCGGAGCTTTCGCCACGTCGAGCGACTCGCCGCGAGCTCGATTCGCTTCATTACGATCGCCGAAAGCGGGGCAGACGCCGACAGCTGGGAATGCGTCGCGTCCGGAAACGCATGTGTTCGCCGACCACCGTGACCTGGTGGGTTTCTTGCGCGATGAATTCGCGAAACATAGCGAGCGCGGGTAGCGGAGGCAAACGCATCGTCACAGGATCGGTCGCGTTTCGATTGTGAGGAACGCCGACGTTCGCGCTGGCGGTCGGGCTGGTCTAGAATGATGGGCAGTAGCTAGCGGTTGCGGAGACTGGATGGGATTCGGGATTTGGGATACGCCGAGCGGGCGGGATCGCCGTTGGGAAAGGCGCAGAAGTGGATTTGCGCCGGCGCCGACGTACGTTCGAGTAGCAGTGGTGGCGCTGGCGACAACTTTGGTGGCGACGCTGGTGTGGCAGGGAGTGAAGCGGTTGCTCGATCCCGCGAGGATGGCGGGCAGTGAGGCGCCACATTTTTACGTGACGCCACCGAGCGACAGGGCGGGGGTGGCGGCGTGGCAGACGGCGTTGTCTGATGCTTTGGAACAGGGGGTGGCGCAGGGCGTCGGCGGAAATATCACGGCGGCGGAAATGCAGACGGATCGCGCGGCGACGATATTGATGACCGCTCGGATGCGGTCTGAACCTGCGGCGGCGGATTTCTTCGACCGCACGGTTCGCAAGTTGGACCGGGTGCTGCAGTCGCACCCTGATAATGAGAGATTGATCGAGCATGTGACGCTGGTGCGGATTGAACTGGCGCAGTTGCGTTCCGCGCAGCCGGCTTTAGCGGAAGGTGCCGCCGACGGAGAAAGTGGCGCGGCAAAGAACGGCGGCGCGGGTGAGGCGGGAAGCGCGAGTCCAGGAATGAACGTAGGACCGGACGCGCGGCCGCCGCATGCGGAGAATATTCCGGGACATGTCGTATTTGCTGCGCCGCGGGCGCTTGCCGCGAATGAGCTGCTCGATCCTGTTGGGCTGCGCGGTAATTATATAGATGCGACGCTGATGCCGGACACCTCGGAAATTCTGCTGCCGCCTTCGACGCGGGTGATGGCGGACGGCGTGCGCGTGAACGGGTTGACGATTGCGGGAGCCGCGCAGACGCTGGACGGGATTCGGTGGAAAGACGTGACATTTGTCGGGACGCGGTTGCGTTACGAGGGCGGCGAGGTCTCGTTGCAGAACGTGCGATTTACGAACTGCACTTTTGGATTTTCTACCAACGATCGCGGGGCTAGGCTGGCTGATGCGATCGCGCTGGGGCAGCGATCGTTCGTGATGCAGTAGTTTGACGATCGGGTGTCGCGAGTGTTGCTGGGTTCATTTTGTTTGTGGTGCAGGTCTGCGCCTTACGATTTATCCGCTTACTTTCAGATTCACGACGTGAACGGCAAGGCTCGGGTGGTGGAAATCTTCGCGCACAGCCAGGAGTGGCTGTGCCACGGCTAGTCGGTTCCTGTCTCCGCAGAATTAATCGCTTGGGTGCAGATTTTCGGCTGGTGTGGCCGTTGCGCGCGGAAACTTCGCGGTGAAGTTTGTTCCTGGCAGCGTAAATACGAGCGTTTTTAAAGCAAGCGAGGACTGTGCATGCCCACGCAGAAATCATTTTCGGCAGCGGACCCGGCGATTGTGCCGGTGGAAGGGCCGGTGTTGAGCGAAGGAAACGCGGCGTCTGGCGCGGAAGCAAAGCAGAGGTCGCGGCTGGCGGCGCAGAGAAATCCGTATGGTCCGAACAACGAGCAACTGCCGGAGAAGTTGGAAGGGGCGCTGCGGCGGCTGGTGGATCAGTTTTCGTTTGAGTCGGAAGGAACGCGGCGGCAGGAAGTGCGCCGGATCAAGCAGGCGCATCAATTCTGGCGCGGCTTGCAATATTTGTGGTGGAACGAGCGGGACCAGAACTGGCATCTGCCATTTGAGCAGAAGCTTTCGGACAATTCGACATTGGAAGATTTGCCGCGCTATGAGTTCGTTACGAATATTTATCAGGCATTCGGGCTTTCGCTGGTGGCGGTGTTATCGCAGGACGTGCCGCGCGTGAGGTTTTTTCCTTCATCGGCGCAGGCGGAGGAGGATGTGGCGGCGGCGAAGTCCGCGACAGAAGTGGCGCAGCTGGTGGAACGCAATAATCGCATCGGGAATTTGATTGTCGAAGAAGCGTTCAATCTTTGGACGGATGGGAAGGTGGGAGCTTACGTGCGGTTTGTGGTGGATGGGCAGAGGTTTGGATTTCATCCGGAGACGGAGATTGGCGCGCGCGAGGTGAGGATTGGCAGCGATGTGTATGTGTGTCCGGAATGCGGGGCGGAGAACACGGCGAAGGGCGAGGTGCGGATCAAAGTGGAGTTGGCCCGGTTGGAGAGGCTGGTGGTGGTGATGGCGACGAAGATCAAGCGTTCAGCGCTGACGGTATGGATCCGAACGCGGAAGACGGCGCTGATACGAATACTGGCAGGAGCTGCGACACCTGCGGCGCGCTGTTGAGCGAGGAAGATTTTGTGGCGGCGGAGATGGTGACCGTGCCGACGGCGGAAACCAGGCAGCGTGTGCCGAATGGGCAAGAGGTGGTGACGATTGTTGGCGGGCTGGAGTTGAAGACTCCGCCGTGGGCGAGCGAGATGCACGAGTATCCATACATTCAGTGGAACATGGAAGTGCACCAGGCGCGACTGCGGGCTGCTTATCCGCACGCGGCGGACAAGATTGGGTCGCCGGTGGCAAGCGGATCGCAGGAATATGAAAGGCTAGCGCGGTTGGCGCAATCGCAGGGCGGGCCGCTGACCGAGGGCGGCGATACCAACATCAATTTGATCACGTTTCAGAGGACTTGGCTGCGGCCGTGGGCTTTTTTCGCGCTGGATGACAAGGCGCTGCGTGATGAACTTCTGGAGATGTTTCCCGATGGAGCTTATGTGGCTTTCGCGGGCGAGACTTACTGCGAATCGCGCAGCGAGAACATGGACGATCACTGGCGCGTGTTGCATGCGCTGCCGGGAGATGGCTCGAGCGGGCGTCCGGCGCTGGGCGATGCGTTGATCAGCGTGCAGGAGCGTTTTAACACGCTTTCGAATTTGCAGATGGAGACGTACGAGTACGGGATTCCGCCGATTTATGCGGACAGCGAAGTGCTGGATTTTGATGCGTTGCAGGGGCAGACGGCGGAGCCGGGCGCGCACTATCCGGCGCGGGCGAAACCTGGGCAATCGTTGGCTGCGGGATTTTTTCAGCCGGATGCGGCGGAAGTGCCTCCGGATTTGGCTGAGCACGCGGCTGGATTGATGGGGCCGGTGGCGCAATTTCTTACTGGAGCGTTTCCCGCGCTGTTTGGCGGAGCGATGTCGAACAACGATACCGCGTCTGGATATGCGATGGCGCGCGACCAGGCGATGGGGCGCATTGGTCTGGTGTGGCGGCGGATGAAATTTTTCCACGCGGACATCATGCTGCTGGCGGTGGATTGCTTCCGGCGGAATCGGCCGAACGATGTGGAAGTGACTTTGCTGGGTGCGGGAGCGGCATTCGAATCGAAATGGATTCGGCTGGCGGATTTGAAGGGAAATTTGTTCAGCTATCCCGAGACGGACGAGCAATATCCGACTTTGTGGTCGCAGCAACGCGGGGTGCTGCTGCAGTTGCTGGCGAATCCCGATCCGCAGATGCAGGCGATTCTGGCGCATCCGGAAAACATGGCGCTGATTAAAAGATTGATTGGTCTCGAGGAGTTTGTAATTCCAGAGGAAGAGTCGCGCACGAAGCAATATCGCGAGATCGCGCAACTGGTGGCGGAAATGCCGGTGGTGCATCGCCAAGATGTGACGGCTGCGGCGGGGCCTGCTGCTGCCGCGGCTTCACCGAGCGGAGTGGAAGCGGAAGTGATTTTGCCGAGCATCATGCCGGATGAGTTTGCGGACAATCACGCGGTGGAGCTGGAGATATGCATGCGGTGGTTTTCGTCGGATGCGGGGCAGGTGGCGAAGATTGAAGCGCCGCTGGGGTACACGAACGTGCGGGCGCATGCGCTGTTCCATCGGGATTTTTTGCGGAAACAGCAGGCGGCAGCCGTTGCTACGGCGACACTACCACAGGTAAATCCTGGCAAGCGCAGGTGACAGAAACGCCGCGCGAACTAGATGGAGCGTTCGATGTTGTTGTTCGAGTAGCGCGAAGCGCCGTAGGCGCTGCGGGCTGCTGGCGGCGGAGCTACCAGGCGCACGACGTGCAGCAGGCGTTCTGGTTTGAAGGGTTTGGCCATGCAGACGACGGCGCCGAGCTGGTGGCTGGCGGAGTAGTCGGCGGGCTGAGCCGACTTCGTGAGCAGAATTACCGGGACGCGCTGCAGGCGATCGTTGCGCTTGATGATCAGGCAGAGATCGTGGCCGCTCATGTCCTTCGCTTCGACTTCGGCGAGGAAAACGACCGGGATCGTATGGCGCAAAATGTCGAGCGCTTGCTGAGCGGTGGGGACGATGATGACGGTGTAGCCGTCGTTGGAAAGAATGCTGCGCATGATTTCGGCGGTCTTGGGATCGGACTCGACGGCAAGCACCACGGACTGTTGTTTGGCGTGCATAGCACTGCCAGAGGCGTGTGCGTCCGCGACGGACGGATCCACCTTGGCGGGTGAGCCGGACTTGGTGTTTATGAATTGCAATGCCACGGCGTAGCGGCCGTTTTGTTCGACGACGCGCACGACTTCGGCGGGCTGCGAGGAATTCAGCGCGGCCGCGGCAGTGGAGTACGGGAATGTAACGTCGAGCCGCTGGCCCTTCCAGTATCCTGCGCGCGTGGAGGTGACGAGCAGGCCATCACGCGACACGTCCACACTGTTGCAGATCTCTTCGAACGGCTCGGGAGTATTCGCTGCACGCATGTGAACTTGCGCGGTGATTTTCGCGCGTTTGCGGCGGCGACGTTCGATTCCGACTGGTGAAGTGGACGATGCAGATTTTGCGGCGGTTCCTGCGGAGGTGATTGGCGACGTGCTCATAGATGTTACCTCAGTTTTATGCGGAGTCTGTCGTGTCCTCCTGGACCAACGTACAGCGCCCCCGCTAGATGTAGATGTACAGGAGTAGTGCCGCAACGAGAATAGTACTGTGGTTTCATTGTGGGAAACTAACGGGCGAAGAGGCGGCAAACGGGGCTAAGTGATGTAGATACAGTGGCTTGGTGTGGAGGGCGGACGTGACGGCCAGGTGCACGTTGGCACACTTTTAATGATTGCAGGAGGCGAGCAGAACATGAGTTCAAGCACGAATGCTCCAGCGGCGGTATTGAATCGAAATTCCAGCGACGATGAAATATTAGGACTGGTAACGCAACTTCCGCAGCTGGCGCGACGTAACGGACGCCGAGAGGCGAACGGCGGCGAGCGCGAAGCGAATGTGAAGGTCGCAGAGCCGCGGACGAACGAACAATTGGAAATGGCATATGACGCTGATGACGCTGCCAAGGGCACACCGCGAAGTTCCGCTACGGACGCGAATGATGTGGGTGCCGACGCGAGCGCGGAGCTCGAGCCGGAACATTTGCGAGCGGCGCTGGATGCGAATCCTGAGTTGCGCGATGCGTGGCGAGAGGCTAGCGCGTACCGCAAGGCATTTGAGACGCCGGAAGAGGCGCGCGCCGCAACGGCGCAGCTCGGGGATTTGAACCGGATGGATGCGCTGTTTTATTCGCGGACGCCGGAAGACCACGCGGAACTGGCGCGTGAGGTGGCGAAACTAGATCCCGAGGCTTTCGCTTCGTTGGCGCGGGCTATGAATGCATTGGTGAATGATGGTGCGTTGCAAAGCGCTCGTGAAAGCACAAGACAAGTGAAACAGCCGGCGCAAGAGCAGACTCAAAACCAAGTTCAAAATCAAAATCGTCAACGCGACACGACAGCGGGTTTGACGCCGGCACAGATGGATTTTTTCCATTCGACGAATGCCGCCGCGGTTTCGAGCGTCGTGGATGCGATCGAATCACAGGTGGAACGGCTGTTGCCCGAAGGCATCTCGAAATCGGCGCGCAATCGCGTGGTGGGTGAGATCTACCGTGAGTTAGACACGACGCTCCGGGGAAATCGCGCCCTGGGGCAGCAGATGCGGGACGCATTCCGCTCCGGCGGGCTCGATGAAGAGCACCAGCGGGCTATCGTGTCACTGGTTACCGGGCGGGCACGGCAAGCGCTGCCTGCCGTCGCCAAGCGCGTACTGAATGAATGGACAAGCACGGTGGTTTCCGCAAATCATGAGCGGCGAGCTCGGCAGCGTACTGCGGAGCGGCGGGTGGATATTGCGGGATCGGGCGGGGCAGGGAATGATGGCCGGCGGGCGATGACTGCGCGAGACCTCGACTACTCGCGGATGTCCGACGCGGATATTTTGAATTTGTAGGGCCGCCGCACGACTGCTCAGAGCGATGTGCGATTGGTCGAGGCCTTGTAGGTGCTGATGGTTTGCGCGAGCGCGGTGACGAACGCGGTGAGCTGGGCGGTGGTGAGCGAAGGCGTAAGACGGACGAGACCCGAGGAGATAAAGTTGGCGACCAGGGTGGCGAGGCTGGCGTTGACCTGCGGCCAATTCACGGTACCGTCCGAGCCAGTGCCGGTGATGATGTAGGAATCGATGATGCGCAGCGTGACGCCGGGCGTGAGGATTTGCAGCACTTGTTGGTTGACGTTCATTGCGTTGACCAGGTCCTGCACGAACCACTGAAGATCTTGCAGGTCGGTGCCGGAGGGCGGCCAGACGAATCCGTTGGTGGCTGCTGCCGCTACAATTTGGGCAATGGCAGTTTCCTGCGCGGCGGTGTTGTATGTGCCGTCCGCGTTGGTCGGCGGCAGAGCGTCGGCGATTGCGCTGGAAAGCCCGACGAGGACCAAGTAGGTCTGATCGGTTTGCAGGATTTTGGTGACGGCGACACCGTACGCCTGAAATTGCGCGAGGGTCATGCCATAGCGCGGCTGGGTGAGCCCTGTGGTGACGGCATTAGCGACGAAACACTGCACGGCAGCGTCGGAGCTGGCGGTGCAATCCGGCGGCGTGGTTTGGGCGTGCGTTCGAGGCGGGGATACTGCTGCGAAGGCGAGCGCGAGGATGACTGCGGTGGTCCTGGCAACGAGAACGCGCATGGAGTTGCTCCGGTGAACGATGGATGATGATTCCAGGTTGCCGGCGGGTGCGCGATTGATGATGAATATCGCGAGCGAAGACGGCTTCGTGGATTTCATTCCTCGAATCATCACGCACGGCGCGGAAGGGCACAACTGACCTGGAGTCGAGAAGAAGACCGGAGGCAGATGACTCTAGAGGGACAGGAACAAACGTCTCCACGAAAGAAAAGCGGCAGTGGGGCCGCGAGAGGAATCGTTTGAGCCCGCGGGGCGTAGCTTCAGTTCGCGCCGAGAGCAGAGCGATGGGTCGCGACTTTATAGGTGCCAATGACTTTCGCCAAAGAAGTGGCGAACGAAGTCACCTTGGCTACGGTCATGCCTGGTGGAATCTTGATGATGCCGGAGCTGACGAAGTTACCGATGGCGGTGGATAGGCTGGAATTGACTTCAGTCCAATTGACCTGACCGTTGGTGGTCGCCGTGATGATGTAGGAATCAATGATGCGCAGCGAAATGCCGGGAGTGAGCAATTCCAGAACGCGGTTGTTGTCGTTCATGGCGCCAGTGATATCCAGCGAGAAGTGTTCGAGGTCAATGAGGGAAGTGCCTGCAGGCGGCGCCGTGAATCCCAAAGTGTTCGCGGCGGCGACAGCTTGGGTGACGGCGTTGTCTTGGGCGGTCTGATTGGGGCTGCCGTCGGAGTTGGTGGGCGGCATAGCATCGGCGACCGCGCTGGAGACACCGACGAGCACGACGTAAGTTTGATGTGTTTGAAGAATCTCCGCGACGGCATAGCCATAGGACTGAAACTCGGCGAGAGTCATGCCATACCGAGGTTTGGTCAGATCGGTGGCCACCGCGTTAGCTACGAAGCACCGCACGGCGGACTGCTGGCTTGCGGTGCAATTGGTCGCGGTCGATTGGGATCGCGCCGGCGGAGCAACGAGTACGGCGCCGAGCAGAAACGCCCCGACGAAAAGCGGTCTGCAGACATTCATTCGATAATCCCCCTAGTGTGAATTCCCGCGAGTGCTCGGCACGTAGAGGGGGGATTACGCGCGAGCCCACTGCGATTCGGATTTAGGCCCAGCTCCTGTAGTCACCGCGGCGTTGAGCGATGCGATGATGAATGAATTCGAGAAATCGCTCAACTGTACGGAAGTGCAGGTTGAAGTGAAGGGTGAAGAACTGTACTGGGACAGGACAGAAAACAGCCGTTCGCGGGGCCGGGGAGTCGAAATAACCAAGGCCGCCTTTTGATGACAGATTCAATTTCCAACGCATGCGTCCGAGGAGGACACCCGCCGAAGCTTAGCATGGCGCGCACGCCCGGAATTTTCGGGCCGCAAGAAAAGACAGCGCATCGTTGATTCGCGACGAATCACGGTGTTTCACCGCGCTGCACGAAATCTAATCCGAGGGAGACATTCAAACTATGACACAGATGCAGAATGCACAATCCGTTGCGTTACAGCTGGAAAAAGTTCGCGACAAGCTTCCTCTGTTGTATGAGCGCGACGACATCCTGCTGACCATGATCCAGCAGCGCGGCGATGTGGAGCGGGTCAGCTCGCGCAACATGCGTTTGCCGTTGCAGATTCGTCCCGGAGGCAAGGCCGGCCTGGCAAATATGGACGGCGGCGACTTGGGGCGCGGGTCAGGAACGATTTACGACGTGGCGCAGGTGACTCCAGTATTTTTCCGGCATGCGGTGGAAATTACGAAGCTAGTGGAGTACGCATCGAATGCTCCCGAGAAAGCGATTGAGAACACCGCGAAGCGTGAAGTGAAGAACGCAATGGCGCAGTTCCGAGCGTTTCTGGACAAAGTGATGCAGACCAATGGGAATGGTGTGCTGGGCACGATCGGTTCGATCACCACGACTGGGTTGCCGTCCGGAGTGGCTGCACAATTCGGAATGGCGAAACCGCCGGGCGCGCAGCTCTTGTACTACAACCAGACGGTGCAGGTGTACGACCCGACGTTGACGACCAATCGAGGTTCGGCCAACGTACTCTTGGTGGATCCGTTCAATTCGCTGCTGCAGGTGGATTCGCTGCCTGCCGGAACTGCCGTGAACGATTTGATCGTGCATGACGGATTGACGGGAGCGCAGCCGACTTCGTTGTTTGGGATTTTGTATCACCAGACGAACGCGACGACCGGCACATGGCTGAACCTGAATCGCACTACTTATCCGGTGGAATTGGCGACGCCGGTGGTGAACGGCAACAATTCGGCGATCACTCCGGGTGCGGTGCGTCTGGCGATCAACAAAGTACGAAAGGCGTTGGGCTCGAATCAGGTGTCCAAGCTGATCGCTTACACGGCGCTGGAGCAGGAGCATCAGTGGGAGCAGCTCGGCGTGACTATTTCGCAGATCATCAAGGAAGGGGCGGGGGGACGCGCGAGTGATCTGGATTTACTGTTCACGGGCGAGAAGTCCATGGCGGGCGTGCCGATCAAGTCTTCCATCAATGCCAATCAGACGCGTGTGGATTTCCTGGATTTGTCGCACTGGGGGCGCGCGGTGATGCAGGACATTGATTTTTACGATGTCGGCGGGCAAACCGTGTTTCCGATTTACGGTGCGAGCGGCGGAATTTCGGCGGCGTACATCTTTTACTTCGTCACGGGATTCCAGGTGTGGAACGAATCGCCGCGCAGCGGTGCTTACATCAACAACCTGGCGATTCCGACGGGGTACTGATCCTGGTTGGGAGGGATCGAATGGTTGCTGCGTGATTTGAGCATTCGCTTGAACGCAGGAAATAAAAAAGGGGCGGCTGCTGTTCATCAGCAAGCCGCCCCGAAATTTCAACGCGTCGTGGACGCGCCCGAGAAGCAATTCGATACTACCAAGAACAACTCAGATGTCAATCCGTAATGCGCGCTGAGGTGCAGAACGGAGAGTGGAAGACTCGAACTTCCGAGGCTGTTCCCAACCCCGAACGCTTCTCGGGCGCGTCCAGTACCCCCACTGGCAGCACTCCCCGAAGCGCGACCGAGTGCTGCAATGTCTCATGAGGGCCAGATTGAGTACAAGAGTACAAACGTCTCTATCGCCGGTGATTTGCGTGACCCGGGAAACACATGATGCGCCGGATGAGATCCAGGAGCGCGTGGAACGTGCGGGCGGAACGAATTGCTACGGCGAGGCAAATTTTCGGGTCGTGTGGGGCGGGTCTCGGCTCACGTGGATCGGCGGGCGTTGGACGGATCGCGATTCGAACGGGAACGTGACGCGCGAGGCGATTGAGACGCGACGAGTGCCGAAATATTTGCCGCTGAATCGCTGGCATATCGAACGGTGGGCGCCGCGGGAATCTTATGGATCTCCGGAACAATGGTACGCGCAAACGACGGAAGTGGAAGACGGGATACGCATTGCAGCGCTGGGACCTTATCCTTCGCGGGGCGAATACGAGCACTGCTTTACGCTGGAGAGCGCGAGCGGAGAATTCATTCCGCTGACGCCGGCGGCTTGTGACTGGATCGTGCACGCGATCGAATGGTCGCGCAGACAACCGCGACGCGAGCTACGGGGCGCAATCGCGGCCCGGGAGGCGCGGCGCGCGCTGCGTTGGGATCGTGACGCGGACGATTTGTTGGATGATGCTGTGCCGGCGTTTCATAGCGCGCCGTTTGTTACGGTGGCCGAGGAACGGGGCCGGCGAGAGGCCCAGCCGACGAGCGACTCGAGCGATTCAGTGCTGTGGTGAACGGGCTAGTTGATGGCGAGGCTAAAGCCACGGCCTACAACGAATCTCGAGGGAGCTAAAAAAGCTACGGCAACTGCAACGGCTGGCGGTCTGAAGACCGCCGCTACAAATTCAAAGGCAAATTCAAAGACGCCCGCCTAAAAAGAAAAGGCAGGCGGCCGCTACAGAATCAAAAGCACCCGCACGACCTACAAAGATCTCCGATTCGGCACATGGCCTGTACAGAAGCAACGACAACCAAAGGAAAATCAATTGAACATAACCACTACGGCAGCTTCTGGATTACGAGGAAAATTGGTGGTTGATACGCGTGCGACGGGCGACACAGCCGCGACCGTGACGATCGCTTCCATATCTGATCAGGACTGGTACATTTCGCGCACGCACGGGGTGTATCACATTCCGGCTTGCGTCAAGGGCCAAGCGTACTCCGTGCTGCTGATTACTTCGCGCGGTGATGCCATTGACCTGGGCGACAATCGCAGATTTCCATTCACGATCTCAGCGCGCGACATCGCGGAGGATCTGCTGCAGGACTTGCAGGATCATGGCGTGTTTGTCTGTGCTGGCGCGCGTCCCACGGCCGAAGAACTGGCTGTGGTGTCCGGGCGACGCGATGATTTCTACCAGCGGCTGGTGACCGATGGGGATACGATGTGGGCGCGGGGACATTCTTTCCGAGAGATTTCGGATTTGCATCGCCGTGCAGCCATTTCGCTGGGGGCGGAACGGGAATGGGCCTACGTTCCGGTACGCATGGCGGATTGTCCGGCGTGCGGAGAGAAGGTGAAACCGGGAGTCGCGGTCTGCCGGCATTGCGGCGCGATTCTAGATCAGGAAAAGGCTGCGAAGCATGGCCTGGGAGCGGGCGCGGCCGGAGCGCGAGAGGAGAAAAACGGGACGGACGGCGCGGGAAAAAAGGGCAGGGTGTAACGCCTGGCGCAACCGCAGCCTCGCGCTATGCGTTTGCGAGACAGCGGCGGGGCCATCGCCGTAAGAAAGGCAGGCCCGAAGGCCTGCCTTTGGTGAAAGGTTTTCGACCGGGTTAAACGATCGAATTGAAATTCAATCTACGCCGAGACAGCGCGATGAGGCCCAAGAGGCCCGCACCGAGCAGAAACAACGCAGAGGGTTCGGGAGTCGTGACGCCCGTGCCCCCAGTGACCGTGTCCGTGACCTTGACGCCGATGGTTTCGACATAGCCGCCGACGAAATTGATCGTTGACGGGAACGTTCCGGCCAAATTGAACGCACTCCAATCGAGTACGACCAGGGTGCTGCCGGAAAGAACTTGAAAATATTCGGTGCCGAAAGGATCGAACACGATGCACTGATTTCCACCAATGAGGCCGTTGCAGGAGAACGAGGTGCCATCCACCGTGAAATTGGAGTTGATCAGAACCGTCTGGTTGGTCATGGAGCTATAGCTGAAATCCAGGGTACCGGAAAAGGTGCCGCCGGATGCCAGGGTTCCGCTGATTTGATAGGCGTTATTAGAGTCCGCATGTACCACATTTGGTAACATGGCAAAGGCGGAAGCTAACACGGCCAGCGCGAAGACCCTAACCAGCAGTGCGGTTCGGTTGTGTAGTTGCGTTAGGTTAAACTTACTCATTTTGCCTAATTTACCCTTAGTTTCAAGGGCGCAAGCGGCGGAATAGGTACTATCCGCCCCATAATGATTAAGCAACGCTAATGCCATCTGTTCCGGAGTGAACCAAGGGGGCGCCAGGTCCGATCGCAAGTGTTCGTCTGGATCGCCATCCTCGCTATCATATTGATGTGGCAAGAGTTAAGTTTCCCGCCGGGGCGGCTGTTATCTTCGGGTGCGCGCCGGGCGGTCTTGGCACGATCCCAGGGCCAGGGTCGGATGGGAAGTGTTTTTCTTTAAATGTAAATTCTTGTAGACCAACGCCGGGTTCGTGACAGAGCATCGCACGTTGGAACCAGGATCCCACCAGGGAAACGAAAGAGAAAGCATCCTGCGCCAGGAAACTATCGAGTGAAAGGAAAGAAGACGATGGCGATGCAGGCGAGTGCCATATCGAAGTTGCAGCGCAATTCCAATAACGGTAGGAGTGCAGCGGTGCGATTCTTCACAATTTGTGCGCTGGCGTTGATGATGGGCGGGCTAGCGTCGCGGCAGGCCGACGCTCAAGGCTCACGTCGGGACGACGTTGTATTCGGGCCCAGCGGTCATCCGATCGCGGGTGCAACCGTCACGGTTTGTCAAGCCACGGCGACGGGCACACCGTGCGCGCCACTGGCAACGCTTTATACCGATGCGACACTGACGACGACTTCGCCGAATCCGTTTCAAGCCGACGGAATTGGGAATTACCACTTCTACGCGCCGGCCGGGCGTTACCTGATACAAATCAGCGGGCCGCAGATTACCGGGACGTTGAATTATCCCGACGTAATCCTTCCGGCGGACGTTTCTTCATCGGGCGCGGGGAATAACATCTCGGCGTTCGGATTGACCCTCGGTGGAAACTTGAGCGTGGCGGGAAATGCGACGATCAACGACACGCTGACGACGACTAACTTCAATCCGGGGGCGTTTACGCCGTCCACGCTGAGCGTGCTGGGAAATGAAACGGTAACCGGGCCGCGACCCCGAGTGGATGTGACTGCTTTTGGAGCCAAGGGCGATGGGGTGACCGACGACACGGCCGCGATCCAGGCCGCAATTACCGCGGTGTGCAACAGCTACCCGCAAGCAAATGGGGGTGGCAGTATTTTTTTCCCGCCGGGCATTTACGTTCTTACGCAACCGCAGCTGCCTTCGACCGCGGCAATTTTTCCTTTGCCTTGCCCGGGTCTGCACTTTTTGGGAGGAAACGGCACAATCAGCTCGACGGGCGCAGCGCAGTTCAATCGCGCACCGCAGGTGCGACTGGTGGTTAACAACGCCGGCTCGAACCCGAATGGCGCGGCCGTGTTTTCGATAACATATCCGATCTCGCTGACTACATTCGAAAATCTTACGATCAACGGGCAAAATCAAGCGATCAGCATGTACACGTCGAATCAAAACGTGCTGCGCAACGTTTGCTTGACGACCACGGTGACAGGCAAGACGGATAACACGCCGCTGAAGATCACCAACACCTTCTGGTTTTTCATGGACGACGGCTGTTTACAGGCGGGAAACGGCGCGCTGCCCATCGCTCTGCTCACGGGAGAAGCGTCCATCGCTGGAGAGGCTCCGCTGGTCGGGCTTGCCTATTTCCGTGGCCTGCAAGGAACTGGGGCGGGATTTCAGTACATCCAGCGCGTCAACACTGTAGGGAGCGGGCCCGGGAACATCGTGTTCCGGGACATCGCCGCGATTGAGAGCTCCTCGACCAGTTTTTTCACGGTGACGAATGCGACCGGAAACAGCGGTTCCATTGCGCTTCCGGCCATGTCTGACCTTACGTTCGACAACGTGACGACTTCGGACGCCACCACAGCTACGAACGCAGTGCTAGAATTCAATTCCTCCGGTTCGACGCTGCAAGGCGTTTGCCTGGAAAATACTTTCGCGGGTAACTCGGGGCAGGGACCGGCGATCCGCATGGATGCCGGCACGCTGACAGGGTGCCACGTAATTGGCGGGAGCAACCAGTCATCCACATGGGTGGTGGATTCGAACGGTAATCCAGTCGGCGGGTGTTCAACTGAGAACAATAACGGGTTCGATTTTATCGTTCCGACCGGAAATCCGGACCGTCTGCGCAGCGACCTGTTTCCGGTCGCGGACGCGGATGGTCCGGCGTTTCGCGCAACCGCGTCTGGCAACCGGTTCGCGAGCCTGGCGATCGACCCCGCTCTCGGATACATGTTGAATACCGGCAACATGTTTGGCTACGGCGCTTCGCTCGGGGAAACCACCGCGGGCACAATTGACGTGCAGTTTGCGGCACTATATCCGCCTACGAACGTCAGCGGAACGGCAACTACGGGCGGATCGCTCGCCGCGGGAACCTACTATCCGACGGTGACGACGACGCTGGACAACTGCACGCATCAATCCGCTCAATCTGTGCAGGGCGCGGGCGTAGTAATTGGCGGATCCAATAACGCGGTGAGCGTGACCTGGACGCTGCCAGTCACGGGGCTGAGCGCGATTGGTGGATATTGCGTGAATCTTTCCACCACTCCCAATATGCACGGAAGTGCGTACTGGGCTCCGTCACAATTCGGCGTACTGTTCGTAGCGGGAGCGTCAACAAATAGCGCGCTGTTGACGACCGTACCTACGGGTGGAATTTTATCGGTGACCTCTACGCTGTCGGCGGCGCATCGCTTTACGCCGACTTCATTGGGCGTTAATACCACGAATCCGCAGTACAACCTGGACGTGAACGGAACGGCGGCGGTAAATGCGCTGAACAGCGTGCAGAAGGCGGAGCGATTCAGCGGCGCGGATGCGGCGCTGCAAATCAATGCATGCCTGGCGGCCGCGGCGGCGACGTCCAGCGTATGCGATGCGCGCGGATTATTCGGCACGCTGACGGCCACGCATCACATTACGATTCCAGCCGGAACTACTCTGGAGTGGGGACAAGCGCAGTTGGTGATTTCGGATACGACCACGCAAGACGCCATTGAGCTGGCGGGAGATGGAGCGTCCCTGGTGGGCTATCAGGAAAGCGGGCTGGGGACGGTAGCGGCACCGGACACTTCGGGCTACATCGGCTGCGGCATCGCAGGATGTACGGTGATCAAGAAACCAAATCCCACTGTCTCGAAGATTAATTTCGTACACATCACGGGGATGTATCTGCAGGCGAACGGTTCGAGTTCGACGGTAATTAATATGACCTCGATCGGGCATTCCGACATCGAGAACAACAATTTGCAGCTCGGCACCGGCAGGAATTCGTATGGGGTGTACGGCAGCTCGTCGGTAGGCGGATTTGACGGTTCGAACACGCTTTTCAAACACAATAATTTTCAGCCGGAGACGACGGGAGACACCTGCTTCTACCTGGCGGGCACGTTCAACGCTGTGGTGCTGGAGCAGAACGCGTGTGTGCTGCCTCCGGGGGCTTCCACGGGATATACGTTTGCGAAAGACTCGAGCGGAAATTACCCGAATAACGATGAAGTGTATGGAAATGACTGCGAAACGGCGTCGCAAGCTTTCAATCAAATTTGCTACAACATCGTGGGCGCAACGTCCATTACCTTCGGACCGAACAACCGCTGTGAGAACGTGTACAACTGCTACCAGTTTCCCAGCGATGGGTCCGCGGTAGGGATTCACGTTCTCGATCCGTACCTCTCAATCACCAACAACACGCAAGTCAAGCCGAACGAGCCAGCGACGGCGATGGTTGCAATCGACAATAACGGGCACAACTGGACGCCATCCATGCATTACGGGATGAACGATCTGGCGGGCGACAATTTGCTGGGGAACGCCAGTTTTGAAGGCTGGCAAAATACGACAACGCTGTATTACTGGGGCGGCGTAACGGCGGCCGGCGTGATCAACCAGGCCGGCAGCGGGATTTATTTGCAGAATGCTTCGAGCAGCGCGACGCCGGCCGTGGATGCGTTCACGCAGGGAAGTTACAATGTGCGCGTCGGCGATGGCGCGACGGCGGGGCTCGGCATTAACTCCGGTTGCATCCAGGTGGATGCGACTAAGGAGTACACGTTGATGTTCCGGGTGGCGTCGGGCGCGACGGCAAATAATTTTCGGCCCGGCATACGCTTTTACTACGACGCGAACTGCACCACGGCGGATGTGATTTCTACCGTGGCGACGAACGCGCGGGTGTTGTCGCCGGTTAATTACGATGGGACCTCGTCGGCGACGGGGAATTGGCAGTCCACGAACGCTTCGCTTACCTACAACAATGGAATTAGTTGCGGATGCAACGTGACGGGCGCGGATTGGCAGGTAAGCACCGCGAACTCCTGGACCGCTACGCGGAATTACGGTTTGATCTTTCGCGCGCCGAACGGATATTCGCTGAGCACCACCGTGGCGCACTCGATGAGGATTTTCTTGCTGGAGAACACGGCTGCGGCGGGGAACTATGTTTACTTCGACGATGTGGTGCTATCGCAAGGCCCGGTGACGCCGGATTTGCGGTTGGCTCCACTGCACGATTCGCAGAATCCTGCGGTTTACGGATCGCTGGCGATTTCGCAGCATTTGAATCAGGGCGCGGCGAATACGTTTGCGGGCACGGTGGCGCTCGCGGCTGGGACCGCGACGGTGACATTCCCGACGGCGTACAATTCCGCGCCAGTGTGTACGGCGAACGATACGTCGGCGATCGCCACGGTGCGCGTGCAGACGAGTGCGACAGCGATCACCTTGACGCAGTCTAGCGGGACGGACACGATCGCCTATATCTGCGTTGGGAATCCGAACTAACATCTGGCGCGACCCGTTGAAACGCGGCACGCCGCCCAGCAACCCATGCCTATACCCGAATCCGCGCATTATTGGGCCTTGTTCTTGGCCGGGCACGGACTCCATGTGTTGAAACGCGCCAGTTTGTCGGCGCAATCAACTTTGTCGGGTACGAAGACACGCAGGGAATGGGTGCGCACCAACGCGCTGAATCTCACGATTCGGTTTTTTGTGAACGCGGCGGCGTTTTCCTACTGGCTGGCGCATCCCGATGCGGCGACTCATGCAATCGGCTCGGTGGGAATACCCGGGAATTTCACGCTAGAACCGGGTCATGCGACGGCGGCTATGTTCGGACTTTCAGGCGACAGCTTGGTGGATTGGGCCGCGGCCAAAATTCCATTCTTGCAGAAAGAAATCCCGGTCTTGAAGACTGAGTAGCGATCGAGGACGAGCAAAAACACATCCATGCATCAATCACGCTTCAGGTTTCACCGCGATGGCCTGGATCTCAAAGTGCGCGCCAAAAAGTAATGGACCCGAGCCGATGAAGGCGCGGGCGGGGAACGGAGCGCGAAAGTACGTGCGGTAAACCGAGTTGAACCGTTCAAACAGCGATAAGTCAGGACAATACACCGTCAGCGAAACGACATCCTGGAGCGAGAGGCCGGAGCGAGTGAGCGTGTCGCGCAGAGCGTCCAGCACGAAACGCGCTTCTTGTTCAACGTCTTCTGGCATCTTTCGCGTGGCGGGATTGAAGCCGATGTGCCCGGCGAGATAAACGGTGTTCCCGGCGATCACCGCATTGCTGAACGGCAGATCGCCCATGCCGCCGGGCGGCGGAGTGTACTGGCGTTTTTCGCTGCTTGCCATGAATGCTCCTTTTTTGCGCGAGTGCTCGACGTACTGCGAAATATCCTAACGCAACTCACAGCAATCGGAACCTGCCTACCACGAAACCGGAGGAACCATGCCCGTTCTACCGACAACGGCGTATTCGCAAGCAGAAGATGCTTTGACGCTGGCGCGCGCGCTGGTGAACGATACCTCGGGCGCGGTATTCACGGACACGCTGCTGATGCCGCTGCTCAACTCGGCGTACCGGGGGTTGCAGCGCGAGCTTGCTGAAAATGGCGTCAGCGTGCTGATGGAGCAGCAGGACATTGAGCTCGACCAGAACGTTTCGACAGGCGTCACCAACACGGAGATCAGCGACGCCTCAAGTCCGCAACTTCCCACCGACTGCCTGATGCCGCATGTGCTGTGGGAGCGGGCCACGGCGAATACCGGCGACGTCTTCGTACCCATGGAAAAATTCACCAGTGGCGGCGGCATGCTGAACCTGCAGCCGAGCTGCTATCTGCGTCTGTGGGAATGGCGTGAAGACAAGATCAACCTCATCGGCGCCACGCAGTCCATCACGGTGCGCGTGCGCTACGAAAAAGTATTGCCGATTCTGACGCTGCGAACCGATCCGGTGCAGATTCGCTCGGCGACCGACGCGCTGGGATACGCCACAGCGGCCCTGGCAGCGCGGTCGCGCGGGGCGCGAGCGCTGGCGGTGGATCTGCTGGGCGCGGCGCAGACCGCGATCGAGAATTTGATCAATCGCTACATACGTCCGGAGCAGACGACGGGCCGGCGGAGAAAGCCGTACGGATACCGCAGAGGAGTCGTTTACCTCTAGCCTGGACTGGATTGCAGACACTGCGATCGGTGCGAAATGGCACGGAAGCGCTGGTGACGCAGTTCTAGTCCACGACGAGCGTGACGGTAAATCCGCGCGAAGCATTTTGCGCGAAGCCATGCACTGTGAGCGGGAAGGTGCCTGTCGGAGTATAGGGAATTACGCTGCCGGTTGAATTGTAACTGTGGCACCCGCCCACGACGGCGCAGATCGCGACGGCAAAAGTGAACATGAGAACCGGGACCAGTCGGGGCAATCGCTTTTGACGCGCGAGCAGAGCCAGGATCGAGAACATTCCAGCCAGTAAGGCGGCCGCTGATAACCCAGCCCGCGCATGAGTTCTCCGCCTGCCGGAGCTTCCAGAGTTAGACGAGCCGCCCGAGCGCGACGAGAAAAATCCGGCGAGCGCTCCGAGGCGTTTGGCGGTGGGAGTTGGCGGTGGCGGCGGCGCACCGAATTTGACACCGGAGGTGTTGGTGGTTTGAAACGTAATATTGAATGGCACGGCAGTTCCGGCCACCACGGGCACGGTTATTGAATTGGCGAGCGGCAAGCTGACGGTGGTGCCGGCTGAAATGCCGCAGATGGTCGGGGTTCCGGCGGTACCGGCCGGCGCGACAGGCAGATTCGTCGGGCAGTTCAGCGTTACGGTACCGGTGAATGTGTCGTCCGGCACAATCTGTAACTGGAACGTAGCGGGATAGCCCTGCGTGACGGTGATTTGGTATGGTGCGCCGTTCGATGGCGGTGGGCACGTGAAGCTCGTAGTCGTCATGCAGATGATTTGGAAATCGTCGGCAACGCCGCTGGCTTGCGCTGTGAGGGGTGCGGTGGCGCCGCTGTAATTCGCCGAAAGGGTGGCGCATCGCGTATTCGATATCAGTGCGCCGCCACAAGCACTGACGATGCCGGCTGCTGGCGTGAAGGCGACGTTGTACGCGCAGCTGCTATTCGCAGCGAGTGAAGTTGCGCAGGAAGAATTGGAAATCGTGAAATCCGCGGTGTTGCCGGTTGTGAAGCTTGCGGCGATTCCGGTGATGGCGGTGCCGGTGTTGTTGCTGAGTTCGAAAGGCTCGGTGGGACTGGTGCCGCCGACTACCTGATCGCAAAAGACCGTAGTGGCGCCGGGACAGTTCGGCGGCGGGGTGAGAGTAACACCAGTGGCCGGAACGCCCATCGAGTGGAATTCTAAAACTTGCCGCATGCCTTGATTGGCGACGAACAAGTTGCCTTGTGGATCGAACGAGATGTTGCCAGGAGCGCTTAAGCTGCGCGCTGCGACCGTCAGCTTCGAAGAAAATGCGTCGAGACGCAGAATCTGGTCGGACGTGCCTCCCGTTGCAGCGTAGGCGATGAATAAATTGCCGGCGCCGTCCACTGCCAGGCCTTGAGGAATGATGCGCGCGCTATTGGAGCGCGCGAGCGCGGCGGCGAACAGCGGTGCAGGCGATACGCCGACGTTACGCAGCGCGTGCGTTTGCGTGTTGATGGCGACAATCGGGCCGGTATCTGCAGAAGCGGCGAAAACTGTGTTGCCGTCCGGAGTGACGGCTACGGCGGCGGGCGAGACCATGTGGGCGAGCACTTCCAACTGGCCGGCCTTGGGAGAAGCGGCGCCCAATAGTTCTACCACGGCATTCGCGCCGTGGTCGGCGATATATAGATTTCCGGCGCGATCCAGCGTCACGCCGTAAGGTTCAACCAGCTCGACATTCTGGCGCGGCGCCCAGCGTCCGGCGACGCTGCGGATGACGGATGGTTCGGTGCTGGCGGCGCCGCCGACGGTGCGGATGGTCGCGTTTCCGGTGTCGGCAATGAAGAGTGTGCCGTCGGGAGCGATCGCGATCTCGCTGCGCATGCTGAAATCGTTCAGTGAGAGATCGAGTTCCGCCGCGCTGGCTGCGCCTCCGTCACCGATCGAGCCGACTGTGCCGATTCCGGCGGCGGGTGCGGCCAGGAATTTGGCAGCACTGGCTGGAGCAATGGTCGAGGTGGCGCGCACGACGTACGAAAAAACCTGATCGGGGCGGTCAATTGCGGTCACGTAGAATTGAGTTGAAGCTGCTGCGGTGCTGTTTGACAACATCGTTTCAGAGGATTGCGACGCAACGGCGAGAGTCCGAATGCCGACATTCGATGCCACCACGGCCGCCGCAACGCCCGTGGACGACACCGGCAGGGCAGTGGCTGCGGCAGACGATGACGTGGAACGCGCTGAGGCCGAGGGGCTTACCTGAACATGTACCTGGTTTTGGGCGTGGGAGCGAGCCGCAGGATCTTTGAGCGCTATACCCAGCGCCAGCGCCGCGAACCCCATCACCGCCACCACACAAACGATTCTCAATAACCGCACCAGTTTCCCCCTCTTGGACGATGGCTAGAACTTCGACGCTTAGGATTCAACTGCAGGCGTTCGGGTTGCGTCAAGAATTCAACATCATATCAGCGAACAGCGAGGTTTTGTAGCGGCTGTCTGCGGGCAATCTTGAGGTGGGAGCTGGCGGGCACGAAGCACGGACACGCCGCGGGCAATACGCCGGCGCGGCCACACACTAACGGGAGGAAATATGGCACTGACATTTTCAGTGGTAGACACATGGGATGACGGAAAGCGCATCCACGTGAGCGGCACGATTGCGGCGACGGGGAATTACACGACTGGCGGAGACACGCTGGATCTCTCGCAGGTTCCGCTGATTGCGTCTGACCAGCCGCCGATACAGGGCACAGGCTGGATGGACGGGCTCGCTGGCTACGACTACGTTTTTAATCCTGGCGCGACGATGAATGCGAACAAGGTAAAAGTGTTTCAGCAGGGAAGCGCGGCTGGAGCTTTTCCGGAGCTCGCTGCAGGAGCGTATCCCGCAGGAATCACGGCCGACACGGTCACGTTTTACGGGATATTCAAGAAATTGCAGTAGGCCTCTTTGCCGCAAAGCGCCACGAACTGATTTCACGGAAGGCTTGAGATTCTCATGTCCATCGAATCCTTTTCTCCATTGCCGCTGAACGTCTTCGGCACCTGGGTGACTCTTCTCGATCCTTCGGACGTGCCGGCGGGAATGTCGCCCAGTCTGGGGGACGTGGAATTTTTCCCGGGCGGCGTGCGTACGCGCCCAGGGCTCGTGTCGCAGTTCTCCGCGCTCACCGGCACGCCGCAAATCAACGGCGTGAAAACCTATGCGACGACTAACCTGGTACAGCGATTTCTTGCTGTTGATTCACTCGGCAATCTTTACAAAGAAACTACGCCCGGCAGCTTGTCCGTCGCGGCTTCTGGCATCATTCCAAACGCGCTCATGGCATCCGCCACGCAATTTGGGCGTGAATATATCGCGCTGTCCGACGGGCTGATGGGCCAGGACCTACCACGGCAATTCGATGACACGAATTTCGATCGCGTCAGCCAGATTGGCCCGGCTGAGGGTCCGGCATTGGCAGACACAGTCGCAACTGGAACGATCTCGCCGGGTGTGCATCAGTGCTCGGTGATTTTCGTGACGCGACAGGGCTACTGGACCGCGCCTTCGCCGCCGGTTTCGTGGACTGCAGCCGGCGGAAAGCAAGTGAACGTCACGAATATTCCGACAGGTCCTTCGAACGTAGTGCAAAGACTGCTGGCATTCACGGGCAGCGGCGGTGCGACTTTCTATCAAGTGCCCGCCGACGATGACGATCAACGACAACACCACGACGTCGCTGGTGGTGGATTTCACGGATACGATTCTGCTCAGCGGCGTAAGCATGGATTATTTGTTCAGCCAGATCGAGCTGCCCAATCAGCTGGGAGTGGTCGCCTTACGTCCGAGCGGCTTTTCTGGTGGGGCGAGCGCGCCAAGATGGACAACTGGCGCAACCTTTCGTTTGACGGCGGATGGGACGCGTCGGGCAGTGGCCGGCCGCTGGGGTGGATTCTCGATCCGTCCTTTGGCGCGGGCGCGAGCACGCGAGCCGTTGAACGTCGGTGTGGGGCGATGCGTTTCGCATCACCGCGGACGGAGTGACGGCCGAGCGCGGCAATATTTCGCAGAACGCGATCACGGACGCGAGCGGCAATCCGCTGCTGCGTGAACAATACGGATTATTCCGTGCGCGCGCGCATCGCGCGTAGCGCCGGACTCTGACGGCGGGCACGTTGCGCGTGAATGCGTATCAGTCCCACGGTGGGGCAGATCGGCGACCGGGCTCGCGGTGACGGCCGCGCAGGCCACGCACGGCTTATGCGGAATTCACTGCTGATCTGTTTCCTCCGCAGACCGTCATTGCCAACGGATCTGACGCTGCGTGTTTATGCGGATGGTGTGCCGGGACCCAGCGGAGAATCGTTCTCTGGTGGACTGACATCGAGGTATTTCCCACGCAACGCCGCGCAAAATGCTTCGCTGGTGCGCGCTCGGCGAGCGCGGCAGCCGGAAAGCTATGACGGCGTCACCGGCATCCATGAGCATCGCTGAGAATAACGGGCAGGGAATTCGCGCGGCTTTCACTTTGCGCAATAATTTGTATTTCGTGAAGGAGCGCTCGCTGTACGTTACGGCGACAGACGGCGTGAACGAGCCGGCGCTGTGGCAAGTTGAGGAAGTTTCGAACAAGGTGGGCACGCCTTCGGCGCACGGCGTCGGATTCGGCGAAGAGTGGGTGGTGATCGCCGGGCGCTCCGGCCTTTATTATTTTGACGGCGGCGAGCCGGTGAAACTTTCGCAGGAAATTCAGCCGACGTGGGACGCGATTAATTGGGAATATGGGCAACGCTTGTGGGTGCAAGTGGATACGCAGCACAAACGCATTCTGGTGGGCGTGCCGATGGGCGCGGCCACGCAGCCGAACCAAATGCTGGTGTTGGATTACACCGAGGGATTGCAAGATCCGCTGGTCGGCGGTGCTGACCACCCCGGAACGCGGGACGCAAATGGGCGCCGTGGACAATCGCGGCGAATTCTTGCGGATTGATCGAACGACCGAACGGGCGTTGCGCAGATATTTCTCGGGTCGAATAATTCGAGCGGGAAAATCTATTCGCCCGTCGAAGGGCAGTATTCCGATGACGGCGTGGCCATCAATTCGTTTTATTCCACGGCGTTTTTGGCGGCGACGGGGCTGAGCGGCCGAAACCTGTTCGGCTATTTGACCGGGTACGTGCAAGGCGCGGGATCGCTCGCGCTCTCGGCGGTTCTGCCCGGCGGCGCTACGTCAGCTGCGCTGGGTACGTGGACTCTTGGCGTCGCCCGCATCGCGCGATATGGAGCAATTCACGAATGTGCTGGCCGAGCGCGTGTCGTATCAGGTGGGCACAAACGCAGTTGGTGCCTGGTTCGCGATCACCAAGCTTGTGCCGTGGGCTAAGCCGGATCCGTTCGCTGTCGTGCGCGGAACAAACTGAGCTTCCCGGGCCTCACGAACGGTTCACGAGTGCGTTTGACGCAGCGCCAAAGGATCACATGCTGAACGTTCCACAAATTGAAGCGCTGCGGAAAGACGAATCCGCATCTGTATGAAGCGCTGAAGAGCATTGCCCAGGCATCGCTGGGGCCGAACCAGGGCTGGAGCCTGGACAATCAGATCACCGATGGCGTGAATTATTCGCGCGTAAGCTCCGGCGCGACCACGGCAGGGAAGATCGATCCCACCAAGACCGGCGTGCTGATGAAAGGCTCGGTGCCACCGACGTGGTCTGGTGCGTTCACATATGTTTCCGCGACTTCGACGATCACGTGGAGCTGGTCCGCGCTGACAATCGCGCGCGCGGATGGCACGACGACAGCCGTCGCGAATGGTTCGCTCTCGGTGAGTGGCCTCACGCCGGGCACCACTTATTATTTTTATCCCTACTGGGATGATTCCGCGCTCGCGCTCGCATGGGTGGGTGGGCTCGCGAGCAGCGCAGGCACGCCGGCGAACGCGTTCACGGCGAAAACGAACTCCGCGGCGCAGCAACAGTCGTTGCAAGGGCTGATTCCGCTGTCGCAGGGCGCGATGATCGCGGTTACCACCACTTCGGGCGCCGGCGGCGGTTCGGGCGGCGGCAGCGGAAGCTGTTTGCGCGTTGGAACGATGGTGCTAACGCAGGAGCGCGGCACGGTGGCAATCGAAACCTGCAAACCCGGCGAACATCTGCGCAGCACGGGAACGGCGGCTGGCGAAGGATGGACGCGCTTGGCCAGGCTGGAAGTGCGGGACGCAGACACGTTCATACGCCTGCATTTTTCTAATGAAGAATCGCTCGACGTGACACCGCACCATATTTTCACGCTCGCCGATGGTTCGCCGATGCGCGCGGAACGCCTCTGCCTGTCAGATATTTTGGTTGGGCGTTTCGGCAGGCTCACGCTGCGGAAAATCGAAGCCGTTTCCGAGGACTCGCAGAAAGTTACGGTGAGCTGTGAACCGGTGCATCAATTTTATGCCGGTCGGCACGCCGCTTCTGTGCTGACACACAACTACACATTCAGTTCGTAGCGTAGCGCCAGCGTCTCGCTGGCGTTTTCCAACGACACGGCAAGAAGAAGCCGACGGGACGTCGGCGCTACCAACCGCGCGAGCTCGCTAAGCCTCGTGGCCGACCGTGGCGCGACCATAGAACGATTCCATGACCGGAAAAGCCTACTACCTTACGACGCTCGGAGCTCTACAGCGCCACGCCGCCCGGCTGAATACTTCACACTGGCTAGCTCTCCTTCCGCAAGCCGAGCCAATTCCGGCAATCGGCGAATCGGATTCGTCTGCAATGGCGCTGCCCGAAACCGCGCAGGTCCTCGCGCTGATCGAAGCCGACGAAGGCGCGCACTTGGCGCTTGAAGACGACGCGGAGTTCGAGGCGCTGCCGCATCCCCTCGCACAGCGCGCGATCCCGCAGGCGGCCCAGCAAGCGCTTGCGGCGTATGGCGTCGCGCCGGGTGCTACGACCTTCGACGCAACCGAATTGGTCGCTCGCGTGCATCCACTTCTGCGTCATCGCGTGTTTTAGCCGCAACGCCGGAGATTGCCGGTCTTCAGTTCCAAATGAGAACGACAATCCCCTGTATCAACGGCAAATTTTATATGAATCCGGCCTACGGTCGGGCGATTGAGTACGCACGCCGTGGCGGAGCAGTTCCAAGTTCGCAAGCGGCGCAGCAGGGCCAGGATCACGGGCGAGACGATCAAGCTGGCCGCTGGGTTACGATTGACGGGAAGCACGTTCTGATCTAGGACACGCCGGCAGAACGGGCACGAGCCAAAACTCAGAAACACGCCGCACGGGCCACCGTCCGAAGCAATGCTAGACCCGGAACCAAAGCCGCCCGGATAATCTTCAATGAAACCTCTGGGCTCCGACCATCAGACGGAAACGGAACGGCGGAGGACTTACACGATGCCCGAGTCGCCCTGGCTCACGCAATAAGTAACGGTCAGGGCATGTCAAAGCCACCCGCGACGGTAACGGACATCTTGACCCCGTCTGCGGCACGGTCCATCCTTACCGACGCAGCGGCGCAGGGTGCGTGGACCGACTCGCAATATGCGGTGCGTGAGGCTGCCACGTCTGATGATGATACAAACGGAGCGGTACACTTTTTTCTGAATTATCAGGGCGTCAGCCGTCCTCACTGGGCCACCGACGACCGAGAATCTTCGCACTACGGACCGTTTGTGAACGCTGCCGGTGGAGGAGATGTCCCGCGGGGCGCCCAAGTCACGGTCAGAACGTATACGGCGCGGCGCAGCTACCGAGGATTCGGGAGCGAAATGGGCAGATTGCGGTTGGTCGGGGCTTTTGTAGTATGCCTTTGCTTAGTTCTTCCCGGTTACAGCCAACAAGGCAACCGGCCGATTACTCCGCAGGAGATAGATGCGGTAAAGACCGCCATCCTGAACGAGATCTACGATTACAAGTTTGAGAGCGAATTTATTGATATCGAGGCCCTGACATCGCGTGGATACAAAATCCGTTTATATATTCGCCCAAACTTGATTCAAGGGTCGGGCCAGGTGATCTATAAATTGCCCATCGTCGAGGTAGCCAGGGTATTCGAATTCTCGAAAAACCTTGCCGTGCTGCTGCGGGAGCCACGCGACAAATTTCCGCCCACCTCCGGCAGCACTTTGACGCTTTACCTCGATGACGAGGAGATCTGCGCCGACAAAAAAAGCTGGATCCGTGAAACGCTGTGGATCTCGCCGGCCCCTTCCAGCGCTGAAGTCGACGCAGCAGTCGTGCGCGAGCGCAGTAGGAAGGGTACATCGCAACACGACGTGCTGGAGAAGGCATCTCACTGAAAAGTCTCGTCAATCAAGCATTGCATACGCTGCCCTCCACTCGATAGCTGTGCTGATTCGCCCCTACACTGACGCTGACTTTGACGCGCTTCGTCGCGCGCACGCGAGCCAAGGATTCGACTATCCATTTCCGGATTTACGCGATCCGATTTTCGTCTCGAAGTTGGTGCTGGAGGACGACGCCGGGCACGTCGTGATGGCGTCACTGGCGCGCTTGACGTGCGAGATGTATCTGCTGCTGGACCGCGATGCGAGTGACAGTTCGCCGACAGGGAATCCGCGGGAACGTTATGCGCGACTGTTAGCGCTGCATGAAGCCGGCGAACAGGATCTGCTGGCGCGCGGGCTGGATGACGCGCATGCGTGGTTGCCGCCGCCCATCGCAAGGCGGTTTGGCCGCAGGCTTACAAAGCTGGGCTGGATTCGCGACGACACGTGGACGCCCTACTGCTTTCGGCTGCGCACGACGCAGCGATAACAATCCACCGAGGAACCGGACGCAAAACGCACAGCCGGGAATGCCTGCCTACCGCAGGCAGGGCTGTGCCACGCAGAAATCCGCCATCACCGACCAAAGTTTAGTGCCGGGCCCGGCCTAACTGGAACGCATCACAAATCCATTGCCCAGTAGTGCAGTTTCACTCCGAGACGTTTCATCGATTCTGAAAATAATTTGAGGGAGGAACCGTATGTCTCGCGGCGCGCAGCAAACTACCCGCAACCTTACCGACCAGCAGCTCGCGCAACAGAACCAGATGATTTCGCAGGAGGGCCAGTCCGACACGCAGGATCGCTCGCTGCTGATGCCCACGATTCAGAGCCTGCTCAATAGCCAGGGCTATACGCCGCAGCAGCAATCGGCCATCACGCAACAAAGCCTAGGCGCGTCGAACACGGCGTTCAACGCGCTGCAAGAGAAGGCCGCGAACCGCACTGCCGCAACCAATAATTCCGCTGGCTATGGCGACCTGACCGCGCAGCTCGGCAGGGAACAGGCGCAGACCGACGCGTCGCAAGCGCAGCAGAATCAGGTCACGTTCGCGAACCAGCAATTGAAAGAGCAGCTCGCCGGCTTGAGCGCCCTTGGCCAGACCTACGGAGTGGACACGAACCTTTTGGGCAAGGCGATGGGCGTGCCGTCGGAATTGCTCGGCGTGCGCCAACGCGCTTCCTCTGGATCATCCACTGCTGGATTGAACGGAATGCTCGGGCTCGGCAGCAGCATCGCTTCACTATTCGGCTAATCGTTCCAGTCCGTCGCGGCTTGCAGGTACAAACCAATTCGCGGAGAAATATGCACGGTGCTTTTCCGAGGACCAAATTGTCGTGAGCAATCCGATTTGCCGGGGGCGCACGCCGAAGAAAACGCGTCTCCCTTGCGCTCGGGAGCGGACCCGGAAAATTCGATCGGCCGATTGCGTCCGCAGCAGTGCTGCCCGCAACGGTGTAGCTCAAAAAATGGCGACTTCTCCATGGGGATCACTACGTTCATGCGCGAACTAATCGATCCCTACTGGTTCACGGTTGCCCTTACTTCCCTGGTGCAGTTCGTGCTGTTCCTGCGCTGGCTGTACCAGCGCATTCGCAACGATGAAATGACGCGGATTTTCGTCGAGGACATGGCCACCAGCCATCTGCCGCACATTTACCGGCTGCTCGAAAAACTATGCGACGAGAAGGGAATTGAGACGCCGCCGGAACCGCCCATTCGCTGGGTGAATTTGAATGGTCCCCACCACTGAATTCGTCGCTCTGGCGCGCACCATCGCTTCCGCACATGGACTGGATCCGGCATTGGTTTGCGCGGTCGTGGAACAAGAATCTGCGTGGGACGCTCACGCTATCCGCTACGAACCGGGATTTCGCGCACGTTATGTGGCGCCGCTGGAATTGCCTCCCACTGAAGAGATTGCTCGCTCGATTTCCTGGGGATTAATGCAGGTGATGGGCCAGGTGGCGCGCGAACGCGGATTCCAGCGGCCATTTCTCAGCGCGCTGTGCGATCCGTCGGCAGGACTTACGTTCGGCTGCATCGTGCTGGCGGCCAAGCTCGCCGTCGGCGGCGGCATTGTGTCGCGCGGTTTGGCGCTGTGGAACGGCGGCGGCAATTCAGACTATGCCTCGCAGGTATTAGCGCGCGTGTTTCGTTACAGATGACGTGCTAGAGATTCCCAGGCGTAACAGTGTGTGTGAAGCGTGGAATCTTTGTGGGTCGTGGCTTTAGTTCATCCTGAGAGCCTGCCTGCGGCAGGCCCGAAGGATCACGACATAAGCCGCGAAGAATCGAGCGGCTCTAGCCGCTGAAGTACCGATTTTGTAGTTCTCACCCTGACTCTAGACCGACAAGGTGCAAATGATCTGGAACCTCACGGATTTTCGCGCGTGGTGGGCCTCTTCGGCACGCTATCGCTGGCTGCGCGCGATGCGCCTGCGTCCCGCGCGCGATCTCACGAATTTCGGCGATCTGCGTTAGCGCTGGACTGCACTTGCAGCCTTCGCATTTCCAATCAAGTTTCCAATCAAGGAGCGATTCCACATGAACCTAACGACGAAGCACACATTTATCAGCAGATTTGGAAGCGTCGTGCTGATCGGCCTCGCGGTCCTAGCGCAATTGATGACGGCCGTGGTCGCGCACGCCGCTTCCAGTCACGTTGAACTGGTCCTTCAACTATACGGTTGACCCCGTCTGCACCACGACCGTCACCAAGAACTGCGTCACCGGCTTCGAATACGGCACCACGCCTGACGGCGGCACCACACTCGTGAAAATCGGCATCGCGCCGAATCCCGCCACGACGGCCGCCAGCGGCGTCACCAGTGTCAGCGTCGCAATTCACCCAAGGCCCGCCGTACGGCTCGGTAGTCTTCTACGCCCGCACCATGGCCCTCGATCCCAACGGCAACGTAATCTATTCCGCCGTAGCAGTCGCGCCCTCCGCGCAAATCACCCCTGCGTCGCCATCCAATTTGGTGATCACGGTCAAGTAATTCGCTTCGTGCAGACGTTGCACAGTCGCGTTGCAAATGATTTTCGTAGGGCCACGGCATGCCGTGCCCGCCCGCGCCACGCCGGATCCATGCGGAGCGTCACTGCACTGTAACGGTGACCGTCGAAGTGCTGCGTCCGAACTCGTTCGTAGCGTTCAGCGTGTAAGTAGTGGTCTGCGACGGCGTGACGACCACGCTGTTGCCCCGTATCGCGCCGACTTGCGGCGTCACGTCGAAGTACGAAGCCCCGGTGGCGCTCCACGCGAGCGTCACTTGCGCGCCGGCAGAAACTGTCGCTGGGCTAGCCGTGAAACTCGCAATCATCGGCGACCGCGCCCGTCGGCAGATTCGCTTGCGTATAAATCGGATTCATCTGCACCACTTCGAAATCCGACTGCCGTGACTTGATCCAAATTGTGCAAATCGTCGTTGTCCCAGCGATCGTCCGGCGCGCCGCTGATGTACATGTTCGAGCCGTTGTCCGCCATGATCATGCCGTACTGCTGCAGCGCTTTCAAAATCACCTGGTTCGCGGCCGAATAACCTGAAATATCGAAACTCGCCTTCAACCGCAGACGCATTCCCATCGGCGCGGCATTCGCGTTCGACGAAGTCGCGGCCCAGTGCGATGCCGGCGGCACAAATGCAGCGCGGCTGTTCTGCAACGTGAAACGCAGCGCGTGCTTGATTTGCGCCACTGGCGACTTCGTCGTAGCGCGCCAGCCCCGCGAAGATCGAAAGCCCCGCCGCATCCGCTGAAGTCCATGTAAGTGGCCGCTGCCCATCAGCCAGCAAATCCCACACGGCCGCGGATGCCGCATTCCAGCTTCCATCAGTCTGCGGATACGAACTGTAGAGCTCGTATAGCCAGCAAGTGCTGTTATCGAGCACCAGCACGTGGCGATCGCCGCTGCCTGGATTCGGATAGCCTTCGATCGGCGCGTTCGCCGGCACCGGCATCGGCCCAGGGTCGCTTTCGTCGCCGTACGCCGTGAAATTTATCGTCACCGGCGCTTGCTGACGAATCCACCACGATGTACGGAATCCCGATGCTCGAGCCGTTGTATTCGCCCGAGCCAAAATCCGGATGCACGGGATCAGTTGCGCCGATGAAATTGATGATCGCCGCGGAATTCGGATCCACCGGCGCGCTCGCGATATTCTGATTCCACAAATTGTCCGCCGGGAAGGGAAGGAAGCCATTCAAGCTGCCACCCTGGCCCAGACTGATAGCGCTGCACGCACTCGGCGGCGGATTTCCGCCCGTTTGCGAAGTTACCGTCACACTGATCGCGCCAGAACTGCTGCCGCCCGGATTTGGATTCCTCACGCTTACAGCAAATGTTCCGGCGCTCGGCGCCGAACCCGTCGCAGTCAGCTGCGTTGCTGAGACGTAGGTCGTGCTGATCGCAGCGCCTCCGAACGACACTTGCGCGCCGTTCACGAACTTGCTTCCAGTCAGTGTAAGAGTATATGCGCCGGACGTGAACGTGGCCGGGCTGATGTTACTGAGCACCGGGGTCGCGTTCCACAGCGTCACATCACTGGAACCGCGCGCGCTAGAATCAGCCGCAGACGAGGCGCTAATAGTGATCGTGTTTGGATTCGTCAGAGTAGCCGGCGCTGTGTACAGGCCCGCATTGGTAATCAGTCCGACAGTTGCATTTCCGCCGACGACTCCATTCACGGACCAGGTCACACTCTGATTGGTCGTCCCTGTGACTGTCGCACTGAACGGTTGCGCCGCACCAGCGCGCACATTCGCGGCCGTTGGCGTCACATTCACCGCGATTTGCGCGGGCGGCGGCGAGCCCCCGCCTGATTTTGTCGTCCCCGTGCAGCTCACGTGCACCAGGACAAGTGCTAGCACGAGCCAAAGGGAAGCGCGTCGCATTTCTTCGCTCCAGATATTCCGGGGTAGTAGCAGCCGTGCCTGTAAGCTGCTGTCGAGACGGGCTAGATACCTTCCTTGATCATGCGCGCTGGCATGACTAACAAACAACTGGACAAAGGTACAAGTTAGGGGCAGTGGCAAAAGGCCTGCGAAACCAGCGCCGGCGCGCCGCGCGGCGATTTACCCTCGTGAGCCGCGGTTACAATCCGCGGGGATCGCCACTTTCTTATGATGGCGCGGCAACGCCCTCTCCGTCGACGAGTCGTATTTGAATCGAGGCGAAGAATTAGCAATCAATATTCACAAGTTACGCAGATTTTAATTGGTTGCGCCGCGATTAAAAACGCCCGTAACTCCTCTGCGGTCAATGCAAAATCGCTTTTTAATCGGCTCTAAATTCGACGTTTCAGGCAGGATTCGCGCGTCAGCGATCACAGACAGCAAGTCACGGACTACGAGTCGCAAATCACCAATCACGAATCATCACTCACTTCTCTCGTGCGAAACACACTCGAAATTTCGGGAATTCTCTTGGCGGTCCTCCTAGCCGCGATGGCCTTTCACGCCTGGCTCACCGAGCATGACGATCGCCTGCGCATGCAAGCAACGATCGCGACTCAAAAGCAGGCACTCGACGCCGCCGATACGCGTGAACGCGATCGCGCCGCTACACTAAAGGACACGCTCGCGCAAATCGAAGCGCTAAAGCACCAGGCACAAACTCCTGCTCAGATCGTCCGCGATCTGCCAAACTTTCTTTCGCTCCCGCAACCCATCACGCTAAATCTGCCGCAAAGCGCAGCGCCCGCAACGCAGCAGGGAACTGCGCAGCCCAAATCCGGCCCTTGTCTAAAGCAGAAGGACTGCCCCTCGCCGGCCTCTGCATCGTCGTCGGCCGCGACGCCAGTAGACGCTGTCCCCGGGCTAGAATCCTCTTCGCCCGCCGCAACAACAGACCAGCAAGATCTCCCCGACGCTCCCTCCGCGCGAATTCCCGTCGCCGACCTGAAGCCCCTATTCGATTACGTCCAGGATTGTCGCTCGTGCCAGGCTCAACTCGCCGCTGCGAAGCAAAATGCCACAGACAACGCCACGAAATTAACAGCCCTCACGCGTGAACGTGATGCTGCCGTTACCGCCGCGAAGGGCGGCACATTCTGGCAGCGCCTTCGCCGGAACGCGTTGTGGTTCGCCGTAGGCGCCGGTGCCGGAGCTGTCGCAGTCTGCGGCACAGGCCACTGCCGTTGACACCAGACTCCGTCCCAAGGCCCGGCCGCGCTGAATCAATCGCAATGCGCGGCGCAGACCACTGCTGCCGGGATCACTACACCCCACCGCTTGTCGGCACTAGAGTTCGTGCTACGCTGCGGCGCTGGAGCAGTCGCGGTGAGCAGCGTACCGCGTCAGCCACTCGAGTTCGTCGTGAGGCCCAACGCTGGACCAGTCGCGATGGTGAGAAAGACCACCGGCGCCGCCACTGGCGATCATCCCTCGGTCCGGCGCTCGATCAGTCGAGGTAAACGGCACACACCACCGCCGCTGGCTTTAGAGTTCGTCATGAGGCCGTAACCTTTAGCAGTCGTGATGCGCGGCACAGACGACTGCTGCCGACACTAGAGTTCGTGCTAAGGGCCTAACGCTGGAGCAGTCGTGGTAGCGGCGTAGACCAACGCAGGCGGCACGAGAGTTCGTCCCAATGCCTAACGCTGGACCGGTCGCGGTAGAGGCGTAGACCAACGCAGGCGGCACTAGAGTTCGTCCTACTACCCGGCCCGGGACCAGTCGTCGCGGTGAACAGCACAGACCTCGGTTCCGAAAACCATCTGTCCACCAAACGCCATGATAAATCCAGCAATTCGCCCTGTTCCTAGGAGCCCGACAAGCCTCTGGCCCACTGTAATCCGCGATCACCGCCTGACCAATCCCCATCAACGACACTCCCGTCCGCTGCCGCCAAGTATCTCCGTTCAAGCCCCTCTCCCTAGCACACCGTCCCCACCCGCACCGCTCCTCCCATGACCTGCCCGTCAGGGAACCCACGCGTCGAAAAATTCTCACCTACTCCAATGAACGCATCGCAAGACACCTAGCTCCCGATCCGCACTTTCTTCCCACCTCAGCCAACCCATCCCCCAGCGAACGCCCAACTGTCGCACCCCCCCAACAACCAACCAACCAACCAACAGCTCCCACCTCCAACCGCGCGCCGTCCCCACATTACCCATTGACTTCCGGGAATGGGTATTATGTTGTCTGAGATTGGGGGCTGGGTTACAGGAGCGTTTCTGGGGCGCGGTGTTGTCGGGGCTGTTTTGGTTGGGGTGGCTTGGATTGATGATGCTTTGTGGATAGGGGATTTGGTGCGGTCGTCCTGATGTTCTGGGGTTGGGTATTTGAATCTAGGGCTAGGTGATGATGACGGGACGGTGAGGAGGAAGCGGACTAGGGCACGGTCGCGGGTTTTGGAGAGGGAGCGGAGAGTGCGTATTTTATGTATTGCTCCAGGGTGGACTTGTCCCCGCCGACCAGGGAGTGGCCGTTTACGAAGACTGTCGGGGTGCTGGTGACGGCCACGGCTTCGCCTTCCTGGTGGCTGGCGTCAACGGCGGCTTTGGCTTCGGGGGAGGACATGCAGGATTTGAAGACGTCGGGGTCCAGGCCGGCGTGCGTGGCGTAGGAGACTAGCTTTTCCCAGATGTTTTCGGCGGAGAGGAGGTCTTGCTCGGCGAAGATTTGAGCGTCTACTGGGGCGAAGGCTTTTGGCGATTGCATGAAGGCGCAGTGGGCGCCTATCGCAGCGGTTTCGGCCCAGGGATGGATCTGGGTGAGAGGGAAATCTTTGAAGACGAAGCGGACTTGGGGATATTCGGGAATTACCGTGGCCAGTGTGTTCGATAGTTCGCGGCAGTGAGGGCATTGGAAGTCGCTGAAGATTACTACTGTTACGCGGGCATCGGCCGGACCTACGGACGGGTTCCCTTCTGTGTGGAGTTTCGAGAGATTGTCGGCGTAGGGATTGGCGGCGGTGTCAAACATTTCGCCGCGGAAAAAGGTTTTGCCGTCTTTACTTATGAAGACTGTACCTTTGTCGGTTTGTCCGTTGACGGTGACTTCGATCGGGACCGTGTAGAAATACGGCGAGGGCGACGGGGCCAGCGGGCCGATTTTGAGTTTGAAATCGGGGCCCCAGGCGAAGAGCTCGCGGACAAAGGTCTCGGTATTTTTTAGGATTTGTGGGTCTTGTACGGACGGAGGCGTTGCGGGAGGTCCAGACTGCGCGCGCGTAGGAATTGTTGCGGTGAATACTATCAGTGACGTCAGTATTACGGACCAGCGATTCATCTTTTCGGCTCCCGGTATTTATGCGGACGATTGAGAATTGTACGACAGTAAAAGCGATGAGATTGTACGGCTTCGGCATGGGACGAGAAAGAGAATTTGCGTTGAAGGAGGTCAAAAAATCTTACACAGAGGTCACAGAGGAAAGGCGGAGAAAAATCTGAGAAAGATAGAGGCGCGAAGCGCTGAGGGGCCGAGCGCGCAGAGAAAGACAAGAGAGATCCTTCGCTGCGCTCAGGATGACGATGCTCCTCAACCTAGGAGTGATGCCACGATTGTGGTGTGCCACGAAGGACCACGACTTGGCGCACAGGCAAGATTGCCTATGCTACCGGGCTAGACTGAGAATTTTTGGGCTAGGGGGAAGCGGCGGCCGACGCTGAAGGCTTTGCTGGTGACTTTCAGGCCTGGGGGGGCTTGTTTGCGTTTGTATTCGTTTTGATCTACGCGGAGGGCTACGGAGCGGACGAGTTCTAGCGGGAGATTATAGTGATCAGCGATTTCTTCGGGGCTGCGGACGTCTTCTACGTAGGCTTTCAGGATGCGGTCCAGGATGGCGTAGTCGGGGAGAGTGTCTTGATCTTTTTGATTGGGGCGCAGCTCGGCTGAGGGGGCTTTGACTAGCGTTTCCTGGGGGATCAGTTCCCTTTTGCGGTTTACGAATTTCGAAAGTTCGTAGACTACTGTTTTGGGGACGTCGGAAATTACGGCCAGGCCACCGGCCATGTCGCCGTAGAGAGTGCAGTAGCCTACGGCCATTTCGGATTTGTTTCCAGTGCTCAAGACCAATGAGCCGAATTTATTGGAGAGCGCCATCAGGAAATTGCCGCGGATGCGGGCCTGGATATTTTCCTCGGTGGCGTCTTCCGGCCGTCCTGTAAAGGTTCCAGCGAGCGTCTGGCGGTAACTCGCGAAGGCTTCGATGATGGGCAGGTTGAGGAGTTCGATGCCGAGGTTTTGGGCAAGCTGCTTGGCATCGCGGAGACTGCCTTCCGAGGAGTAGGGGCCGGGCATGGCCACGCCCGTCACATTATGTGCGCCGAGGGCCTCTACGGCGATTGCAGCGACGAGCGCGGAGTCAACGCCGCCGCTGAGGCCGATGACGACTTTGCGAAAGCCGCATTTGCGGACGTAATCACGCGTGCCGATGACGAGGGCGCCGAAGGCTGCTTCGTGTTCGTCTTCGATCAGCGGACGGATATCGCCTTTGCCGGTGACGCTGTCGAAGAGGACGAGATCTTCTTCGAATGATTTGGCGCGGGCGGCTACGCGGCCGTCGGGCATGAAGGCAACGCTGGAACCGTCGAAAATCAGACTGTCGTTGCCGCCGACTTGATTGACATACACGACGGGGACGCGATGTTCGCGGGCGATGGTTTGCAGCATATCGTGGCGGAGCGAGCGTTTGTCTATTGTGTAGGGGGAGGACGAGAGGTTTAGGAGCAGGCTACTTCCCTTCCCGACAATTTCCGAGACGGGATCGCGGTCGTAGAGGCGGTAGGGCCAGAAGCGTTCGTCATTCCAGCAGTCTTCACAGATGGTGATGCCGAGTTGTTCGGCGTTGAATGGAAAAGTGAGCTGGCTCGTGGCGGGTTGGAAGTAGCGCGATTCGTCGAAGACATCGTAGGTGGGGAGAAGCATTTTGCGTTGTTCGAAGAGAATTTTGCCATCGGCAATTAGGGCGGCGGAGTTGGCTACCGGTTTGCCGGTTTTGTCCATGGCGTCGCCTACGAAGCCGACCAGCGAGGGGAGCGGGATGGATTTGGCGAGGCGCACGAGTTCTTGTTGGTTGCGTTCGACGAAAGAGGGGCGCTCGACGAGGTCTTGCGGAGGGTAGCCGCAGACGCAGAGTTCGGAGAATACGGCTAGTTCGGCGCCGCGGGATTTGGCTTCGACGGCGAGTTCGAGGATACGTTTGGAATTGCCTTCGAAATCGCCGACGGTGGGATTGAACTGGGCTAGGGCGATTTTCATTAGCGGCGATCAGGGTGCACAGGACACATTGTGTGTTGAATCCTCGAAAGGTACTTCAGCGGCTAAAACCGCTTTGTGTTTGCGTCAGTTAATAGCGTGGCTAAAGCTACGACCTACAAACCATTTGCCCGGGCAAAAAAAACTCCCGAAGGAATTTTCCTTCGGGAGCTATGCGTATCCGCATAGGGACAATGCCAGCTTCGGCGGAGCGCTCGTTTCGGCGCGGCTCGCGTGGTTAGACGCTGAAAGAGCTGCCGCAGCCGCAGGTGCTCTTGACGTTCGGGTTGTTGAACTTGAAGCCCGAACCTTCGACAGTCTCGATGTAGTCAATTTGCACGCCGTCGAGATACATTTCGCTCATCTGATCGACGAGGACTTTCAGGCCATCGAATTCATAAATGTTGTCGCTATTCTGATTGACCTGGTTCTCGAATGCCATGTGATAGCTGAAACCCGAGCAACCTCCGCCCACGACTGCGACGCGCAGGCCGGTGGGAGAGGGATTTTGCTGCGTCAGGATTTCCTTCACTTTGGTGATGGCTACTGGTGTTAACTGGACCATTCTTGGTTCCTCCAAAAATGCACGGGTCTTACCCGGGCCACAACTACAAGTACATTGTATCAGATTCGGGTGGGTGTGGGATGGTTGCGGAAGATTTGAGTGTGGTTAGTTGGGAAACCGTGCCCTCAGCGGCTAAAGCCGCTGGCGATTAAGGCCGGTTACGGCACGGCTGAAGCCGTGCCGTGACGGAGGTGGCGCGACGACGTCGAGTGGTCGACCTCGGAGGGGGACCGGTCTGAGACCCGCCCCTACGGTGTTTTGGGCCTTAGGACTGAGCCAGGAATTTCTGGAGCGGTTCCCAATAGTTTTTGTTCCAGCCGTCGAGGAGGCTTTAGGCGTCGCCGTCGGGGAAGCCGCGGTGGTCTAGGGTGAGTTTGGTGCTGGAGTCGGTATCGGCCACCAGGACGAAGCTGACGAGCGAATAAACGCCGGGTTTCCAGTAGGCTGGGCGCCAGGCTTGGACGATTCGTTCGTTGGGGACCAGCTCGATTTGCATGCCGACGATGAGGCCGCCGAAGGTGGAGAATGTGCCGCCGGGTTCGGTGCTGATGCGGGTGGGTGGGGCGTTTTGGGGCATACGCGTTTTCATCGCGTCGCTGAGGTGTACGACTTGTTCGAATTGTTTGGCGTCGGTGAGAGCGTCGTAGATGCGCTTCTTGCTGGCTTTGAAGATGAGTTCCTGGTGGATGGATTCGGCGGAACGGGAAATGGGGTCGTCGGCGTTTGCTCGCGCGTCAGTTGAGCCGAACACGAACGCTCCGAGGGCTAACCCGGCGCAGGCGAGGATCTGCCTCCGGCCGGGCGGCTTGGTTAACGGTCCTTGGTTGTTTCGATCACTCATCGTGGTCCTCCTGAGTTCTGCTGAATTCCAGCGTTCAAGCGTCGCCAAGAGCGCATCCGGAAGCCATGCTGGGGTGGATTAGTTGCGCACGATCCGGTTCGGATTGGCTCGTCGGTATTGGATGAAGGCTGCGAGGCACAGACCCGACATGTTTAGCAGCGCGGACAGGCGGAGATGAGCGCCATAGATGCCGCATATGCCGCCAATAAGCAAAAGTGCGAAGGCAATCCACAGTAGGGGGCTGGGGCGAAACTTCGGCTTAGGGTCGTCGGCGGGGTGTAACAGGGAAAGCTTCGGCGAAGCCGTAAGCACGAACGAATCGAAACAAATCATCAGAAGGGCCATACCGTTGAACAAAATCCACCAGCGCGGGTTTTCGGTGAAGAAGACAATGAGCAAGCCAGCGAAGAGAATCGCCAGTGCCAACCATCGTACGAGGCTGAATTTATCGCGCATATTCGGATTCAGACCGCAGCCGTAACTATGCTGGATGGTAACTAAACTTGAACGGCAATGCCAGCGATGCGGCGCTGGAGTTGCTTATCAATCGAGAATCAGGTGGTGCGGGTGGCGTGTACAAGGTGTAGGGTTTCCCCTAAAATATGAAGCGACCATGAAACATACAATTACTTTGATACCTGGCGATGGGATTGGGCTGGAAGTTTCGCACGCGGTGCAGGAGATTTTGGCTGCGGCGGGCGTGGATATTTTGTGGAACGTGATTCCGGCGCGGGCGGAGATTGAGCGGCGGGGGCAGGACTTCATGCAGGCTGGGGTGCTGGAGTCTATTCGCAAGAATCGCGTGGCGCTGAAAGGGCCTTTGGCCACTGCGTCGGTGGGCGGACCGCCTAGCATTAATGTGGGGTTGCGGAAAGCTTTGGATTTGTATGCGAATGTGCGGCCGGTGAAAAATTTGGAGGGAGTGCAGTCGCGATTCCTGGATGTGGATATTGTTTTGATTCGTGAGAACACCGAGGATCTTTATGCCGGGCTCGAGCATACGGTGGTGCCGGGGGTGGTGGAGAGTTTGAAAATTATTACGGAGAAGGCTTCGACGCGGGTGGCGAAGTTTGCGTTTGAGTTTGCGCGGAAGTACGGAAGGAAGAAAATTCACGCAATTCATAAAGCGAATATTATGAAGTTGTCGGATGGATTGTTTCTGACTTCGGTGCGCAAAGTGGCGGAGAATTATCCGGATATCGAGTACAAGGAATTGATTGTGGATAATGCTTGCATGCAGATGGTGATAAATCCGCACCAGTTTGACATGCTTTTGCTGACCAATTTGTATGGCGACATTATGAGTGATTTGGCGGCGGGGCTGGTGGGCGGGTTGGGCGTGGTGCCCAGCGGGAATATGGGCGAGGGCGTGGCGATATTCGAGGCTGTGCATGGGACTGCGCCGGATATTGCTGGCAGGGGGATTGCAAATCCTACGGCGCTTTTGATGAGCGCGATTATGATGTTGCGGCATTTGGGGGAGATGGGCGCGGCGGGGCGGATCGAGAACGCTTTGCATCGGGTTTATCGCGAGGGGAAGAGTCTGACGCGAGATGTGGGGGGGACGGCTTCGACTTCGGAGTTTACCGCGGCGGTGATCGAGGCTTTCGCGTGAGGGAATGGAAGGTCAAACGATTAACCCAGAGGTCACAGAGAAAGGGCGGAGGGAAAGCGGAGAAAGAAAGAGAAACTTACAGCAGAGACGCAAAGGGCGCAGAGAAAACCTGCAACAAAAGCTGTCCGGTTCGAAATAGGTGAACCGGCCGCTACAAATTCAAAATCGATTGTGCCCGTGCGAAGGCCGGCATCGCTGGAAATGCGATTCACGAGGGCGTTGACTTCCCTGCCCTGTGCAGTGAGAATGTGGCGAGTTTGTGGTTCACGGAGCAACGGTGACTGAATATACCCCTGCAGTGGCGCGTTACGTGGATGGCGAGATACAGAAGTGCGAGCCGATTTCCGAGGGGACGACTACTAAGAGGAAGCGCAAGCCGCATATCGTGGCGGTGATCAACGAGATGTGCACGGGGTGCTCGGGGTCGCCTGCTTGCGTGGAGTATTGTCCGGTGGCGGATTGCATGTTCTGGATGCCGGATGCAGAGCATCCTCCGTTTGGGAGGATTTTGGTGGATCCGCTTTTGTGCATTGGGTGCAAGCTTTGTACTAGCAAGGGGCCGGATGGGTCGTTCCTGGAGGGGTGTCCTTGGGATGCGATTGATATGGTGCCTTTGGCGGAGTTTGAGGGGAAGTATGGGGTGATGCCGTTTTAGATTTTGGCGTGGTTGAGTTACGGCAAAAGATTTTACACAGAGAACACGGAGAAAAAGCGTAGGACACAGAGTAAGCTAAGAATTACCGCAGAGGCGCGGCGGACGCAGAGAACTTCTTCGAGAGTCCGCAGAAAATACCTCGGTTTGAATTTCTTCTTTGTTGGTTTCGTAAAATCAAAAGCAAATTCAAAAGCAAATTCAAAAGAAAGAGCACAGGCAAGATTGCCTATGCTACCTATCTGGTTGGGTTCGGTGCCGAGCTAGCGGGGTTTGCGGCAGTCGGCGCAGAGGCCGCCCACTTCTGTGCGGGTTACGGTGATTTCGATGCCGCAGTCGCGGGAGATTTGGGATTTTAGTTGCTCGTAGAGTTCGCTTTCGAATTCGCGGACTTTGCCGCAGCGGATGCAGGCTACGTGGATGTGATCGCGGGGGCCATGGCTTTCGTAGAAATGGCGGTCGCCGCGGAGATGCAGGAGGTCGAGCTCGTCAATGAGGCCGTGGCGCTTCAGGAGATCGAGGGTGCGATAGACGGTTACGCGAGTCACGCGCGAATCGAGTTTCTGCGCGCGCTGAAGGATTTCGTCAGCGTCCAGGTGGCGGCGGGCGGTGTCCATTACTTGGAGGAGGACTCGGCGCTGGCGAGTGAGGCGAATGCCGCGGGCGCCAAGCTCGCGTTCGAGATGGCCGGGGAGTTCGTGATTGATGCGTTCGCCGGTGGAGACGCGATGTGCTGGTGTGGCGGACATGTGTATGAGGAGATTATACCAAACGGGGTCAACGAGCGAGAAGTGGATGCTAATTTTACGGAGCGCGATCGTGCCGAGCTCAGCGGACGCTATGGTCTCTTCGGCGTCGCGGTGCTGAAGGCCGCGGACTTGATGAGGAGCGGGCCTTCGGCGGGATCCACTGGTTTCAGGACGAACTTATTGCTGGCGGGGAGAACGCGGAGGTAGTACACGTTGCCTGCTTCCGCCGTCAGACTCGCCGCGCCGGCAGTCTCGGAGCGTCCCTTGAGCTTCGATTGCTGTGCGACGCAAATCCGATGATCGCCCGGTGATATTGAAAAATACGAGTAGGAAGTGCGCTCCATTGCGCCGACCCACGAGCCATCGATTCCCGCCTTTACGATCACGCAACCGACGCAGGCGCCACCAAGCTGCAAGACAATGACAAGCGTAGCCTTGCCCGGTTCCGGCTGCGGGATCGGGTGGCTTTTCTTGTCCAGCGTCACCGCGAATTCGGTTTCGGGCGCGCCGCAGCCTGCAGCTGCTAGCGCGGCGGCACCGGAGTCTTGCGCGGCGGTTGGTAGAGCGAACAGGAAGAATGCCAGGATGATTTTTGTCATGAAGACCTCGGGCGTAGAAACGCGCGAACGGCTCATGCTACGAAATCGATAGCAACTCCAACGCCGACCTTGAAGAGAGATCCTTCGGCTGGCTAGAGGCAAGGGCGCCAGCCTCAGGATGACGATGCTCGTCGCATCGTCACCGATGGCTTTGGACGGCTTTTAGGATGTCGCTGTACATCACGAAGGCGAAGATTCCTAGCAGGAAGACGAGACCTACCTGCACGAAGCGTTCTTTTACGGCCAGGCTTAGGTCGCGGCGGAGGATGCCTTCGATGGCGAGGAGGAGGATGTGGCCGCCGTCGAGAATTGGAATGGGAAGAAGATTCAGGAGGCCGAGATTCAGACTGATGACCGCCATGAATTCCAGGAGCGTAGGGAGGCCGCGCTTGGCGGCTTCACCGGAGATGCGGGCGATGCCTACCGGGCCTGCCAACTGGCGGATGGAAACTTTGCCGCTGAAGAGGCCGATCAGGACTTGGCCGATTTGGCGGATGCCGGAGACGGTGGAGGCGGCGGCGTCTTTGCTTGCTTCCACGAAGGATTGGCGTTCGTAATCTACGTCGGTATTTGGAAGCACGCCGACTTGCCAGACTGGTTGGCCATCAAGGTCGGTGCCTTGCATGGGAGTGATGTCTAGCGTTAATTGCTCGCTGCCATTGCGACGGATCTGGAATTGGATGGAGTGGCCGCCGGAGGAGTGGACGCCGTCAACGAGTTGCTGCCAGGTGACTACGGGCTTGCCGTTCATGGCGATGATCGTGTCACCGGGTTTCAGGCCGGCGCGATCGGCGGGCGTGCCGCCATCTACTTCGGCGATGACGGGCGGAAGCAACGCGAAGCCGAGCAGGTTATCGAACGAGGTGAGATGTTCGGGCACAGTCAGGGTGATGGATTGTGGCGCGTTGTTCCGCTGCACGGTGAGCGTGACGAAGCTGCCGGGCTTGGCTTTTTCGACTTCTGAATAAACTTTTTTCCAGGTGGGAGTGGGAACACCGTTGACGGCGGTGATGCGGTCGCCCGCTTGCGTGCCGGTAGCCGGCATGGTTTGCGGCACGGCGACGATATCCGCGGCTTGATGTTCGTACACGGGCGAAGGAATGCCCAGGCGCCAGAAAATTCCCCAGAGGATCACCAGGGCGAGGAGGAAATTCATCAGGGGGCCAGCGATGGCGATAATGGCGCGTTGCCAGCGGGGGCGCGAGAGGAATTCGTATCCTGCGCCGGTACGTTCTTCGAGAGGATTGTCACCGGCCATGCGGACGTAGCCGCCGAATGGGAGGGCGCTGAGACGATAGTCGGTGTCACCACGCTTTACGCCGAAAAGGCGCGGACCAAAGCCCAGGGAGAAAACGTCCACGCGGACGCCGCAGAGCTTGGCGGCGGCGAAATGGCCCCATTCGTGGACGAAAATCATGATGCCGAGGACGATGGTGACGGTGACGAGATCAACCAAGAAATTATGCATAAGGCCTCAGAGAGTATTTTAATTCTTTCGGCGCCGCGATACGAGTTGGATTTCAAGACGCGCGAGGCGGCGGGCTTCGGCGTCGGCTTCTAGCACGTCGGCAATGCTGTGCAGAGATGTGCGTGGCATTTTTTCCAGAACCTTCTCGATTACTGCTGCGATTCCCAAGAAAGGCAAGCGCTTCTCCAAAAATGCTGCTACTGCGATTTCATCGGCTGCGTTCAGCGCGCATGGAAGAGGGCCGCCTTGGCGCGATGCTTCTTTTGCCAGCGTGAGGCACGGGAACTTCTTCGCGGGTACTGCGGCAAATTCGAGCTTGCGCAGGGTGGACCAGTCCAGGGCACATGTATTGGACGGGACCCGCTCGGGATAGGTTAGCGCATATTGGATAGGCATGCGCATGTCGGTTGGGCCTAGTTGTGCCAGGATTGAACCGTCTATGAATTCGACCATGGAGTGGATGGTGGATTGGGGGTGAATTACGACGTGGATTTTGTCGAGGCCGGTACCGAAGAGCCATTTGGCTTCGATTACTTCGAAGCCTTTGTTCATGAGGGTGGCAGAGTCTATCGTGATTCTTTGGCCCATCTTCCAGTTGGGATGGTTGAGGGCTTGTTTTGGGGTGATTTTCGCGAAATGGGAGAGCGGCGTTTTGCGGAAGGGGCCGCCGGACGCGGTGAGGATGAGGCGTTTTACTTCTTTGGGTTCGCCGGCGCGGAGGCATTGGTGGATGGCGTTGTGTTCGGAGTCAACTGGCAGGAGCTCGACTTTGTGGCGCACGACCGCAGCCATTACCACTTCTCCCGCGGCGACTAAGACTTCTTTGTTGGCCAGGGCGATGTGTTTGCCGGCCTCGATGGCTTTGTAGGTAGCTGGGAGACCGACTACTCCTACTGCTGCTGAGACGACCATTTCCGCGTCCGGGTGAGTCGCTACGCTTTCCATGCCTTCTGGGCCGAAGAGGATTTCTGGGATTGGCGTGTTCTTTGAATATGTGCTTTTTAGGGCTTCGCACAATTCTTTCGCGGCTGCTTCCGTGGCTACGCTGATTCGTCGCGGCGCGTGTTTTTGTGCTTGTTCGGCGGCTAGTTTTACGTTTTGGCCCGCGGCTAGAGCTACTACTCGGAATTTTCCTGGGTTGGTGGAGACTACGTCCAGGCATTGGCGGCCTATGGAGCCTGTGGAGCCCAGGATGGAGATTCGTTTCATGGTGACGCGGATTATTTTATAGGGGTTCTGGGCCGAATGCGAACTTCGGTTTCGGTTTGTGTGTTGTAGCAGAGGTCAAAGGCAACGGCGCCCGCCTGAAGGCGGCCGCTACAAATTCTACGTCAAGTGCGAAGAGCCGGCGGAAACCCGGTGCTACGGCGGCGACTACGGATTATTGGGGGCGGGTGGATAACCATTGGTAGAGGATCCAGACCGCGGGCGTCGCTAGGATCAGGCTGTCAATGCGGTCTAGCATACCGCCGTGACCAGGGAGCAGGCCGCCAGAGTCTTTTACTGCGGCGCCGCGTTTGTAGGCGGATTCGATCAGGTCGCCGGCTTGGCCTGCGATGTTTGCGATTCCGGCGATCACGAGCAGGGTGATGACGTCGGTCTGCATCCATTTGGCGAAGAGGACGGCGACGATCAGGGAGGCCAGGACGTTGCCGAGTGCGCCTTCCCAGGTTTTTTTGGGGCTTAACGCGGGGGCCATGGGGACGCGGCCCAGCGATTTACCGACGAAGTAGGCGAGCATGTCTCCGGCCCAGACGAGAACCAGGGTGAAGAGGACTAGGTGGCGGCCGACTGGTTCGAGTTCATCGAGACGAACGATGTAGCTGAAAGGCAGCACGACGAAAAGTAACGCGGCCGAGCCGATGGAGATGGCGGGAAGGATTTCGTGCAGCGGGCGTTTGGTGATGAGGCCAAGAGCTACGCAGCCGAAGAGAAAGATTAGCAGGGCGGCTTCTACGGAGAGCGTGCCGCCGGTGGCGTCGCGGACCATGGAGATGCCGCCTGCCAGCGTGTGCGTCTCAATGCGGCCCAGGGAAAATTGCGCGTAGAAAATCAGGACTGTGCAGAAGTAGGTCCAGAGTTTGAACCCGCGCAGGCCGATGCGGTCACCGAGATTCAGGAATTCGACCAGCGCGAGAATTGCGACGACTGCCGCTATGCCCGCTAGGATGATCGCGGGTGCCCACCAGACTAACGCCACCACTACGGGAATCAGGACTGCGGCTGTGAGGAGTCGCAGGAGCATTCGGCGTTAGCTCCGGCCTGAGGTGTGGGTGGATTTGTTCGTCGCGGCTGATGCTGATTCCCTGCTCCGTTCGCGGGTGGCGCCCAGGCCGCCATAGCGGCGTTCGCGTGTTTGGAAATCGGTGAGAGCTTCCAGGAGGCGAGCGCGGGAAAAATCGGGCCAGAGAGTTTCGGTTACGTACATTTCGGCGTAGGCGATTTGCCAGAGGAGGAAATTGCTGACCCGCATTTCACCGCTGGTGCGGATCAGGAGATCGGGATCGGGGAGGCCGGCGGTGTAGAGATGCTCGGAGATGGTTTGTTCGTCGGCGCGGAAGGCGGATATGCCGTTTTCGCGAACTTGGTCGAGCATGGCATTGAATGCGTCAACTAGTTCGGCGCGGCCGCCGTAGTTCAGGGCGACCACTAGCTTCATGCCGGTGTTTTTCGCGGTCAGGCGCATGCCGGCTTCGATGTCTTTGCGGACGCCTTCGGGGAGTTGTTCGGAGCGGCCGATGATCAGGAGGCGGATGTTGTTTTTGTGGATGGCGGGGAGCTCGCGTTTTAGATATTCGCGGAGCAGGCGCATCAGGAAATCTACTTCGGCTTGGGGGCGGCGCCAATTTTCCAGGGAGAAGGCGTAGAGCGTGAGGCATGGGAGTTTCAGGCGGGCGCTGGTTTCGATGATTTCGCGGGCGGCTTTTACTCCGGCGCGGTGGCCTGCTACGCGGGGGAGATGGCGACGTTGAGCCCAGCGGCCGTTGCCGTCCATGATTACGGCTAGGTGTTGGGGCAGTTGTTTTAGATCGAGTTTATCGAGAAGGTCGGCTTCTTCGCGGTTGGTAGGTTTTAAGAGGTCGGATGCTTTCACTCGGGTTCACTCGCGGAGATGCGCGGAGTGAAAAGCTAGCATAGGGAGGGATGGGTGCAAGGTTAGCGATTGAGCTGCAGCCGGTAAGTTTCCGATTACGGTGCGTGTTGCTGATCGGGTGCGATAAGTGATCGGATCAGCGCGCTTTTCTCAGTGCTCGTAGCAAATTTCTCGCCCTTCCGTGCCCCCGACGTGCGGCCTTTGCCAGCCACAATTTTGCAATTTTCTCGCTTCTTTTCACCCCATCACCCTCCAGATAATGACGTCCCAAATTGTATTGCGCCTTTGGGTCGCCTTGACTTGCTGCGCGTTTCATCCAAAACAAGCCCCGGCTTAGGCTGCGTTTGGTGCCTGCACCGTCCAAATACGCGACCGCAAGATTGCATTGTGCAGCTTTGTCGCCTAACTCAGCGGACCGCCTGTACAAGACAAAGGCCTTGCGCGGGTTCCGTCGGATGCCCCGGCCGAAGTCATAATCCAACGCAAGGTTGAACATTGCTCCGGGGTGGCCTCGCTTCGCCGATGCCGCCCACCATTTCCTGGATTGAGCGAGATTTTTCTCTGTTCCCAAAGCGTCTCGATACGCGTACCCGACCATGTACTGAGCGTGAACATATCCCTGTCGGGCGGCTTCCAGAAGCAGCGGAAAAGCCTTTCGGTAATCCGTCCTCGTTCGAATGCCATAAAAGTATTTACGGCCTTGCTCCATTTCAGAGTGTCGAACGGATTGGGCACGTGCCATTTTTTGCTCCTATAGGCGATCCGCGCATAACTCAGAGACAAAGCGTCACTGTCGAATTGCAGCTATGTCATGGGGAATGGATTAGGGTGCCGACTAGGCCGGCGCTGGAGGGTTGGGTGATCGCGGCGTAGACCAGCACTAGGGTGAGGATGATCATCACTATGCTGACGGCCCAGGCTACCAGGTTGAAGCCCCAGGTGTTGGTGTGTTCGCCCATCAGGTCGCGGCGATTGATTAACAGGAGGATGAAGATCAGGACTACGGGGAGCCAGACGCCGTTGGCGACTTGGGAGAGGACCAGGATTTTGAAGAGGGGCGCGTTAGGGAGGAGAATGATACCGCCGCCTACCACGATGAGGCCGGTGTAGAGGCCGTAGAAGGCTGGGGCTTCTTTTAGTTTGTGATCTATGCCGGCTTCGAAGCCGAGGCCTTCGCAGATTACGTGGGCGGTGGAGAGTGGGAGGATGGAGGCGGCGAAGAGCGACGCGTTGAGCAGGCCGAAGGCAAAGAGGTACGCGGCGAAGCGTCCGGCGATGGGAGCGAGGGCCGCGGCGGCTTGGGCCGCGTCGTTGATTTCGGTCATGCCGTTCCTATTCAGGGTGGCAGCGCAGCAGACGATGATGAAGAAGACGATTATCATGCAGGAGATGCTGCCAACCAGGACGTCGAGGCGGGCGTGTTTGTATTGTTTGGGGCCGACGCGTTTTTCGACGAAGCCGGCTTGCAGGTAGAAAAATTGCCATGGGGCGATGGTGGTGCCGACCAGTGCGGTGACCATCAGAAGGTAATCAGTGCTGTAGTGCAGCGTGGGGACCACGGTTTCTTTGGCGGCGAGGAGCCAATCGGGTTTGGCGAGGATGGCTGAGACTACGTACGAGAGATAAAACCCGCAGGCTACCAGGAATATCTTTTCTACTTGGCGATAACTTCCCTTCACTACCAGCAGCCAGACCGCGATTCCGGCGAGAGGAACCGAAATAAATTTGCTGACGCCGAAAATTTGCATGGAGGCTGCTACTCCGGCGAATTCGGCTACTGTGTTGCCGAGGTCCACCGCTAAGGCCGCTGCCATCACGAAGAATGTGGAGCGGAAGCCGAATTCTTCGCGGATCAGGTCGGAGAGGCCTTTGCCGGTGACTACGCCCATACGCGCGCACATTTCTTCGGAGACATAGAGTGCGATGGTCATGGGAATCAGCGACCAAAGCATGGTGTATCCGAAGTGTGCGCCGACCGTGGTGTAGACGGAGATGCCGCCGGCGTCGTTGTCAACGTTGGAGGTGATCAGGCCGGGGCCGACAACGGCGAGAAATAATGCGAGGCGGCGGCGTGTCATGCGGGTGCGGCGGAGGAAGTTCGAGCCGCGGGTTTTCCAAGTCGTGGCGGTGGCGGGTTCCGAGTTGGTTAGTTGGTCGGTCATGCGATTGCGTTATTTGAGTTTTTTATGTCCTGACGCGAATTTCAACCATGCACGAAAAAATGCCGTCGGGAGCTGGAGCCCTTGTGTGAGAACTGCAAAATCGGAACTTCAGCGGCTAAAGCCGCTCGGAATCTATGCGGCTTATGTCGTGGCTAAAGCCACGACCCACAAAGATTCCCGAGTTCCCGCACACACTCTAAAACTCCAGGCCCCCGAACGTGCAACCTCGCTGCTACTAAATTTTTCCTCTCATGCGGCTTACTACGTCGTCAACTGTGATGTTGCCTATGGGATGCTTCGCGCCATCTACTACTGTCAGGCTGCGCAGATTGTACTTGTCGAAGAGTTCGAAGACGTTTTTGTCGTGGGCGTCGGGTGTTACCGATAGGAGCGGCTCGAAGGCTAGCTCGGACATGCGTTGATCGGAGTCGGAGAGGAGCAGGCGCGCGATGGGGACGGTGCCGGAGAGCGCGGCTTCTTTGTTGATCAGGATTACGTTGTCGAGTTGATCGGGGGAGAGTTCGTGAAAGCGGATGTAGTCAACCACCTCGCCGCGGGTGGCTTCTTCACCGACGACTACGATTTCGGTGTTCATCATTCCGCCGGCGGTGTCCTGTTCGAACTTCAGGAGGTTTTCGACTTCGTCCGCTTCGCGATTCTCCATTTCCTCGAGCACGTCGTTTTTGGCTTGGGGTTCGAGGCTGGCTAGAATGTCGGCGGCGGCGTCTGGGCTCATTTCTTCGATGATGTCGGCGGCGCGCTCGGGGTCGAGTTTTTCGACGACTTGCGTTTGGAGGCGCTTGTCGAGTTCGGCGATGGTTTCGGCGGCGGTTAGTTCGTCCAGGGAGCTGATGATGCCCTGGCGCTCGTCGGGGGAGAGCTCTTCCATGATGTCGGCTAGATCGGCGGGATGGAGGGCTTCTAGTTTTTGGCTGGAGAGGCGGAGTTTTACACGGCGGAGAGGGTCGGGTTCGACGAGGTTCACGAATTCCCAAAGGATTTTGCGCGGTGGGAGTTTTAGCTGGATTTGTCGGATCGCCATCGGAGGGACGATTCCCTGCAGGAGGCGGCGCACTGCACCGGGGAGGCCGACGTCAACTTGGGTGATGCGGAGTTCGGTGTTGCCGTTGGTGCGCTGGTCGGAGAGATCGATGTCGTTTACGCGGACTACTTTGCGGCCGTTCGTGTCGATTATTTGTTGGTCTAGGAGATCTTTGCCTACGGCTAGCCAGGCTTCGTTGGGTTGATAGAGGGTGAGGGCGGATTCGTCAGTGGTGAGGGTGATGCGGCCGGGGGCTACCGAGGCGATTTGATCGTAGCGGGCTACTAGGGGGCGGTATTGTCCGCGGCTGAGGAGGAGGTGGGCAACGCGGTTGGGTTGGTCGGCGGGTTCGACGAACATTTCCTTTACGCGCCCGACATAGTTGCCGTGGGAGTCGTAGGTTTCGGCGCCGATGATTTCTGTGGCGTGCAGCATGGGTGCTCCTTCGGAGTGATGCGGCGGCTCCGAAAATCGTACTTCAGCGGCTAAAGCCGGTGCGTTTTCGCTGGATCCATGTCGTGGCTAAAGCCACGACCTACAAGAACTCAAGCAACTTCAAAGGCTGGCGGTCTGCAGACCGCCGCTACAAATTCAGAGGCAGCACCAACCGAACTGCGGCGGCGGGCAAAAAAAAAGCCCGGGCCGGAGGATAGTGCCGGCCGCGGGCGCGCAGAAATCGCCCCTCGTTGCTACAGGCCGGGCCTCGCCTCCCTGTCCCCGCATAATTCGCAGGTCCAGCGAACCGATACTTGCGTGGAAGTTCCCTGCCCTAGCCGAGCTGGTGGTGCGGGCGCGGTTGGGCGGTGACTTCCGGGTTCCGAATTGGACGGCAGATCCATTCCGTTGTGCTGTTGTGCTTTAGTCCCAATTGACTAGTAAATGCAGACGGAAAGTTTGTCAAGCGAAGAGTGGAGATTTTGCGGATTATTTTGCGCGAAAGAGCATATTTTTTAGTTTGGTGCCGCGACGACGGCAATCGGCGACGTAGAGATCCCAATAGGTGGCGCGGAGGTAGTCATTTTTTGTGAAGCCGAGGGATTTGGCGGCGCGGTCTATTGCTTTGGGTTGGCCTTCTAGTTCGAGGTAGGTGCCTGCGGGTGTTTCATCCAGGTCCAGGTGAAGATTTGGGAGGCGGAAGGTGGTGCGGAATTTGTCGTAACGGAAGGCCGGGCGGAAGCCTAGGAAGGTTAGAGCTTTTGCGTATTGGCGGGAGGAGATGGGGGCTACTCGTTCGCGTTCGGCGCGGATTTTGTAGCGAAATCTTTTGGACTGGCCGCGTGGAGGAGCTTTGGAGGTGATGATTACTCGTTCTTCGCCGCTTGTCGATGACGCGTTTTGCGGGGCTGGAGTTTCGATGCGAAGGCGCAGGAGCATTTTGCGGCGACGGAGTTGGGACTGCGGCGTGTCGTAAAGCGTGTTTAGTTCGCGGAGGCGGGGTTGGGGAATGGCGCGCAGTTTTTTTATTTTGCGCAGGATTTCGGGGATGCTAGTGATGCGGAGTTTGATTTCGATTTCGGGGTTGGTCTTTTTTCGTTGGGACATGGAGATAGTATAGGGCGATTGTTGCCAAAGATGCTGGCGTGCCAGCATAATCTACTTGTTCCTCGCGTTCTGGCCGGCGATTCCTACTGATCCGGCGGCTTGGGCGCGCGGCTTGTTCATGAACGAACCTACTACCCCCTTAATGCAGCAATATCACGCGGTGAAGAAGCAGCACCCTGGTGCATTGCTGCTTTTCCGTTTGGGGGATTTCTACGAGCTCTTTTATGACGATGCCGTTGTGGCTTCGCGGTTGCTGCAGATAACTTTGACGGCGCGGAATAAGGAGAAGGGGCAGGCGGTGCCGATGTGCGGCGTGCCTTATCACGCGGCGGAAAATTATATTGCGCGATTGATCAAGGCCGGACACAAGGTGGCGATCTGCGAGCAGATGGAAGTGCCGGGGCCGGGAAAGAAAATTGTGCGGCGGGAAGTGATACGGGTTTTGACGCCGGGGACGGCTAGCGGCGCGGGATTGGTGGGAGCTAAGGAGAATAATTATTTGGCGGCGGTGGCGCGGACCGTCACTGCTGGTGCGGTTGCGGGAGTTACTGCGGGGCTGCGCGGGGGCGCGGGTGCTGGATCGGGTGCGCAGTCAGGCGCGAGAAGTGGTGCGCGCGGCGGAGAGCCGGTGATTGGATTGGCGTTTGTGGATCTTTCGACTGGGGAATTTCGGGCTACAGAATTTTCTGGGGAGAAGGCGGAGGCGCGGTTGCGGGATGAATTGGGAATTTTGCGTCCGCGCGAAGTGCTTTTGGCGCGGGCGGTGACTTTGTTTCCAGTGACTGTGCCAGCGGAGATGGATGGATTGGGCGGGGTGGAAACGCGTCTGGATGAGTGGGTGTTTGAAGCGAACTACGCGACGCGGATGCTGGAACAGCATTTTCGGGTGGCAACTCTGGAAGGATTTGGATTGAACGGGCATGCGTCGGCGACGGCTGCGGCGGGGGCGCTGGTGCATTATTTGCGTGAGACGTCGGCTATTGGGGCGCGGACGCCGGAAGATTCAACTACGAATCCCTCGCTGCGGCCGGCGGGCGCGGGACTCGAGCATTTGGACGGCATCGCTTATTACGAGCAGCAGGATTCGATGATTTTGGATGCGGTAACTGCGCGGAATTTGGAATTGGTCGAGCCTTCGGCGGGGGATGATGCTTCGGCGACATTGTTGAGAGGCGATTGATGAGACTGCCACGGGGATGGGAGCGCGGCTGCTGCGTGGGTGGATTTTGCGTCCGGAGATCTCGCTGGGGGAGATTGAGGATCGGTTGAACGCGGTAGGCGAATTGAAATCGCGGACTGTGGAGCGCGAGGAAATTCATCGGACACTTGAGGGGATTCTAGATCTGGAGCGGTTGACCAGCCGAATTACTTTGGGGGTAGCGACGCCGCGGGATTTGTTGGCGCTGCGGCAGTCACTGGAGAAGATTCCGGCGTTACGCGGATTGCTGCAGCCGCTGATGACGGACGTGGCTGCGATTGCGCCTGACCGGCGGTTGGCTGCACTGCGCGAGCAACTGGATGAGATGGCTGATGTGCGGGAGATGATTGCGCGCGGGATTGCGGATGACCCTCCGGCGGTGGCTAGCGATCCGGGAGTAATTCGGCGGGGATTCAATGCTGAGTTCGATGAGCTGCACGACATCACTAAGCAGGGGCGGCAGATTATTGCGTCGATGGAAGAGCGCGAGCGGAAGCGGACGGGGATCGGCTCGCTGAAGATTCGATATAACCAGATTTTCGGGTTCTACATCGAGATTTCCAAACCCAATTTACATTTGGCGCCGGCGGATTACGAGCGGAAGCAGACTTTGGTGAATGCGGAGAGGTTTACTTCGACGGAATTGAAGGAGCATGAGCGGAAGGTATTGTCGGCGGAAGAGCGGGTGCTGGAGATTGAGCGGCGGTTGTATATGGAAATTCGGGAGGCGATCGCGCGGGAGGCGGGACGGCTGCGGCGGGTGGCGGCGAGGATTGCGCAGCTGGATGTGCTAGTGAATTTCGCGCGGATCGCGGCTTCGCGGAATTATACGCGGCCGGAATTTACGGAGACGTCGCTGGGGAAAAAAGGTAAGCGCGGCGTGCTGATGATTGCGGGCGGGCGGCATCCGGTGATTGAGAAACTTTTGGAGGAGCGTGGCGAGCGGTTTGTGCCGAATGAGTTGTATTTGGATGACGAGTCGCAATTTTTGCTTTTGATTACTGGGCCGAACATGGGTGGAAAGTCCACTTATTTGCGGCAGGCGGCTTTGATTTCGATTTTGGCGCAGATGGGGTCGTTTGTACCGGCGGCGTCGGCGAAATTGCCGATTTTGGACCGGGTGTTCACGCGGATTGGGGCTTCGGATAATTTGGCGCGGGGCCGTTCGACATTTTTGGTGGAGATGAGCGAGGTGGCGGCGATTTTGAATACGGCGACTGCGGCTAGTTTGGTCCTGCTGGATGAGGTGGGGCGCGGGACGGCGACGTTTGATGGGCTTTCGATTGCGTGGGCTGTGGTGGAGGCTTTGCATTTGGGGGCGCGGCCGCGAACGCTTTTTGCTACGCATTATCATGAGTTGACGGAACTGGAGCAGCTTTTGCCGGGCGTGCGGAACGTGCATGTGTCGGTGCAGGAGGCTGGGAACGAAATTATATTTTTGCGGCGGGTGGAGGCCGGGAGCGCGAATAAGAGTTATGGGATTGAGGTGGCACGTTTGGCGGGGTTGCCGGCGATGTGATTGCGCGGGCGCGGGAGATTTTGCGGAGGCATGAGCAGAGTGAGGAGAAGTTGACGGCGGAGCTTTCGCCGGGGGCAGGCGCGACGGTGGCGGCGCAGCAGACCGCTTTTACAGCGTTGGATGGTTCGGTTGTGGAAGCTTTGCGGTCGGCGGATTTGAATAAGTTGACGCCGATTGAGGCGATGAATTTATTGGCGGCTTTGCAGAAGCAGCTTTCGTGAGGGCGCGGTACGGGCAACCGCAACTTCGCCCGCCTGAAGGCGGCCGCTACAAATTCAATTGCGACTGCGGTCCGAGGAAATGTTAACGCCCGGGCAAGCTGCGGCGCAGCGAGCAGCGCGCCTACCGTGGCTCCGGCTGGAAGCGGTGTAGGAAATCAGGCGGCAGCGTGTGGCAATGTGTAAACCCTTTGTGAGATCGCGGTTGTAAAGGACGCGCAGGGGCTTCTAGACTCAGAAGCGAGATGCGCGTACTGGGAATGATGTCTGGCACTTCGGCGGATGGGATTGATGTTGCCTTGGTGCGTATATCCGGGGCGGGACCTTCCCTTTCGATCAGATTTGAAGGACATCATCATGTGCGGTTCCCTGCTTCGGTGCGTGCGGCGATTCTGCGGCTTGCCAATGGCGGAACTACTTCTACCGCCGAAATCAGCCAACTGAATTTTTTGCTGGGGGAGGAGTTTGCGGCGGCGGCTGTGGCTGCTTGCAGGCGTTGGCGTGTGCCTTTGCGTCGGATCGGATTGATTGGATCGCATGGGCAGACGATTTTTCATCAAGGGAAGGCGACGAGATTTTTGGGCGGGCGGCGGATGGCTTCGACTTTGCAGATCGGCGAGCCTAGCATTATTGCGGCGCGGACGGGCGTGACGACGATTGGAGATTTTCGTCCTGCGGACATGGCTGCGGGTGGACAAGGCGCGCCGCTGGTGCCGTTTGTGGATTATTTGTTGTACCGGGATGCGAAATTGGGACGCGTCGCTTTGAATATCGGGGGGATCGCGAACGTTACGGTAATTCCGCGGGCTGCGCGGCCTGAGGATGTGTTCGCGTTTGATACTGGGCCAGGAAACATGATTATTGACGCGCTGGTGGAGCGCGTTGGGCGGGGGCGGATGGCTTACGATCGCGGGGCGCGAATTGCGTTGCGCGGGCAGGTGATTCGGCCGCTGCTGGAAGAGATGCTGCGCAGCGCTTATTTGCGGTTGGCGCCGCCGAAGACTGCCGGGCGGGAACAATTTGGATTGGAGTATGCGGACGAATTGATTGAGTGGGCTAAGAAGAAGCGCGCGCGGACGGAAGATTTGGTGCGCACGGCTACTATTTTTACAGCGCTTTCGATTGCAGATGCTTTCCGGAGATTTATTTTTTCGCGTGTGCGGGTGAATGAATTGATTGTGGCGGGGGGCGGGACGAAGAATCCGCTCTTGATGGCGCAACTGCGAGCGGCTTTGCCGGGAATTGAGATTGTGCCGTCGTCGCGGTTTGGAGTGCCGGCGGAGGCGAAGGAGGCTTTGGCTTTTGCGGTGCTGGCATATGAGGCGTTTCATAGGCGGGCGAATAATTTGCCTTCTGCTACTGGGGCGAAACGTGCGGTGATTATGGGGAAATCGGTGCACGGCCACGCGCGCTAGGAATTTATGGGCGGGTTTTTTGCGAGGCGCCGCGGGCGTGTTGTTGTGTGGCGCGGGACTGCTGCTCTGCGGTTGTGGCTCTTCAAACACTTCTGCTGATTCCGGGACTGTGAATTTTTTGATGGACGCCGCGCCGACCAACCTTGATCCACGGATTGGCGCGGACGCTTATTCGGCGCACGTGGATGGGCTGATGTTTTCGAGCCTGGTGGCTCGCGACGCGCATTTGAACGTCATTCCAGACTTGGCGCAAAGCTGGGATATTCCTGATCCGTTGACCTACGTCTTTCATGTACGCCCGGGCGTGAAATTCCATGACGGGCGGCCGCTTACTTCCGCCGACGTGAAATACACATTCGATACGATCATATTTGGTACGTTGAAGACGCCTAAGCGCGGCGCGTTCAAGATGGTTAAGTCTGTTGAGGCTCCGGACGATGCGACTGTAATTTTTCATTTGAACGAACCGTACGCTTCCCTGCTGTACACCATGGTTTCGCCGGAAATCGGGATCGTGCCGCGAGGATCGGGAGCGGAGATGGCGCAACATCCGATTGGGACGGGGCCTTTTCGGTTTGTGAGCGCGACGACTGATGAGGAGATCGTTCTGGAGCGTAATGAGAATTATTTTGGCGGCGCGCCGAGGATCGAGCGGTTGCGCATGCGCATAGTGCCGGACACGATTGTGCGGGCGCTGGAGTTGCGCAAAGGGTCGGCGGATGCGGTGATTAATTCATTGACGCCAGATATGGTAGTGACTTTGGCGAAGGATCGTGGCCTTGCGGCGGTGCAGGAGCCGGGGACGACGATGGCTTATTTGGCGTTCAATTTCGAGGATCCGGTTTTGGCGAAGCGCGAGGTGCGGCAGGCATTGGCTTACGCGACGGACCGGGCGACGATTATCAAGTATCTGCTGCGGGGGCAGGCGCGGCCGGCGCAGAGTTTGCTGCCGCCGAATCATTGGGCGTTTGACGGGGATGTGCAGCAATACAATTTTGATCCTGCGTTGGCGGAAAAGATGCTGGATGCGGCGGGTTATCCGCGCGGGAAGGATGGAGTGCGGCTACGATTAACTTTGAAGACTTCCACGGATGAATTTACGCGGCTGACTAGCGCGGCGATTGCGGATCAGTGGAAGCGGGTGGGCGTCGTGTTGGAGCTGCGACCGCTTGAGTTCGCGACTTTTTATTCGGATATTACGCGGGGGAGTTTTCAGATGTACACGTTGCGTTGGGTGGGAGCGAATACGGATCCGGATATTTTCGAGTATGTGTTTGGATCGAAAAGGATGCCACCGGTGGGGGCTAATCGCGGGCGTTACCGGAATGCGGAGTTGGATATTTTGTTGGACCGGGCTCGGGTGGAGATGGATCAGGGGAAGCGGAAAGAGATATTGGCGCGGGTGCAGGAGATTGTGGCGGTGGATGAGCCGTATATAAATTTGTGGTATGTGGATAATGTTTGCGTGCATCGGGATCGGTTGGAGGGGATCGTTTTGTCTCCTGGCGGGGACTACGATTTTTTGGATGCGGCGTTTTTGAAGTGAGGCAGATCAAAGGATCAACACTGAGAACACAGAGGAAGAGCGGAGAGCACAGAGAAAGACTAGAGCCGCCGCAGGGATCCAGACAGCGCAGAAAAATTCAAGAGAGATCCTTCGCTGCGCGCAGGATGACGATGCTCGTCGCATCGTTAATCGTGCAGGGCGGATTTGATTTCGGATTCGGGGATGGCGCCTTCACGGACTACGTTCCAGTGATGGCCGTCTAGGCGGACGATGGTGCTGGCTAGGATTCCGCCGGTGTCACCTGCGTCGAGAACTAAGGGGAGGCGGTCGCCTAGTTGTTTTACGATTTGAGTGGCGGCGGTGCAGCTGGGAAAGCCGGATAGATTAGCGCTGGTGCCGGTGATGGGAGCGCCGACGGCTTCGATGATTGCTGTGGGGACGGGCATGTTGGCCCAGCGTAACGCGACGCGGCCGGTGTTTCCTGTGACTTTCAGCGGCAGGCGATGGGTGGCTTCGACTACCAGGGTTAGGGCACCGGGCCAGAATTTGTGGGCCAGGGTTAGAAATGAGTCTGGGACATCGCGAATTAGCGTGACGGCTTGTTCGATGGAGCTGACGAGAATTGGGAGCGCTTTGGTTTCGGGACGGCCTTTAACGCGGAAGACGGCTTCGATGGCTGCGAGGTTGAAGGGGTCGGCGGCCAGGCCGTAGAAGGTGTCGGTGGGAACTCCGACTACTTGACCTCGTTTAATGAAGCCGGCAGCGTAGTCCACCACGCGTTGTTCCGGAGATGCGGCTGAAATTTTCAGGACTTCGACGGGCAAGTGATCACTCTCTGCGGGTTACGCCTCAAGTTCGATAGGCACGCTACCATAACGACTGCGATGGAAGCAAGGTGGAGCATTCGACCGAGGTTGACGCGGCTAATCCGCGTGCGCTAGGAAGAAACCCATTGCAAAAACCCGCGTGATGATTCCTGCGAATACGATGCCGATTAGAAACAGGATCCAGCGATATTTTCGCCATTGTTCGCGATAGCCGGAAATTTGGGCGAAGACGTCGGCCACGTAGGCGGCGCAGTACGCAATATTCGCCAGCACCGCCAGGAGAAAAACCGCCTGCGCACTGTTTAGCGTGAGTTGAGCTTTCGAAGCGGGGTAGGAAATGGCGAAATAGATCAGGACGATCGCGGCGAGGACGGCATTGTAGACGAGGCGACGAGGCTCCCAGTAGCGGATTGCGTCGGTGGTGGATTCGCGAAAGGTCGTGGTGTCCATGCCCGGGATAATACTCCGAATTCAGAGTGGCGCCAGCGCGGTGGTGTGCGATGGTTCGCTAAAGTGGAAATGGCGCTGACCGGAACGATCGTGCGGAGCGAACCGAGATTCAACGGCGACGTCCAAGTCAAAGGCGACGTCAGGGCAACGTCAAATACGCCCGCCTAAAGGCGGCCGCTACAACTGCGACTTCAAAATCGAAGGAAACGGCTGAGACTGGCGCGGTGCTCGGATGACTCGACTGGGGGTTGGGCGTTTGTTAGGCTGGGGGCGTGGCGTCACACTTGAGTGAAGAGCTGATTACCAGCCGCGAGAATAAGTGGCTGAGGATATTTCGCGGGGCTTTGCGCGGAACGGGGCCGGCGGCGGGCGAACCCATCGGCGTTGAGGGGCCGAAATTGGTGGAGGACGCGCTGCGTTCGGGGTTGGAGGCTGAGGCGTTGTTGGTGAGCGAGGCGGGGGAAGCGTCGGAGCTGGAGCGGATTTTGCGGGCGGCTGGGGAGAGTGTCGCGGGGATTCCGCGTTCGCGGGTGTTGCGGACTACGGACAAATTGTTTGCTTCGGTGGCTGGGACGGAGACGCCGCAGGGAGTGGCGGCGATTTTTCGGCAACGGGTTTGGGAGTTTGATGATGTGGTGCGGGGGGCGGCTTCGGCGGATGGTGCTTTGCGCGGAGATGCGGCGCTGGTGGTGGTGATGGCGGCGGTGCAGGATCCGGGGAATGTGGGGACGATTTTGCGGTCGGCGGAGGCGTTTGGGGCTACGGGCGTGGTGACTACTCGCGGGAGCGCTGATCCGTGGTCGCCGAAGGCCTTACGGGCGTCGGCAGGATCGGGATTACGCGTTCCACTTTTGCGCGGGATGGCGGTGCCTGTGTTGCAGGCGCAGTTGCGCGTGGCTGGGGTTAAGATTGTGGCCGCCAGTTCGCATTCTGGCGCTGCGGGTGGCGTTGGCGCGGACGATAGAGCGCCGGATCTGCGTTTGCCTGTGGCGATATTCATTGGCAATGAGGGGGCTGGGGTGGCGCGGGAGATCGAGAGTGCGGCGGATGGGCGGATTTCGATTCCGATGATGGCTGGGGTGGAGTCGTTGAACGCTGGGGTGGCGGCTTCTGTCCTGTTGTACGAGGCTGCGCGGCAGAGAAAAGGCTTACCACAGATGAACGCAGATAAAAGCTGATGAACACAGATGAAGCTTAGCGACAACGACTAAGGTAACACTGCAGCCGAAACCAAGACCGCAGCTCAAACTGCAAGTCGAACTACAACTAATTGTGGATTTGGCGCGTCTAGGTTGGCAGCGGATCTGATGCTCGGTGATGGTCTCCAATAGGATCGGATTTATCGGTGTTCATCTGCGTTCATCTGTGGTGCCTTTGAACTGATCTAGGTTCGAGCCAAAGCGATTTTAACTTGAACATGGGACTTTTTCAGGCTGTGCAACCTGAAGATGAATCGCTGGCGGGACGGCCGCTGGCTGATCGGATGCGCCCGCAGAGTTTGGATGAATTTATCGGGCAGGAAGAATTGTTGGGGCCGGGGAAACCGTTGCGGGTGCAGATTGAACGCGACGATTTGAGTTCGATGCTCTTGTGGGGACCTCCGGGCTGCGGCAAGACTACTTTGGCGCGGATTATTGCGCGGACTACGAAGTCGGAGTTCATTCCTTTTAGCGCGGTGCTTTCCGGGATCAAGGAAATCAAGGAAGTAATGGCGAAGGCGGAAGCCACGCGTCGCTATGGGCGGCGCACGATTGTATTTGTGGATGAGGTGCACCGGTTCAATCGCGCGCAGCAGGATGCTTTTTTGCCGCATGTGGAGGCAGGGAATATTTTGTTGATTGGAGCGACTACGGAGAATCCTTCGTTTGAGGTTATTGCGCCGCTCCTTTCGCGGATGAAGGTTTATGTGTTGAAGGCGCATACGGCGGAGCAGATTGTTTCGCTGCTGGAGCGGGCGCTGGCGGACGACGTGCGCGGTTTGGGAAAAGTAAACGTGGCGGCGAATCTGGAGATTCTGCATCGGATTGCGATTTTGGCGAATGGGGATGCGCGGGCGGCTTACAACACTTTGGAAGCTTTGGTGATGGGGACGGCGCCGGGACCGGAGGGGCGGCGGGTTTTGACGCAGGAGCGGCTGGAGGATGTGCTGCAGCGGAAGTTGCTGCCTTACGACAAGTCGGGCGAAGAACATTTCAATTTGATTTCGGCGCTGCACAAGTCCGTGCGCAATTCGGATGCGGATGCGGCGCTTTATTGGCTGGCGCGGATGATCGAGTCGGGGGAGGATCCGCTTTATATTGCGCGGCGGCTGGTACGGATGGCAAGCGAGGACATTGGATTGGCGGAGCCGCACGCGGTGGAAGTTACGATTGCCGCGATGCAGGCGTTTGAATTGCTGGGGCCGCCGGAGGGACATTTGGCTTTGGCGCAGGCGGCGGTGTATTTGTCGCTCGCGCCGAAATCGAATGCCGTGTACAAGGCTTACGGTAAAGTGCAGGACGATTTGCAGACCACGATGGCGGAGCCGGTGCCGCTGCAGATACGGAATGCGGTGACGGGGTTGATGAAGAATGTTGGTTATGGGCACGGATATCAGTACGCGCACGATTTCGAGGATAAGGTTACGGACATGAGCTGTTTGCCGGAGAGTTTGGCGGGACGGGTATATTACCAGCCTACGGATCAGGGATTTGAGGCGCGGATACGGTTGCGGCTGGAGGAAATTCGGCGGATTCAGAAGAAGCCGGCGGAGACTAAAGACAAGTGATGCGCGTGAATGGTGGGGCTGCGGGCGCTGAATCTATCCGTTTGAGCGGCTGTACGGCGAGGCCGATCAGTCTGTGCGGGAGAGCACAGTCAGAACTTCAGCGGCTAAAGCCGCTCGCGTGGGGCGCGGATTATGTCGTGGCTAAAGCCACGACCCACAAAGATTTCCGAGTTTTGGCACGGACTGTGAAGGCCGGCGTTCCCGGGCCTTCCACCACTCCCCTTCCAGGCTCCCGTGCGAGGGCTATTAGTTATTTGTTGTGGTTCGTTGTGGCGCTCATTCCTTTGATCCCGATGGTAGGTCTGGCGGAAATAAAGCAAATTGCGATGTTCGATCAGGATGTGCAGGCGTTTGCGATTTCGCAGGATAATCATGTGGTTTATGCCGTGGAGCGAATGAAGCGGATCAAGAAATTGATTGTGGAGCACGATGATTTCTGGGTCGGCGAGATGGACGGAAAAAAGAAGAAGATTATTGATGGCGATAAGTTTACGCCGGTGCCTTCCACTCCGGATGAGGAGCCTAGCGATCCGGGGGACGCGAAGCATCCGCCGCTGCCGCACCAGCATAGCTACCAAGTGGACACGCTGACTTGGTCGCCTGACGGTAAGCGGATTGTGGTGAAGATGGATACTTCGGAGCTGGCGCAGCCGCGAGGGAGCATCGTCCAGCAGATGGATGAGCAGCAGACGGTGCGGCCGAATACCATTTTGTATCTGATGGATGCGGAGGGGCACGAAATTTCGATTTCGGGATCGAAGACGGCGACGCTTTCGGATGCGTTTAATGCGGCTTGGCTGGCGGATGGGCAGACGTTTGGTTTATTTGTCCAAGACTACCGGAGGGCTAAGCCAGATTAATGCGATGCGGCCGGCGGATGGAAAGAAGCGCGTGCTGTTTGACGGGTTCACGTTTGCGGCCGTGGTTTGGGACACGAAGCGCAACCAGGCGTTTGCGATTGAACAGAACACTCGGTTGGTGGGGCCGCCGAAGATAATGCAGTTGGATTTGGTGCAGGAGCGGGTGACGGAGCTGGGATCGGTGGAGGAGTATGCAGGATTTTTGGCCGTGGCGCCTTCGGCCCGGAAGCTCGCTTATTTTAAGGATGGCGACACGTTGGAGGTGCGCGACGTGGTTGGCCGAGCGCGGCCAGTGGTGGTGCGCGTGGCGATTGGGGAATTTCAGTGGTCGAAGGACGAGCAGCATATTTTGTTGAAGCGCGGGCAGCCGCAGGCGTCGAACAATTTGGTTTGGGTGGGGGTTTATAACGGAGTGTTCGAGCCGTTTTTTCATGGGTTGGAGTTTCATAGTTTTTCGATTGCGCCGGATGGTGCGACCGTTGGCGTCACGGAGCCGGGGAAACGGGCGCTGGTGATGTATCGGTTGGAGTGAGAATTCGTTGCCGCCCGGCCGAGAGTTTGTCGTAGTCGAACCTCTACAGCCGTTCGTAGACCAACGTGCCCTTGTCAGCTGGATGACCTGGGGTCCATCGCGATTCGGTAATGACTCTTCCATCGCCGCTCAACTCGAGAGAACTTTGAGTGAGAGCTTTGCCATCGCGCTTCACCAGAATGTAAATCTGTCGTGGTCCACCTGTCTGAACGGAATAGGTAACCCCATCAAGAGTGTGAACCCCGTGCTCCGGCGCGTCGTCCCCGGTGAGTGGCGCGTCAATGTAACTGCCTGAATCCGGATATCTAATATGCAGGAACTGACGATCAAGCCTCAGCGTCAACTCTGGACCCGACTGTTGAAAGTGCGCATCCTTCCATTCGCCCGCAAAATCATTGGAACCCGCACTACGCGTGGCGACGAGTTGGCCCATACTGACCGGCCCGCTCGGCCGAAACGCGGTTGCCGTCGATGTGAAAATCTTCCCGTCAGCCGAAAGCTCCCAACGATATGTGTTCACCTTTACCCCGTTTTCCATTCGGGTCATGTCTAAAGTCGTCGGGCCGCTTTTGACGCAGGCTTGTGTACGATTATTCCCGATCGGTCGATACACTCCATCGCAGCGAAACGTGTTCTTCACAAATCCGTCGTCCGTCCGATACTCGCCGTCCTGCGAAATTGAAATCGTCATGGGGTAGCTCTGAAGTCTACTTTTTTGGACATCCATTTTCCACGTGCTGTTCCAGTCCTTGGAGGGCGCCCGGCAACCTGACGTGGCGGCTAACGCGCAGAAAATGATGCGACTCAACCTTGCGTTCCTCATAGAATTTGCCTTCGCGATTGAATCTGGCGCACGCTATCTATTTTCCGAAAAGAGTTACTACCGGAGGCCTGCCCTACCAGAACCGAGCGGTCCTGTGGCAGATCCACGAGATCAACTCAGTTCAGCAAATGCTATATGTCCGCGGGCTCTTTTGTGAGGCGGAGGCGCCGGACATGTTCTTTTAGGATGCAGGAATTCATTTGGACGAAGAGGCCGGCGCGGCGCGCGCGTTCGGCGGACTCGTGGTGGATTACACCTTCTTGCATCCAGATGGCGCGGGCGTGGATGCGGATGGCGGCGTCAACGATTTCGGGAACGAATTCGGAGCGGCGGAAAATGTCAACTATGTCTACTTTTTCGGGGATGTCTTCCGGGCGGGCGTAGGACTTCTCACCCAGGACTTCTGTTTCCAGCGGATTTACAGGAATGATGCGGTAGCCGACGGATTTCAAGTAATCGGCTACGCCGTAGCTGGGGCGAAATTTGCGATTGGAGAGGCCTACGACGGCTATGGTGCGACTGGTTTTGAGAATTTCTGTGACTGGATCGTTGGGCGCGGACGAAGCGCTGCAATTTCCGTGCACGGACAAGTTTGTGGACGCGTTGAATTCGTTGGTGGATTGAGTCATTAGATGTCCCGGGAATCGCCTTCCAGAAATTGGCGGATGGAGGGCCTGGATTCGCGGGGCGTAGTGTCTCGCACGAGGGCGAGTGAGTCCAGAAATTTTTTGATTTCTTCGGGCGTGCCGACGGAGACGCGGATGGCTGTGGGGAGTCCCATCCAGCGCATGGGGCGGACGATTACGCCGCGGGTTAGGAGTTCTTCACTGATGGGTTCGGCATCGCGTCCGAATTCTACTAGCAGGAAATTTGCGAACGACGGGACGAATTGGATGCCTAGCTGGTTCAGGCCGGCCTTCAGCTGAGCCATGCCGGCGCGATTGGATTCTAGGGAGCGGCGAACGTGTTCTGTGTCATCGAGTGCGGCCAGGGCTGCGGCTTGGGCTACGCCGGAAGTGTTGAACGGGCCGCGAAGCTTGTTCATTTCGCCCAGCAGATCAGCGGGACCGATGCCATAGCCGATGCGCATTCCGGCCAAGCCGTACACTTTCGAGAAAGTGCGCAGGACGATTACGTTGCGGCGGCGTTGGGCTACGGCTATGGAGCGCGAGTAGTCGAGGCGGTCGACATATTCGAAATAGGCTTCGTCCACTATCACTAGAACGGTTTCGGGGACACGGGCCAAAAAGGAATCGAGCTCGTCGGCGGTGAACATGGTGCCGGTGGGATTATTGGGATTCGCGAGATAAACGAGTTTCGCATCGGGCGGCAGATTGCGCGCGATGGCGTCTAAATCGAAGGCGTAATTGCGCAGAGGGATTTCGAGGAGGCGTGCTCCGGCGGCGCGGATGGCGATGTAGTAGAGCGGGAAAGAACCGTGTGAGGTGACGCCGCAATCAGCGGTGGTGAGCATGATGCGGGAGGCCAGGTCGATTAATTCGGTAGAGCCTGCGCCCAGAATTATGTTTTCCGTGGGGACGTTGTGTTTTTTGGCCAGAGCTTCGCGGACGTAGAAGCCGCTGCCGTCGGGATAGCGATTGGAATCGGCGAGAGCTTTTTGTGCTGCGGCTAGAGCCAGAGGCGAAGGGCCTAGGGGATTTTCGTTAGAAGCGAGTTTGATTGGGTGCATTTTTAGTTCGTGTTCGACCTCTTGGATTGGTTTTCCGGGGACGTAGGGCGCGAGCGCGCGAATGTGAGCGGGGACGAGATCATGAATGCGTGTGGTCATTCGCTGGAGTGGCTCAGCGCCTGCCCTTGGGACCCGTGTAGTTTCCTGGTTTGGGTTTGTGCTGGCCAGGGCGGCTGTGGCTGCGTTTTGGTCCGCCTGCGCCTGGGCGCGGCTTCATTCCTGTTGGGCGTCCGCCTGGCTTCGTAAATTTGCTTTTCGCGCGACCGAATGCTCCGGGTTCTGAGGGCTTTCGCGATTTCCAGGGGGCGCCGGGCTTGCGGCTGCCGCCGGTGGATGGAAATTTTCGGAATTTTGAGCCGGGGCCTCCGCTGGGACGTGCGCTGGGTTGCTGCGATTCGGTGCGGCGCCAGGGGGCTTCGGATTTTGGTTTGATGGGGCGATCGTAGTCGGAGTCTTGATCTGGACGGCCGAAGGAATCCGAACGAAACTTCTGGAATGGCTTTTTTTCGCCGTAATGTGGTTTTGATCCGCCGGGGCCTTCCCTTCTGAACGGTGGGCGCGGTTTCCACGGGCCGCGGGGTTTTTCGCCGCGCGATTTCGGGTCGAATGATTTTGCGCCGTGTGACTTTGCGCCGAAAGGTTTTGAGAATGGCGGTTTCGAGGGGCGTCCGCCCGCGGCTGCTGGACGTGATTTGAAATCGGAACGCGCGGAATCGCCGGGGCGAGAGTTTTGGAAGCTGTTTTGTGGTGGGCGCGAGAACGGAGCTGTTCTAGCTGGTGGTGGCGCTGTCGTCGCCGAGCGATCTTGCGGTACGTTCTGGAAATTTTGGTGAGAGCGCGGGGTTGCATTGTCGCGCGGAGTGAACGGTTGATTGGGGCGCTTTGCTTCGCCGGGTTTGGGCTTGGGTTGATAGGGGCGGCGCTTGACGAAGGGACGGCGCGCGATTCCGGCGGCAATTCCTAGCGTGGAGATGCCTGTTTGTGTTGGCGGGGTACCTGGCTGGTCGCTTGCGGCAGCTGCCGGTTTCGCTGCTTGGTTGATTGGCGTCGCGCCTGGTTGCACCATTCGGCTCAGGGTATTTACTTCGGCGTCTGAAAGCGGGCGATACATGCCTGGCGCTAGAGATTCGAGCGCGAGGTTGCCGATCTTTACGCGCTTGATTTTTTCTACCGGGTGGCCGGTTTGGAACAGCCGATTGCGTAGCGCGTCGCGGCGAGCTTCAGAGAGCGTCACTTCGTACCAGGGGGCGTCTTTGCCTTTGATGCGGGTGATGCGGGCGCCGGTGGATTGCTCGAGAGCCGTGGTTTCGTCGAACGTTAGGAGCGTTTTTAATTTTAAATTGTAGGTCTGGGGGAGGTGGTGCGCTTTGAGCATCAGATTCGCTAGCTCGCCGTCGTTGGTGAGAAAGACCAGGCCGAGGCTGTGATATTCGAGACGGCCTACGGGAAAGACGCGCTGGGCTACTCCGTGAAGCATGTCTGAGAGGGAGCGGCGGCCTTTGGGGTCAATCATAGTGGAGACTACTTCGGGGGGTTTATTTAGGAGCAAATAAACGCGCTCGGTTTCTGGGCGCAGAAGTTTGCCTTGGACTTTTATGTGGTCTTTGGATTCGTCGGCTTTGCTGCCTAGTTCGGTGATGGTTTGGCCGTTGACGGTGACTAGGCCGGATTTGATTAGTTCTTCGGCGTGGCGGCGGGAGGCGATGCCGGCGCGCGCGATTATTTTCTGTAGTCGTTCGAGCATGGGAAGGCTGAGTGGCTCCTTGGTGCGGGTATAGCTTAGCGGAAAATTGGGTTTGGAGCGAATGAGAAGGTAGGGCGCGATCAGCGAGAAGGACCACCGCAGAGGCGCTGAGAACGCAGAGAAACCAACGGCAACGGCTGCCCGGTTCGATGAGGCTGAACCGGCCGCTACAGAGGCAACACCAAAAGCAAACGCGACACCAAGTGCAACAACAATGCGAACGTCAAAGACGCCCGCCTGAAGGCGGCCGCTACAAATTCAAAACCAACGGCAACGTCAACTGATGCGAGCGTCGCTAACCCTCGGTTCAGGGGATCGGTTGGTGGAGCTGGCGCTGGCCGCTGCGGCGCGGGATTTATCGGCGTCGTCGGACGCAGTGGTTGCGGGAGATTGTGATTCTTGGGGTGCGTCGGAGATGGAATCGTTGCGTTTCCGGGCACGGTTCCGGCTTCCGAGGCAGCGTCATCGGAGAAGTCATCGTTGAGTGCGGCGGCGGACTTTCAGCGACTACTTCGGTGACTGTGTTCGGCTTCGGTACAACTTCTACGCTGACGACTTCTGCGTCAACAATTTCTGCGTCACAACTTCTTCGGTGATTGCTGCCGAGTCTTCTGGTTGGGCTTCGGCTATGCCTTCGTCGGAGCCTAGGGCGGCTTGGGCCAGGGCTTCGAATTCTTTCAGGCTGGGGAGTTCGTCGAGGTCGGAGAGGCCGAAGCGCATCATGAATTGTTTGCTGGTGCGATAGAGGATGGGGCGGCCGATGACTTCTTTGCGGCCGGCGGTGGTGATCAGGCGCTTTTCGAGGAGCGTTTTGATTACGCCGCCTACGTGGACGCCGCGGATTTCGTTTATTTCGGGGACGGTGACTGGCTGCTTGTAGGCGATCACGGCTAGAGTTTCGAGCGCGGGCATCGTGAGGCGCAGCGGCGGTTGCAGACTTTTGATGAATTTGCGGACTACGTCGTGATGTTGGGCTTTGGTGTAGAACTTCCAGCCGCCGGCGACTTTGCGGACTTCGATGCCGCGGTCGTCGGTCTGGTAGGCGGCGGTGAGTTGTTCGAGCGCGGCGCGAGCTTCGGGTTTTTCGATGCCGAGGGCTTTGGAGATTTGGTCGAGCGTGGCGGGCTCGTCGGCGGCGTAGATGATGGCTTCTAGTGAGGATTGGATTTCTTGTGGCGTCATGCGTTTCCCCTTGGTGATTGCGGTGGTGCGGTTACGGCAAAAGCAGAAGCAGATCCCTCGCTGCGTCCCGCGCGCGTCCATACTGCGGCGCGAAAAGAAAAAGCGCGGGACTTCGTTCGGGATGACAGTTGGATGCCAGGCCGGCGGAAAGCGTGGAAAGTACAGTCACAGGTATTGCTCCTCGATTTGGGACATGGCGTCGGGGCCGGCGAAGACTGCGTCAAACATTTTGTGTTTGCGCAGGCGGATGTCTTCGAAGAGATCGGATTGGACTAGCATGACGGCCTGCATACGGACCATTTCTAGCACGGCCAGCAGGGCGACGATCATGGCGTTTCTGGTTTCGCATGTTTCGAAGAAAGCGATCAGGGAGACGGGATCGTCGGTGACTACCAAGCGCTGGCGCAGGCGGTCCATCATTTGGGCGATCGAGACTGTGTCGTGGCGCAGGCCGAATTGCGGGACTTCTTTGCGGCGTTCCAGAACTTGTTGGAATGTTTTGACTAGGTCTACCAGTGAGACTACCAGCTCACCTTGGACTTCGTCGCCGCCGTACAGGGATTTATCTGGGTGCGACCAGACGTTGGCTTCGACTTGTTGTTTTTGGTAGAGGAGCTGGGCGGCGTTTTTGAATTTTTCGTGTTCGAGGAGGCGGTGGACCAGTTCGTCGCGCGGGTCTTGTTCTTCGGCGGCGAGGAGCGGGTCCACTGGTAGCAGCATTTTCGATTTGATGTGGATTAGGGTGGCGGCCATGTAGATGAAGTCGGCGGAGACATCTATGTCCAGTTTTTCGAGTTGATGGAGGTAGTCGAGATATTGCTCGGTGATTTTTGCGATGGGGATATTGTGGATGTCCATCTCCTGCTTGCGGATCAGATCGAGCAGGAGATCGAGCGGGCCTTCGTAGGATGGTAGGTTGATGCGATAGGGTGATGCCATTCTGTGCGTCAGCCTCCTGCTAGTGCTGAACCGATGGACGTTTGCACGGCTGAGAGTCGGCGAGACGCCGGCGCTACGAAACCAACTTCAAAAGCTGGCGGTCTGAAGACCGCCGCTACAAAAGCGGAAGCAACGGCCGCCCGGTCCCAAAAAAGGGACCGGCCGCTACAAATTCAAAGGCGACGTCAACACGTACCGGCGCGGCTGATGATTTGCGGGCTTCGTCCCACTGGAAGATCGCGTTGCGGACGCGCTTCATGGTTTTGCGCGCGACCTTCTGGGCTTGCTTCGAGCCGGTGTCGAGGATATCCCAAACTTGCTGTGGATTGGCCTCAAATTGTTTGCGGCGTGCCTGGATGGGCTCGATCCACTTGACCAGGCTTTCGGCCATTTCTTTTTTGCAGTCCACGCAGCCGATGGCGGCGGAACGGCAGTCGCGGTCAATACGGGCGACGGTGTCTGGCGGCGAAAATAATTTGTGATATGCGAAGACTGGGCAGATTTCGGGGCGCCCGGGGTCGGTGCGGCGAACGCGTTGCGGGTCGGTGAGCATGTTGCGGGTTTTGGTGCGGATTTCGTCAGGGGGATCGGTTAGCCAGATGGCGTTGCCGTAGGATTTGGCCATGCGGCGGCCGTCGAGGCCTGGGAGGCGTGGGGTTTCGGTGGGGAGATAGGCTGGCTCGCGCAATATCTGGCTGATTTCGAAAAAACGCTTTCGATTGCCGACTCGTTCGAGGAAATTCTGAATGCCGATTTCGGACGCAACCCGCCGCAGTTCGCTGCGGATATAGGCGCGATTCTCCGCGTCGATGCCGCCCTCGGATCTTGGCGCTGCTCGATGGCCCGGGACAAATTCGTTCCAAATTGCAGTGAGATTCTTGCGCTCGTCCTCGTGAAAAATATCTTCCTTCACGCCGAAACCGAAGTGCGAATCGAAGCGGCGAACGACTTCGCGAGTTAACTCAACATGGGGCGCTTGATCTTCGCCTACGGGCACCAGCAAATCTTTTTTTGGTTCGCCGTACATTACGATGTCGGCGGATTGGAGGAGCGGGTAGCCGAGGAAGCCGTAGGTGCCCAGGTCGCGGCCTTTTAGGTTTTCGATTTGTTCTTTGTAGGTGGGGACGCGCTCTAGCCAGCTTAGCGGAGTGATCATCGAGAGGAGGACGTGAAGCTCGGCGTGTTCCAGGACCTGGGATTGGACGAAGAGCGTGGATTTTTGTGGGTCTAGGCCGACCGCTAGCCAGTCCATGGCCACTTGCAGGGTGTTTTCGGCGATGGAGCTGGTGTCTTCGTAATGGGTAGTGAGGGCGTGCCAGTCGGCTACGAAGAAGTAGCAGTCGTATTCGTTTTGGAGCTTGAGCCAATTCGATAGGGCGCCGAAGAAATGGCCCAGGTGGAGGCGGCCGGTGGGGCGCATGCCGCTGAGGACTCGTTTCTGTTTAGCCAAGATTAGATCGATCTCCTAAGATTAAAAGAACAAAATATCAGTGGCGCAGCAGGTCGCGGGCGATTACCAGGCGCTGCATTTCGCTGGTGCCTTCGTAAATTGTGAGGACGCGGGCGTCGCGATAGTAGCGCTCGACGTCGGTTTCGCGCGAATAGCCGCTGCTGCCGTGCACTTGGACCGCTTTGTAGGCTACGCGATTCGCCATTTCGCTGGCATACAGTTTTGCACGCGAGGCGCTCGAGCCACGCGGGCGGCTTGCGGCATCGCGGCCTCCGGCTTGGCTTGATTTTATGGAGGGTCACTTCCCTTCCTCGAGCTTCTTGATCGCGCAATTCCTTATCACGTTGCCAGGCGGCGTAGTGGGTCAGGGCGCGGGCGGCTGAGACTTCTGTTTCCATGTCGGCTAGCATCCATTGGATGGCTTGATATTCGGCGATTGGGTGGCCGAAAGTTTTTCTTTGTTTGGCGTAGCGTGTGGCGGCTTCTAGCGCGCCTTGAGCTAAGCCTACGGATTGCGCAGCTATGCCGATGCGGCCGCCGTCTAGCGATTCGAGCGCGATGCGCAGGCCTTGGCCTTCTTCGCCGAGGCGATTTTCTGCTGGGACGCGGCAATCTTGCAGCGAAATTTCGGCGCTGCGCGAGAGGCGCAGTCCCATTTTATCTTCGTAGCGGCTGATGCGGAAGCCGGGAAAATCGGGTTCTACCAGGAAGGCGGAGACGCCGCGGCTGCCAGCTGCTGGATCAGTTTTGGCGAAGACGATGTAGAGACCAGAGACGCCGCCGTTGGTGACCCAGGCTTTGGTGCCGTTCAGAAGGTAGTGATCGCCATCGCGGACGGCACGTGTTTGGATTCCGGCGGCGTCGGAGCCGGCTTGCGGCTCGGTGAGGCAGAAGGCCCCGAGAATTTCGCCGGTTGCGAGGCGGCGGAGATATTTTTTCTTCTGTGCTTCGCTGCGGGATTTCCAGAGCGGGACGGCGACCACTGAGTTTGTGACGCTGAGAGCTACGGCGGTGGAGGCGTCCACGCGGGCTACTTCTTCCAGCATCAGGGCGTAGCTTACTGTGTCGGTGCCGGCACCGGACCATTCTTCGGGGATTAGCATGCCGCAGCAGCCTAGTTCGCCGAGTTTCTTGAGTTGGTCGGCGGGAAATTTTTCGGCGCGCTCGTATTCGCGGAGGATGGGGCGCATTTCCGTTTCCATGAATTGGCGGACGGTGTCGCGGATGAGAATTTGGTCGCTGCTGAGTGAAAAATCCATCGAGAGGTGTAGCAGTGATGCTAGCACAGTGGGGAGGGCAAAGGCACCAGTGATGGAGTCGATCCGATGGGAAAGTTTGTGGAGCGTGTGCGCCGCAGCGTTCGGAGGCACCACAGATGAACGCAGATGAACACTGATAACGGCAGTGATGAAGGCGAGTGAAGAGAAAGGCGGAAAGATCCGACGCTAAGGTCGCAGAGAAAACCGACGGCAACGGCTGCCCGGTCCCGCGAGCCAAGCCCGGCGGCTACAAAGCCAACCGAAAGAGTACAGCCAAGAGTGTGTTCAGTCTCATGACATCCTTTACACAGCGTTATCAGGACATCCTTTACACTCGGCGGGGAGAGTGAACGAGGGATACGGAGATAACGAGCCCTCGGGCGAGGGCGAGGATGGCGTGGGGAACGGTGAACGTAGACGAGCAGCGCGTACGTTTTGTGGTGAGTGCGAAACGCGGAGAGAAGACGATGAGCGCCTTGTGCGAGGAGTTTGCGATCTCGCGGCCGACAGGTTATCAGTGGCTGCGGCGCTATACGGCGGAGGGGATTGCCGGCGTGGTGGAGAAGAGCCGGCGTCCGCACCAGAGTCCGGCGCAGACGGCCAGCGATCTGGAGGAGCGCGTAGTGGAGTTGCGACAGCAGCGGCCGGACTGGGGCGCGCGGAAGTTGCGAGTGTTGCTGGCGGACGAGGGGATTCATCTGCCGGTGATCACGGTGCACCGGATTTTATTGCGGCGTGGTTTGGTGCGAGCGCAAGACCGGTTTCGCGCGGCGGTGGGGCGCTTCGAGCGCGGCGCCGCCAATCAGTTGTGGCAGATGGATTTCAAAAGCCCGCTGGGATGGGACGCGCCGGTGGGTCCGCTGTCGGTGCTGGATGATCACAGCCGCTATGCGATCGCGCTGCACGGAACCTGGTCCACCAAAGCGGCGCCCGTAAAACAGCAGTTGATCGCAGCGTTCCAGCAGTGTGGCGTGCCGGAAGAGATGCTAATGGATCACGGGACGCCGTGGTGGAACATGAAAGCGGCGGCGGGCTGGACCTGGCTGACGGTGTGGATCATGCGGCAAGGAATCCAGCTGCACTTCAGCGGGTATCGCCATCCGCAGACGCAAGGGAAAGTGGAGCGCTTTCACGGAGCGTTAAGTGCGGCGATGCAGCGACGAGGAATCCCGGCGCGTGCGGAGCGGCAAATCTGGCTGGACAAATTTCGTCATGAATATAATCACGAGCGGCCGCACGAAGCGCTGGCGATGAAAACGCCGGCGACGGTGTGGCAGAAAAGTGCACGCCGCTATGTGACGCAGCCGCCGACTTGGGAATACGAAGTGGGAGCGGAAGTCTACCGGGTATCGAAGGTAGGCCGGCTCCAGCTGCAAGGGCGCACCTGGGAAATCAGCCGGGCGCTGGCGGGCGAATGGGTGCGCATCGAGCGTCTGGATGGGCGCGTGTTGGTGTACTACTGCCGCAGCCTGGTGCGCGAACTCGACCTCGTCACCCAGCGGTCCACCGCGGTGGACCGCTGGGTGAGCTGACCCGCAAAGTGTAAAGGATGTCCTGATAACACTGTGTAAAGCATGTCCTGGAACTTGACACCAAGAGTGGCTGTGCCACGAAAATGCGCGGCGAGGATTCTGTGAGGTTATTCGACGTTGCGTTTCTCTTTTACTTCGGGGGGTTTTAGGCGTTCGCTTACTTTGGATTTTTTGCCGGGTTTTATTTCGAGCGTTTGGGTCTTTGCGACGAGGCCTTTGGATTCGAAGAGTATGGAATAGTGGCCGGGCTTCAGGTTGTCAAAGCTGTAGGCGCCGGTGCCGTCGGTGCTGCCGTTCGTGGTTTCCTTGGTGCTGAGATTGGTTAGGGTGACTTGAGCGCCGGCTAGTGGGGAGCCTTGGTGATCGGAAACGTTGCCGAAGATGGAGCCGGTCCCAGCTGGAGCGTGCGCGTTGCTTTGCGACGGGGCGGTTGCTTGCGCTGGTGCGCCTGGCGCGACGGTCAAGAGTGAGATCGCCATGATGCAGGTTGCTATCGTTGCTGCTGCGAGAGAGAGAAAGCGTTTATGGCGTGGCATAGTGCCCCCTGAAAAACTAGGATGCTTTGCTCGAATCGTCCGGCTGCTTCGAGACATTTAAAGCTTCAGAAGCTCGCGCAGGCGTTTGGTTTGGGCGCGCGAGACGGGGATTTCGCTGGCGCGCTTGTCGTTCATTTTTAGCATGTAGCTGGACTTGAACCAGGGGACGACTTCTTTTATGTGATTGATGTTGACGAGGTACGAGCGGTGCGCGCGCCAGAAACGATCGGCGTCGAGGGAGGCGGAAAGCTCCTCGATGGTGCGGTAGTTGGAGACGCCCTCGAAGTCGCGCGTGAAGATGGTGATGGTGCCGTCCTGGATGGAGGAGTAGATCATGTCGTCGGCATCTACCAGGAACATGCGTTCTTGGGATTTCACCAGGAGCTTTACTGGTTGGGCGGATTTCGCGATGGTGGCTGCCGGTGCGGTGAGTTGGCCCATTAGAGTTTCGAGGCGTTCTACGGGGGAGGTGTGGGCGTCGAGCATTTTTTTGGCGCGTTGCAGGGCTTTGGAGATGCGGGCTTTGTCGAAGGGCTTGAGGACGTAGTCGACTGCGTTTACATCGAAGGCTTGGATGGCGTAGTTGTCGAAGGCGGTGGCGAAGACGATTTGCGGGACGGGGAGCCGGCGTTCGAGGAGTTTTTTGATTACGCCGAAGCCGTCGAGGCCGGGCATTTGGACGTCCAAGAAGACGAGGTCGGGTTCGTGTTCTTTTATTAGATTGACCGCTTCCAGGCCGTTTCTGCCGAGCGCGACGACGTTTACTTCGGGGAATCCTTTTAGGAGATACAGGAGCTCGTCGCGGGCTGGGCGCTCGTCGTCAACGATTACTGTGTTGATTGGCATTGGTTTGTTTGTCGGAAGCAGTATATGCAACGGGGTTGCGGGCGGCAAGAAATCGCGTCGTGATGGCGCAGTATTCGACGGAGGCGGGGTTGGGTTAGTATGCTTTGTCGAAGACGGAATGACTGGAGCGAACGTGGCGAAGAGAAATGCTACTGCGAAGATTTTGAGCAGCGAGTTGGTTCTGCATACGCGGGTTTTTGATGTGCAGCGGGAGAGAGTGATTGAGCCTAGTGGGGTGGAGGCTTCGCGGGACATAATTGTGCATCCTGGGTCGGTGGTGGTTTTACCGGTCTTGGGCGATGGAGCGGATTGTCTTGATACGGCAGTACCGGCACAGCGTGGAGCAGTATTTGTGGGAGTTGGTCGCAGGGCGGCGGGATGGGGATGAGAGTTTTGAGGCCGGGGCGCGGAGGGAGTTGCGGGAGGAGACTGGTTATACGGCGCGGCGGATGAGGCTGCTGATGGATTTGTTTCCCAGTCCGGGATTTTTGCGGGAGAACATGGCGATATTTTTGGCGAGTGGATTGAAGGCGGGAGCAGCTGAGCCTGAGGCTGACGAGAAGATCGAGCAGAGAATTTTTTCCTTGCGCGAAGTGGAGCGGTGGATACGGAGCGGGAAAATACGGGACGGGAAGACGGTGGCGGGGATTTTGTATTATGCGAAATATTTTGCGAAGAAGAAGTGAGCGTGGTCGCGGCAGCAGGTCAACCACGACTGCGAGAAGAGGCTAACATCCGGGCAAGCTGGGGCGCAGTCCTTCGATCCCGCACAGCGGGATCGAAGGATGAATCGCCCTACAGGGCGATTCACTAGCAGCGCCCCTACCGAGTCAGATCAGGCGTAGCGAAGCTGAAAACCAAGGCGACGGCAATGCGTGTGGCAACGGTCGCGCCGCACAGCCAAGAGTGGCTGTGCCACGAAGCCGGTCCCGGGTGCGGCTGTACTTTGGTTCAATGGGTGATTGAGCACTTCTGGTGGGCGGTAAACCTGTAGCTCCCTTCCTTGCTGCTATGCTGGATTCCGTGCTGATTTTGGGCGCGTTTGCGGCATAGGGGTGAGTTATGGCTGATACAAAATTGCTGGGGACGATTTATAAGATTTTATCGTGGAGTAGTTTGGCGGGTTTGATTTTGACGATTGTGCTGGTGCTGCACAAATCGCCGGCGCCGAATATTCCGTTGGATCCTGGCGCGGTGGAGCGTGCGGAGCAGAAATTTGCGGCGGCAGATCAGGCTAAAGCTGCGGGGCAGGCGGGCCAGGTGGCTTTGGATCGCAGCGAATTGAATTCTTATCTGGCGCAGAATTTGCAGACGCAGACGGCGGCTCCTGCGGGTCCTTCGGCTGGTAATTCGGGTGCTGGGAATGGCGCTGCGCCTGCAGTTGCGGCGGACGGCGGTGGTGGGAATGCGGCGAACGATCCTAGCGCGGCTTTGGCGGCGGGGGATCCGCGGTCGCTGGAGGATGTGCAGTCTTCGGTGAAGGATGTGAAGGTGGACATGGTTGGGGATTTGGTGAAGGCTTATGTGATTTTTGATTTTCATGGGAAGGATATTTCCCTGGAACTCGACGGGCATTTGAGCTCGGAGAATGGATTTGTGAAGTTTGAGCCGGTTAGCGGGAAGCTCGGGTCGTTGCCGTTGCCGCAGTCCACTTTGAATGCGGCGGTGGAGAAGATGATGGCTTCGCCGGAGAATCGGGACAAGCTGCGGTTGCCGGCGGATATTTCGGATATCAAGATTGTGGATGGACAGGCGGTGATTCAGTATAAGCAGTAGTGAGGGCACGCCTGAAATCTGCACACACAGCCAAGAGTCGCTGTGCCACGAAAACGGAGCGCGGCGTTGCGACAGTAGCGCACTAATCGGGAGGTTGGCGTTTTCAGGTTAGTGGGTGGCGCGATCTTGGATGGCGCGGGCTGTGGCTTGGGCTTGCGCACCTACTTGGGGAGACATGCCGTCTGTGCCGCGGACGAATTGATTTACGTAGGGTAGGTCTTCGGCGCGGCCTGTCAGGAATAGGGCGCGCAGGGCTTCCCAGGCCATGCTTTCGTTGGGAGCCAGGGTCAGGATTGGTTGGCCCGCGCTCACTGTGGCGCCGTCTTTCACCAGCCAGTGGTCCACCGTGCCGGGGACGTTTGCGCGAACCTCATTGCTCTTCCCTGCTGCTTTGATGTGACCTACTAGTGTGCCGGGATTCACAACTTCTCCGGGCTTCAGACGCGTTGAGAGAGCGCCCGCCAGCGACGCGTTCATTGTGTAGGTTTGGAGCATAGAGACGACTTGGGCGTGGCCGGAATCGTCCTGGAAGCGGACGAGCGAGAGCGCGGCGTTGCGTTGGACCATGGGATTGGGATCGTTGAGCATCGGCAGAAGGGCTTGGTGAAATTCTGGGGCGGTGTTGTCCTGGCCCATCACCCAGGCGTCGGTGACGCGGATTTCGTCAATGGGATCTTTCGAGAGGGCGACCATTTGCGGATACCACTTGTGCACGGAGGAGTCGCCGCGCTCGATACGGGTTTCGAACTGCGAGAGGACGTGCTGGATTTCGCGGGGGTGCGTACGGTCGGCGAGGGCTTTGGCGATTTGCGCGTCGGTGATGGGGCGGCCGAACCAGGTGGCGTTCCAGAACAAGAACGGCATGATTACGAAGGCAAGGGTGAGAACTACTATGGCCAGGGCCCAGCGTCCGCCGAAAGATTTTTGTGGTTTGGCGGTGGCGTCGGCGGTGGAGTGAGCCGAAGTTGGAGCTGAGGAATTCATTTGTTGCTGTTGTGCGCGGGGCCGGTTGAGCGCGAATTCACTTTGTGGGTGGCTCGCCCGGGGTGGTTGACGGCGTTGCGGGAGGCGCGGCTGGTTTCGGCGCGGGCGCAGGGGCGGCCTGAGATGCTACTGGAGCGTTTACGGTTGCGGCTGGCGGAGCGGCGGCGGGTTTTGGCGGCGCCGCTGTTGCAGCTGCAGGGGCAGCAGGTTTCGGAGCGGTCGCGGCGGCTGCGGCCTTGGCTGGCGGTGCGGGCGCGGGCTTGAGGAACGGAATCAGGCCAGCTTGCCAGAGCATGTGGGCTAGCATCGCGCTGAAGATGCCGGCGATCATCAGGGCGATTAGGAGCAGCATGATGCCGTCAATGCCGCTGGTGATCAGGCCGCTGGTGATGTCCCAGACAACTCCCCAGAGCGAAATCAGGATTGCCGCGCTACAGAGTGCACCGATCTCGATGCGGTGCGCTTTGGACGTCATGTACACGCCTCCTGCTGCGGCCGCGGCGGTCATCGGGAGACTTTGTCCACAATCATCCAGCCGAGGAGCAGCGGAATATGCGCGACGGTGGCGTGCATCAGCCACTTGGCGCGAACGTTGGTGCGAACGCGGTTGGCCCAGTAGGAGACGAGGAGCAGGAGCATCCCCAGGATGAGGGCGCCGTAGAAATAATTTATGGTGGCCATGCCGAGGACGGCGGGCAGCATGCTGACTGGGATCAGGATCGCGGAGGTGACGATGATCAGGCGGAAGGTGCGATCGCCGGACCGGTCCACGACTGGAAGCATGAGAATTCCGGCGCGGCCGTAATCTTCGCGGTACATCCAGGCGATGGCCATGAAGTGCGGGAACTGCCAGAAAAATAGAATTGCGAAGAGGATCCAGGCTCCGGCGGAGAGCGTGCCGGTAGCGGCGGCCCAGCCGATCAGCGGTGGCAGGGCGCCGGGTATGGCGCCTACGGCGGTGGCTAGCGTGGTGCGCGTCTTCAGCGGAGTGTAGGCGCCGAGATAGGAGACGCTGGTGGCCAGGGCGATGAAAGCGGCTAGGGCGTTTACTGCGAGTACTAGCCAGACGGTGCCCGCGATTATGGTGGCTACGCCGAAGAGCAACACTTCTTTTGGTTGCAGAATTCCGAGAGGCAGCGGGCGCGAGGCGGTGCGGCGCATTACTGCGTCCATGTGTCGTTCGACGTATTGATTTAGGGCGGCGGTGCCTCCGGCTACGAGCAGAGTGCCGCAGAGGGTGTTCATGAGGCGCGCCCATTCCATGGGGCCAGCGCTGCCTAGGTAGAAGCCTGCGACGGTTGTGATTACGACTAGGAAAGTGACGTCAGGCTTGGTGAGGACGACATAAGCCCAGGGCTTGTCGTAGGCGGCGATAGCTTCGGCGCGGGGGTTGCTGCTCATGGCGTCACGTCCGTGCTGCGCGTCGTTATCGTCATGCTCATGGTGTTCATGCTCGCGAGCCTTCGGCGCGCGAGTCGGCTGCTTTGGTTGCGGCGGAGACTGTAGCATTTCCGCGGATGGCGCGGAAGGCCGAAAGCGCGAGGACTACGCTCGCTGCTAGTGTGAGCGCGCCTACCAGAACGTGGGCTACCGTCAGGATCACGTAGGCTGTCGTGGGTTGCTGAGCTATTATTTCCTGGACTACTGCCCAATAGGCGGCGATGCCAAGCAGGAATTGGGTGCCGATGAAGGATGTGAGGAGGATCCCCCAGCGGCGGAGGTGTTTTACGGTGCCGAAGCGGACGCGGACATTCCGGGCGGTCCAGATGGCCAAGAATAGAACGACGAATGCGCCGATGATGTGCGGGAGGATCTGGAATGCGCCGTGGCGGAAGCCTGCGCCAAGAAATAGTTGGACGAATATGGCGGCAGCGGTGACGGCTGAGAGCGTGCGCAGCGGTGGTGAGGCTGAGTCGTCGATCTTGGGTGGGTCGCTATTCCACCATTGGCTGGTGAAGAGGGTGAGGCTGACTACGGTGACGAAGAAGATTTGCGCGAGGATCGCGTGAATCGTGGCGGTGAGCGCGGGGTTGTGAAATAGGACGCGCATGCCGCCCAGCACTGCTTGGGCGATTACAAGTATGAGCGCGGTTAAGCCAAGATTACGGAGGAAGCGCGAGCCGCTGCGGGCTAGCAGGATCGCTAGGACCAGCGTGAGGATGGCTACTGTACCGGCCATGAGGCGATGGGCGTATTCGTAACGGATGCCCCCTATTAGCGGGGGGATAATTTTGCCGTAGGCCAGGGGCCAGTCGGGGACGGAGTCGGCTGCGTCGTTGCTGGTGACCAGGGCGCCGGCCATTAGGAGCAGAACAGTGGCGGACGCGGTGGCGAAGGCGAAACGGTGGAGGCCGGGGGGCAGATTCGATTCGGTGGTGGCGATTTCTGGCATATTTTTCAGACAATAACCTAGCACACTTTGGGGCCGCGATTTATTGGTTCGCGCCGCGCCGATGGGGCGCAGATGCAAGAGCAAACGAACGACTGCCCGCGCCGCTACAGGATCAGCTGCAACGTCTACTCCAAAGAGCCGGCGAGACGCCGGCGCTACGAAAGAAACATCAAAGACGCCCGCCTAAACGGCAAAAGCAGGCGGCCGCTACAATTTCGACGGCAACGACAAAATCAAAGGCGACGTGAGATGCGAACAGCGTGGGGCGGGACTGAAACCCGCCCCTTCGCACATTTGATGCTTAAACTAGTCTGCAGGTGGCGCTGCTGGGGCAGCGGCGTTGAATTTAAATTCGACTGTCTTGGATTCTTTGGGGCCGATGGTTACGGTCTGGTCCTGAGTGCCGTATTTTTCCTGCCAGGCTTCGATGGTATAGGTGCCGGGAGGCAGGTTCTTCAGCTCGAAGGAACCGTCTTTGCCGGTGATGGCGTAGTAGGGATTCTTGAAGACGAAGATGTAGCTCTTCATCCAGGGGTGGACGTTGCACTTCACCGGGATGGCCAGCTCGGGCCGGGCGAAGGAATCGTCAATTGGCGAGGTGCCGGGAGCTTGCGACTTGTTCCACTCGCGATTGTCTTTCGGCATGGGGTGAATGTTGTGGGTGGTCTGGTCGTCGTTCTTCACTTCGAAGGTTTGTCCGGCCATCACGGCAATGACGTGCGGCGAGTACATGCAGCCTTTTTGCGCTAGCGGCACGGAATCCGTGGGCGTGGCGAAGACGTAATCGCCGAGGCCGTCTTTCACGAAGATCACTACGTTTTGCAGGTTGCCTTTATCGTCCACGACTACCGTGGGAGGAGTCACCGGGCCGGAATTTGCTTTCTGGCAGTAGGGCTCGGCGCTCATGTTGATGGCTTTTTCTGGAGCGGCTTTGCCGTCGAGAGATACTTTGCCGGAAACGGAGCCGGCGGTCGAGGCGTCAACCGTTTTTCCGGCGGGCGCGGCGGCCGGAGCTGCTGGTTGCTCGGCGGTTTGACTGCTTTCTTTGCTGCCGCAGCCGGTGATGGCGAGGGCCACTAGGGCAGCGAGAGCTAGGTGCGAAAATCTGTTAACCATGTTGGAAAATTCCTCCTTAGCGGAACCGAGTATTCTAGCAAGATCGAGCACCGAGAGTGCTCGATTTCTGGTGCGAAACGCAACGCAACGTCAAAGCCGCCCAGCTGAAGCTGGCCGCTACAAATGCAAGAGCTACTGCAAGGGCTGGCGGTCTGAAGACCGCCGCTACAAAGGCAAAACAAAATCCAACAGCAACAACACCTTTCGCGGCAGTTTTCTCGCACAGCCAAGAGTGGCTGTGCCACGAAAGGCGGGCGCAGCAAGCGGCGCCCCTACCACTCCGACACCAAATTCAACTGCAACGAGCCGGCGGGACGCCGGCGCTACTTATTTTCCGCCGGACTGCTTTGCTGCTGCTCTGCTGCTCGCGCTCGTGCTTCCGGTGCTAGTGCCGATGTTGCGGGCTGAGGGGGTGCGGCCTGTTAGTGCGGCTTGCTCTTGGGGAGTCAGCGTGAACAGGTAACGCACCAGCAAGTCGGCCTGATCGCCGTGATATTGCTGCATGGCGGCGGGCGTGGGACCGGCGAACACCCAGATGTCGCCGTCCTTGCGGAAAAGGCCCGAGGGCATGGCGGTGCCGGGGATTATTTTCGCAGGATCGGTGATCCAACGGGCGGTCCATGCCGGTTGCAGGCGCTCGTGCGCGAGCAGGAAATTGGGCGCGGAAGCGTTTTTGTCGTGCGCTTCGTTGCCGGTCATGTGGCACTTCAAGCAGGGCGCGGCCGGGCTGGTGAACAGGCCGCGGGCCATGGCGCGCTCAGCATCGTTGAGCGGCTCGACCTTGGGGGGAATGAACGGGTCGGGCTGCGAGGACATGGCTTGGAAAAATAGCGTGAGCTTGCGGATTTCGTCGTTCGAAAGATAGAACGTGGGCATGCGCACTTGCAGGTACTGGCGGACGCCGTTGCGGTTGGTGTCCGTAGTGCTGAGCGCGGGATTCGCGAGGAAGCCGCGGAGCCATTCGGGATTGACGCGCGCGCCTTCGGTGGTGAGAACGGGCGGCAGATTGCCCTTTTGATCGCCTTGATACATCGGCAGAGTCTGCATCACGGATTTCTGGCCAACGTCAATCTGATGACAGCCGATACAATTATATTTGGTGACGATCCACCAGCCGTCTTGAATGTATTTGCGGCGATCGGCGGGCTTGTACATATATTCGGGCGGCAGAGTGGGATCGGTGCTGCCGAGCAGCATTGTGACGAGTGCCTGGACTTCATCCTGCGACTGCAGGTTGGGCTTCGGCATACGCAGCGCGTCCATGGGATTCGCGTGATATTTTCCCATGTCGTATAGCGCGGGATTTTCCAGTTTGTGCTCGAAGAAGCCTTTGGGATCGTACCAGGCCATTTTTTCGCCGTCGCGCGTATAGGGTTTCAGGACGTATGTGCCATCAGCATTGAAGACGGGTTGTTCGCCGCGCTTGGCGTCTTCAGTCCAGAGTGAGAAATCGAGACGCTCGATGGGCTTGCTTCCTTCGTTGGTGAGCTCGGTGCCTATGCGGCCTTCGTCTTCGAGACCGCTGATTTCATGGCATCCGGCGCAGCCGTAATGGCGAACGAGATCTTTGCCCTTAGCGGCCATCTGCGGATCGTCCATGTAATTGGCGGCGGCGTAGGTGGCGCCGGCGTGTTTTTGCGTCATCAGGAAGCTGGCGATGTCGCGCGACTCGGCGTCAGATAAGCGCAGGCTGGGCATGACGGTCGGTTGCTGGACGAGAAGTTCGTGACCGTCGTTCGGGCAGCGCGAATGATCGAGATCGAAAACGTAGGGGAGATTGTGTTTGGCGTAATCTTCCGGGCCGAGATCTTTTTTCTCGTAAGGGCAATAGGGGCGCGTGCGCTGGCGCGGATTGTGGACCCAGCGGACGAGATAGTCGTAATTTTCTTTCTCGCCGATGCGGCTGAGATTTGCTGCGAACGTACCGCCTACTGCGTTCGCGCCTTCGCCGATCGCGTGGCAGGCTAGGCAGCCGCGCTCGTTGAGCAATTCTTTGCCGTGGGCAGAATCACCGGGCGCTTGTTTTTCAAGCGCTGGGCCGGGGAGCGAATCCTGCCAGATGAAGGCTGAGATGGCCTGGATTTCGTCCTGTGACATGCGGAACTGCGGCATTTTTGTGGTGGGGCGGAATTCGGTGGTGTGGCCGATCCAGTATGGGATCCATTCCTTGTTGAGTTTCTGGCGCGCTTCTTTCAGGTCCGGACCGACTTTCTTTATTTCTTGCAGTAGGTCGTGGCTGCGCTGCTCCAGGGAATAGGTGGTGGAATCCATGCGCGCGATGTCCACAGTGAGATTGGTGGCTTGCGCGTAATAGGCTTCGGCTGCGGTGTTGCTGGATGCGGTGTCGCCGAGTTTTTGCAGGCGCGGGATTTCGAGCAAGTCGTCGGACTTGGATTTCGCGAGCGTGAGAATTTGCTGGCGCGCGTTGATGAGCTGCTCGTCCTGATTATCGAAGCCCTGGAAGCGGTGGCAGCCGATGCAGCCCTTCTGACGATAGAGTTGCTTGCCTTCGTTGAGGACGGTCGCATGCTCGGTGACGATGTCCAGCGAATGGCATTGCTGGCAACCGGCGTCGTAATTTTCGGGATAGTAGAGTGGATAGAGCCAGTGTTCGTAGCGGCCGTGCCCGCGCACGACGGAATTTACGGCGCGTCCATTGCCACCGTGGCAAGGAGAGCAACCAAATTTTTCGAGTGGATGCGATTCCAGAAGCGCCAGGTCGGGATGGCTGGTGTAGGGCGCGTCTTTGCTTTTCGCGAAGCCGAGGTCGGTTTTGGTTAGAGTAACTTGCGAGGGAACGTAACGAGTCTCCGTGCCGACGTGGCAGGACTGACAGCGATCCACGAGGCCTGCGCCGCCGAGATTGTTGAGTGATGCGCCTGGGGGATTGACGTTGATCTGAATGATGCGCGCATCGAAATCGCGCATCGAGTGCTGGAGTAACTCGAGCGACGTGGAGCTGAGTCCGGGTAGATGTTCGGAGGCGTATTGATTTAGCGCGTCGTGGGCCGCTTTCGCGGGCTTATCCACTTCGCCGCGTTGGCCTACCAGTGCGGCGCGCTGGGCGATGATGCCGGTGAAGACGTCATTGAGCTCGTTGCCGGTGAAGGGTTTGTCTTTTTGGATTTTTCCGTCGCCGAGCGGCCAGTCAACTTTCCAGGTGATGCTCTTCCCTGTTTCGGCGTCTTCGAGTTCTTTCTTGCGTGCAGCCTTGGCGGACTTGTCGGATGCGGGCGTGACTTCGTATTGATAGACGAGCGAACCGATTTTGCCGCGAGCGTCTTTGAAAGCGTCGCCGAGAGCGGCCCGCTGGTCGTCGAGAAGCGCGATTTGCTTGGCGATCTGGTCGTCTTGAGCTTTGGCGGCTTTTTCGGCAGCGTCAACTTTTGCGAGCAGGGCTTTGTAATCGGATGACGCGTATACCGCGTCTTCGTTTGTCTTTTGAACTTTGACTTCTTTTTGCAGGTACGTGGAATACGCCTTGGCGAAGCGGTTTTGATATGCGCGCCAGGGTTGCAGATCGTAGAACTCGACGTAGAAGGACCAGGCAACCGTGAGCATCAGAAGGACGGAGGCGATCAATAGCGGAAAGGCGAAAGAACGGCTCTTGATCGGATCGTTGGGACCGGTTTCTGGGGAACGATCAGGCACCAAGAATCTCCTTCTTCAGTGAAAGTGGCAAAAACCTTATAAGCGGTGCAGATCCCGCGATAGTGCCGCGGGATGCCGATGCTCGTCGCATCGTCATATGCTGAACCACGGCGTCACCCAGACGTATTTAATTGTGAAAACCAGCCGCAGCAAAATTTTCAGCGGCAACGAGAACATCAGAATCAGGAACGTGTACATGGTGACGAGCTGCACCAGGCTCATGCGCTGATAAATTTTGCGGCTGAAGTCAGTGCGCATGCAGATCCAGTGAACCAGGATCGCCGAGAGGATGAAGAACGCGATCAGCGGGAAAACGCCGAAGATCACACGGGCCCAGATGGCGCCTTGATCTTTTGTTATGTGAAAAATGGCGGAGAACCACGAACCGTCAATTCCGAAAACCTGATCGAGGTTTCGGTTCACGGCGTAATCCACGCGTTCAGCGTCCCAAGTTTTGCCTGGCCAGAACCACATCCATCCGGGGCCGCGGATAAAGGTGCCGATTACGATCATCAGGACCCAGAGGCCGACGAAGCCGAACATGAAAGTCCAGATGGAGAAGCGGCGCTGTTTGTAGGTGTAGTAGCCGTTGCCGAGCGGGTTCGCGTCAATGTAGGGAATGACCATCAGCCCGACGATTACCAGTGTGGGCATGACGACACCGGCGATCCAGGGGTCGAAATAGACCAGCATTTCCTGAAGGCCGAGGAAGTACCAGGGGGCCTTTGCAGGATTCATGGTGACGTTGGGATTGGCTGGTTCTTCGAGCGGCGCGTTGAGCGTGAGCGACCACACCATGAGCAGGACCGTGACGATGATCGCGACTAGAAATTCCATGCGCATCAGGTAGGGCCAGGTGTGAACTTCGCGTTCCCACGTCGGATCCCAGTCTTGCGTCTTGCGGTACTTCGTTTTGGCGAGGTTGGCGTCGGATTCGAGGATGGCGATTAGTTCGTCGTTTTCGATGCCTTGTTTTAGCGCGTACCAGAGATAGAACGGAATCAGGAACAACATGGCCACGATGGGCACGTTGTCCGGCGCCGAGGCGATTTCCCAGATCTGATTCCAATCCATCTAGTGCGCTCCTACGAGTGCGAAAACCGAAACAAAGGCCACTTAAAAGCCTAAAGACGCACGCCTAAAAAACAAAAGCAGGCGGCCGCTACAAATGCCACGACAACGTCTCTTTCGCGGCACGCTTCTCGCACAGCCAAGCGTGGCTGTGCCACGAGAGGCGGGCACGGCATGCCGTGCCCCGACCAATTCAACGCTAAATCAAAGGCTGGCGGTCTAAAGACCGCCGCAACAAAATCATTTATCGTGCTGACTCATGCCGCTGGGCCTTAGGACTACGGGCCGCGGGTTGCGTTCTTCTTTGATTTCGCTTTCTAGCATTACTGGTGCGGGGCCGGAGATGCCGCCGTCTTTTCTTACGCGCCAGAAATGTACGCCTAGGAAAATTGAGACGATTAGTGGAATCGCGATGCAGTGCCAGATGTAGGCGCGCAGTAACGCGTTCGCGTCCACGATGGAACCGCCTAACAGGGCGAAGCGGACGTCGTTGTAGGGCGTCATGCCTAGGAGGCCGCCCAGGGGGCCTTCGTGTCCTAAGAATGGAGTGGCACGGGCCATGTTCGTGCCCACTGTGACGGCCCAGAATCCTAGCTGATCGTCAGGAAGCAAATATCCTGTGAAGCTTAGAAGCATGGTCAACACCATGAGGAGCACGCCGACGCACCAGTTGAATTCGCGGGGGCGTTTGTAGGAGCCGGTCATGAAGACGCGGAACATGTGCAGCCAGACGGCGATGATCATCAAGTGCGCGGCCCAGCGATGCATGTTGCGCAGGAGCTTGCCGAAGGGGACGTCGTTCTCGAGATAGAGAATGTCGCGGAAGGCTTGAACTTTTGTGGGGTGGTAATAAAACATCAGCAGGACGCCGGTGAAAGTGAGGACGATGAAAAGATAGAACGTGATCCCGCCCATGCCCCAAGTGAAATTGTATTTCGTGGCGTCGCGATTGACTTTGGCAGGATGTAGATGGAAGAAAACGTTGGAGAGGACGCTGAGGGCGCGGTTGCGCGGCTCATCGTCGTGCTTGACGCGAAACATGGAGCGATAGAGCTGGGTCTTCTCCGGCTCTTTCAGCCCGTCAACCTGCTGCTTGGTCTTTTCTTTTAGTGTTTCACGCAGCGCGGCAGCGTCGGCCTGGACTTTTTCCAGGACGCTGGTCTTGTTGCCTTTGCTGCCGCCGTTTTCTTCAGGCATTCGGTGTTACCCCTTCCGAACCCAAATCTACGTGGCCTGCTCTGCTTGCTGCTTTTGCTAAAATGCGAATAAACTTTGGCGCGCTTGCTGCTTTACACGTTCAGAAAAGCTCCTGGATCGTTGAAATGGTTTACGCCGGCGCGGGGATCGTCCACGTAGAGCCGGCTGGTATCCACGGAAATTTTTCCCGTGGGGTCGAGCATGACGTTGGCACGGTCCATGGGACGCGGCGCGGGGCCTTCGAAGTTGACGCCTTCACTGTCATAGCCGCTGCCGTGGCAGGGGCACTTGAATTTATTTTCCGCGGGCTTCCATTCGGGCGTGCAGCCTAGGTGCGTGCAGCGAGCGTAAATGACGAAGAGGCGATCGGGCTCGCGGACTACCCAGACGCGATTGGTCATCAGGTAGCGTTGGTCAATGCCAAGGCTGAAATCTGCCGGGAAGCCGATATTAAAGACGGTGTTGGGTTCGTAGAGCGCGCGGGGAAAGAAAAAACGGAGGAACATCAGGAAGTTGACGCCTAGATACCCCCAAATTAGCGCCCAGACAATTCTACGGCGACCAGTATTGATGGCTTTGGCCGAAGCTTGCTCTGCCGGCGACTGGGATGCGGCCGCACCCGACGCAACAGGCGACGGTGCGGCTTGACCCGACTTCCCTTCCGGAATTTCTGCCATAGGCCCGTGTGCTGCTGTTACTGCAAACGAAAATCTATGAGACCAGAATGTCCGCACCAAGCAATAATAATCAACAAAGGGTTATATGATTTGCGGATGGCTGTGTCAAGAGTTTCCCGACTGAAACTTTCCGTGCGTAATTCCGTGATCGCAAGCTCGATTGTGGCACTTGCGTCGCCAATGGCGCACTAAAGTGCACCGCTACGAAGGCCCGGCCGCGGGCGTTCGCTAGCTTGCGAGAGAAGTTACGCCACTGCGCATACCGACGGAACGGAGGACCAGGTCTGCTAGCGCCCGGATTAGGAGGGGCGAATCGTTGAGCGCGGGCATCATGCGGAATTCGGTCACACCAAGAGACTCCGCTTCTTCGCGGGCTTCGACATTGATTTCGTGCAGGGTTTCGATGTGCTCGGTCAGGAATGCGATGGGAACTACGAGCATGCGTTTGATTCCGCTGTGCGCCATTTTTTCGATTGTTGCGGTGAGCGAGGGTTGCAGCCACTTTTGCGGGCCGACTCGGCTCTGGTAGCAGAGAACGTGAGGATTGGGCCAGGCGCCTAGATCGCGGACCATTTGCACGGTTTCTTCGATTTGTTTTGGGTAAGGGTCACCCTTTTCGACTAGCGCTAGCGGTAGGCCGTGGGCGCTGAATACCAGGTGGATGTCGTCAGGGTGTTTGATATCTGCGAGTACGCTGTTGATGCGCTCGACGATGGCGGCGATGTAGTCGGGATGATCGTAGAAATGGTCAATGATATTTACTGGCGTCGTCGGTTTGTACTGGCGATTCCATTCGTTGAGGCTGCTGCGGGTCGTAGCGAACGAATGGTGTGGATAGAGCGGCAGTAGGACTAGCTCCTCGTAAGGTTCGCTATCCAGCGCGGCGATGGCTTCGGCGGTATTGGGATGCCAGTAGCGCATGGCGACGATGGTGCGTGCGGAAATGTGCGGTGTGAGAGCGGCTTGAAGGGCGCGAGCTTGCTGTTCGGTTAAGCGGCGAATGGGAGAACCGCCACCGATTTCGGCGTAGTGTTGGCCGACTACTTTGGAGCGCGTCGTGGAGATGAGCTTGGCGATGAGTTTGCGGGCTAGAAATGCGCCGGGGAAATTTATGATGTCTGGATCGCAGAAAAGATTGTAGAGGAATGGCTCGACCGCCGCCTGGCTATCGGGACCGCCGAGTTGGAACAGGACTACTGCGATTTTTTTGGGGTCGGCCATGGTAACGTCGCACCTCTTGCTTATTCTAGCGGTGCTGCAATTGCTGCTTCAGGCGTTCGATTTCTGCGCGGGTTTGCGCGATGCGGTGTGCCACGCTGACTTCATAGGCGAAAAAGACAGCCCAGACCACCATCCACGCCGTGAACAGGAACTCAAAATTTTTCATTCTCCACCTTTTTGCAGCGCTGGGGTTGCTGCGTTGTCTGCTGCGTCGAGCCCGCGCGATTCGATTGCGTAGCGCAACTCGGCGGCCTCGTTGCGCAGCAGCTCCAGCTTATAACGATCGAGCAGCACCAATATCATTACGCAAAATATGGCGAAGAGGCAAAGCAGCAGGACTTTGCTCATCGTGGGGTCGAGGCCGGAGCCTTGGCCGCCTGCGATCACAGGTTGTGGATGCTGGGTGCGCCACAAACGATTCGCGAGATACACCAGCGGGATGTCAAGCGACGCAAAGATTGCGAAAACAGCGGAAAGTGAGGCTTTCTTTTCGGGATCTTCGACCAGGCCGCGCAGTAGTAGGTATGCGATGAACAGCAGCCAGAGGATGAAGGTAGAGGTGAGCTTGGCGTCCCAGGTCCACCAGATGCCCCAGACGGGGCGCGCCCAGAGTGGGCCGGTGATTAGGCCGATCGTGCAGCAGATTACGCCGACTTCGACTCCGGAAACGCCCAGGGCGTCCCATTTGCGCTTGCCGGTGACGAGATAGGCGACGCTGGCGAAGAAGGCGACGAAGAAAGCGCAAAACATGGCGTTCCAACTGGCTACGTGGAAATAGAAAATGCGCTGGATGGCGTGCATGGTGGCTTCATCGGGCGCGATGAAAAGGGCGGCGTAGCCCGCGCAGAAGATTAGCAGGGCGACTAGCGCGGTGATTGCGATGCGTGCCTTCATCTCGTGCGGCCTTTACCTTGATCTTTGATGCGGGTGCTGGGTTTTGCTGCAACGCATCATTCGTTACGTTCTTTCACTACGGTCACTTCTCATTCAGCCAAAAGATGATCGCACAATAGCCACGAAGCTGTCAGAAACACAATATCAAATCCAGCGAGGAACGCGAGCCAGGTGCGGTCGAGCGTGGGCTGCTCTGCGAAGAGCGAGGCTGTGGATTCGACCGCGGCGATCAGCAGCGGCGTCAGCAATGGAAGCAGGAGCAGTGGGAGCAGGAGTTCGCGCATGCGGGCGTGGGCGGAGATTGCGGAGAACACTGTGCCGGTGACTGTGAGACCGAGCGTGCCGAGTGTGAGGACGAGAATCAGGCGCCAGACGATACCTGCTAGCGAGAGATTGTAGAGGACGGCGAAAACTGGGACGAGGATAAGTTCGGCCAGCGACATGAAAATAAAATTGGCGAGGATTTTTCCCAGCAGGATCGCGAAGCTGGGGATGGGCGCCATGCGCAAGGCGTCGAGGGTTTCGTTATTTTGTTCGCGCGCGAAGGATGGATTGAGCATCAGGGAGCCGGCAAAGAGGAAGGCGATCCAGAGCAGGCCGGGGCCGTAGCGGCGGGATTCGGCTGCGGTGGGGTCGAAGGCGAAGCTGAAGAGGACGACTACTACTAGTGCGAAGATTACGGTGGCGGTGAGGAGTTCGCGCGTGCGGAATTCCAGGCGGAGTTCTTTGGCAAGGATGATTGCTGCGGATTTGACGGTGGAGGTCAAAAGCAGATCCCTCTCTGCGTCCCGCGCGCGCCAAAATGCGGCGAGAAATAAAAAGCGCGGGACTGCGTTCGGGATGACAGTGAACTGTTTTGGGCTCGCGGGGTGATCAAGCTAGGCCTCCGCTCGCAGTGCGGCGAGCAACGGGCGTGGATCGCCGTTCGAGCCGCTGTCGTGTTCGACTTTTCCGGCTGCCAAGGCTACGGCGCGCGTTGCCAGGTCTAGGGATTCGTTGCGGGCGTGGGTGCTCATCAGCACGGTGCAGCCTTCTTGTTTCAGGCGCGCCAGGCGGCCGCTGAACCAGGCTAGACCTTGCCGATCGAGACCGGCGGCGGGCTCGTCTAGCAAAATCAGATTTGGCTCGTGCAGCAGGGAGCGGGCGATGGCGAGGCGTTGGCGCATGCCGCGGGAAAATGTGCGCACCAGGCTCCTGGCGCGAGATATGAGGCCGCAGTCATCGAGCGCGGAGGCTACTTTTGCTGGAATTTGATCGAGGGCGTAGAGACGCGCGAAGAGCGTGAGATTTTCGGCGGCGGTTAATTCGTCGTAGAGCAACGTGCTGTGGCCCACCAGGCCGGTAGCGTGTTTGGGGCTGCGGGCAATTGCTTCCCCGCGCACGCTGTCATTGACGACCGCAGGACCATTCGTGAATTGCACCACGCCGCGCGTGGGATTCATTAGCAGAGCGGCCATGCGCAGAAGGGTGGTCTTCCCTGCACCGTTTGGGCCGAGGAGCGCAACGAATTCGCCGGAGCGGATTTCGAGCGTCACGCCGCGAAGTGCGGCCAGCGAGCCGAAACGTTTTTCGACTTTGTCGAACGAGACGCCGATTCGAGCGTGCGGGGATGACGTTGGCGTCGCGGGCACGGGCAATGCGCGGCGCCTAGCCTTGCACCAGGTCGCGGAGGGCTTTTTCTACTCGGGCGCGTTCGCGGGCGTAATCTTCTTCGCTGATGGTGCCGGCTTGTCGGCGGAGCTCGAGGCGGAAGATATTATTTTTTAGATCGTCGAGGCTGCCTTGGACTTGGTTGTCAACATCTGCGATGGTTTCAACTGCACCGCGCGACGACGAAGGTGAGCTGGCCGCTGCTAACGCCGGGGCTGCCGCGTAGGTTGCAGACTGCTGCATCGTCCGGGCTGAGGATTTTTTCGTTGGGCGCGGAGCCGGGACGTCGGCTTCGGTGGTCCATGCGCCGTCTACGGTACCGGCTGGTTGCGGACGCAGCCAGAGGTACGCGAAGCCGAGGACGAAGATGGAAACGAAGCCGCCGGTGAGAATCCACTTCAGGCTGTCGAGGCGGGCTGGGATCGTTGTCGCGCTGGCTGAAGGTGCTTCGCCTGCGCCGTCATCGGCGCGCGAATTAACGGAGGGATTTTGTGAATTGTCTGCTCCGCCGGGGGCTGCGCTGGAGGATGCTGCAGGGCCACCTCCGCCGCCTTGTTGTGCGGAAGGCATGGGCGCTGTGCCGGAGACGCTAATCTCCACTGGCGCGTTGGCGGCGACGTTGTCGCGCATGTAAACGTTGAAACCCTGGTCCTGTCCTGCTGCGGTGATACCGGCGCCGGAAATTTGTACTGTGGGCGGCGCGGCGATGATCAGGCGCTCGCTGGAGTACGGAGAAACGTTGTGCAGCGTGATGTGATTGCCCGCGTAAGGAACTTTGTAGGAGAGGCGCACGCCGCTTTCGCCGGGACGGAACGGAAACGCGATCGCCATTTTATTTTTGCCCTTGTCGATTGTTCCCTGAACTACTGGCATGCCGGACGCGCCCCAGGCGGAGGCTTGATTGAAATCGGCGCCGTCGGGGAGGGTGAAATCGAAGGAGCCATCGGCGCGATAGAACGCAAGCGGGGGCTGGGTTTTATTGGCGATCATGTATTCTTCGCCGATCATCAGGTCTGCGCCGTTTGGCTGAAGGATGATGGCGTGATTGGCAATGCTGAATGATTTCGGATCGTTGGTCGGCTCGAAGACTTCGATGGCGGCGGTCATTTTGCCGGGAGTGATGGGCTCGTGGTAGTTCACGCCTTTATAGACCACCCGGACTAGCATGGGGCCGGTGCCGAGTTGCGGATTGTCGAAGTGGAATTGGCCCTGCGCGTCGGTCTTCGTGTTGGCGACTGGTTGCATGCCGCCTTGGAGTTGAATCAGGATTACGTCGGCGCCTGCGGCCACTTGGCCGGTCGTGCCGTTTTTCACTGTGCCGTTCAGCGTGCCGGCATTTGCGGCGGTCGCGGACACGGCGATGGCGAGAAAGAGCAGCACGAGCGCTGCGGCGCTGCGGCGGAGTGTGGATGCGTGACGAATTTGTGAAACGACAAAATGGCGATTCATGACTGTCGCACCTTTTCCGCGGTTGTGAGTCTGGTGGAGGCTTGGCGCGTGGCAGGCGTGGGAGCGCCGCCGGTCAGTTGGTCCATGTCGGCTAGCACGCGCGCGGCTTCGACTTCCAGGGACTGCTTGATTTCCTCGTAATCCTGCTCTGAGAATTTTCCGGCGCGAAATTCGAAGCGTAGGTCGCGCAGATTTTCGTAGATGGCGTCGCGGCGCTCCATTAGTTGATCGAGTTTGGTGCGATGCGGCTGGTCGTCGGAGGCTTCAGGCTTGACGCCGAAAATGAAATAGATCACCAGGGCGGCGAGCAGGGCGCAGGCTACGGCGATGTCCACGCTACTCATCGTGTACACGCATGATGTTTACACATCATTTTCACGTCCCGGTTCCCTGCCAGCTTCTTGCTGCGCGCGGGCCAGGAATTCGGCGCTTACGTGCGGGCCACCGGCTGGGGCGAGAGTGGCATTGTGGCGCCAGCGGCGGACTATAGCCCAGACAAGGACCAGCGCGATCAGCGGGACCGCAATGGGCATTATCCACGCTAGCAGGTCGAAACCTTTTTTCGGCGGCTCGACCAGGACTGTGGGGCCGTATTGCTCGACCATGGCTTGGAGGATCTGGTCGTCGGATTCGCCTTTGTTGACGTGGGCGTCGAGATCCTTTTGCATGCCGCGGGCGGTTTCGCAGGGGCCGGAGAAGGTGCCGCCGGGATGATTGCAGAGGCCGGCGGAATCTTCGCAGCCGCCGCACATGCAGAGGACTCGTTTGCTTAGGGCTTTCGCACGGGGAGTTTCTTGGGCGGATGTGGGCGACATCACGCTCATCGTCAAGATCGTGGCTAGGGCTGCTGCGCGAAAGGCGAAGATTAACGCAGAGGACGTAGAGCGAGGCCGCAGAGTTCGCAGAGAATTTTGGCGCACGCGTACATTGGTGCACGTATCTGGCATGTCGATCACGTTAGTCATGGCCATCCGCTCTGCGGGCTACTGCGCCGATGGCTGGAGTGGATTCGGCTAGCGTGTCGGCCCAGGATCTTTCTGTTGCTGGGCGCAGAACCAGGGCTGTGCGGCGATTTGGAAGGAGGGCGAGCCCCGTGCCAAGGACCACGACGATTCCGCCGAACCAAATCCATTTGATTAGAGGCAACAGGTAGGCGTGAATTACGGGTTTGCCGTCTTCGGGGCTGCGGCCGGCGTACACGACGTAGAGGTCGCGCAGCGGGGAGGATTGGATTGCGACCATGGTTTCGGTTACTTGACTGGCGTGGAAGAGGCGGCGCTCGGGAAATAACAGCATGTCTGATTTGCCGTTTTTGAAGACTTCGAGCGTGGCGCGGTCGGATTCGTAGTTGGCGTTGTCGAGATCATCGAACGTCTGGCATAGGATTGTGTAGGGACCGATGCGCAGGGATTCGCCTACGCCCATTTCTTTCTGCAGGTCTTTGTTAAAGGGGGTGCCGGCGATGCCGATGAAGACGAGCACCATGCCGAAGTGGATGACGTAGCCACCGTAGCGGCGGGTGTTGCGCATGGTTAACTCGCCCATGGAGGTGAAAATATTGGTGCCGTCGCGGGCGGAGATTACGCGGGCGCCGCGGAAAAATTCGGACGCTATGGTGAGCGTAACGAAGACGCCCAAGATCAGACAGAGCAGAGAGTAAATATCGCGGAAGCCCCATATGAAGCCAATGATGCCGGCTAGCAGGCCGCCAGCGAAGGGCCACGCGAAATTGCGTTTCAGCGCGTCGAAGGAAGTTTTGCGCCAGGCTAGCAGGGGGCCAACTCCTGTGAGCAGCAGAAGGAAAAGCGCGATGGGGACGTTCACTTTGTTGAAGAAGGGCGCGCCGACGCTGATCTTGCTGCCCTGTACCCATTCGGAGAGTACCGGGAAGAGGGTGCCCCACAGCACGGCGAAGCAGGCGGCGAGCAGGATGAGATTGTTGAAGAGGAAGCTGGATTCGCGGGAGACGAGCGAATCGAGCTGATTATCGCTGCGGAGGTAATCGCGATTTTTCCAGTACGCCGCGAAACAAACTACGAAAGTGATGATCAGAAATCCGACGAACCAACTGCCGATGGACGATTGCGCGAAGGCGTGCACGGAGCTGACTACGCCGGAGCGCGTAAGCATGGTGCCGAGGATGCAGAGCATGAAAGTGGTGAAGACCAGCCAGACATTCCAGATTTTCATCATGCCGCGCTTTTCTTGCATCATCACGGAATGCAGGAATGCGGTGCCGGTGATCCACGGGAGGAGCGAAGCGTTTTCAACCGGGTCCCAGGCCCAGTAACCGCCCCAGCCGAGCATGGCGTAGGCCCAGTGCGCGCCGAGGAGGATGCCGATGCTTTGGAAGCACCAGGCGATCATGGTCCAGCGGCGGGTGATGTGGATCCATTTTTCACCGGGGTAGCGGCCGAGTAATGCTGCGAGCGCGAATGCGAAAGGGACCGAGAAACCGGTGTAGCCGAGATAGAGCATCGGCGGGTGAATCACCATCTCGGGATATTGCAGCAACGGCGTGAGGCCGTGGCCTTCGGACATTTTTGAGAGATGCATCACGCCCGCGCCGTCGGGACCGGCGAGGACGCGGAAGGGCGTGGCGACGAAATTATTGAGCGTGAGGAAGAAAGTTTGTATGCCGGCTAGGACTACGCCTACGTACGGCATCAGTTCGGGATGGCGTTTGCGATTTAGGAAAAGCACGAGGAACGCGTAGATGGAGAGCAGCCAGGACCAGAAGAGCAGCGAGCCTTCCTGTCCGGCCCAGAGCGCGGCAAATTTGTAAAAACCGGGGAGGGCGCGATTGCTGTGTTCGACGACGTAGACAATGGAAAAATCGTTCGAGAAGAAAAAATATTCGAGGCAGGCGACGGCGACCGTCACCAGGATGAATACGGCCATACCGGCGTTGCGCGCGCTTTTGGTAAGCAGCGTGCGGCGGGTGATGATTCCTACGATGCCTGCGAAGACCGCGTAAACCGCGGCCAGGAACGCGAGCAGCAGTGCAAATGAGCCTAAGATATCCACGGATTCTCCGGCGATATTATCTTATATCCCAAGAAACCTAATTTCCTGAAGGTCGCGCGGCGCCGGCCGTCGAGGTTTGGCCCGGCTGCGGCGAGGCTGGGGTCGTGCCCACTGGCGCTGCTTCGTATTTGGAGGCGCACTTGGCTTGGACTTGCTCGGCTTCGAAATGATTGTCGGGCAGGATTTTGCCTTCGACCAGGGCCTGCGCGCCGTCCTTGAATGTATCCGGCAGCGGATCGCGGCCGACATAGCTTACTAGGAGGTCTCTTCCCTGCTCTGTTAGAACGAAATCCACGCGCCCGCCTGTATGTGCGATGGAGCCGGCGCGCACGTTGCCGGAGACGCGCATGCGTTGGTGGAGCGACGCGCCCTGGAGCGTCGAAAGCTCTGTGATCGTGTGGTAATACGTTTTACTTTGGGTGAAGCCTACGTAGGCCAGGGCCAGTAGGGTTGCAACGATGATTCCTGAGCCGATTAGGAATTTATGCCGAGCATTCATTTGAACGCTCCATTGTGCTCCTGAGTGAAACAGGGGAATTCTAACATAGTGCTGGCGGGCGGTCGCAAGGCTCTTCGTGACATTGAGATGCATCGAGGCGGGGGGACTCGAAATGGCTTCGTGGGGGAGGAATTTGAAGTCCAAAGGCACCACAGATGAACGCAGATGAACACTGGTAAAGCCATTGATGAGGGCTAGTGAAGAGAGAGGCGGAAAGATTTAACGCAGAGGACGCTGAGGTCGAAGCGCAGAGAAAACCGACGGCGACTGCTGCTCGGTCGCACAAGCCGGGACCGGCCCCTGTAAATTCGAAGGCAGCGTCAACTGCGCCCGCGTGAGAAAAAGCAGGCGGCCGCTACAACTGCTACGTCAAAAGCGTGGAAGCAAAAACCCCACCCTTCAGAAAACGAAGGGTGGGGCACCCTCTCGCGGTGATTAAGGAGCTAGTCCATGACAGCAATGGCAGTAGATTGTGTTGGGACACAGCTACCGCCGCGTTTGTGCGTTTGATACGGGCGTTCGCTAGAAGCGGAACGAGACGCCAGCGTAGGGCTCGGCCATGTTGGTTTTGGCGTTGGTGACCTGTGTGTTAACCGAGAAATCGGCGGCGGTATAGACGAGGCCGCGGTATCCGGCTTGCACGCTGAGGCCGTGGGTGAGTTTGTACTGGACGCCTCCGCCATAGAGCAGCACAGGGCGATTTTGATTTATCGAGGGGCCGGTGGTTCCGGCGATGGAAGGAGAAAAGAATAATGCGCCGGTGCCGGCTTCGAGAAATGGATGGAAGCGGGCCTTGGGATCTACTCCGAATGTGAAGACGTAGGCGAAAGTGGTTTCCTGAACGCGAGCTCGCGCGACGGTGCCGGAATTATAGACTTGCGAAAAAAGCGTATTGCCGTAGTTTGCCTCGACTGCGCTCCACTTATTGAAATGATAACGATAGTTCACCACGAAGCCGCCGGAATCGGTGGCGGTGTCCAGCACACCCATACCATTCGCCTGCTTTTGAAAGTTTCCGGTAAAGTTCGCGGAAACTTCCGAATTGCCATTCTGTGCTAGCGCCGGCAGGGACAGCAGCGCCAGCGCCGCTACGAATAGACCTATCTTGATTCGCATCTCTCAATGCCTCCGTTGTGTTTTGAGCAGGCCTTTCCGCGCGCGGGCACACCCGTGGCGATGAAGGTCCATGCATTTTTTGCTTTCAGAGCGATCGGCGAACTACCAGCATGACTGAGCTCGCGAGGTGAACAGCTATCGCGCGAATACTGAGGAGCTCCAGTGCGTTGGACGACGGAGGTGTGGGGCGGGTTGCTCGATTTGGGTGCAACTGCGGAAAATATTTTTTGAGGATTTTGGAACTTTTTGCGTGAGGAGTACGACGCAGGCGCGGGCAGAAAGACGAAAGAATTAACACGGACCGCAAACAGGAAGGGCGGAGAACAATTTGAGAAAGATACAGACGTTTACCGCAGAGAAGTTGGGTGCGCACAGAAGAGCTAGGAGCACAGCCAGGAGTGGGCTGTGCCACGACGCGATATTCTACTTTTTCTGATTTCGGCGGAAGTTGCGGCGCGGTGTTTCGGCTGCGTCAGCCGTGGTGGGCGAGGGCTTTGGTGATGCTATCGGCTAGCGCGGCGCCGAAATCGGTTTGATCGTCGAACGATTTGCCATCCTGGAGGATCAGGCGGTCGGCCCAGGCATTGCTTTGGAACAGCGGGAGCAGCGGTTGCAATGCTTGCGCAATTGGCGCGACGAATTTTGGTTTGTAGGAGGTATTTACGCGCAGGAGAACTCTAGGGGCTAGCTTGGTGACGGCGGCAGTGAGTTGTGCGGGCGATTCGATGGGACATTCGACGGCATAGGCGAGATAAAAGCCTGCGCGCTGAAATTCTGCGAGCGTAGCCTCTTCGTCTGCAGTGTCGCCGGGCTCGCGGCCGATGGATTTGGTGATTTCGTCGAAAAGCTTTTGGGAAGCGGCAGAACGAGCGGAGGAGGTTGCGGCGCGGTAGAAGTCGTCCGCTGGCTGTGATGGCGGGGCGGAGGCGAGCAAGAGCACCTGGATGTGGATTGGGCGGAAGCGGGTGGCGTGTTCCAGGCGTTCGATGCGGCTGCGGATGTGCGCTTCGACAACTTGGGCACCGCATCCATCGCAGAGTGGCATCTATAGATCTCCGTGGCCTGGAATGACTGCAATCCATCTCATGAATATTTTAGCCGCGATCGAAACTCCAGGCTTCAGGGACTAAAGCCCCTTCATTTGCTCGGCTGGACGGCGGGCTGAAGCCCCGCCCTTCCGGATAGCACGCTCGCGAGACGGCTTTGAATCGAAAGGATGACATGCGGGGCGTCGGACGCGCAAGTTTGATGCGGGAATGCGAGGACGCGGTCGAGCTGCGGATGACAGACAAGAAGAGGATCGAAAAGAGGAATGGAGGCTACGGTTGAGGTTAGCGGTCTTGCTTTTCGTTTTGCGGGCTTGGCTTGTGGTCGGGCTTGGAGATGTCTGCTGAGGCGTTTGCCGCAGGGGCGGTGGGATTATTTTGGGCAGCGGCTCCGAGTTTGCGGCGCAGACAGCCGACCAGCTCGGGAGCCATCTCCGAAATATTCATGCCATCGGATACGAGGAATTTGCAGCTTAGGATGGGGCGCGCCTGGTCGTCGTCGGAAAGCTGGCAACTCACTTTGCAGTACTGACATTCCTGGTTCCAACAGAAGCGTCCGTAGGGGATGGTTTCCGGGCTGATGAACTGGAACGCGCGCAGGAGCGAATTTCGTTCGGGGACGAGGAACGTCTTGCCCAGGATGGTGATCTCAACCAGTTTTTCGTACGGCCGAAAAATTTCGTCCATAAGAGGTGTGCTCGCGTCTGCCATTGGATTTCGTGCCCCTGCTATCGAACCTAAAGCACTGGGAGGTGGAGGGCAATGGGAACAGGGCTGGGAGGTGTTCAATGCTCCAATGGGGAACGTAACACGAAGCGCAGAGAGGGGCGCGAGACGGGCTAGATAGGCCGCGGCGCGAGACACGGCCGCAGGATGCGTGCCGGCCGTCGCATCATGAGGCGATAATCTAAGAGTTTCGCGTGCCTGCCGGGACCAGGACAACCAGGGTGTAGGCGCCTAGCGCGATGCCTAGGGGGCCGTTGGTCAGTCCGAAGAAGGCCGCGACCAGGGCAAGGCTCCTGGCTGAGGCGCCGCTGGATATCAGGCCCAGGCCGGCGATTATTGAGACGACGCCGGCGACGATGCCGAGGATGATTACGAAAATCAGAAAAGTGTGGAACAGTCCCATCATGGTTACGGCATCAGGCACGCGGGTGATTATCGCGCCCCACATCAGGACCAGGACGTTGCTGTAGAGAAAGACTCCGAGCGCGCCGATGAGACGGAGGAGACCGTAGAGAACCCACAAGATTCCGAGACCTCGCATTGATGCCTCCTGTAACGCCGCGACGATGTCCGACACACGAATAGGACTACAGGCGACTCGGGGAGTCAAGGAGCGCGCAGACGGAAATTCAAACCGACCTCAGCAACCGCTACGCGAAGAACTGGCCCATGTGACGGAATTTTTCGTAGCGTTGGTCTACCAGCGCGCGCGGGGACAGCCGGGAGAGGTCGTCGAGCGCGCGGGTGAGGAAGGGGTCGAGCATTTTTGCGGTGGCTTCGGGATCGTTGTGCGCGCCGCCTTCCGGCTCTGGGACGATTTCGTCTATCAGTTTCATTTCGAGCAAGTCGGGGGCGGTGATTTTCAAGGCTTCGGCGGCGATTTCGGCTTTGCTGGAATCGCGCCACATGATGGAGGCGCAGCCTTCGGGAGAGATGACCGAGTACACGGAATTTTCCAACATGTACACGCGGTCGCCGACGGCGACGGCCAGCGCGCCGCCGGAACCGCCTTCGCCGGTGATGGTGATTACGATCGGGACGGGGAGGCGCGACATTTCGCGAAGGTTGTGCGCGATGGCTTCGGCTTGGCCGCGCTCTTCGGCGTCCACCCCGGGATAGGCGCCGGGCGTATCCACGAAGACGAAGATCGGGCGGTTGAATTTCGCGGCCAGATGCATGGCGCGCAGGGCCTTGCGGTAGCCTTCGGGCTTGGCCTGGCCGAAATTTCGCGCGAGGCGCTGCTTGGTGTCGCGACCTTTTTGGCTGCCGATGATCATGACGGGCTGGCCGTGAAATTTGGCCATACCGGTGATTAGGGCGGGGTCGTCGGCGAAATTGCGGTCGCCGTGGATTTCGGAAAAGCTTTCAAAGAGCAGACGGATGTAATCGTCGGTGTAGGGGCGCTGGGGATGGCGGGCGAGGAGCAGGCGTTGCCAGGCGCCGAGGTGGATGTAGAACTCGCGCTTGAGTTCGTCCACTTCTTTGCGGATGCGTTCGATTTCGACGGATTGTTCGCCAGTGGGGGCGGTTAGGCGGCTGAGGTCGGCAACGTCGCGCTCGAGGGCGTCAATGGCGCGCTGTTTCAGCTTGTCAATTTCACCTGGCGTGGGAGTGGCGACAGCGGCGGCAGAGATCGTGGCCGCAGGCTTCGGAGCAGCAGAGGATTTTATGCCGGCCCTCAGGGTGATTGTTCCGGACTTTGCGTTTGAGGGCGCCTGCTTGGTGGGAGTCTGGGCAGCGAGCTTGGCGGCGGCTGCGTCGCGCGCGGCACGGCGGGCTTTTTTGATCGCACGAAACTTCTTCATGCGTTCTTTGCGCTCGCGGCGCTTGCGCAGCTTCTCGGCGAGAATCTCGCGTTTGCTCACTGAATCGCCTTCGGTCAATTCACTTCCCTCTTCTGGCTTTCGGAGATCGACGCTTTGGCCCGCGGCGCGATTTTGCCCGCCGGCCGGCAAAATTATTTTAGCGCATGTGGACTATTGCACCAGCGCCACGGAATCGGTGCCGCAGATCTCGCGCACGCGTTCGACCAACTCGCGGTCGGCGAGGACGGCGCTGCCGGCGTCGAGCGTGGCGGCGCTGCCGTCATCTTTAATCAGTTCGAACGATACTTTGCAGCGGCCTGGGCGGCTGGAAAATAATTTTTGCAACTGGTCGATGGCGCCAGTATTGACGGTACTGAGATCCATGCGCACGCGCAAGAGGCTGGGGGGACGATCCGCGAGTTGATCGAGCAGGCGGGCGTCAGCGACGATGAGGCGCGTGCCGACATCTTCCACGGCTACGCGGCCTTTTACCAACAGCGGCGTATTGGATTTGAGAATTCCTTCGAGTTTGGCGAAAGCTTCCGGAAAAACGAGGGCTTCGATTACGCCGGTGCGATCTTGCAACGTGAGAATGGCCCAGCGGGCGCCGCGACGGGAACGCATGGGACGAATTTGCACGATGATGCCAGCGACGATGAGGTCTTCGTTGTTCTTGCGGCTTTCCATTGTCGCCAGTTCGGAGGCGTTCAAATCCTTCAGGCGGCCGGCGTATTTATCGAGCGGATGACCGGAGATGTAAAAGCCGAGCACGGAATATTCTCCGGCGAGCTGCTGCTCTTCGGACCAATCGTCGGCTTCGGGGAGTTCGGATTCTTGCCAGGGCTGGCTGTTGTGAAGTTCGCTGGGGCCGGCGAGGAAGAGTCCGCCCTGCCCTACTGTTTTTTCCTGATGTTTTTTCTGGCCGCGGCCGATGGCTTGGTCTATCGCGGCAAAGAGGCGTCCGCGTGAACCTCCGGTGCAATCGAGGGCGCCGGCTTTTACGAGACTCTCGAGAACGCGCTTGTTCAGGAATTTGGGTTCGATGGCTTCGCTGAAATCGAAGAGGGTGCGGAAACGGCCTGTTGAGCCGCGCGCTTCGCAGATGGCTTTGGCGGTGTTCTCGCCGACGTTCTTGATGGCGGCCAGGCCGAAGCGGATGTCGTCTCCTACGGGAGTGAAGTAGAGGCCGCTTTCGTGCACGTCTGGTGGGAGGACGCGGATGCCCATGCCGCGCGCTTCGTTGATGTACTTCACGACTTTTTCGGTATTGCCGGCTTCGGAGCTGAGCATCGAGGCCATGAATTCGACGGGATAATGAACTTTCAGATACGCGGTCTGGTAAGCGAGCAGCGCGTAGGCGCAGGCGTGGGCTTTAGGGAAACCGTAGAGGCCGAATTCTTCCATCAGGTCGAAAATCTTGGTGGCTTTTTTTGCAGGAACTTTCCCCGTGGCGCAGCCTGCCAGGAATTTTTCGCGCTGCGCGGCCATCACGTCTGCTTTTTTCTTGCCCATAGCGCTGCGCAGGATGTCGGCATCACCGAGTGAGTATCCAGCCAGGCGGTTGGCGATTTTCATTACCTGCTCTTGAAAAACGATGACGCCCCAGGTTTCAGAGAGAATTTCTTCCAGCTCCGGTAGATCGTAGGTGACTTTTTTCTTGCCCTGTTTGCGGCCAATGAATTCGTCAATCATGCCGCCCTGTATGGGGCCGGGGCGATAGAGAGCGTTCAGCGCGGTGAGATCTTCGATTTGCGTGGGTTGATAGCGCTTGAGGATGTCGCGCATGCCGTGCGATTCAAATTGGAAGATGCCGGTGGTGTCGCCGCGGGCGAAGAGCGCGTAGGTGGGCGCGTCGTCGAGCGGGAGTGTGGTGAGGTCGAGATCGATGCCGCGGTTTTGTTTGATCATGCCGACGGAGTCGTCGAGGATAGTGAGGGTGGTGAGGCCGAGGAAATCCATCTTCAGCAGGCCGATGCGGCCGAGGGCGTTCATATCGTACTGCGTGGTGATTTCATCTTTGTTCGACTTGTAGAGCGGGACGATTTCGGTAAGAGGTCGAGGGGAGATGACCACGCCGGCGGCGTGGGTAGAAGCGTGGCGGGCGAGGCCTTCGAGACGCAGGGCGACTTCGATTAATTCTTTTACCTGGCCTTCTTTACGCGCGGCTTCGAGTTGCGGAGTTTGCTTCAACGCGTCTTCGAGAGAAATGTTCAGCGTGGTGGGAATCATTTTCGCCAAGCGGTCTACTTCGCCGTAGGGCATGTCCAGCGCGCGGCCGGCATCTTTCAGCACGGCCTTCGCGGCCATGGTGCCGAAGGTGATGATTTGCGCGACGCTTTCGGCGCCATATTTTTTGCGGACGTATTCGATTACTTCGCCGCGGCGGCGCATGCAGAAGTCAATGTCAATATCGGGCATGGAGATGCGTTCAGGGTTCAGGAAGCGCTCGAAGAGGAGCTCGTACTGCATGGGGTCCACGTCGGTGATGCGCAGCGAATAGCTTACGAGGCTCCCTGCTGCTGAGCCGCGGCCGGGGCCTACCGGGACGCCTTGAGCGCGGGCGTAATGAATGAAATCCCAGACGATCAGGAAGTAGCCGGCGAAGCGCATCTTCTTGATCATTTCGATTTCGGCGGTGAGGCGGGCTTCGTAATCGCAGAGCGGATGGCGCAGGCGCCCTTCTTTCGTGAGGCGATCAATTTGCGGGGCGCGGGAGGCGAAACCCTCGCGCACGACCCGTTCGAAATAGGAATCGGTGGTGTGGCCTTCAGGAACTTTGAATTCGGGGAAAGGATTGCTGACGCGCTGGATTTTTACGTTGCAGCGGTCGGCGATAGCTACCGTGCGCGTAACGGCATCGGGCAATTCGCGGAACACGTGCGCCATTTCTTCGGCAGTCTTGAAATAGAACTGGTCGGTGGCGAATTTCATGCGCTGGGCGTCGCTCATGGTTTTGCCGGTTTGAATGCACATGAGGACTTCCTGCGCGTGGGAATCGGCTTGGGTGAGGTAGTGGCAGTCGTTGGTCGCGACCAGCGGGATGCCGGATTCCTTCGAGAGACGGACGAGGTCGCGATTTACGCGGACGTCCTGCTCGAGACCCTGGTCTTGCACCTCGAGGTAGAAATTTCCTTTGCCAAAAATATCGCGCAGGCGGTAGGCGCTTTTTTGGGCTTGGTCGTATTTTTCGGAGAGTAATGCGTCGGCTACTTCTCCGCGGAGGCATGCGGACAGAGCGATGAGGCCTTCGCTGTGTTTCGCGAGCAGTTCGTGATCCACGCGCGGTTTGTAGTAGAAGCCGTCGAGATATCCGGTGGAAACCAGCTTGATGAGATTCTGGTAGCCCTTTTCGTTTTCGCAGAGTAGGACGAGATGATTCGCGCGCTCAGCGCCGGTGCCGCGATTTTTGTGATTGTCTGGCGCGACGTACATTTCGCAGCCGATGATGGGTTTTACGCCGTGGGTGGTGGCTTGATGATAGAAATTTGCGGCGGCGAAAAGATTGCCGTGGTCGGTGACGGCGACGGCGGGCATGCCGCGGCGCGCGGCTTCGGCAGTAAGTTCGCCGATTTCGCAGGCACCGTCCAGCAGAGAGTAGTCCGTGTGCAGATGAAGGTGAACGAAGTTCGAGGCATCCATGCGAAGTTCATTCTAAACCAGTCTCAGGCTGCGTGTAACAGCAATCTGCGGCTGGCTTTTGTTCTGCGAATGGGTTCGGCTCGCTTTCCGTTAGCGGCGCGACTTTTTTGCCGGGCGCGATTTTGATTTTTTTCCAGCGGCCTTGTCGTCGTGCGCAGCTTTATCGTGCTTGGCTTGGGCTCTGGCGCCGATCGCTGCTGCTGCGGATTGGCCGGGCTTCGCTGCCGCGGCCGGGGATTTGCCACCGGGCGCGGGTTTTCCGTCCGGGGCTGCGGCTGGTGCGGTTTTTCCCCCGGGTGCTGCTCCTTTGGATTTATCTTGCGGCTTCCCTTCCGTATGCGGTGCGGCTTCTGGCGCACCCTTGCGCTTCTTCTTTTCTTTTTCCGGCTTCTTGATTTCGTCTTTGATGCCGGCGAGATTTTTCAGGATTTTGGTGCGGTCTTCGGGTGTTTTGCCCTTGCCGCGCAATTGCAGCTCGAAGAATTGTTCGATGACCTTGTCGAATTTCGGTCCGCGTTCGACGCCGAGCGCTTCGAGTTCGCCTGCGGGAGAGGCCATGCGCAGCGGCCGCCACTTCTGCAGGTAATTGCGAATCTTGGAGAGAGCGCGCGGGTTCGGCATCTCCACTTCGATGAAGGCCAAAGTTTCGGCGGGCAAGGACGCCAGATAGTAGTAGGCGTCTTTCGCGGCGTTGGTCTTGGCGCTCTTCAGAACCTTCACGACTTTTTGCGTTTCGGGTACCAGTTCCGCGGCCTCTTCGATTTCGGCGCTCCGGAACTCCATATGGCGCAGGGCTGATGCGGCTTCGCGCGATTTCAGCCGGCCGAGAGTGTAATAGGCGACGGCCAGGTGCAGTCGCGGGCGCAATCCGGCACCGTAAAGATTGAAGCGCACGCGGGCGAGCTTGTTGAGGCTGTCGTAATCCGGTTTTCTTTTTTGCAGCGAGGGATGAATCAGCGCGAGCATGTCGTGCGATTCCCACAGCTTCAGCGTGGCGACGGGATTATCCTCGCGGGCGAGCGCGCGCATTTCGTGGCCGACGTCGGCGCCTTCGATGCGATCAGTTACGCCGCGTTCGATCGCCAGATCGAACCATTCCTGCGTGCGCGGATCCATCTTGAAGCCCATGCGCGCGGCATAACGGAGGATGCGCATCAAGCGGATAGGCTGATTGGTAAAAGCATGGATGGAAAGCGCGCGGACTTCCTGTTTTTCCAGGTCCGCGAGACCGTTCATCGGGTCGAGCAGCAGGCCGCGCGATTGGGTGTTCAGCGAAATCGCGATAGCGTTGATACCAAAATCGCGGCGGCGCAAATCTTCCATCACGCTGGAGAAACGGTAGTCGGGTTTGACGCCGGGGCGCTCGTAGAAATCTTCGCGCGCGGCGGAGATGGATCCGTCCACGTCTCCCGCGAAAATCATTTCGTGGTGGCGAATCTTCTCGCTTTCCCACACGACGCGGGCGCCGCCTTTTTCCAGCTCGCGCACCATCTTCACGGGATTTCCTTCGACCGTGAAATCCAGGTCGCGGATGGGCATGCCGGAGATCAGGTCGCGCACCGCGCCGCCGGTGAGATAGACGTTCACATCTTGCGTGCGCGAAAGCTCCTGCACGCGCTCCATCACGGCGCGTTGTTCCGGCGAGAGCCGGCTTTCCAAAAGGTACATGTAATCGGGCATGAAGTGTCCGCCTTCCTTGGTTTTTTGCGCGCGAGATGCTAGGCGCGCGGGTGATGCGCTTTATAAACTTGTTTCAAACGCTCTTCGACAACATGGGTGTAGATTTGCGTCGTTGCAATGTCCGCGTGGCCCAACATCATTTGCACTGAGCGTAAATCTGCTCCGCGATCGAGCAGGTGCGTGGCAAAACTGTGCCGCAGCATATGCGGGGTGAGGGCCTTGCGCAACCCGGCTTTGCGTCCGTAGGCTCCCAGGATTTTCCAGAATGCGATGCGATTGATGGCCGTTCCGGTCCGGCTGGGAAATAGATACGGCGACGTTCTTTCTCCCAGGATTTCCGGGCGCGACTTTTTCATGTATTGCAGCACAAGGTCCAGCGCGGCGCGGCCCACGGGAACGAGGCGCTCTTTACTGCCTTTGCCGATGCAGCGCAGGCAGCCTGCTTCGGTTTGAATGTCTGCCGCTTTTAAGCCGCACAATTCGGAGACGCGCAGGCCGGTGGAATATAGCAGCTCAATCATGGCTTTGTCGCGCAGGCCGAGCGTGCTGTTGATATCTGGTTGCGCGAGCAGTCGCTCGACGTCCGCGACGCTGAGAAATTCCGGGAGCGAACGACGAAATTTTGGCGCTGCCACGTTGGCGGCGGGATCTGCTTTGATGATTCCTTCGGTAAAGGCGAAACGGAAGAGATGGCGGATGGTAACAAGGTGGCGCGCAACCGTGCGGCTATCTAGTTTCTTAAGATACAGCGTGCGCAGGAAATCCACTACGTGAGTATGCTGGTATTGATCCAAGGTTAGCTCGCGCTTGGCGGAAAAGGCGGCGAATTTGGCTAGATCGCGCCGATACGCGTGCAGCGTATTGGTCGAAAGACCCTTTTCGACGCGCAGGTAATTTAGGAACGCTCGGATGTCCGATTCCAATGCACAGCTCCTGATTTATTGCGCCGGGATGAGATCTCCGGCAGAAAATGTTCGCTCGCGCGCCGCTCGTTGCTCGTTGCGAGCTGCGCGGCTTACGAAACGTCCAGCGCGCCTGTCGCTGTGCTCGGTTCTGCTCGGCGCAGCAACAGCAACAGCTCCGGCAGCTCCTCGCAACGGAGCGCCCAAGCCAGCGCGAAATAGATTCCTGACGAGATCACGATGATCGCGGCCAGCCACGCGGCCTTCGACAGAAAATGCTCCAACGTCACCAGGTGCGAATACTTTAGCGCAGCGAAACATGCCGCGCACATGGCCACCGCGCAGAGCGCCATTTTCCCGAGCGAACTGAAAATGGCCGCGGAGCCGAGCCTGCCATAACGTCCGCGAAAAATTAAAAATAGCGCGGCGAAATTAAAATAGGCCGCAAGCGAGCTGGCCAGCGCGGGGCTGGCGTTCCACAAATAACGCCCGAACCCGAAGAGCAGGACGACATTCAGCGCAACGTGCAGAACCACGGCGCAGGCTCCCACTTTCGTTGGCGTCAGCGTGTCTTGCGTCGAGTAATACATCGGCGTAATCAAGCGGATCGCCGCAAACGCCGGCAATCCCAGCGAATAAAACAGCAGCGCGTGAGCCGTGAGCGCCGTGGAACGCGCCATGAACTCGCCGTGCTGAAAGAGCACTTGCGTAATCGGGACGCGCAACAAGATCAGCCCCACCGCCGCCGGGACGGTGATGAATGACGCGACGCGCAAAGCAAACGCGAACGTATGCTTCATTTCTGAGAACTTCCCGTCCGCCGCCTGATGCGACATGGTGGGAAGCAGCGCCGTCGAGAGCGCGATTGCGTAGCTGCCCAGCACCAGCTCCATCAAGCGATCCGCCACGTACAGAGAACTGATGCTGCCCTCCGGCATGCGCGATGAAGCAGCGAAGATTGTATCCACGAAAAAATTTATCTGGAACACGCCCGCGCCGAAGAACATCGGGACCATCAGCTTGCCGACTTTTTTCACGCCGGGATCGTCGAACGAAACGTCTGGGCGGAAGCGCATTCCCAACTTCGCGAGCGCCGGCAGCTGCATGGCCAACTGCAACGCTGCGCCGACCAAAATTCCTACGGCCAAGCCCACCGCCGGGGTGCGATACGCCGGCGGCGCCCAGTTCATTATGGGCCGGTAGAACACGCCGAACGAAAACGCGATGAAAACCACGTTGAAAAGAATTGACGTGGAAGCCGCGAGACCGAAGCGATGGAAACTGTTCAGAATCGCGCCAGCCAGCGCCGCCACACTCAGGAACAGAACACACGGAAAAATGATCCGGTTCAGGTAGATCGCCAGGTCCCAAGGGGCATGGTGTGAGCCCATGGACGTCAGGGCACCGACGATCTGTCGGGAAAATACGCTGCCCAGGGCGGCCACTACCGCCAGGAGCACTGCAGTGTCCCAGAAAGCGCGTTGCGCGAACTGCCAAGCCTCCTTCGGTGAATTTCTGCGCAGATAACCGGTAAATACGGGTATAAAGGAGGCGCCTAGGGCGCCTTCCCCGGTCAAGCGCCGAATCAAATTGGGAATGCGAAACGCCAGGATAAACGAGTCGGCCGCCGGCGACGTGCCGAGCAGGAGCGCTACCCGCTGATCGCGTAAGTATCCGCAAATCCGGCTGATAACGGTGGCAAGGGCTATGACGGAGGCAGATTTAAGGATCTTGCCCTTTTCGGTCAATCGGCGGTGACTCCGATGCTAACCCTTTAAGCACCAATAACTTGACGAAAAACAGGGGCAAGAATAACATAACACCTGGGAAATTAGCAAGATTCTCACCCAAAAAGGCTCCAAAAACGTGAAAGATCGAGCTCCAGCCTCGACTCGGAAGAAAGTGGTGGTGTTGCTGTTGGATCGCGGGCACTTGAAGGGGTACTTGAACCCCGCGAGCTTGGCGCGGGCGGAGGCATTTGACCTTTTGACGCCTGACGGGGAGCATGTATCGGTCGCGATGACCTCGGTGAAGTCAGTCTATTTCGTACGGGAGTTCCCTGACGAGTTCCAGCCGGAGCGGAAGGTGTTTTTGAGCCGGCCGAAGCTGGATGGGTTGTGGGTGCGGTTACGTTTTCGGGACGAGGATGTGATGGAAGGAATCGTGGCAAACGATCTGCTGGACTTGCTGGACAATGCTGTGCAATTGACGCCTCCGGACCTGCATGGGAATACCCTGCGATTGTTTATTCCGCGTTCGGCGCTGGCTGAGATGAAAGTGCTCGGAGTGGTCGGGGCGGCGCGGCGGACTCCTCGAGCGGCTGGCGCGGCGGCTGCTTCGCAATCGAAACTTTTCAACGAATAACTTCTCTTATTGCCGCGGTACGCAGCTTGCGCGAGATGCGGCGTGGCTGCGGTATGCCTGATTGCGTCTCTGTTGTACATTGAGGCTGCGCAGGAGTGGGAGTCAGGAGAAGCCATCATGAGATTGGGCGAGATTGCGAAGCGACTGGGCTGCGAGATGGATGGTGACGCGGGCCTGGAGATTACTGGCGTAGCGGGCATTGAAGAGGCGGGGCCGGGCGATCTGACGTTTCTGGTGAACCGCAAGTACCGGCCGGCGTTGGAGACTACACGTGCATCGGCAATCTTTGTGGCCAAGGATAGCGGGCCTGTGCGGATTGCGGCGCTGCGATCGGCGAATCCTTATCTTGATTTTGCACGGGCGATTGAAGTGTTTCATCCGGTGCAGCGGTTTACGATGGAGATACATCCGACTGCTGTGATCGCCCAGACTGCGAAAATCGCTCCGGGGGCGCATGTGGGGCCCTATTGTTTCGTGGACGAAGACGTTTCCATCGGGCGGAATGCCGTGCTGCACAGTTTTGTTACGATTTATCCGGGCGCGAAGATTGGCGACGATTTTTTTGCACATTCGCATGTGACGGTGCGGGAGAACTGCCGAATCGGCAATCGTGTACTGCTGCAGAACGGCGTGACGATCGGAGCGGACGGATTCGGTTTTGCGCGGCGGGATAATGGGAGTTGGCACAAGATGCGGCAGTCTGGAATCACCGTAATTGAGGATGACGTGGAGATTCAGGCGCACAGCGTGATCGATCGCGCGACGGTGGGCGAAACGCGGATTGGGCGCGGAACCAAGATTGATAATTTGGTGCAGGTGGGGCACGCGTGCAAAGTCGGTGAGGATGCGCTGCTGTGCGGTCAGGTGGGGCTTGCTGGGACTTCGAAGGTGGGCAACAAGTGCATATTGGCGGGGCAGGTTGGAGCGGCAGGACATCTGACGATTGGCGATGGGGCGGTGCTGACGGCGCAGTCGGGAGTGCCGGGGGATGTTCCGGCGGGCGCGATTTATTCCGGTTATCCTGCGATGGATAATCTAGCGTGGCGGAAATCGGTGGCGGTGTTCAATCGTTTGCCGGAGATGCAGAAGGAACTGCGCGATTTGCGCGAGATTGTGGCGAAATTGAGCGCTGGATAACTGCGATGCGGCACGCTTGATTGAGTAAGAGTGCGACTAAGCGCGCATTGATTTTCCTCCGTGTGATTTTCGCGACATGATTCAGTTCCCTGCTGACGGCTTTTGATCTTCGGGCAAGCCTGCTGCGACTAAATCCTGTGTGCGTCGGCGAAGTTCATCGCGCTGATCTTCGACATACTCCGACGCTTTAATTGCTGGGCCGTAGCGGACTACTACCTCGCCGGGATGGATTGTCCAATCGCCCTTACGCATCAGGCGCTGCGTTCCGGCCAGCGAGACAGGCACTACCCATGCGGAGGCGCGGATTGCCATCAGGAAGGTTCCCTTCTTGAATGGGAGCAGATGACCATCGCGGCTGCGCGTGCCTTCTGGATAAACCAAAAACGACAAGCCTTCTTTCAAATAGTCGACCGCAATGTCCACACTTTCCGCAGCGGCTTCTTTGTCGGCGCGGTCCACGGGAATCAACTTGGCCAACGTGATCGCCTTGCTGAGGATCGGAATGCGAAAAACCTCTTTTTTGGCGAGCAGTGCGACGCGCCGGGGAATGTTGGGCACCAGGGCGACGGGATCGAGGTTTGAGGCGTGATTCGAAGTGAAAACGCAGACGCCGCTGGGAATATTTTCCAGGCCCTCGACGCGCACGCGAATCCCAGCCAGACGCAGCACGATGCGCAGCGCGCCGATGAACGTCCAGTACATGAAATTGGGATCGCCGGTGAGCAGTGTCCACAAAATCAGCAGAGGCTGGACGAATAACAGCGCCAGGGCAACGAAAGTGAGCACCAAGATTGTGCGAATCATGGATTCAGCGGCGCGAGGATGCCGGCGCCCTCAATCGGTTTTTCCTTTCAGCCAGCCTTCGCGGGTGCGTTTCTGCTTTTCGGTGGCGCCGGGGATTTCGACGAGCGTGAATTTGTTAAGGTCAATTGCGGCCAGCGTGAAAGTTATGTCCAGAAATTTACCTTCGCGCTGCACGTGCAGGGTTATCGTCTCGCCGGGCTTTTGTTCGCGCAGCCACGCCGGCAAATAACGGGGCATCGGCTGGCCATTCAGCGTGATCAGCGCGTCTCCGACTTGCAGCCCTGCTGTTTCCGCAGCGGATCCCGGCGTGACTTGAGATACGCGCGTTTGCGCATCTGGGCTGCGGGGCGTCGTGGAGAAGTCCAGATCCGGGGAGGCGCGCCGTTCAACTTTTAGTTCGAGGCCCGCAGCGCTGAAAAAGTTCTCGTAGGGAATTTCTGCGGTGCCGGATACGTAGTTGTGGAAGAAATCATCGAAGTTTGCGCCGGCAACTTCTTCGGCTGTTGTTTGCACGCCATGCGAATCGTCGTAGAAGCGGCTCTGCTTTGCATAAATTTCGTTCATGCGACGGAGGACGTCGTCGAGCGATTTGTGATTGTCGGTGGCGTTGCGAATCGCGAGGTCGAGCATGTCTCCGACGATTTGGCCTTTGTTGTAATAGGAGATGCTGCGTTCGGGGCGGCGATATTCTTCGTACCCTTCGAGCCAGGCGTCCAGGCTGGATTCCTCGACGCTTTGCCAGCGATGCGCGGAGCGCGAATCCAGTTCGCCGATTTGTCCGGCGAGGTCTGTGTAGAATTGATCTTTGGTCCAGAGGCCGCTGCGTTCGAGGGTGTAGGAGCCGTAGGTGCTGGTGACTCCTTCTGCAAACCAGAGCGCGCGCGTGTACATTTCTTTGGTGTAATCCACGGGCTCCAGCGTTTGCGGGCGGATGCGTTTTACGTTCCAGGCGTGGAAAAATTCGTGGGCTGTAACGGAAGCGGCCGCGTCACCCGACGGAACGGAGATCGCAGTGCAATTGGAGTGCTCCATCCCGCCGCCGCCGACTTCGGCGTACGGGCCGAAGTGGTAGAAGAAAGTGTATTGGCGGAATGGGGCGCCGCCCATCAGTCGGATCTCGTATTTCGTGATGTCGCGGAGCGTGGATTCGAGGCGCTCGTGGTACCAACCATTACCGTCTACGATTACGTGAAAGTGGGCGCCCGACTCGTCGAATGAAAAGTCTGCGAACTTCCCTGCTTCGGCCGGGGCGTCCACGAGTTTGTCGTAGCTCGCTGCGGTGAACGAATTCGGCTGGCCGCCTGTGGGAAGCTCGGCGGCGACGCGCCAGATGTCGGGCATGTCATCGAATTGGACTTGGGTGCTTTCGCCGCGACGACTCGGAACGTACAGCAGCACTTCCGCGAAATTTACGAAGGCGTGATGGGCGTTCAGTTGGGAATTGAACGGCCCGGGATCGTCCCATTCGATGCTGTAGTGGAGCGTCGCGGTACGCGCCTCCGCGCCAGCGCCTGCGCCGACAGTTGTGTCGACGCCTGCCAGCGAAATCTTCCAGGTTTGTTTGTCGAGCATGCGGATAGGCAATGAAGCTGCGGGGCTCGCGGCACTTTCTGCGCGCACATCGCGGACGCGATAGGAAAAATCGCGCACCTGATACAGCGCGTTCCAGGCAGGTAACGCGACAACGATTTCCTGGTCCGCGGCTGCGGCAGGAATCTCCATTTTGACGTGAAAGAGATGCTGCTCCGGATTCTTCAGCGAAATGTGATAGCTGATTGTAGCGGCTGCGGGTCGCGCGAAAAACAATAAGGTGATTGCCAAAACGATCCGCTGGGCCGATTTCATTTCCTGACTCCTTCGAGCGATTTAAATTTGTCGAGCAATTTTCCGCTGAGGCCGTCAAAGCTGCCGTTGGACATAACCATCACCATGTCTCCCGGTTTCGCTTCGGCGGCTAAATAATTGACGATTGCGTCCGACGATTCGAACGCTTTCGCGGCGCGGCCGCGGTCTAGCAGCGAGCGGGCGATGTATTCGGGCGACAACCGTTCATCTTCTTCGAGCAATTGGGCGCGGCTGACGGGGCCAATCACCACCGCATCGGCGATCGCCAGCGATTCGGGCAGCACGTGTTCGAAAATCTTGCGGCGCATGGTGTTGGAGCGCGGCTCGACGGCGGCCCAGATCTTGCGGCCGGGCCAGCGGGTGCGGGTGGCCTCGAGCGTCATGCGAATCGCGGTGGGATGGTGCGCGAAATCCTCGACCACCAGGATACCGTTGGCTTCGCCTTTGGTTTCCATTCGCTTACGCACGCTGACGAAAGTCGAGAGAGCTTGCTGGATCGCGTCACATTCGACGTCTCGGCCGTAGGCGAGCGCGGTGGCGGCGAGCGCGTCCAGGACGTTGTGTTTTCCGGCGACGGGCATGCGCACGCGGGTGACTTCGCTGCCGCGAAAGGCGACGCGGAATTCGGTGGCGTCGTCGTGCCAGTGCACGTCTCCGGCGCACCAGTCACATTCGGGCGTGAAGCCGAAAGTTTCCACAGGGCAGAAGGCTTTGGCGACGGTTTGTTTCAGCTCGTGGCTCTCGCCCCAGATTAGAATTTTTCCGCGGCGCGGGACCAGGTTCACAAGTCTGCGAAATTGCAGGGCGATGGAAGGCAGATCGGGGTAAATGTCGGCGTGGTCGTATTCGAGCGACGTGAGGATTAGCTCGTCGGGATGATAATGCAGGAATTTGGGGCCACGATCGAAGAAGGCCGTCTCGTATTCATCGCCCTCGATGATGAATTCTTCCCCGCCGCCTAAACCGTAGCTGCGGTCGCCGAAATTCGGGGAGACGCCGCCGACCAGAAAATCGGGCTTACGTCCGGCGACGTGAAAAATCCACGCGAGCATGGCGGTGGTGGTGGTTTTGCCGTGCGTGCCAGCGATTACGATGGAACTATGGCCGGGAATGAAATATTGCTCGAGGAGTTGCGGCATCGAACAGTACGGCAATTTTTCGTCGAGGATGTACTCGATTTCAGGGTTGCCGCGCGCGATTACGTTGCCCACGACGCACAGATCCGGCGCCGGCTGCAGATTTTCGGGGCGAAATCCTTCGTGCCACCGGATTCCCAGCGCGTCGAGGAGCGTCGAGGCGGGGGGATAGACGTTCACGTCCGAGCCGGTGACATGATAGCCGCGCTCCTTCAACATTCCAGCGACTGGCGCCATAGCCGATCCGGCGACGCCTAGCAGGTGGATATGTTCAGTGACGCTGTTCGCTCGCGTTGAGATCTGACTTCTCCTTGTGCGCCTTTACGCTTACTGCGATTGCCTGATGCGGCGCGATGCGATGCACCAACGCTTGTCACGCCACCGAAATTCTACGCGCGGCAGGCTGGTTCCAAAATTTCCAGGCGCGAATTCTCGTCGGCTCTTAGACGCGCGCGAACGCCGAGCGGGAGCGTCAACATGGGCCTCGGCGTGTGGCCAATCGGCGCACCCCACACGACCGGGAACCCCATGGTGCCTAGAATGCGACGCGCGACATCCAGGACCGTCTCGCTGCCGGGAGGCGCTTCGCACTCCGGGAAATCGCCGAGCAGCACGCCGGAAACTCCGCGCAGCTTGCCCGCCTGCTTCAGATGCATGAACGCGCGATCCACTTGCCAGGGCTTCATGCCGCGATCTTCGAGCAGCAGGATGGCGCCGTGGGTGTCGAGTTCCCAGGGAGTTCCTAACGCGGTTTCGATCAGCGTGAGGCAGCCGCCGAGAAGAATGCCGTCGGCCGAGCCGGGCATCACGGCTTCGGTACCGGTGAGCGGGATCGTCCAGCCTTGCTTGGTTTCGGTCAGCGCACGAGTCAGGGTTTCGACGTCGTAGCCGTCCGCGACTCCAGCGCCTTTATCGAGGCCTGCTGCCGCCATGGGTCCATAAAAGCCGACCCATCGGAATTTCTGCCACAGGAAAATCTGCAGCGAGGTGAGGTCGCTGTAGCCGACTAGAACCTTCGGAGTGGCGAGCGCGACGCTGAGGCCGTCGAGCAGATAATTCGAGCCGTAACCGCCGCGTGAGCAGAAAATTCCGCGCGTGGTGGTTTCGGTGAGCGCCTCTTTCAGGGCCGCGCCGCGTTCGGCGGCGGTGCCGGCAAAAAAATCGCCGCGCGCGAGGACTCTTTCGGGATCGAACTTTGGCGTGTAGCCAAGGCGCGCAAGTTCTGCGACGCCCTGCTGCAAGCGGGATTCTTTCACAGGGCTCGAAAGCGAAAGAACGCGCACCGAATCGCCAGGGCGGAGCGCTTCAGGCTTGAGAGGTTGCGGCATGGGCCGCACAGGAGAATAAGGAATTTCGCGCAGCGAGTCCAGTTGCGTGCGCGAAGGTGTTTACATCCGAGCAGCAGTGCGCGACGGAGCTTAGAACGGGATGACGGTCAAATAGACGTCGCCGGCGCCGCTGGCGGGCTGGGCGGCAATGGTGTCCGGCGCGTAAAACACCGCGAAGCGTCCATCGGCAGTCAGTGGCGCAGCGGTGTAACGGTCCGCTGCCAATGGCGCGAACTTATTGGTGCCGGAGACGACTAGCGAGGCGCGTGTGGCCGAAAAAACCGCTGTGGCGTCTGAAACCCCGTAGGTGTGCGGCGTGCATGGAAGCACGGCGTTGAAGCAGGTATCGCGCACGACGAGCGAGCCCTCGGTGGCGACTTGGCCGGCGGGCACCGTGGCGGCAGTGGAGCCGGACACGAACGAAATGTATCTCCCCGACGCGCTGATTGCGGGCGAAAAATTCAGCGTCTTTGTGGCGGAGGATGCGGCGGTGGCGCTGTCATTCGTGATCAGAGTTGTGGACGGAACGCAGCCGTCTGGCGCGGTGGCACCGAGGCACGTATCGCGCAGGTATGATTTGCTGAGCTGAGCTGTGTTTCCAGTGGATGAAGCGGCGGGCTGCGATTCAAAGACCACGAACCGCGCGTCGCCGCTGAGAGAAGGCGAAATATTCGCGCCGCTGAGAGCGGATTCATCCGGCGCGTAGGAAACTCGTTCGGCCGATGTTTCGCAATAGACAGGAGGTTCAATTCCCATGCAAGTATCCGCCAGAGCGATCTGCGATGTGCTGGCCGAATTTTGCGCAGCGGATTTCGCGGTCCACATTTCCAGGGCTACGTAGCGGCCGTCGGAGGAAATCGCGGGACGTCCGGCTTGCGCGCCGGCGACGCGGTCTTCGTCATCGATTGGAACAGCTACGGTGCGCACGACGCACGCTTTGGTCGCGGTGGGGCCTGCGCAGGTGTCTCGCACATAGGCTTGCGGCAGCGAACCAGGTTTTCCTGCGGCAAGATTGCCGGCTGCGGAAACGAAAGCGATGAAGCGGCCGTCCGCGCTGAGCGACGGGCTGTTGCTGGGGCCGCTCGCGGCTTCTCCCTCTGCGCCGAGCGAGATGATTTCGGTGTGCGGAGTGCAGCCGGAAGGGGCGTTCGCGCCGACGCAAAGATCGCGCACGTACAGTTCCCAGTACCCGAGCGAAACCACAGCGTTGCCGGGGAGCAAATTCGTCGCGCGCGAGACGAAGGCCACAAAACGGCCATCGCCGCTGATGGCCACTTGCCTGCCGGCTTTGGCGTTGGGCGCGCTGCCGTCCGGCGCCACGTCCACCGCCAAAGTTTTCGGCGAGCAATTTGCCGCGCCAACACAGGTGTCACGCACAAAAATATTTCCAGAGGCTCCCGCAACGGTCAAATTTTTCGCCTGCGAATAGAACGCGATGTAACGTCCGCCGGAGCTGATTGCCGGAGCTTCACTGGGGCCGTCGGCGGGACCACCGGCAACGCTGACGGAAACCACCTGGGGAAACTTCACCGCAGAGCTGCTCTGGGGATTGATGGTGAATGGGAAAGGATTGGAAAAGGCGGATGCACCGTTGGATGCGATGTTGAGCACGGTGATTATAACGGTTCCGGGGATGGTGAGGTCGGTAGGCAGAATCTGCGCTTGCACAGACGTAGCGCTCTTGAACGTGGTGGCGCGCGCCGCGCCGTTCCAATCCACCACGGAATCGCCGATGAAGTTTGTGCCGGTTACGGTAAGCGTGAACCCTCCACCGAGTACCGTAGCATGGTCCGGCGCGATAGCGGTGATGGTGGGAGTGATGGGGGGAGTGGGCAAGATCGAAAAATTCAGCGGTGGCGTCGCGCCGCCGCCGGAATTCACGACGGTGATCGGTTCGACTCCAGGGCGGGCGACGTCGGCTGCTTTGATCTGAGCCTGCACGGTGTTCGCGTTGACGAACGTGGTGGTGCGCGCACTGTTGTTCCACCTCACGGTGGAGTTCGTGGCAAAGCCCGCGCCACTGACGGTAACGGTGAAATCGGAAGCGCCGGCCACCACGCTGGAGGGTGAGAGCGAACAGATCGCGGGCGCATTGGTAGAAGAAGCCAGGAAGCTGACCGCCGGGGAGAAAATCTCATTGCCGCCGCCGGTGTAGGTGTACACGCTGATGCCATTGCAGCCCGAGGTGAGAATATCCTGGGCAGTAATTTGTGCCGTTAACTGCGTGGCGCTCACGAACGCTGTGGTGCGCGGGCTGCCATTCCAGGCAACGACGGAGCCGGAAAAGGGCGGCGTCGGGTTGGGCGTAGCGGGGTTATTCGCGTTACCAGAAACGAAATTCGAGCCGTTCACGGTGAGCGTGAAAGCAGCGGTATTGGGACTGGCGGTCGCCGGACTGAGACTGGCGATCAGCGGCGTATTCGTTTGCGTGGGATAAACCGTGAACGGCGCGGCGTTGATCGAGATCCCGCCGCCCGGAAGTGGATTCGAAACTGTAACGAGCGAGGTACCGGGGGTTGCGACGTCGGAAGCCAGAACGGTGATGGCCATTTGCCCGGTGTTTATATTTACGGAGGCCGAGCGCGCGGAGCCGTTCCAAAACGCCGTGGAAGTTCCGGTTGATCCGTCAATGAAGCCAGTGCCGCCGATAAACATCGTGAAAGACTGGCTGCCGGCGGTGACGCTGGATGGAAAAAGGCCAGTGATGATCGGGGTGGGATTCGGCTGGCCGGGCGCGACGGTGTTGCCATTGCTCGAGCTGCAACTAGAGGTCAAAATCGTCAATACGCCAAGCACTATGAGCGCGGTCCACCGCAAACGCATCAAGCCTGTCCTCCTGCAATTTTTACCGGTAGTGATCACGAAAACGGGCGCCAGCGATTCGTTGGCGTCGCTGAGATAGCCGAACGAGGGAAACGATCCAAACGCCTGCGAGTCCCCTGAATAATGCCCAAGAATTGATAGCATCCCGGCGAACACTCGTCAACTCGGATTCCCTGAGCGGGTGTTTGGTTGGCCCGCAATTCGGAAGTGATGTTGCAGTGCGCAACCGTGGCGACGCGGAGATGACTGCTGCGGTGTAAAGCGAGGTCACAGTGCCGATTTGGCAGGGGCGGTGGGTCTGGTTGTCACGCGCGCGAGGGCCGCGCCTCGACTTTGGCGTCGAGCGCGGCAAATTTTGTGAATAGCTCGCGCTCCTGGTGATGGGTGACTTCCGCGTCAAAATCCACGAATAACTCATCGCCGATTTGCCGCGTTTGCCAGCGGCGGGCTTCGATCTTGGCGCCTTCGACGATGCGATGCGCGGGGACCAGCAGATCGGCGTTCGCTGCGGCTATCAATTGAAAAGTCATCAAGCGCGTTTGGAGACCGAGGCGGTCTTCCAGATAGCCCAAAACCACCAGGGCTACCAGCACCATTAGCGTGGCGAAAATTGCGGTGGCTAGCATTCCGGCGCCCACGGCCATGCCAATGCTGGCCATCACGAATATGGTGGCTGCGCTGGTGATGCCGAGCACGGCTCCGCGATCGCGAATCACCACGCCGGCGCCGATGAAACCGATGCCGGGAATAATTTGCGCGGCGATGCGGGTGTGGTCGCCAGTAACTTCTCCGGCCATTTCGTAGGAGATGATGGTGAAGAGCGCCGCGCCGAAGCAGATCAGCATGTTGGTGCGAATGCCGGCAGGCTTGCGGCGCAGCTGGCGTTCCAAGCCGATCAGTCCGCCCAGGAAAGCTGCGAGCATGAGCCGCAATAGAATGTAGGAATTCAGATCGTGGAGCATGGCCCCCCCGTGCCCTTGCGCCCCGCGATTCTACTGGAATGTGCGCGCGGAGTTAAGCGCATTAGGAATTTTGGCGCAAGAATAGGGAAAAGGCGGAGTGGTGGACGAGTGCGAGGGCTTTTCGGGCCGAATCGCGCCGGGTAAGCGAGCTAGAGTTTAAAGGAGGTGAGTCTTGAGAACAGGCGGGCACGGGCGTGAATTTCGCTGCGTTTGAGCGTGGTGAGGCGCTGCACGCCGAACTTTTCTACTGCAAAGCTGCCCAGCACGGAGCCGTACACCATCGCGTTGCGCAGGGTGCGCTCGTTGACTTTGCCCGCGCCTGCTAGATAACCCATGAAGCCGCCTGCGAAGCTGTCGCCTGCGCCGGTCGGATCATGCACTTCTTCCAGAGGAAATGCGGGCACGGAGAACAGGAATTTTTCGTGCATCATGATGGCACCGTGTTCGCCGCGCTTGATCACCAACGTTTTCGGGCCCATTTTGAAGATTTCTTTCGCGGCGCGCGTCAGGTCGTGCTGGCCGGTGAGCTGACGGGTCTCGTCGTCGTTGATTACCAGTACTTGAATGTGCTTCAGCGTTTCTTTCAATTCGGCGGGAGTGCGCTCGATCCAATAGTTCATGGTATCGAGGCCGACGATCTTCGGTTTGCGTTTGACTTGCTTCAGAACGGAGTGCTGGAGCGTCGGGTCAATGTTGCCGAGAAAAATAAAGGGAGAGTCTGTGTACGCGGGCGGCAGCGTGGGCTGAAAATTCGCGAAGACGTTGAGGTCCGTGATCAGCGTGGTGCGCTCGTTCATGTTCTGGTTGTAGCGTCCGGCCCAGTAGAAGGTTTTCCCGGAGGCGCGTTCCAGGCCTTGCAGATCAATGTGCTGGCGCTTGAGGACCGCTACGTCTTTCGCCGTGAAATCATCTCCGACAATGCCCACCAGGCGGACCGGCGCGAGGTGGCAGGCTGCGAGAGCGAAATAGCTGGCGGCGCCGCCCAACAGGCGGTCGTGCTTGCCGTGCGGCGTCTCAATTCCATCGAAGGCTACTGATCCGACGACTAGTAAGGACATGAATTCTCCTGCGCGCGTAAATTTTACGTGCGCTGCATTTAAGAGATGTACTTGCCGATGATCGGCGCCAGGCGCTTCTTGGTGGCCGCGGAAATCATTTTGCGATCGGTGAGTATGGCGTGAGCGAGCGCCGCTCCGCACTTGCAGGCGCGGGCTTCGGGCAAATGCGCCACGGCTTCGTGCGTTACGCGTAGCACATTCGAGGTGTTGCGATTCAGGTTCTCGATGATTTCGTTTACGGTGACGGCATCGTGCTGCGGGTGCCAGCAATCGTAATCGGTGATCATGGCGATCGTGGCGTAGCAAATTTCGGCCTCGCGGGCGAGCTTGGCTTCCGTCAAATTGGTCATGCCGATCACGTCGAAGCGCAGCTGACGATACGTGTTCGATTCGGCGAGAGTGGAAAATTGCGGGCCTTCCATGCAGATGTAGGTGCCGGCAGGGTGCGCTTTCACTCCGGCGCGGGCGCAGGCTTCGCCAATGTGAGCGGAAAGATGCGTGCAGGTGGGCTTATCGAACCCCACGTGGGCGACGATTCCGTTGCCGAAGAAGGTGGCGATGCGTCCGCGGGTGCGGTCGAAAAATTGATCGGGGATCAGAAAATCCTGGGGCGGCAAATCGTCGCGCAGCGAGCCTACGGCGCTGACGGAGATGATGCGTTCGATGCCGAGCATTTTCATCGCACAAATATTGGCGCGGTAATTGATGTCGCTGGGAGAAAATACATGGCCGCGGCCGTGACGCGCGAGAAACGCCACGCGCTTCCCTTCCAGCGTGCCGATGACAATCGCGTCAGAGGGATCGCCGAAGGGAGTTTTCACGCGGACTTCGCGTGTATCGGTGAGGCCCGGCATGGAATAGAGGCCGCTGCCGCCGATGATGCCGATCTTGACCTGTTCGTTTTTACCGCCGGCGCTGCCCGCGGGTTTCGTCGCGCGTTTCGCAGTTTTCGCCATTTTCAATCCACCTTTACCGGTTCTGCCTCTAAGACTCCGTTGCGCTCTCGGAGATACGCCGCCTGCGTCTTGGAATCGTGGCAGAACAGGGCGAGCCAGCCTTCCTTGACCAGTTCCGGAAACCATTTCTTTTTGTTTTCGAGCGTGGTGACGGGAAACAAATCGTAACCCATGATCCACGGCAGAGCCAAATGCGCCGTGGTAGGCGCTATGTCGGCCAGAAAAAATGCGGTCTTGCCTCCGCCCGTCAGCTTCACGCATTGCATGTTCGCGGTGTGGCCCGGCACGCGAATCAATTCCACGCCCGGAGCAATCGCGCGATCTCCCTCGAGCAGGGCCAATTTTCCTTTCGCTTCCAACGGCGCGTAATTGTCCAAAAGGTAGCTGGCGCGGTCGCGCTCGTTCGGATGCTTGGCGTGTTCGAACTCGCCGCGCTGCACGACATATTTCGCGTTGGGATACGCGGCGACGATTTTGTCTTTTTCCACGCGCGTGTTCCCGCCGCAGTGATCGAAATGCAAATGCGTGTTGATGACGATATCAATTTCGCTGGGGTCCAGGCCGTGGTCGGCGAGGCGGTCATTCACGAAGGGGCCCTCGACGGCGTAAATATCGCGCAGTTTCGCCGGCATTTTCGCGCCGATGCCGGTCTCCACCAGAATTCGTTTTCCGCCGGCATGTACCAGCAGGCAGTTCATCGCCAGCTGAATGCGATTGCGCGCGTCCGCGGGAATTTTCTTCTCCCACATTGTTTTGGGAATTACGCCAAACATCGCGCCCCCATCGAGCGATACATATCCATCCACCAAAACGTGAAATTCCAGGTCCCCTAGCTTCAACGAGCCTCTCCGAGTCCGGCTCGCGCCAAAATTTCATTTACCGCAGCGTAGGGGTCCGTTTTTCTTTCGGCCACCGCCGCCGCGATGGCGTCGAGCTCTTTTTCACCGAGATATTTTCCAGCGACGCGCTCCATTAGGCGCGTTTCCAACAATTGCAAAATCCACTCCTTCCAGTGGGCGATTTCGCGCGCCCGGCGTTCGTGCGCTTGCTCAAAATGCTTGCGAAACAATTCAATCTGCCGCCCCAACTCGTCCACGCCTTTATTTTCCGTCGCGATAGTGCGCACTACCGGCGGTTTCCATCCGTCGCGCTCCGGGACCAGCTGCAAAATTCCTTTCAGCTGCTGTTCGAAGCGGTCTGCGCCCTCGCGATCTGATTTATTCAGCACGAAGATGTCGCCGATTTCCATCAGGCCGGCCTTCAGGCTCTGCACATCATCGCCCATGCCGGGCATCAGCACCACGATGGTGCAGTCGGCGAGGCGCACGATTTCAATTTCGCCCTGGCCGACGCCTACCGTTTCCAGCAAGATGATTTGTTTTCCGGCGGCATCGAGCAGCAGCGTGGTGTCGCGCGTTGCTTGGGACAGGCCGCCAAGAAATCCGCGCGTGGCCATGGAGCGGATGAAGACGCCCGCGTCAGTGGCGTGACCTTGCATGCGGATGCGGTCGCCCAGAATCGAGCCTCCGGTGAAGGGGCTCGACGGATCCACCGCGATGATGCCGACGGTTTTCCGTTCAGCGCGATAGTGGCTGGCGAGGCGATCCACGAGCGTGCTCTTGCCCGTTCCGGGCGCGCCGGTGATTCCCACGCGATACGCGCGGCCGGTATGCGGGAAAAGCTGACGCAGAATTTCTTCAGCCTCGCGCTCCCGGTTCTCGATGGCGGAAACGGCGCGGGAAATCGCACGCACGTCTCCTGCGCGCACTTGCTCGGCCCAGGTTTCGATAGACACAGTCATAGCAACGTGAATTGCAGCCTCGGAATGGTATCACTGGAACGGCTGGAAGCGGTGAGTGCCAGCGGCAAAAAGCCGGATTATTTTTTGCCCAAAATCTGACGCGCGATCACCAGCCTCTGGATTTCGCTGGTGCCCTCGCCGATCGTGCAGAGCTTCACGTCGCGATAGAACTTTTCCGCCGGGTAATCCTTGATGAATCCATAGCCGCCGTGAATCTGCACAGCTTCGTTGGCGACGCGCACGGCCACTTCGCCGGCGTAGAGCTTGGCCATGCTGGATTCCTGGGTGATGCGCGCGTCGTGATTTCCGGAAGCGATCGCGCGATCGGCAAGCCATGCGGCTTGATATGTGAGCAGGCGGGCGGCTTCGATCTGAGTGGCCATATCCGCCAGCTTGAACTGGATGGCCTGAAATTCGGCGATGGCTTTGCCGAATTGTTTGCGCTGCTTGGCGTAACGGACCGACGCTTCATACGCGCCTTGCGCCATGCCCAGGCCGAGCGAGGCGATTGAAATGCGGCCACCATCGAGAATTTGCAGGCTGTTGACGAATCCTTCGCCTTCCTTGCCGAGCAGATTGTCCGCCGGCACTTGGCAATCGCTGAAAACCACTTCGCTGGTGTCGCTGGCACGCAGGCCCAGCTTGTTTTCTTTTTTGCCGGGCTTGAACCCCTTGGTGCCCTTCTCGATGATGAAGGCAGAAATTCCGTGGCTCTTTTTCGCGGGGTCGGTCACCGCCATTCCGACGCAGACGTCGGCGTAATGCCCGTTGGTGGTGAAAGTTTTCGAACCGTTGATGAGCCAGCCGCCATCTCTCTTCACGGCGGTGGTGCGTGTGCCGCCGGCGTCGGAGCCTGCTTCGGGTTCGGTGAGCGACCAGCAGCCGAGTTTCTTACCTTGGGCGAGCGGTGCGACATATTTTTTCTTCTGTTCTTCGCTGCCGAATTTATAAATGTGATTGGTGCACAGTGAATTGTGCGCGGCGACGATGATGCCGATAGAGCCGTCCACGCGCGACAATTCCTCGATGATGATTGCATATTCAGCGTAGCCCATTCCCGCGCCGCCATATTTTTCGGGGAAAATCACGCCGAGGAAGCCCATTTCGGCGAGTTTGGGAATTAATTCGGATGGAAACTTCGAGACCTCGTCCCACTCCATCACATGCGGCAGGATTTCGCCCTCGGCAAACTCGCGCACCGTTCGCCGCAGCTGCTGCTGTTCATCTGTGAGCGCAAATTCCACGTGGCCTCGCCGATAAAAGGGATAAATACCGAACCCGCACTACAATTTATATCACAGGGGTCGGCGCACGCGAGAATCTCGAGGGCGGTGATTACGGCAGGGTAAACGCGACCACCTCGTCCGTCTGTTTTTCTTCCGTTACCTTGGCATGGCCACCCGCAGCGATCACGAGGTATTGCTTGCCGTTGGGACGCACCTGGTAAGTCATCGGCGTCGCCGCGCCGGAAGTGGGCAGGTCAAACTTCCAGATTTCTTTGCCGGTTTCAACGTCGAACGCGCGAATCGCCGGGTCAACTACTGTTCCGGCGATGAAGACCAGACCACCTGCGGTGACAATCGGTCCACCCAGACTCATCGCGCCCAGCGGCACAACCGGCTTGTTCGGCGCGAATGAGCCGAGCGGCACTTGCCAGCGAATCGTGCCCTGCGCCATGTCCACTGCGGCGAGAGTTCCCCACGGTGGAGGCGTACACGGCAGGTGATGCGCTTTATCGACGAGAAAAGTGCGAAACATTCCGTAGGGTGCACCGTATTGCTGCGTGTATTCGAGGTCCCCCTTTTCGTTTTCTTTGGCGTCCCAGTATTTATCGGCGGCGATCACTCCCATCTCTGCCACGACGTTGTTCGTATTAACGAGCAGCAAGCTGTGCTGCGGGTCGAAAGCGTAGCCGCTCCAATTCATGCCGCCCACATTTCCTGGCTCTGAGAGAGAGCCTTGCAAACTCGGGGGCGTAAATAGGCCGTCGTTGCGCAGGGCCTTGAGGCGCTCGTGGCAGTAATCGCGATCTGTGGGCGTGATGCCGTAGGCGTCGTCGGCGGAAAGTTTTTGCGGCACAAGGGCCGGCGGCGCTAGCGGAACAGGCTGAGTGGGCGATGTGACCTCACCCGGAACATCGGATTGAGGAACGGGCCTTTCTTCCACGGGAAAGACTGGGACGCCGGTGTCGCGATTCAGCACATAGAGAAATCCGGTTTTGTTGCCTTGAATTACTACTGGCACGCTTTTGCCATCGTGCTGCAGGGTGGTGAGCAGCGGGGGCGATGCGCTGTCGTAATCCCAGAGATCGTGATGGACCAGTTGAAATCCCCAGGCGAGTTCGCCGGTTTTCGCGCGCAACGCGACGATTGAGTCGGCCCATTTATTGTCGCCCGCGCGCATGCCGCCGTAATAATCGGGGCTGGCGCTTCCGGTGGGGACGAAAATCAGATCGCGCTCGGGATCTACGACCATCACTGACCAGGCGTTGCCTGCGCCGGTGCGCCACGCTTTTGTAGCGTTTGGGCTTGCGTTTGCGTTCGACGCGGCGGAATCGGGATCGTTCGGCGGCAGCGGCTCCCATTTCCAGCGCAGCGCGCCGGTGCGTGCGTCGAAGGCACGGACTGCGCCGCTGGGCATGTCCACGCGGGAATTGTCGTCGATCGCAGAGCCGACTACGACCATGTCGTCAATCACTGCTGGCGGAGAGGTCATGTGATATCCGCCGGGAATATAACGCGCCACGTCGCGGAGGCTGATTTGTCCACGGTTGCCGAAATCCATGCAGGGGTCGCCGGTCGCAGCGTCTAGTGCGATTAGACGCGCGTCGAGCGTGGCTTCGAAAATTCGGCGGCGGCAGCGCTTCCCTTTTGCGCGCGTTGGATCCAGCCAGGTGGCAACGCCGCGATTGATGAGGCCGTCGCCGTAGTCTCCGGCGAGTTCGATCATGGGATCGAAAACCCAAAGTTGTTTGCCTGTTTCCGGATTCACGGCGAAGACGCGATTGAAGGGGGAGGTGAGGTACAGAGTGCCATCCACTAGGATGGGCGTGGTTTCGAGACCACTCCGTTTGGGACGGCCGCTGCCATCGGAAATATCGCCGGTGTGAAATGTCCATGCGACTTTCAGGGTCTTCACGTTTTCGCGATTGATCTGCGTGAGGGGTGAATAGCGCGTTCCGCCGGCGTCGTGACCGTAGTACGCCCAATCGTTTTTTGCCGCACCGGCGGGATTTGCGGTTTGCGCACTGGCGATTTGCAAACCGGTCCACAACACGCCGATCGCGGCCAGGATCAGGAATCGAGCTACGCTCTTCATCAAATCCTCCGGCACAGGGTCAGGTGATGAACGCGCTACCAATCCAGCTTCGCGCCATCCTTGGCGTTTTGCTCGTCGAGCCATTTTTTCAGGGGCGCGAAATAATCGAGGATCGCGGTAGCGTCCATTTGTTTTTCACCGGTCATCACCTCGAGGGCTTCTGGCCAGGGACGGCTCTGGCCCATTTCGAGCATTTTGTTCAGGCGAGCGCCGGCTTCTTTGTTGTTGTAGATCGAGCAGCGATGCAGCGGGCCTTTGTAACCGGTTTGGCGGCAGAGCGCGCGATGAAACTGGAACTGCAAAATGTCCGCCAGAAAATAACGCGCATAGGGAACGTTGGCCGCGACGTGATATTTTGCGCCAGGATCGAAATCCTGTTCGCTGCGGGCGACGGGGGGCTTGACGCCCTGATATTTTTCGCGCAGCTCCCACCAGGCTTTGTTGTAATCGGCAGGAGTGATCTTTCCGGCGAAAACTTCCCAGCGCCATTTGTCAATGAGCAAACCGAATGGGAGGAACGCGACTTTTTCCAGCGCTTTGTGCATCAGGATACCGATGTCCGCTGATTCCGGCGGGACATTTTCCAGCAGGCCGATCTGTTTCAGGTATTCGGGCGTGACGGAAAGCGCGATGGTGTCGCCGATGGCTTCGTGGAAACCGTCGTTGGCGCTATTGCGGAAGAGTGGCGGCTGCGTGTCATAGGCGCGCTGGTAAAAATTGTGGCCGAGTTCGTGGTGAATGGTCGAGAAATCTTCGCCTTTCTGCTCGATGCACATTTTAATGCGCAAGTCATCCACGAAATCAATGTCCCAAGCGCTGGCATGGCAGACGACATCGCGGTCCTGCGGCTTCACGAACATCGAACGCTGCCAAAACGTCTGCGGCAGCTGCGCGAATCCCAGCGACATGAAAAATCGCTCGCCGTAATGGACCATTCCTACCGGATCAATTTGTTTGGCTTTTAGAATTTGCGTCAGGTCGTAGCCGGGATCGGCGTTCGCCGGAGCGACCAGCGGATAAATATTTCCCCAATCCTGTGCCCACATGTTTCCGAGCAGGTGCGCGGGAATCGCGCCGTCTGGCCCGATCACTCCCGGGCCGTATTTTTTCACCAGCTGCGTACGGACATAGGCGTGCAGCGAAACGTACAGCGGGCGCACCTGTTCCCACAGGCGGTCCATTTCCGCGCTGAAAACGCCAGGAGGTATATCGTAATTGGAGCGCCACATCGCGCCCACGTCTGCGAATCCCACTTCGCGCGCGCCTTCGTTCGCGAGTTCGACCATGCGGGAATAACGCTCGCGCATCGGCGGCGCGATGGCGTGCCAGCCGATCCAGGCGCGTTGCAGCTCGATGGGATCGCGGCTAGTGGCCATGATATTTTCCAGATCGTTCAGCGAGAGGCACTTCCCTTGCGCGCCGTCCGGGCACCATTTTCCCTTGCCGTAATCGCTCTGAAGCGATGCGTTGATCTGGGAAAGCTCCGCGCGTTGTTTGGGATTGCGCGGCGCAGGGATGTCCACAGAAAGTTTGATGAGGTTCAACTTGCGTTTGATGTCAGGTGGGAGATCGAGCGGCTCGAAGCGCTGGGCCTGCGCTGCCAGCTCGGACGTTGCGGCCTTCACGTTCTGATCGGCTTGCGCTGCGAGAATTTCGGTGTCGTCGGTGATGAAAGTTTCCTGAACCCATTGCGCGCGGCTGGCTTTGATCCAGAGATCGAGCAGGCGTTTTTCGGCGGCGTCGGTGAATTGCCGGGCTTCTTCGGCCGTGGGAGGAGGCGCGGCTTGCGTTTGCGCGGCACTGGCTGCTTTTTGCGATTGGAAAGTCATCATTCCACCTGTGATTAGGATAACGGGGAGCCCTACTTTGATGCAGATCGGCAAGAATTTCGGAATCTTCACGATGACACTCCTGGATTCTGCTTGCTGGCTGCATGGCTGCCCCTGCCGTGCAGCAATCCGCGCGAAAGTATAACTGAAGAAGTGACGGTGCGCGCGGCGGGATTGCGGCGGCTGCGGCGAGCAGCGTTCGTTTAATGTGCGGCGGCTGAGGGCGCTTTTTCGGCTGCGACTTGCGCGACGGCTGCTAGGGCTGCATCAATTCCAACGCGATCAACGTCGCAGTGCGTGACCATGCGCACGGAATATTTTTCGGTGGCTGAGCATAAAACCTTCTTGGCTGCGAGTTGCTCGCAAATTTCGGCGGCGGTGCGGCCTGTGGCGCGAATGTCGAAGATCACGATGTTGGTGACTACGCGCGCGGGATTGAGGGAGATGCCTTTTATGGCGGCGAGGCCTTTTGCCAGGTGTTGGGCGTTTTCGTGATCGAGATGCAGTCGCTTCGGTGATTCTTCAAGCGCGATGAGTCCAGCGGCACCTAGCACGCCCGCCTGGCGCATGCCGCCGCCGAGCATTTTTCTGCGGACGTGCGCCTGCTTGATGAATTCTTGCGAGCCTAGCAGCATTGAACCTACCGGCGCGCCCAGGCCTTTCGACAAGCAGAACATTACGGAATCAAATTTTCGTGTGATTTCGGCGACGCTCTTCCCTAGCGCAACTGCCGCGTTGAAAATCCGGGCGCCATCCAGATGCACGCGCAAGCCTGCGGCGTGGGCGCGATCGCAAACGTCTTCGGCGACGGCCGTGGGGTACACGGTGCCGCCGTGCATGTTGTGCGTGTTTTCAAGAGTCACCAGCGCGGTCTGCGAATCGTAGTAGATTTTTTCGCGGATCTGCGGCTCGATCAGTTCCCAAGTTAGAATGCCACTCGGCGCTGGAACCGTGCGCGGCATCACCCCCGCGATCGCAGACATCGAAGCTAGCTCGTACAAATTCACGTGCGCGCGCTGCTCGCAGATCACTTCGTTGCTGCGCTGCGTCCAGCCCATGATGGCGAGCAGGTTGCCCATGCAGCCGGAGGGCACGAAGAGCGCGGCTTCGCGCTGGAAAATTTCCGAGGCGCGCGATTGCAGGCGGTTTAGGGTGGGGTCTTCGCCGTACACGTCGTCGCCCACTTCGGCGGCAGCCATCGCGGCCCGCATCGCAGGAGTGGGGCGCGTGACTGTATCGCTGCGCAAATCAACAATGAGATGTTTGCGCGCCGCTTCTGCTGCTCCGCTGTCCACGCTCGACTCCTTATCCCAATAGTTCCACGAATACTTCGTTCGATACGGTCAGGTGCGCCGGAGCGAGGCGCAAAAGCGCACCATCCATTTCCAGCAGGCCCTGTTCGCGCAGGCCGGCGATACGCGATTGCAGGCTGACGCCGTACTTTTTCTCGACACGGGCGAGGTCGATGCCTTCGAGTTGGCGCAAACCAAGAAATAATTCTTCGTCGAGCGCTTGCTGCGCCGTGACTGGTTCGATCTGTTCGCGTGGCGAGCCGCCGCCTTCGATGTGGGCGACGTATTGCGCGGAATCGTGAATGTTCGACCAGCGGCGTTCTCCGTCGAATGAGTGGGCACCGGCGCCAAGGCCGATGTAGGGCTCGCGGCGCCAATATTTCAAATTATGGCGCGAGCGGAAGCCTGGCAGGCCCCAGTTGGAGATTTCATAGTGTTCGTATCCGGCGTCTGCGAGGCGAGCGCAGGCGGATTCGTACGATTCGGCCATAGCATCGTCACTGGGAACGGCTTCGGCGCTGTAGCGGGCGCCACCCGCGAGCGATTCTTTTCCCAGGCGGCTACCTTCGTCAATTTCCAGCAGGTAAATCGAAATGTGTTGCGGGCGAATCTCGAGAATGCGTGCGACCGACTCCTCCCAGGATTCGCGGGTCTGCTGCGCGAGGCCCGCGATCAGGTCCATGCTGATATTGCGAAACCCGGCTCCACGCAGAATTTGCGCTGCCGCAAAAATATCGGCACGACGGTGCATACGGCCGGCGGCCTGCAATTCGCGGTCGTTGAAAGATTGCACGCCGAGGCTGATACGGTTGAATCCCGCGGCGATCCAGGCCTCCGCTTTCTCAGGGGTGATGGTTTCGGGATCCGCTTCCAGAGTAATCTCAGCATGCGCGGCGGACGTTGCTGCGCTTGGAGCGCCAGAAGGCAGCGGCACAGAATCCACGAATGCAAACTTCTGGCGCAGCGCGCGCAAAATTCCCGCGAGCGCCGAAGGTTCGAGCAAACTGGGAGTGCCACCGCCGAAGTACACGGTGTCCACTTGCGCGTCGCGCAGGCTGGGCACTTCCCCGCTCGACGCCAGCTGCGCAATTTCCGCGCGCACGGCGCCGGCGTACGGCCCATACTTTTCGCGCGCGACTACACCCGTGTGAAAATTACAATACGTGCACTTGGTCTGGCAGAACGGTACCTGAATGTAAACGCCGAGGTTCATTTTGGCGCCGCGACTACGTCGAAATCGTCCGATCTGGCCTGCTGCACGAATTTGCCGTCCTTGATCGCTTCGCAATGCGCGCCAACGTTTTCGATACTTACGGCTTTGTAGCCCAACCACACGCGGTAGGTGCCGGGCTGGGTTACCTTAATTGTGAACTCCAAAATTTCGCCGCCGTGCAAGATGCTGGACGTCGCGTCGACCCCGGGCACACAGGTCAATAATTCCTTGTTCCATTTTTTGCCCTTGCGTGCCTGCACAGCGAAGCCCGGCGCGAGGCGCCCGCTACCGGCGACGACGATGGAGCCACAAGCGCCGAGGCAGAATGTGAGCCGCTTTTCGCCATTGTTGCGAATGCGCACCGCGAACGGTTTGCCGACCACTTGTTGGTCGCCCACCACGGCAATGGTAACTTCTTCCTTCCCGGAAATTCCGTCGCTGGCCACGGTCGTAACCAGCAGCACTACAACGCCGATGATTGCCGTCGCCGACAGCGCTCGTTTCATGATCACCCAGTTTACAACCAATTGAAATTCACTTCACGCTTGGACACGTGGCGCGATTCCAATCCTTGGACGTGGCGCGCCAGGTTCAGGTTCCGGCGTCCGGAACGATCTTCACCCGCAATTCCCTGCTGCGGGGACCGTCAAATTCGGCAAAGAATATGCGTTGCCAGCGGCCCAGCGCTAGTTTTCCCGCGACGATCCATACTGTTTGCGACGAGCCAGCCAAGGCCGTCTTGATGTGCGAATCGGAATTCCCTTCGGCGTGTGCCGAATTTGCGACGTGCGGCGCGACGCGGTCGAACGCGGCGGCGATGTCTTGCGCCACGGCCGGATCGTAGCCTTCGTTGATGAGCACGCCGGCGGTGGTATGCGGGACGTAGAGATGGCAAATGCCGTCGGCGCAGCCAGATTCCCGCGCGGCAGCTTCGACCTGATCGGTCACATCTTGCAGCTCGGTGCGTCGCGTGGTCCGCACTTGCAGCGGTTGCATCAACCTCGCCGCGCTGCGTTTGTCACTTGAGTTCATGCACCGTTCCCCTTTCGGAAGTTACGTTTGGCACGTTACCAGAGACTAACAAACAACAATGATGCGAATCTTCGATACATCGTTTCGCGCTTCCGATGCTATGATTTGCTTCTGCCACGTGCAATCGGCGCGGTCGCCAAGTGGTAAGGCAAAGGTCTGCAAAACCTTTATCGGCGGTTCGATTCCGCCCCGCGCCTCCATTCTGTATGCTTTCTCGTCTGGCTCCGCCTCCAATTTCGCGCGACGGTGATTTGCAGGCCGCTTCCCGCATGCAGTAAACTCTGTGATTCGCATTTGCGCAGGGGGCGTTCATGCTGGTGGTGATGCAGTCGCACGCGACGGACGAGCAGGTACGCGCGGTCTGTGAGCGTATCGAATCACTGGGTTTCAAGGCGCTCCCCGTTCCCGGCGCTGGACGAACGGCGGTGTGCATCACCGGCAACTCCGGCGCGGTGAATCTGGGTTCGCTGGAGTCCATGCCGGGCGTAATTGAGTGTATTCCGGTCAGCAAGCCCTACAAACTAGTGAGCCGCGACGTGAAAGCGGAAAATACCGTAGTTCGTGTGCCTACGGCTCTTGGTGACGTGGCGTTTGGGGGCACGGAAGTGGCGATGGTGGGCGGGCCTTGCGCGATTGAGACGCGGGAACAAGCGTTCGAGGTGGCGAAACACGTGAAGGCTGCCGGAGCGCGGCTGTTCCGCGGGGGCGCTTACAAGCCGCGCACTTCCCCGTATAGTTTTCAGGGCTTGGGCGAAGCGGGCCTGGAAATTATGAGCGATGTGCGCAAGGAATTCGGGCTGGGGATCATCACGGAAGCGATTGACCACGAATCGCTGGACCTGGTGGAGGAATACGCGGACGTGATCCAGATCGGCGCGCGCAACATGCAGAATTTTTCGCTATTGAAACGCGCCGGCCGCGCCAAGAGGCCGGTGTTGCTGAAGCGCGGCATGTCGGCGACGCTGGATGAATTTTTGATGGCTGCCGAGTACCTGATGTCCGAAGGCAACTACGCGGTAATTTTGTGCGAGCGCGGCGTGCGCACTTTTTCGGATTTCACTCGCAATACGCTGGACCTCGCCGTGGTGCCCGCGGTGCAAAAACGCAGCCATCTCCCGATTGTGGTGGATCCTTCGCATGGAACCGGGCGGCGCAATAAAGTGTTGCCGCTGTCTCGCGCGGCGGTGGCGGTGGGAGCGGACGGACTGCTGGTGGAAGTGCATCACGATCCGGACCGCGCGCTCTCCGACGGGCCGCAATCCATCCTGCCAGCAGAATTCGAGCAACTGATCGGGGAAGTTCGCCAGATCGCCGCCGTGCTCGGCCGCACCATCAATTGAAACTGCGCTTCAATTATCGCCTGGTATTTCTGCTGGTAATTCTCGCCGCGCTGGCCGTTCGCGAAGTCGCACTGGAGCTGCGCCCGGCGTTCTTGCGTCCGGGGCTGCATCTTTTCGCTTACGTAGGGAACACGGGCGACGGCACGGTCTCCGTGATTGATCTGGTCAAGCTCTCGCCCGTCGGGACGATCGTGGTTGGGCCAGGGCCGAGCGGCTTGCGCGCGCATCCGAAGCGTCCGGAAATCTGGGGGCTCAGTTCTGCGGGCGGTTATGCATGGGTGCTCGACGTGCAAGCGAATCAGGTCGTCGCGCGCGTTCCAGTGGGAGCGGCGCCTTATGCGTTGGATTTTTCTCCGGACGGGCGGCGGGCGTATGTGGCGGCTTCGGGATCGAACGCCGTCGTCGCGATAGATACTGCAACGCGGCAGATTGTGGCGCGCGGGCGAGCTGGACGTCGGCCGTGGATTGCGCGCGTCACGAGCGACGGCAAAATTATTGTGGTGAGTAATCGCGACGACGCCACCGTTTCGCTGCTTGATGCGGGCACGCTCTCCCTGGTATCGACCGTCGCAACGGCGCCAGGCCCGGAGCAGATCGCGATCTTGCCCGATGATTCGAAGGCGTTCATCACGTCCGGAATCTCCAATCAAGTTTCCGTGGTCGATTTGAAGCGAAAAGTTCTGCTGGCCAATCTGGCGCTGGACGGGACCGCGGATGACTTGGATCTGAAGCCTGATGGCGGCGAGCTGTACATCACGTCGAGTTCAGCGCACGGATTATTGGTCGTGAATACGGATACAAACGAGGTGGCGGATTTTCTTCTGCTGGGAATGTCACCGACTTCCGCGGTGTTCGCCCCGACTACGAGTACGCTATACGTTTCGGATACGGCTGCGGGACACGTGGTGCCGGTGGCGGTGGAAACGCGGCAAGTGGGGCGGCCGATTCAAGCAGGACAGGCGCCGGTGACTTGCGCGCTGACCCCGGGCGGAGACATTTTGCTGGTGGTGGACACGGCATCGAACGACGTCGCCGCGATCCGCACGAGAACCTTGCCATCGGGCCAGCCCGGGCTCACACCGCCACGTCCCCCGACCGCGTTAATCGCAGTGGGCTCTCATCCGCGCGATTTGGCGATCAAAGTCTTCTAGCCATTGTCACAGACCGGGGTCGCAGACTGCCGCGCGAGCGTAGGCACGTCCACGCGGGGCGCCCGCGTCGAGAAATTACTGCACTACCAGCGTCACTTGCACGTTGCGCGTCGTGCTTCCTGCTGTGCCGGTGAATGTTCCCGTCACGGTAATAGTATAGGTGCCGGTCGCAGTTCCTACCGGCGGCGATGGCGCGGTGCCGCTGCCAAAACACGCCACCAGCCCGATGGAAAGCACAACGGCCAGCGCGCCCGTCTGCGCAAAGCGGATCGCGCGCGTTGACTGGCGTTTTGCCACCGAAGTCCAGACGAAAATCGCCACGAACATCGCTAGCATCGAGAACACCATTGCGCGCGAACCCCAAACAACCCTGGGTGACACAAAAGGTCTGCGGCGATGGGCGTCCGGAGTTTTTGCGACCGGCACCGCGCCGTTCGTCGCGGTGTTAATGCTGAGCACGATGGGAGCCTGTGCGCCCGAGGTAAGGCTCACCGTCGCTGGCCGCACACTGCACGTGCTTTGCGATGCTGCGTCCGTACAAGTGAGCGCCACCGCGCCGGCAAACGTACCTAGGGAATCAGCAACGAGCTGATACGTTGCGGGAGCTGCCCGCAGTAACCGTTTGGCTGGCGACGCCCGCAGGCGCGAGACAATAATCCGTGGCGGTGCCGGTTAGCGCGATGATCTGCGGGCTGGTGGGCGAATTGTCAGTGATCGTGAGAACTGCGGATTTCGCGCCCGCGTCCGATCCGCACGGAGCTGCCACGGGTGAGGCCGCCGGAGTGAACGTCACGATTAACGTGCAGCTGTTGCCAGCAGGAACTCCCGCGTTGCAATTGTTGGTGGCTGCGAAATTGTCGGCGGGGTTCACGCTCGCGCCGCGGACCATCAAAATCGCCGGAGGCGTGCCGCTGTTCGTGATCGTGACTGTGATGGGCGTGGACGCGGTGCCGGCCAGCGCGCTTCCGAAACCGATCGTGGCGGCGGGCGAAATGGTGGCGGCAGCCTGCACTGCCGTGCCGACGACCGTCACTATCTGCGGGCTGTGTGGCGCGGCATCGCTAATCAGTACCTCGGCCGAGCGGGCGCCGGATTGCGCGGGGTCGAAGGTGATGTTGACCACGCAGGTTTTGCCGCCGGCCAGCGGACTCTGTGAGCAATTGTCGGTCTCGCCAAAATCGCTGGGATTGTTGCCGGCGATGCTGATGCTCATTGCCAGCGGGGTCGTCCCGGTATTACTCACGTTCACTACTTGAGCGGCGCTGCTTGCGCCAACTGTCTGCGAGGCAAAGTTCAATGTCGCTGGCGCGAGCGAAATGCCAGACGTGCCGCCCGTGCCGCTGAGCGCCACGCTTTGCGGACTTCCCGCCGCGTCGTCGGAAATGCTCAGTTCCGCGCTCACCGGACCGGCTGCCTGCGGCGCGAAATCCACCGAAATCGTGCAACTGGCGCCGGCGGCGAGCGTGCCGAAGGGATACTGGCAGGCGGTCGCGCCTTTCAGCACGAATCCAAAATTTGTGGAGCTGCTGCCGGTGATGGCGATGCCAGTCAGCTGCAACAGAGAGCTTCCGGTGTTCGTCAACGTCACATTTTGCATACCGCTGGTAATGCCCACGGGCTGCGTGCCAAACGAGACGGAACTGGGGGCAATGCCGAGCAGCGGCGCCGCACCTGTTCCGCTGCCGTTCAATATCACCGCTTGCGGCGAGCCGGCTCCGGAATTGTCCATGAATTCCACTTCAGCGGTGAACGCGCCGGTGGTGGCCGGCGTGAAAGACGCGACGAGAGAGCAGACCCCGCCCGGCGCGACGGTTACGCAAGTTTGAGCGGGGCCGGAAATTGCCACGGAAAACTGCGCAGCGCCGGGGCCTGAAGGTGTCAATTGATTGGTGATGTTTAGTTGTTGCGTTCCGGCGTTGGTCAGGGTGAAAGGCAACGTCGTGGTGGTTCCGTCAGGTTGGTTTCCAAAATTGAGGGTGGCGGGCGCGACCACAGCCAGCGGCCCCGCTCCGCTACCGACCGCTGCCAACACTTGCGAGCCGGGTGGCGCGTCGTCTGTGAAAGTCACGAAGGTCGCTTCAGGTCCCACGACCGATGGCACAAATCCCACCTCGAAGGAGCAATTTTCACCCGGCGGAATGGGCACGTTGGTGCACGCCAGCGGGCCCTGCAGCGAAAAATCAGTGCTGTTCGGGCCGGCGAGCGTGATACTGGAAATGCTTAAGGGTGCGTCGCCGGTGTTGTACACTGCTACCGCCTGAGGCGGGATGTTTTGCGAGCCGACCGGCTGGCTGCCAAAATTTAATTTGGGGCCGTTTTCTGCGGTTTTCAATGTCACGCTGGGCAGCGGCGTCGAGTTCGGAGCAATCTCCACGAGGAAGGCGTCATTCACGGGCGGTGTCTGCTGACAGCTCGCGCAGGTTGATTGCGCGCCTGAATTGGAATTCCCTGCCAACGGAAAATTTACGGCTGTGGTGGAACCCGCCAGATAAACGTTGCCACCGGCGTCGGTGACGACTGCGTTACCCAGCGCCGTCGCGGAGGTGCCTGCGCCGGAAGTGCCGCCGAGCGGCGTGGAAAATATCAGAGATGCGGCGCCGGCTGAAGTCGGGTCCAGCTCGGTGACAAATGCGTCCTGGTCGCCGCTGAAAGGCTGAAAATTGAATAGCGCTGGGAAATTTGCTGAGGTAGTGCTGCCGGAAACATAAACCTGGTTATTCAGCGCGAACCATACGCTCAGGCCCGTGTCGTTCTGTTCGCCGCCGAGGTAGGTGGAGTACAGCAGCGACGTAACTCCCGCCGGGTTCTGACCGATCACCGACAGGAACGCGTTGGACGCGCCGCTTAACGTGATCTGGTATCCCGCGATATTCCCGAAGCGCGGCGTGCCGGTCGCTGGGAAATCTATGGATTTCGTGATTCCTGTAACATAGGCCGTGCCGGGCAATTGCGTGCCCACGCTGATCGCGAGCGCTTGATCCATTCCAGATCCACCCAGGAACGTGGCATATGACAAGTCTGCTGGACCATTTCCGGAGGGCAGGATTTTCATCACGAATCCATCGTAGGGATCTCCGCCGTACGTCTGCTGAAATCCGTTGGCGGTGGGCAGCGTGCCGGTCGGATTCGTGGTGTAGCCAACGAGGTAAGCGTTGCCGAGCGAGTCCACGGCCACGCCTGTAACCGTTACGCCCGCGAAGATTCCCAGATACGTGCAGTATTTTAGGTGTGGGGTTGTGCCGGTGGCCGTGGGGACGAAAATCGCGAGAAAGCCATCGGAGACTCCCCCGCCGTAAACGGAAGAATATGGTCCGGGCGCTGCCGTCGGCGCGGTGGTCAAATTTGTTGACTGCGTGTCCATCGCGAGATAGATGTCGCCCGCGGAATCTAGCGCGATGCCGCCGGAACTTACGCTCGCTTCGTTGCCATTGCCACCGAACAGGGTTGAATAAACCAGTTTCGCGCCGGTCGGGTCAATTTCGGTGACGGCTGCGTCGTTGACGGCCACGCCATTCGTGCCTACGGTGAGCGTGCTGTTGTCGGTTGTTGGGTAATCGACCGAAGTGCTGGTGCCGGCGACCGCTACATTGCCATTGCTGTCCACCGCGATCGCGCCGCCGAGTTCTGCGCCGCTGCCGCCTATGAAAGTCAGATACACGAGGGAGCTGGGACCGCTCAACGTCGGATCAATTTTCGCGATGAAAAAATCCGAGCCGCCGGTGGGTCCGAGTCGCGCGCTGGTTTCCGTGAACGTCGCTGCCGACGTAGTGGTGCCGCCGATGTAAACGTTTCCGGCGGCGTCCAGCGCGATGCTATGCGCGGTGTCGTTTCCTGTGCCGCCTAGAAATGTCGTGTAGGCCACGGTCAACGAAGGATCGAGCACTAGAGTCGCGCGCGGATCATGCGAGCCTATCTGGAACGCCACGTTGCCGTCTGCTGCCAGGGAGTAACCGCCGCCAATTTGTTTCCGGTGCAGCGGATGCTGTGTAGTGGCTGCCCACTCTTCGTAGATTGAGGGCTTTTTCATGTGCAGCTCGCGGTCGTCGAGCGCAATGATCAGATCGCCTGCGGCATCCAGGCGCGCTTTTTCGGAGCTAGTTATTGCGTCGCCACCACCGCCCGCGATCGCGAGACGCAAGTCGTGCGCGTTCACGCCTGGGGCGACGCGCAGATCATATTCCACGCCTTCGGCGTTGCCGTAGGCGACGATGTCCACGCCGGGCAGCACGTTTTGCGCTTCTGCCGCCGCGAAATGCTTCACATGCGTGCGCCACTTCGCGGGATCGTTGCCCAGGAAATAATTGCTTTCACCTCCTATGGCGTTCTCGCCTTGCCACGCAAAACGTTCTTCACTTCTTGCATCACTTCCCTGCGGAATTTTCAGCTGCCCGGTGGGTCTGGTCTGGCGCGGGATGCGCTGCCGCGGGGCGTGTTGCGAGGGCGGAGCTTGCCCTTTATGTCCGGGAGTATCGCGGTGCGGCATGTTTCGACGGCTCGGGCTACGCCGCGTTCGCGGAGTCGAATTCGCTCCGGGTTGTTTTCGACGGCGTCGCTGCGGCGCGGAAGCACTGGCGTTCAATGGCGGGCTGCTGGTGGTGATCTGCGGAGCGGCGGCGTTCATCAATCGCAATTTCACGCTGTTGGCGGTCGCAATCGCGCCCGGTGCGTTTCCGAAGGCGATTTCGATCCCGTTCGACTCCAGCAGCACGGTCATGCCTTTGCCGCGGGCGATGTACTGCACAGCTTGTCCTGCGGATGCTGCTGGTTCGAAAGCGATGGGCAAAGAGAAATTTGCTGGCACTGGGTGAGCTGCTGTCTGAGGAAGGGACGTAGCGAAAAGCTGCAGCGGTGATAATCGGTCGGCGGGGCCGCTTGGCCGGAATGCCGGCGTCGTCAAGCTGGGAGGACGCGGCTTTAGTTCCGCAGTCAGAGGCCGCAGCGAACGAACGTCTGGCTGCGAAGTAACGACTTTCAAGCGCCATGGATTTCCAGGGGAGGATGCGCCGGCTCGCGCAAAGTCCCGCGCGCGCAATGCCACGCGGCCTATTGCCAGGAAGCTCACCGCAATTGCAAAGAAAAATAAAACGCAGGCAGGATACCGATTCGGACCCATCGACGCCTCCGCTGGAACGTGCTTCTGTTTCCAGCTTGGGCGTCTCCAACACCGCAGACGCAAAGGCCCTGATTGTGAGGACCCAAGAGACTACTGAAAAGGGGTTAGCGCGACTATCTTCCTAATAATTGCGAATGTCAATTAGTGTTGGGTGCCGGCAGTGGGTAAACTTCCGACAGCCGGGTGATCTCACCGGTCGACGCCACGCCACGTTCATACCGACCGTGCATTGAATACAACAGCCAAACTCGCCAGCTAGGCTCGACCCGGCGGCGATTGCCATTAAATCGAAGCATACCGGCTTGTGACCGGACAGAACTGCGAGCTAATCGGGAATTCGAATGCTGCCGTCTGCGGCGATCGGGAAGGATGGATTCCAGGCGACCTCCCACAGAAAACCGTCAGGGTCAGCGAAGTAGCCGGAATAGCCGCCCCAAAATGCTTCTTGCGCGGGTTTGAGAAGCTTTGCTCCTGCGGCCACGGCATCTGCGAGCACGCAGTCAACTTCCGAGCGATTGCGCGCGTTATAGGCGAGCGAGACGCCCCGGAAGCCTGCGCCTTCGGAGGCGACATTCGCGTCCTTCGCTAACTCTTCTCGCGGGTACAGCGCCACGGCCATCCCGCCGGCTTGAAAGAATACGATGCCCTCAGACTTGGCCGTGGAACGTCGCCACCCGACGCGCTCGTAGAATTCACCGCTGCGCTCGAGATTTGCCACGCCGAGAGTGATGATGCTTACGCGTTGTTCCATTGGGGTTCCCTTCGGACGGCGAGTTTATCACTGCTGGCGTGAGTCGAACGCAAGGGGACGCGAGGCGGGTGGCGCGGAAATCCATTTCACTGATTGCGCGGCTTGACGCTTGGCGGCTGCAATTACACCTTGGCTTCTGTTTCACTGCCCCAAGCGAAATTTTCTTCGCCGAGGACCAGTTCGAGCATGCCATCAACGGGCAGAACTTCTACGTGGCAAGCCACCTTCCCACAGCGCGACGGTGAGGAACAACTGCCGCCGGCCTCGGAGATCGAATAATTCGCGGGCCATGGCGACTTCGATGATCTTGCCGTACGCCGCCGTCACCATCGTCTCGGGATGCAGCAGGCAGGCGCCGCCCTGCTCCAGGACGCAGCCGGTGAATTTGCCTTTGGAGACCCGCACGGTAATCTGCGTTTCGCGCGAACCCCACATCGTTAGCCGCAATTGAAAATCGGGGATCTCCACAATCGCTTCCGGCACGGGATCTACGCGCAGATAGAAATACTTCTCTCCGAAACCGTAAAAGAGCCCGCCGAGCACGCGCGTGCGGCCGTGCATGGTCCCGCCGCGAGGATCGGTGGAATACGAACCCGCACCGAGCCATTCGAAATAACTCGTCTCGCGGCCATCCACGGTGACGTCGAGATAGGATTCCGGCGGCTCGCGGCGGCCGAGCTCTGGCGCCTTCTTGATGGGATGCGCCAGCACCTCCGGCGCAGGCTCTCCCAGGGCGGTGTAAATTTCGGTGAGGTGCTTGCGATAGAGGTCGTCGAATTCGGCGTCGTTCGCAGAACCGTGTTCCGGGCCGTACCACCAATTCCAATCGCTGCCTTCGGCGGCGAGCACGGCTTCATAAGCGCGCTCGAGCTGGGCGGCGGTGGCTCCGGCGGTTCCGCGCTGCGCGACCCGCTGGTATACTTCGCGCGCGTCGCGCAACAGATCCCAGGCGCGCACGTCTTCGCGGTGGCCGATCCACACGTCGAAATTTGCATTGATCCACGACGCAGGAAAAATTCCCGGCATGATGGGCGCGTTGGGATTGGCTTCGACGGCTTCACTTACCGTGAGCGCGCGGATTTCGGTGTCGTTCTGCACGCGGCGGTAAAATTCGCGCAAGAACTGGCGGCCGTTTTCGGGGTAATACTCCCAGGCGTTTTCGCCGTCCAGGATGATACTCACCGTTGCGGTGCGTCCGGCCGGCTCACCGTCGCCGATGGCGCGAATGCGGCGGTGAAAATCTTCCGCGGCTTGGACCGCGCCCATGCGGCTGTAAACGAAGCCGACCAGGTCAGAAATATAATGATCGCGGAAAAATCCGTACATTTCCTTGCCGCCGCGCTGCAATTTCCACGGTGAGTACAATTCCGGGCCATTTTCCGGATATCCGCCGGCGTCGCGCCAGAAACCGATGTTGCGTGTACGGCCCAGGACGCCTTCGTCGGTTGCGAACCATTTGAAGCCCAAGTCCGCAGCAATTTCGAGGGACTCGTCGGACACCGAGCCTTCCGACGGCCACAATCCCGCGGGCGGCTTGCCGAAGACACGTTCATGATATTTTCTGGCGCGTGATAATTGTTCGCGCGCGTCAGCGGGAAAGCGAAAAGGCGGCTGCGGCAGTGGCGTGTGCGGATTGGAAATGCGAGCGATGTCGGTATCGCAGAGCAACGGCAGAATCGGATGGTAATAGGGAGTTGTGGAAATTTCGATCTGGCCACTTTCCGCCGCGATGCGATATTCCGGCAGGACCGCGCCAAGCAGTTCCAGCTGTTTTTCCCGCAGCAGCTGCTTGTCGCGCTCGGTGAATCCAGTTCCCTTCGCCGCTAGCAGGTTTACTACGGGATCTTTGGCGATATATTCCTCGTCCATCCACGCCAGCTGCGAAAGCAATTGCAGGTCGCGCCAGTCCTGCTCATTGAAACGCACGGCGCAAGCTTCAGCGCCGGCGGAACGCACTTGCGCTTGCAGGTCAGAAAAACGCGGCCAGCGCTGCACGTAAATTTCGTTTAGCTGAAACGCGCGCTCCAGCACCTCCCTTTTCTGCTCGAGCCTCAGCTGGTCCGCGGGCGCAAAGGCCACCTCAAACCACGGCTCGCGAAACTTTCCGCTGGCGTATTCCTCGATTTGCGCCGCCAGCAGCGGCACGACATTGAATGTCGCGTGCACGCCCGGAAATTCAGCGAGCACTTTCACCATGCCCCAGTAATCTTTCAGGGCGTGCAGACGCGTCCACGGCAGCATGTAGCGCCCCGAGACAGGGTCGCGATACTGCGGCTGGTGCATGTGCCAGACCAAAACTAAATTTACTCGGCCCAACTTCCTATCCTCCGCAACTCTGAGAAAACAAATCTCAACTCGCCTGCACGCTCGAAACGTCCATGCTAGAATCCCCAAGCGCAATCATGCGCCTGCTCGACAAATATATCGGACGCGAAGTCGGCTCGCACGCCATCCTGGGCCTCGCTGTGTTTACGTTCGTATTCTTCGTCCCGCAACTGGTCCGTTTGATGGACCTGGTGGTGCGGCATTCCGGCGGCGTATTCACCGTCGCGCTAATATTTCTCTGCTCCCTGACGCCGGTGCTAGCCTTCACCATCCCGATGGCCGTCCTGGTCGGCGTGCTGATCGGCCTGGGACGCCTATCCGCCGATAGCGAAATCGTCGCGCTGCACGCTTCGGGCATCAGCCTACGACGCCTGCTGCGACCCATCGGGTTCGTAGCGCTAGGCTGCAGCATGGGCACGTTGGTGCTGACATTCTGGCTCAGCCCGGCCGCCATTCGCACTCTGCAACGCCTGGAAGAACGTCTGCTTCTGACGCAGGCGCCTTACGCCATCCAGCCGCGCGTCTTCAACGAACAAATCCCTCACTTCATATTATACGTGCAAGACGTGGAGGCCGCAGCTACGCGCTGGCACGGCGTGTTCCTCGCTTCCTCCGGCCAGGCCGCCAGCACCAACGTGACTATCGCCGAGGGCGCACAGGTGGTGGCCGACCCTGAAAACAAGAAGTTCGAACTGCACCTTGGCAGCGGTAGCACTCATGAATACGATCCGCGTGAGCCTCAACATTACAATGTGACGACTTTTGGGCAGAGCGAAATTCCCGTGGAGATTTCCAGCCCGTCGGCCGCGCCCAAAAATGTGGCCGTGTCCTCCTCGGAGCGCTCGATTTCCGAGCTGCTCGCCGAAAAAGGACCGCGCTGGCGCGACGCGCGCGTGGAATTCCACCGGCGCATCGCCTTCCCCGCCGCTTGCCTGGTATTCGCGCTGCTCGGGGTGCCAATCGGCGTGCGTCCACGTCGCGGCGGGCGCGCGGCGGGATTAATCCTGACGCTGGTGCTGATCGGCGGCTACTATTTTCTTTTCGTTACCGGCGCGCACATGGCGCAGCAAGGCTCGATCGCTCCGTGGGCGGGAATTTGGGCGGGAAATATCGCCGGGCTGATTCTCGGCCTGATCTTTCTGCGGCGGATCGAAACGATTCGCAAACCCAATCGGGTGGTGGCGTGGCTTGACACTTTTTTCCGGCGCTCGCGTCCGGCGCTGCGCCGCGAGGCCGATGCGGCGCCCATTCCCGCATCGAATGGCGGGCTTGGCGGCGGACGCGGTGTGACTTCGCATGCAGACTCCCACAAGATTGTTCCAGAAGGCACTGCTGTCGCCTTCCCCATGCTGATCGACGTCTATCTACTGCAGCAATTTTTCTATTATTTTCTGGTGCTGCTGGCGGGCTTCATTCTGATTTTTGACGCTTTCACACTTTTCGATCTGCTGGGCGATATCTCGAAAAACAATATTCCCGTCTCGATGGTGCTGAGCTATTTTCGCTACCTGGTTCCGCTGATGATGTATCAGCTCGCGCCTCTGGCCACGCTGGTCGCGACGCTGGTCACTTTAGCGGTGCTGGCAAAAAATAATGAAGTGATCGCTTTCAAGGCCAGCGGTATGAGCCTGTATCGCTTGGTTCTGCCTCTCACGCTGGCCGGGTGCCTTATCGCCGGGGGCATGTTCCTGCTCGACGACACTTACCTTCCCTACGCCAATCAGCGTCAAGATGCGCTGCGCAACCAGATCAAGGGCCGCCCGGCGCAGACGTATTTTCAGCCGGCGCACCAGTGGATTTTTGGCGAGAACACAAAAATCTACAATTACGAGCTGTTCGATCCCGACCAAAATCTTTTCGGCGGATTGAGCGTCTTCGAACTCGATCCGGACACGTTCCAGATTCGCCGCCGTGTGTTCGCCACGCGCGCCACCTGGGTGCAATCTGAAAATACGTGGGCGCTCACGGGAGGATGGATCCGCGACTTCCAGGGAGGCAAGGTTTCGCAATACACTCCGTTCAAAGTGCAATCACTGCCGGAAATTTCCGAGCCGCCCAGTTATTTCCGGCGTGAAGTTCGCCAGTCATATCAGATGAACTGGCGCCAGCTGGGGGAATATATCCAGGGGTTGCGCCACGCGGGTTTCGATACGGCGCGGCTTTCCGTGCAGTGGCAGAAAAAGTTCGCGTTCCCGCTGATTGCCGCGATCATTGTGTTTCTGGGCGCGCCGTTTGCTTTCCTCACTGGGACGCGTGGCGCGGTGGGAGGATTGGCTGTCGCCGTGGGCGTCGCCATCGTCTATTGGGCTACGGCTGCGCTGTTTGAAGCGATGGGATCGGTGGGCCAACTTCCCCCCCTGTTAGCGGCGTGGTCTCCGGATGCGATTTTTGGATTTCTCGGCGTGTACTTCTTTCTGAAGATGCCGACCTAAACAGCCCAAGTCCCCAGCGCACGCAAACCAAGTGCGTTACTCGTATCGCAGCGCCTGGGTCGGCGCAATCCGCGAAGCTCGTCGTGCGGGAACGTACGTCGCCAACATGGTCACCAGAAACAGCGTCGGTACCACGATGATGTAAGCCACCACATCCACTCCGCCGGAATTGAACAGCATCGAATTCATCAACCGTTCGAGGCCAAAACCCATCACGAGCCCGAGCGCCGTTCCCATGGCCACGAGCACGATGCCCTTGCCCATCACCAGTCGCAACACGTCCGAGCCCGCCGCGCCCAACGCCATCCGTATGCCGATTTCGTGCGTTCTGCGGCTCACGTTGTAGGCCACCAATCCGTAGAGGCCGGCGATGGCTAGCAGCAGGCCGACCAAACCCATCGTCCCCACCAAATCAATTGCGATTTGTGGCCCGCGCACGGCTTGGTTCAGGTAGAACTCCTCATAAGCGCGCGTCTGCAACAGCGGCAGATTCGAATCGAGGCTGTGCACCGCGTCCTTCACCGGCTGTACCAATTGCAGCGGGTCGCCGCTGGAGCGCAACATCAAGACCATTCGCGCCACAGGATGCTGCGCCAGCGGCATGTACACGAAATCCACCGGGTCGGTCATGGTTTCATACTTGATGGTCTCCGCCACGCCGACGACTTCCACCGGCACACCGGCGCTGTTATCGAGGTGGATGTATTTGCCCACGGCGTCGCCACCGGGCCAATAGTGCTTCGCGAAGTGTGCATTCACAATGGCGACGCGCGGCGCATCGGCGGTATCCGTCGCCAAAAATGAGCGGCCACGCAGAATGGCGATCCCCAGCGTCTCAAAATATCCTTGGTCGATCGTATCCATCGTCGCGGTAAAATTCTCGCGTTCCGGCGGCATCGTGAAGCCATCCGGCACAAACGACAGGGCGTCAAACTCGTCCGTTCCTAGCGGAATATTCTGCGTCAGGGCCGCGCTCTGCACTCCTGGAGTTTCCCGCATGCGCTCGACCAGCAGCTTGTAGAACTGCTGTGTCTGCGCGGCGTTGTACTGCATCAGGCGCGGATCGAAATTGGTCATCAGCAAATGATCTTTGGTGAAATTGGCACCCACCAGCAAATCGTGCTGGAATCCGCGCGCCATCAAGAAAGAAGCGGTCAGCAGCATCAGCGACATCGCAACCTGCGCCACCACCAGCGTATTGCGCCCCCACAGGCGTCTGCGTCCGGGAACTTCCACGTCGGCGGATTTGAGCGCGTTCATCAGATCCACGCGGGTGCTCTGCAGCGCCGGAGCTAGGCCGCAAAGAAACGCGCTCAGCACCGACAATCCAACGCATAGCAGCAGCACGCGATTGTCCATTTGGAACGGGACAGCCATCGGCAACTCCGTCGCAAAGATGATCGTGTCTTTCGAATGGAACCACTCGATGACGCCGTAGCCGATGGCGATCCCCGCTAGTCCACCCAGAATCGCCAGAATCAAGCTTTCCGTCAGCAGCAACCGGATTAACCGCAATCGCCCGGCGCCCAGTGCCAGGCGTACCGCGATCTCGCGCGCTCGCTCGCGCGCGCGGCTCAGCAGCAGCCCCGCGACATTCGTGCAAGCCACGAGCAGCACAGCAAGCGCCAGGATCACGAAGACCACGCCGAATTTCCAGTTGCCGTCTTCGGTCGTCCGCGTTTGGAATTGTGTGTACACCGCGGCGCCGCGGCTGCGCGTTACGTTGGGATAATCGTGCTCGAAATTTTTCGCGATTACTGAGAGTTCATTACGCGCTTGTGACAGTGTGGTGCCCCGCCGCAGGCGCGCCTTGACGTTCAATTCGCGATCGTCGCGGTCCTCGAAGAAATTCTTCTCGATGTTGGTGGAAAACGTTCGCGCCATCGCCAGAGGCATGTAGAAATCGGGATGTCCGAAGGTGAGCATGCCGGGGAAGCTGTCGGGAGCCACACCGATCACGGTGAACGGAGCGCCGTTCAGGCGAACGGTCGTGCCCACAACACCGGGATCGCCCGCGAACTCGTGCCTCCAGAAGTCCGGGCCCAGCACCACGACGGCGTCGCGCCCGGGAACCTGGTCTTCGCCCTCGCGAAATCCGCGACCCAGCCGGGGCTCGACTCCCAGCACCTGGAGAAAATTGCCGGAAACCATCATTCCGCCCTTCACGCGCGGCGTCGCTGTTGGTTCGGAGCTGAAACCCACGGCCTGCATGTCCGCGTAGGCGATCACGCCATCGTAACTTTTCGTTTTGTCGCGGATGTCCAGATATTCGCGATAGGAGAAATCTTCGATCATGCTGTCATGCGTCGTGCCCGCCAGCGTCACCACATTACCGGGATGCGGCACCGGGTACGGCCGGAATATCAGCGCATCCACCATGCTGAATGTTGCTGACGTCATCCCGATCCCCAGCGCCAGCGTCACCACCACGAAGGCCGTCAAGCCTACGGTTCGCCGCAGGCTGCGAACTGCGAAGCGCACATCCTGCACCAGCGAATCCAGGAACGCGCCCGTGCGCGAATCTCGCACGTGTATTTTCACTTGCTCCACTCCGCCCAGCTCTATGCGCGCGGTGCGTTGCGCTTCGGCTGGCGTCATTCCGGTGCGAATCTTTTCGTCTGTCAGCATTTCCAGGTGAGAACGGACTTCCTGATCGAGGTCTGCATCCACGCGGCGGGTGAAGAATAAATTGCGGAAGAAACTTCGTGCTTTCACAAGTAGCGGCATGTTCGGTACCTCCCTACGATGCTTCCAGTGCTTGGCCGATCGCCAAGGATATGCGGCTCCAGCGCTTGGTCTCGGCTTCCAGCTGTTTTTCGCCAGCCTTAGACAGCCGGTAGTATTTCGCTCGGCGATTGTTCTCGGACTCTCCCCAAAATGCCGAAATCCATCCTTCTTCTTCCATGCGGTGCAACGCGGGAAAAAGAGAGCCGGGTTTCACCACAAATGTGCCGCCGGTGAGCTGCTCGATGCGGCGCGAAACTCCCAGTCCGTGCATTTCGCCGGCGCGCAGTGATTTCAAGATCAGCAGGTCCAAGGTCCCTTGCAAAAGGCTGGTCTGTTCGGGGCTCAATCGCGTTCTCCTATTGGCGTTCTATAGGAATAGTATCGCCCTACGTATAGGATGTCAATAGGAAAGAACGCGGCCGCGGTGGCACGCCGCGTTATCGGCTTTTCCATCTTTCAAGTATCGAATTTTTCGCAGGGCTTCAGCCCACAACTTAAAGAACGACTTTAAGCGAACTCGGCGCCACAGGTGACACTCTGCAGAGATTCGGATCCGCTGGTAAGTCGGGAAATTTTGCGAGCAGGTTTAAAGCTGAAATTGATGTGACCTGTACTGACCCAATCCGCCAGCTGTTTCAAAGTACTATTGCCCCGATTCCCCAGCAGAGAAAAAATGCATCCACTCGGGGCCAGGGGCGCGTGTTAGGGCGATCGTCTCTGCGACCGGCTTGGGAAATCACAATGAAATATAGTTTATTATTAGTGGTAATCCTGTTCGTTGCGACGCCGTCTGCACCGGCGAACACTCCAGCGTTCGCTCGCTGCGGCACCTACGACTCCTACATCCTGCTGTACAAATCGGTGCAGAAATTTGAAGAGCTGGGCAAGCTGCACTGCGGCGAAAGCGTCGCGATTACGGGGCAGGATGGCGACTACTCCCAAGTGCAAACCACCGACGGACGCCTGGGCTGGGTGCCGAGCGGCGATTTGTCCACGACCGCTCCGCCTCCGCAACCTGCTATTACGTTCGGATGGACGGAGAAATCAAAGCGAGACCCCACATCTGATCCCAACCTGGACCCGCAACCCGATCCCGCGCCAGGTCAGCCCGCGGCACAGCCGGCAGAGGCTCCGATCGTTGCACGGCCCAGCGAATCCGCGCCGCTGCTCACCAACGTGAACGTGATGAAGATGCAAAGTGCGCGCCAAAGTCCCGACGCGATCGTGGCCAAAATCAATGCTTCCCGGTGCGATTTCGATACCTCGTCGGTTGCGTTACATCGCTTGAAGCTCTCCGGCGTCTCCGACCGGATTATTCTGGCTATGATGCACGCGCCGGCCGCCTTTCCTGCGGTACCGCCGGATGCAATTCAGTCGGTCGAAATAACAATTCCGAATCAGACGGCGGTGCAGGTGGCCTTGAGCGGCGATGTCTCTACCGACAATTTGCAAGAAGGCTCGATCGTCGAAATGATCGTGGTGCAGGCTGTGAGGCTGGATGGCATCACGGTGATCCCGCAAGGCGCGGAAGCGCGCGCTCGAATTATGGCGGTGCGGCGGTCCAGCATGGGAGGCTCGGGTCAGGTGGTTTGGTTCATGCAGGACATTACCGCGACCACGGGAGACCATGTCCCCGCCAGTTTTGCGCAGACCCAAGCTGCTAAGGCACAGGTCGGGAAATTTGCCGGCTATCCGTTTTTCCTCACCGACTTTCGCAAGGGCGCGCCGGCGATCGCGGCGTCATCCGATCACTTCACGGTTCTGGTGGACGGCAACATTCTATTGCGCGTCGCTCGGCCATTGAGCGGGGAGCAAGCGGCGGCAAGGGCGGCGGCGCAACCTCAAGCTGTATCTCAAGTGGCGCCTGCGGTAACCACGGTTCCGGTATTCCCGGTTGTCGTGCAAACGCCCGATGAACAAGCAGCGGTCAAACCTTAATGCGAAACTGAAAGCTCCCTTCACGCCGCACTTCACACATGGCGCGATGAGCATCGCGCATAACAAATTTCATTAACATTCGACGCGAACGCAAAATCTAAACTGTCGCGCGAATTGTCGGCCAGCCCACGATTAAACAAATCCTCGACGTGCCTTCAGCCACAAATCTAAACAATCACTCAACGTGTACCCGCGGACAGAGTCACGGGACTTCCCTCGCGCGCCGCAGTTCAGCGGGCGCGTGACGCTGCGAGAGATCCGCTCCACGCAGGGATCGTTCACGCGCTTCGCGGCCCCCGCAGGATCCGGCCCGGCAGCAGCAGAATCCCACGGAGCAGATCGAACACGCCATCTACCGCGATACCCACGATCCGGAATGGCAGCAAGAGAAGCCACACAATCGGATACAGCACCAGCGCGAGCAAGGCCAGGGGCCAGCACAACACCAGCAAAATGCACCACAGTAGGATGTTCATCATCATCTCCTGGCTCCAGTTCCGTGGGCGGCTTCCCTGCGTCGCTTCGGCACGGAGGTCGTTGGCCCGCTCCCCCAGCACCCACGTATATTGATACGTTCGAATTCCGAATTTCGTTCACTGCCCGCCCGGTCGCGGCACGAGCGAGCGGATCTTCTGAATTACCAGGTCAATTCCCACGTCGTTGTGTCCGCCCTCTGGGATGATCACGTCCGCGTAGCGCTTTGAAGGCTCGACAAACTCCAGATGCATCGGCCGCACCGTTTTCATATATTGCTCGACGACAATTTCGGTCGTCCGCCCGCGGTCGCGTATATCGCGCACCAGGCGCCGGATGAAACGCAGATCCGCGTCGGTATCCACGAAAATTTTAATGTCCAGCACTTCGCGCAGCGATTTATTTTCAAATATCAGAATGCCCTCTACGATGATCGCGGCACGCGGCTCGATGCGCACAGTTCCCTTCAGGCGTTGGAAGTTGGCGTAATCATAGGTGGGGCATTCGATTGCCTGGCCTGCTCGCAACTGGCGCACGTGCTCTGCGAGCAGCGGCGTGTCCATGGAGTCGGGATGATCGAAATTAACCTTCACGCGTTCCGCGAACGGCATCCCGGGATAATCGCGATAGTAATTGTCCTGCTGCAGGACGACTACGTTCGTCTCGGAAAGCGCTTCGATAATTCGCCACGTAATAGTGGTCTTGCCCGAGCCGGTGCCGCCGCATATGCCAATGTTCAGCGGCCTGCCATCCGTACTCGGAAGTCGCGCTCGCGAAATGGTGTGCTCCTGGGCGAGACAGTTTCTCTGGTTTCAAGTCCGGCTCTCAGCGGCCTTTGGCCTTAACCTTCTTCCCTTCGATCACGGCCTGCGCCGCAGCCAGCCGCGCAATGGCCACGCGGAATGGGGAGGCGCTCACGTAATCCATTCCCACGCGATGGCAAAATTTCACGCTTTCCGAATCCCCGCCATGCTCGCCGCAGATGCCGATCTTGAGTTTAGGACGCGTCTTGCGTCCGCGGGCGATTCCCCATTCGATCAGCAAGCCCACGCCCGCAATGTCGAGAGTTTGGAACGGATCGTCCTTGAAGATCGCTGCTTTGCGCTCATCCACATACTCCGGAAGGAAGCGGCCAGCATCGTCGCGAGAGAGTCCCATGGTGGTTTGCGTCAGGTCGTTGGTGCCGAACGAAAAGAACTCAGCGACCTCCGCGATCTGGTCGGCCAGAAGCGCGGCACGAGGCAGCTCGATCATCGTGCCCACCAGATACTCAAGTTTCACTTTAGAGCGCGCAATAATTTCCTCCGCCACTTTTCGCGTCTGCTGCTCTAAAATCTTCAACTCTTTCTTATCCAAAACGAGAGGGTGCATTATCTCAGGCAATACTTTAATGCCGCGCTTCTGACAATCAATCGCCGCTTCAATGATCGCTCGAACTTGCATATCCAAAATTTCCGGATATGTGATGCACAACCTGCAGCCTCGATGGCCAAGCATCGGGTTGGCTTCATGTAATTGTTCCACTCGGCGAGCTACAGCTTCCGGTGAGATTCCGATTTTCTTCGCCAGCTCTGCCTGCTTCGCCGGATCGTGCGGAACGAACTCATGCAGCGGCGGGTCAACCAGCCGAATCGTGACCGGCAGCCCCTTCATCGCCTCGAAGATGCCGATGAAATCGCGCCGCTGGAACGGCAGCAACTTGTCGAGAGCCGCGCGACGCGCCTCCGGCTCCTCCGCCAGGATCATTTCCTGAATTGCCTGCTGGCGCTCGATGCTCTTCTCCGGATGCTCGAAATCCTTAAAGAACATGTGTTCGGTGCGGCACAGCCCGATGCCCTCGGCGCCCATCTCGCGCGCCACTCGCGCATCGTGCGGGGTATCCGCGTTGGTGCGCACCCCGAGGCGCCGAATTTTGTCAGTCCAGGACATCAACGTGGCAAAAGCTTTCGGTGCTTCCGGACGAATCAGCTCGATTTGCCCCGTGTACACAGAGCCATCGCCGCCGTCGAGCGTAATCCACTCGCCCTCGCGCACCGCTTTGCCGTTGGAATGAATCGTCCTCTTCGCCAAATCAATATTCAGTTTCTCTGCGCCGACTATGCAACACTTCCCCCAACCGCGCGCGACCACCGCGGCGTGGCTGGTCTTGCCGCCCGTTGCCGTCAGAATCCCCTGCGCGACGAACATGCCGCCGACATCTTCCGGACTAGTCTCGTGCCTCACCAAAATTACTTTCTCGCCGCGCGCCGCCCACTCTTCGGCAGCCTGTGCAGTGAAGACAGCTTTGCCCACTGCCGCTCCCGGCACCGCATTATTTCCAGTTACGAGCAGGCGGCTGGACAGCTCCGTGCGGGACATTTTCGGATCGATTACAGGGTAGAAAAGCCGCTCCACGTCTTCAGGCTTGATGCGTTCGAGTGCTTCTTCAACTTTGATTAGCTTCTCGTTCACCATATCCACAGCAATTTGAAATGCGGCGGACGGCGAGCGCTTGCCGGTGCGCGTCTGCAGCATGTAGAGCTTGCCGTTCTCGACCGTAAATTCCAGGTCCTGCATGTCGCGATAATGTTTCTCGAGGGTCTGGCGTACTTTTTCGAGTTGCGGGTACACCTTCGGCATGCGCTTCGCCATTTCTTTCAAGTGCATTGGTGTGCGGATTCCCGCGACCACATCTTCGCCCTGCGCGTTCAGCAGGAAATCGCCGAAGAAAGTCTTCTCGCCAGTCGAAGGGTCGCGCGTGAAGCACACGCCAGTACCGGAGGCGTCGCCGGTGTTGCCGAAAACCATCTGCACCACATTTACCGCGGTTCCCAGGAGCCCCGTAATTTTCTCGACGCGACGATAAGTAACTGCTTTCTCGCCCATCCACGAATCGAACACCGCTCCGATCGCGCCCCACAGCTGCTCTTGCGGATCGTCCGGAAAGTCCTTGCCGGTTTTTTCTTTGTAGTAGGCCTTGTATTCGCCTACCAGTCTCTTCCAACCTTCGGCGCTAACTTCGGTATCGTCCTTCACGCCGAGCGACTGTTTCATCGCGCGCAGGCGGTGCTCGAGGTCCTCCTTAGGCAAACCGATTACAACGGATGAATACATCTGCACGAAGCGGCGATAAGCGTCGTATGCAAAGCGCTCATTCTTGGTTGCATGCGCCAGACCTTGCACTGCGCGATCGTTCAGGCCGAGGTTCAGAATCGTTTCCATCATTCCAGGCATGGAACGGGCCGAGCCAGAACGCACGCTGACGAGCAGCGGGTCTTTCGCGTCGCCGAGTTTCTTGCCCGTGAGCTTTTCCAGTTGGGAGATGCTCTTGGCGACCTGTCCTCTAAGCTCGGAAGGATATTTTCGGCCGTGCGTCAAAAAGTAATCGCAGGTTTCGGTGGTGATGGTAAATCCCGCCGGCACTGGCAGGCCGATACGAGTCATCTCCGCCAGCCCCGCGCCCTTGCCGCCTAGTAGATCGCGCATGTCGCCCGTGCCGTCTGCCTTGCCTGCCCCGAAGAAATAAACATATTTCATTTTTTGGCCTCAAGACTCGCTTTAAGTTTTCGAGAAGATTTACGAGAGACGCACCGCGGCACGCCTCTCATTAAACACTTGAATAAAATCCGTCGGCGCTCCGACAACTGAACCGTCACTTCAACGCACCCTGCCCGACTTCAGAAATTACTTGGCTTCTTCGCCGCCCAGTTCGGAAAAATCTGCGATCGTAGAAAATTCTTTAAGCAGTCCCGAGAGCAACGCGACACGATTTCGCCGCACGTTCTGGTCCTCAACCATCACGAGAACTTTGTCGAAAAATAAATCCACAGCTGGACGAAGGCCGGAGATTGCTTCCAGCGCCTCGCGATATTTCTTCGCCCTCTTCTTGAGGGTTGCTTCCCCACCAATTTGTTGTGCTGCGTTGTACAGCTCTCGCTCAGCTGGCTCCCACAGCAGGTCGGGCTGCACCGCCAGTTTCGATTTATCAATTCCCGCTGCGGACTTCTCCAGGATGTTGCGGATGCGCTTGAACGCGGCCGCCAGCGGCACGAAATTTTTCATGTTGCGGATGGCTTTCACCGCCGCAACGCGGTCCACGGCATCAACCAGGTCATCGGCGCCTGCGGCGAACGCGGCATTGATCTCGTCGTACGCGAAGCCGCGGCGCTCGCGAAGAATAAAACGCGCGCGTTCCAGCAGAAAATCGAGCACCTGCTTCTGTACCGCCTCGCTCGCTTCAAGTCGCGGCGCATTCTCTTTCAAGGCTTTGGCGGCTGCAGAAATCGCTGCGGAAAGTGACAGGGGCAGCTTGCGCTCTAAAATAATCTTCACAATCCCCTGCGCCGCGCGGCGCAACGCAAACGGATCGCTCGAACCTGTAGGCACAGCGCCCACTGCGAAGCACGCGACGAGCGAATCCAGCTTGTCTGCCAGCGCCACCGCGCAGCCGGTTAAATTGCGCGGCAGCGGATCATCGATCCCCAACGGCTTGTAATGATCATATACAGCCCATGCAATATCGTCCGGCTCGCCCTGCGCGCGCGCGTACAACCCACCAACGACGCCCTGCAACTCCGGAAATTCCCCCACCGTCCCGGTGACCAGGTCGCACTTCGCCAGCTCTGCCGCGCGATCGGAACCAGCTACATCCGCCTGCGACACACCGCCGCTGAACCACTGCTCCGCCAGCCAACGCGCCAGAACACGCATGCGCGCGACTTTATCGCCATAGCTTCCGAGGCGCGATTCGTATGTGACCGCTGCAAGCTTCGGCAAATAATCACCCAGCTTGATTTTCTGATCCGTCTGCCAGAAAAACTGTGCGTCGGCAAAGCGCGCGCGCAACACCCGCTCGTGGCCGGCTCGCACCAGGCCCCTGGGATCCTTCGGCAAATTAATGACAGCCAGGAAGTGAGGTGCCAGTTCCCCGTTGCGCGATTCGAGGCCGAAGTACTTTTGGTGGTCGCGCATCACCGTCAGCAGAATTTCGTCGGGCAATGCGAGATATGCTGGATCGAAATCACCTACGATTACGCTCGGGTATTCGTTGAGGTATGCGACAAGCTGAAGTAGTTCCGCATCTTCATGCGTGCGCAGCCCACCGCGACTCGTGAGCGCTCGAATCTCCGTCGCGATTTTGCTTTCGCGCGTCGCGGGCCGGCACAATACAAAGTTTTTCTTTAACTTTGCCTCGTAATCCGCGGGACTCTTTACCGGGATGGGCTTCTTCCCGAGGAAGCGATGGCCGTCGGTGTGATTTCCGGCCGGCACTCCAGCAAACGAAAATGGGATGACTTTGCCGTCGAGCAGCGCGACGATCCAGCGAATCGGACGAATGAATCGCGGCCCGTGTGCGCCAGTCCAATACATTGAACGCGGCCACGAAATTTCCTGAATCGCTTGCGGCAGTACTTCGGCGAGTATCTGCCCGGCGGGTCTGCCGATCACCACCTGCTTCGTGCAGAGATATTCGCCCTTCGGCGTGTTCACGATGCTCAATTTCGAAACGGGAATTCCCTGCTTCTCTGCGAAGCTCATGGCCGCGCGTGTCGGCTCGCCGACCTGGTCGTACGCTATGGATTTCGGCGGCCCGGTAATTTCGCGCGTCACATCTTCCTGACGCATGCGCACGCCTCGCGCGATAGCAACGAGCCGACGCGGCGCACCGAAAGTTTCAATGGAGGCTTCCGCGGATTGTTCATCGAGCAATCCGTTCGCGAGAAAATGTTTCTGAAGTAATGCTTTAAGTTCCCGCGAAGCTTTCAGAATCATTCCAGCAGGAATTTCTTCACAGCCAACCTCGAAGAGAACGTCGCCGCGCAATTTTCCGCCGGCCGTTGCTGCTGGCGCCTTCGCCTTCATGCGACCACCTTCGCCGCATCAGGCGCCGCGCCGGAAGTTTGTTCCAGCCAAGCCGCGGCCACGCGAATCGCAAGTTTGCGTACCCGCGCGATCATCGCGGCGCGTTCCGTCACGGAAATTGCGCCGCGCGCATCCAGCAGATTAAAGAAGTGCGAACATTTCAGACACAGGTCATACGCCTGCAAAATCGGAAAGCCTTTCTTTTGCGGACCTTTAAGCGTGGCATACGCTGCCAAGAGCCGCGCCGACTCCGCTTCCGCCAGGTCAAACTGCTTACGAGTCGATACCGCATCCGCGTGATCGAAGCTGTACGCCGAAAACTGCTGCTCTTCCGCAAGCCGTACCTGGCGGTAAGTCACCGTATCCGACCAGCGCACATCGAAAACGTTGTCCACGCCCTGCAAATACGAGGCGATGCGATCGAGGCCGTAGGTCAGCTCCACCGAAATCGGATCCAGATTTTGTCCTCCGCTCTGCTGGAAATAAGTGAACTGGGTGATTTCCTGCCCGTCGAGCAGCACCTGCCAGCCGATTCCCCATGCGCCGAGCGTCGGCGATTCCCAATTGTCTTCCTCAAAACGAATGTCGTGTTCCTTCAAATTAATTCCAACTGCGGCCAGGCTCTCGAGGTACAAATCCTGTACGTCCGCCGGCGCGGGTTTCAGTATCACTTGAAGTTGCGTGTGCTTGTAGAGGCGGTTGGGATTTTCGCCGTAGCGTCCATCCGCCGGACGGCGGCTTGGTTGTGCATAAACCACTCGGTAAGGTTCAGGTCCCAGCACGCGGAGAAAAGTCTCCGGATGCATCGTGCCGGCGCCGACTTCAATATCATATGACTGTTGAAGTATGCAGTCGCAGCGGGTCCAGTATTCTTCAAGTTTTAGTAGAAGGTCTTGAAAGCTCAGCCCCTTGAGCTTGGCCGGACTCTTCGCAGCAGCCTTCCCCTCTGCAATTTTCTTCAAGTGCTTCTTCACGCTAAGGACTCCAGAAGTTCCCGCGACTTCAAGTTGCGGTCAATTTGATGTTCGATGACGTCGAGCATAACATCGCTCAGGTCGCGTGCGGCGCGCGGTGAAATCATTTCTTCGTTCAACTTATCGAGCCGCTCGCCCAACATCTTCCGCGCCGCAGCCAGCACCGCGGGCGAAAGCGTCCGCATTCCCGGCCGGCGACACTTGCTGCAAGAGATTGCCGAGGCGCTCGGCGAAAAATACGCAGCTTCCTTTGAATCCAGGTGCCGGCCGCAGCGTGCGCAAGCGTCTAAGGTCGGCAGCCAGCCGCCGAGTTTTACAGTCCACAGCACAAAATAAGCCAAAGGCAGTTCCGGCTTACCGGTCTTCTTAATGGTTTGCGCGACGAGCAACAGCAGGCGGAAATTCGCGTCGGATGGCTCGTGGTCCGGCAGCACCGTTTCCGTCACTTCGCTCAAAATTGCCAGCGCCACGCCCGAACCGTAATCGCGGAACGCGTCCAGGAACGATTCAACCAGATCGCACTGGTTAATTCGCACCAGTTCGCGATTCTGCTTCTCGTAAAACCAGATATGCACGTGCGAGAGCCGTTCCAGCGTCGAGCCAAAGCGGCTTTTGGTGCGCCGCGCGCCGGAAGCCACGCCGCGAACGCGGCCCATCGAGCGCGAAAGAAAGCTGACCAATCGGTCAGCTTCGCCTAGCGGATAACTCTGCAGGATTATGGCCTCGGATTCGTGAACTGGCATCAGTTTGCCGGCGCGCTGCCGTGCGAGGAAGTAAATCTCTTCCTTACAATTAGGACGACATCCCCTCAGTGCCCAGCCGCGCGCGCGTGCGAAACAAAAATTTTTATCACAACGCGGCATCCGGCGCAATTGCAAAACGCTCGTCGCACACGCCGCGGCTGCAAATATTTAAATCCTCGCGGCTGCGCGAATCATCATTGCCTCTTGAAAATACCGCAACCTTAGATACAGTCATTTAGACGATGCTCTGCGCGGCACGACAACTAATGGCGAAGCGCCCGGGAAACAATCAGTGATCCCACTGCAGGATTTAACGCCGCGGCGTTCGTTTCCGACGGTGACGCTGCTGCTTATTCTGGCGAACACCATCGTATTCCTATATCAGATTTCGCTGCCGCCGCACGCCGCCGACACCTTCATCATGGCCTACGGCGTTGTGCCCTACAAAATTCAGATGGCACTTCAAGGCCACCACTACACCCTGCAGGAAGCACTTCTACCTCTCTTCACCTGCATGTTTCTGCACGGCGGTTGGCTGCACATCATCGGTAATATGTGGTTCCTTTGGATTTTTGGCGCGAACGTGGAAGACCGGATGGGCTCCGTAGCCTATCTGCTATTCTATCTCGTGTGCGGAATCGGCTCCAGCATCGCGCAGACATTATTTTCCTGGGGCTCGCACATTCCGTCGCTGGGCGCGAGCGGCGCAATTTCCGGTGTGCTCGGCGCCTACATCGTGTTTTTCCCCGGATCGCAGATTTCCACGCTCGTGGCTCTGTTCATCATCTGGTTCCGCGCGCGAATCCCGGCACTGGTTTTTATCGGTCTGTGGTTTGCGATGCAATTCCTCAGCGGCATCGGGTCGCTGGGAACAACGGGCGCGGCTGCGTCTGGTGGAGTAGCCTGGTGGGCGCATGTTGGCGGATTTCTGCTCGGCATGCTCATCGCATTCATAATGTCACTTAGTACTCGAAGTGTTGCGCGCTCCTGATTCGTCGCCCAGCCGACAACTCCAGAAATCGTTGAGCTTGCCGCGGACGCGCAGTAAAGCGGTATATGAGACATTTCCATTAGTCACGCGAGAACCGCAACACCTCATTTTTTGCTTTAAGCGCCGCAAGGCACACTCTCCAAGAGAAGGGCGCTCGCACTTCGAAAAATGCTGAGTGACTTTTGGCGGCCGCCGACGTTTTAGATTTGTGGAGCGATTCAAGTAATGCTTCTGGTGTGCGCAGACCGAGCGGTTTGAACTTCAGGCAGAGAATTAACGCGAATGTGAGCACACTCTGAATCGCCGCGGCCGCCAACGCATCCATAACCTGACCCGGTGAAACTAGCTCCCCTGTGGAGCGAACCCAAGTTACAATGTACGCACGATTTCAATACTCGCGTCCGCTGTTACTTCCGCACCCGGTCGCGCGTAGTAAGTTTTGCAGCCCTCAAGCGCAGGCAAAGGAGCCGCACCAGTTCATGTCCACGACGTCGCAGGCCACAAAACCAGACCTCAGTTCCCTGCGCATTGACAGAACCCAACGTGACGCTGGCAAGAGCGGTAAGCGCTGGGGAATCGTTGTCGTCGTGCTGGTGATTGTCGCACTGATCGCCGGAGCTGCTTGGGCCTTGCGCGATCAGAAGCCCGTCGTGGAGGTGGCCGTCGCGCAGAAAGCCGCTACCGGCCGCGCTGCCCTATTGAACGCCAGCGGGTATGTCACGCCGCGCCGCCGCGCCACGGTGGCAGCCAAAATCACCGGGCGGGTAACCGGCGTCTTCTTCGATGAAGGCATGCATGTAAAGCAGGGCCAAATCCTCGCGACGCTCGACGATTCCGATGTGAGGCGCGCGCTTGAATCAGCCGTCGCAGACCGCAATTCCACGCGCGCACAGATCGCCGATCTCGAAGTCCAGCTCAAAAACGCGGAGATCGAAAAGCATCGTGCGGAAGCTTTGCAAACCGCGGGCGTGCAGAGCCAGGAAGTCCTGGACAATGCGAGTACTACTGTCGACAGCCTGAAGGCTAGAATCGCGCTGACCAAAGTGCAAGTGGCCGGCGCCGAAGCGCGCATCGCCGAAGCTCAGCAAGCCGTGGACAATTGTGTGATTCGCGCGCCATTCGACGGCATCGCCGTTTCAAAGGACGCGCAAGTCGGCGAAATGATTTCTCCCGTTTCCGCGGGTGGAGGCTTCACGCGCACCGGCGTCTCCACCATCGTGGACATGAACTCAAACGAGATCGAGGTAGACGTCAATGAAGCGTATATCTCGCGCGTCGAACCGGGCCAGCCGGTGACTGCTGTGCTGGATGCATATCCCGACTGGCAGATTCCCTCGAAAGTTCGCACCGTGATTCCCACGGCGGATCGCCAGAAAGCTACAGTGAAAGTCCGCATTTCGTTTTTGAAGCTCGACCCCAGGATTCTGCCGGACATGGGTATCAAGGTCACTTTCCTAGGCAGTGAGCCGGAGAAACCAACAGGTGCTGCTGCAGCCGCGCTGATTCCTTCTGGCGCCCTGCGTGACGAGAGCGGTCACAAGATTGTTTTCCTGGTTAAAGATAATCAGCTCGAGCGCCGCGCCGTCACCCTGGGCAATATGCGCGGCAGCGACGCCGAAATTATGGCAGGCCTCATGGCCGGTGATACGGTAGTTGTGAAAGGCCCAGCCGATTTGCACGATGGCGAAGCGGTTCAGATCAAGAAATAGGAGCGCGCACAATGGTTCGAGTAGATGGCAGTGGCAGCGCAAACAGCCTGATCAAAATCCGCGGGCTCGATAAGAAATACAAACGCGGCGGCGAGGAAATCGACGTCCTGCAGGGCCTGAACCTCGATGTGGACCAGGGCGAGTTCGTCGCCTTCATGGGTCCCAGCGGCTCTGGCAAGACGACTTTGCTCAATCTGCTCGGCGGGCTCGACGTGCCGTCCCACGGCAGCATCACCGTGGCCGGCGATGAGATCACCAACATGTCCAGCGGCAAGCTCACCGAATGGCGTGCGCGCCACGTCGGCTTCATCTTTCAAATGTATAACCTGATCCCCGTGCTCACCGCGTTTCAGAATGTCGAGTTGCCGCTGCTGCTCACGAAACTCTCGAAGCCCGAACGGCGCACGCACGTTGAAGCAGCACTTGCAATTGTCGGCCTTGCCGACCGCATCAACCATTACCCGAGACAACTCTCAGGCGGACAAGAACAGCGCGTAGCCATTGCCCGCGCCATCGTCGCCGACCCTACATTCCTGCTTTGCGACGAGCCTACTGGTGACCTCGACCGCAAGAGTGCTGATGAAATACTTGAACTCCTGACGCGCTTCTCGAAGGAACACAACAAGACCATCCTGATGGTCACGCACGATCCCATGGCAGCGGAAAGAGCTCAAGCAACACTTCACCTCAACAAGGGCGTGCTGGTAGAAGGCGCGCGCGTCGGGAGCCTGGCATGAAATTCCTGCCGCTGATTCTGGCAAACCTTTCGCGCAAGAAATTGCGCACCACACTGACCATCGGTTCCTTTGCGGTGGCGTTGTTCCTGTTCGGGTTTCTGGCAGTCATTCACGGCGCATTCAACGGCGGCGTGGACCTGGCCGGAATCGACCGTCTGATGGTGATCAACAAGGTCTCGATCATTCAAACGTTGCCGAGTTCCTACGGCGATCGGATTCAACGCATCCCAGGAGTGAAATACGTCGCCATTCAAAGTTGGTTTGGCGGAATTTACCAGGATCCTAAGAATTTCTTCCCCAGTTTCGCGATTGATCCCGTCACGCAGCATGAGGTATTCCCGGAATTCGCCGTTCTCGAAGACCAATGGAACGCTTTCGTGGCTGATCGCGAAGGAGCAATCGTCGGCGCGCGCACCGCAAAGCGTTTTGGCTGGAAAGTCGGCGACCGCGTCCCGCTGAAAGCGCCGATATACGGCGGCACGTGGGAGTTCAATATTCGCGGCATCTACAATGATCCGCGCGAAGGGGCCGATCTCACCCAGTTCTGGCTGCATTATAAATACCTGGACGAACGCCGCACCGTCGGCAAGGGCGACGTCGGCTGGTACGCCGTAAAACTGGACTCCCCGGACGATGCGGTCCGCGTGGTGAAAGAGATTGACGACGGCTTCGCGAACTCACCTTACGAGACAAAAACCGAAACGATGCAAGCCATGGCCGCTTCCTGGGTGAAACAAGCCGGGAACATCGAGTTCTTGATTCTCGCCATCGGTGGAATCGTGTTCTTCACGCTGCTGCTCGTCACTGGAAACACCATGGCGCTCGCGGTTCGTGAGCGCATGGGAGAACTGGCCGTGATGAAGGCCGTGGGCTTCTCCGATCGCTTTGTGCTGTTCATCGTGCTTGCGGAATCCGTGCTGATCGCGATCGTTGGCGGCGCGATTGGCCTGGGCTTTTCAAAACTATTTACCTTGAGCGGCGATCCCACGGGCGGGGTCCTGCAATCCTTCTTCCTGCCTGGTTCCGCGATTCTGCTAGGCATGTTGGCCGCATTTGCGGTGGGCATTCTGGCCGGAATCCTGCCCGCGAGTTCCGCGATGCGCCTGCGCGTGGTAGACGCGCTTCGGAGGATTTGACAGATGGCCATTCCGATTGTTTACAACCTGCGCAGCATGCGCGCGCGCTGGGTTTCCGCGATTGTCGCAGTGCTCGGTATTGCCGGAACCGTGGGGGTTTTTCTCGCGATGCTTTCTCTCGCGCGCGGCTTCCGCGCCACGCTGGTGAATTCCGGCTCGCCCGCGAATGCTCTGATCCGCCGCGCCGGCTCCTCAAGCGAACTGGATGGCTCGATCAGCCTGGACCAAGTGAAAGTGATTCAAGACGCGCCGGGAATCGCGCGTGAAGACGGCCGCCCACTGATCAGTCCCGAGGTCGTAGTGATTGCAGCCTTCCCGCTGATCACAACCGGCACTGACGCAAACGTGCAAGTGCGCGGCGTATCTTTGGAAACGCTTAAAGTCCGGCCCAATGTGCACATGATCCAGGGCCGGTTCTTCCAGCCAGGACTCACCGAACTCATTATCGGGAAAAATGTCGCAGCAACTTATTCCGGCCTGGAAATGGGCAAGCCGGCGAAATTCGGCGGCGGCACGTGGAACGTCGTCGGAGTTTTTGACGCAGGGGGCAGCGCGTTCGACTCCGAGATCTGGGCGGATAGCCGCGTCGTCAACCAGGTTTACAAACGGCCCGACGAATTATTTCAATCCGTTACGGTGCGCCTCGCTTCTCCCGCGGCGTACAACCAGTTGAAGGATTCGCTCACCTCCGATCCCCGCCTGACCGTGGAAATGGACCGCGAAATTGAATACTACGCGCGGCAATCGCAGGTACTCACCACGTTGATCACCGTACTGGGTACTTTGGTCGCCATCATCATGGGCATTGGCGCGGTGATTGGCGCGCTCAACACGATGTATTCCGCCGTTTCCGAGCGCTCGCGCGAGATTGCCACGATGCGCGCCATCGGCTTCGCCGGCAGCAGCATCGCCATTTCGTTCGTCTTCGAAGCCGTATTGATCGCGCTGATTGGCGGCATCGTGGGCTGCATTTTCGTTCTACCGCTCAACGGCTTCACAACCGGCACCATGAACATGCAGACCTTCTCGCATCTTGCGTTTGCATTCAAAGTGACGCCTCCGCTGCTCGCCGTCGGGATCGGCTTCGCGCTGCTGATGGGAATCGTCGGCGGTGTTCCGCCCGCCGTGCGGGCCGCTCGCAGGCCTATTGCCGTCGCGCTGCGTGAACTGTAACCGATGCTTGAAGTTTGCGCCCGCGAATCGCCGTCGGTGTGCCGACAACTCGAGAATCGGTGGAAGCAAACCGCGTTCCAAAACACGTAAAGTGAATCCTTCATTTTCTGCGGGCTTTTCTTTCCGTATAATTTTGTTCCCAGCTCGGCGAAGAAGAATAGAATGGCGTCTGCTCCCAGCCCTGCATTGCTGTGATGAACTATTCTTTTTGCTGTCAGCAACGGAGGCGTGGAATGGCGACTGGCAATTCTGGTTTCAAGCAACGTGGTCCGGCTCGGCGCGGTCCTGAGTGCGGCAATTCTGATCAGTGCGCTTCTCCTGCCGCTAGTAATGCGCGCGCAGAATCAGTCCAGCGGCAATCAGGTAATGGGCGAACTGGGTTTCACCGCGTCAAAAAAGCCTGATAAGACCGCTGGCGTGTGGGTGGACGGCCAATATGTCGGCTACGTGGATGAGTTGAAGGGCGACAAAAAGATCCTGCTGCTGCCGGGAGAGCATGAGATTTCCTTGCGCCAGACCGGCTACTTCGAACTGACGCAGAAAATCGTGGCGGAGCCCGGCAAGAAGACGATTATCACCGTATCGATGAAGAGAAATCCTAACGCGGACTTCCCGAAGATCACGGGAGAGATCAAATTGGACGTTACGCCAGATCGAGCGGCCGTTTTCGTTGACGGCCACTTCGCTGGTACGGTCAATCAGTTCCGCGGAGCGGGTCGCGGAATGCTCGTCGCGCCGGGAAATCATCACATCAAAATTGACCTGGTCGGCTATCAACCGTTTGAAACCGACGTGACGCTGCTGGCCAAGCAGAAAATTACGGTGAAGACGACGCTCGCTCCTGGAACCATTCAGCAGGCGGATCCAGCCGTTAGATAATGTAATTGTCGAAATAATTCGCGTTCGCGTGAGCCACGAAAAATCAGCGGCTGATTTGGATTACGCGAGTTAAAGAAATACATTAAGGAATAGTCTTGCGCAGAATCCGACGAACCAACGTCGGGTGTTTTTGTTTTCTCGGATTTGCTCGAAGGCGTTGCCCCGCGGGCTCCGCGTAAAATCTTTGATGTTTCGCTTTAACTCGTAACGCCCGATTTCGAAACAGCATTCGCGACCCAGTCACCAACCTCGCGTGTCTTGAGCGTACCGCCCAGTTCCGCCGGCGTCTCCCCTTCCTTCAGCGCGGCGCGCACAGCCTTGTCAATCGCGTGAGCTTCGGCCTGCCAGCCCAAAAATTCGAACATCATCCCCACCGTCAGAATAGCGCCCATCGGATTCGCAATGCCCTTGCCCGCGATGTTCGGCGCCGAGCCGTGCACCGGCTCGAACAGCGAAACCTGCCCCGGGTGAATATTCCCCGAAGGCGCCAGGCCCAGGCCACCCGCCAGTTGCGCGCCCAGGTCGCTCGCAATATCTCCGAACAGATTGGACGTGACGATCACCTGAAATTGCGAGGGGTCGCGCACCATCTGCATCAGCAAATTATCAATATACTGGTGGCTGGATTCGATCCCCGGGTATTCGGCGCGGACTTCCTTGAATACGCGCTGCCACAGGTCGTGCCCGAACGTCAGCGCGTTGGATTTGTCGGACATGCAAACCCGCTGCAGGCCGCGCTGCTTCGCGTATTCGTAAGCGTAGCGAATAATGCGCTCGACGCCCTTGCGCGTGTTGACGTCTTCTTGAATCGCAACTTCGTCGGCAGTTCCCTTCTTGAAATTTCCGCCCATGCCGACGTAGAGACCTTCGGTATTTTCACGAAACACCGTGAAGTTCACGTCTTTTTCAGTGCGGTCTTTCAGCGGAGTGAAGCGTTTGTCGAACAGCACGCAGGGCCGAGCGTTCACATAGAGGTCGAGCTTAAATCGCAATCCCAGCAGGATTTCCGCGGCGTGAATGTTCGTGGGAACGCGCGGATCGCCCATCGCGCCGAGCAGTATCGCGTCGAAATCGCGCTGCAGCATTGCGACAGCGTCCGCGGGCAGCGTGGTGCCATCGCGTAGGTACCGGTCGGCGCCCCAGTCGAATTCGGTGAGCGCCACTTCCCTGCCGCCAGAAGCAGCCGCAGCCTGCAGGACTTTTACGGCTTCAGGAATTACTTCTTTGCCGATGCCGTCGCCGGGAATTACGGCGATGCGCTTGCGCGCGCTGGACGCACTGGTTGCACTCATGCCGTCGCGCAAACTAACATGTGGGTCCGGTGCTGTCAACGCAAGCGGACGCATGCGCCGCCAGAATATTTCCGGAACGGAGAACCGCGTTAAAGCATCGAAAGAAGCGGCTGCGCTACAATCGGCGTGGTCGAAGCCCTAATCCGCACGGAGGAATCATGGCAAAAATGCGCGTAGTGCAAGTTCCGAAAGCCAAGGGACCATTTGAACTCGTAGAACGCGAAATTCCGCAGCCCGGTCCAGGAGACGTGCGGATCAAGGTGCAAGCCTGCGGCGTCTGTCACAGCGATTCGCTCACCAAAGAGGGTTTGTTTCCCAACATCGCCTATCCGCGCATTCCGGGTCACGAAGTTGCGGGCGTGCTGGACGCGATTGGCGACGGTGTAAAAGGCTGGAAGGTGGGCGATCGCGTTGGTGTCGGCTGGTACGCAGGGCACTGCGGCTATTGCGATTCCTGCCGTCGCGGAAATTTCGGTCTGTGCCTCATTGACCGCCAGGTCACAGGCATTACGAGCGACGGCGGCTATGCGGAATACATGATCGCGCATGCGGCGGCGCTGGCGCTTATCCCGGATGAAGTTTCGCCGGTGGATGCCGGGCCACTGATGTGCGCGGGAGTGACCACGTTCAATTCCCTGCGAAATTCCGGCGTGGGCCCCGGCGAAGTGGTCGCCGTTTACGGCATCGGCGGGTTGGGGCATCTGGGAGTGCAGTTCGCAGCGAAGGCCGGCTACAAGACGGTGGCGATCGCGCGCGGTGCGGACAAAGCGGAATTGGCCAAGAAGCTCGGCGCGCACGTTTACATTGATAGCGACAAGCAGGACGTCGCAGCGGAGATGCTGAAACTGGGCGGCGCGAAGACTATTCTCGCGACGGTCACAGGCGGCGACGCGATGACTAAGGCATTTGGCGGCTTGGGAATTGACGGCAAGCTGATGGTGCTGGGCGTGCCGGACACGCCGATCCAGGTAAATGCGTTCACGGCGGTCTTCAGCCGCGCCGGGTTGAGAGGCTGGTATTCGGGCGCCTCGATTGATTCGCAGGACACATTGCGGTTCAGCGCGCTGACCGGCGTGCGTCCGATGACGCAAGTTTTCCCGCTGGAAAAAGTGAACGACGCTTATGACATCATGATGAATGGCAAAGTGCGCTTCCGCGCGGTGTTGACGATGGGCGCGTGAAGCTATAGCCGTCATTCGTAGCGCAGCGCGACCATAGGATCCACGCGCATCGCGCGGCGGGCGGGCATGTAGCAGGCTAGCAGCGCGACGGCGCTTAACAGTAGTCCAACCGCGGCGAAGGTGATGACGTCTGTGGCGCCGACGCCGAAAAGTACGGTGCGCAAAAAGCGCGTCAGTGCGAGCGACAGCACCAAACCGCAGGCCAAGCCGGTGAGGATCAGGCGCAGTCCGTTGCCCAGCACCATGCGAAATACATCCGTGGACTGCGCGCCCAGCGCCATGCGCAAGCCGATTTCGTGGGTGCGTTGGCGCGTGGTGTAGGCAATCACTCCGTAAATTCCCACCGCGGCAAGCACCAGCGCGAGCAGACCGAACGCACCGACGAATGTGCCGGCGATACGCTGCCCCGTGCTGGCGACTTGCACGCGCGATAACAGCGTGGATTCGTCGTACACCGGCAGATTAGCGTTCAGCTCGTGGACGGCCTTTTCTACGGCAGCCGTGTAGGCGAGCGGATCACCTGCGACGCGCGCGTGAATGGTAACCTCTTCGGAGTAATCCTGTAGAATGGGCAAATAAATAAAAGGCAGCGAACTTTCACGCAGCGAGTAATAGCTGCCGGTGCGCGTCACCCCGACAATCGTGCGCCACGCGCCCTCCGCATTAACGCGCTTGCCTATAGCGTCCTGATTGGGCCAATAGCGATTCACGAAAGCTTCGTTGACGATCACGACGGGCTGAGAAGTTGCGATGTCCCGTTCCGTAAAGTCGCGGCCGGACACAAGCGGAATTTGCATGGTGCCCAAATAATTCGGCCCGGCTCCCGCTTCGGCGATGCCCATGGATTCGTGCGGCTGCGGGACATATCCTTCGGGATTCACGGTTGTGCCGCTGGAGGTGTAACCGAGCGGCACCCAATCAGCGATCGTTACGGATTCCACTCCGGGCAACGCTGCAATTTTCGCCAGCAACTGGCGATGGAATTCCATGCCAGTTTCGAGATTGTAGCCCGACGGGAACAAGCTATAGGAGGTGATCAGCACGTGATCTGGGTTGAAGCCGGGATTCAAAGTCTGCGCGGCACGAAAACTGCGGATAAACAGCCCGGCGCATACCATCAGAAACAGCGAAAGCGAAATTTGTGCGACCACTAGGATGCTCGCCAAACGCGCACGATGCAGTCCGCCAGAAACGCTGCCCGAATCTTCCTTCAACACGGAAATAGGCGCGAGATCGGAAGCGCGCCAAGCGGGCAGCACACCGAAAATGATGCCGGTGAACAGCGAAAGCAGCATGGTCGCGAGCAGCACGCGGTAATCGGCGTGGATATCCATCGCGACGGGAATGTTCGTCGGCGGTATGAATTGCGAAAATGTTCCGGCTGTCCAGATAGTGATCAGCATGGCCACGCCGCCACCTGCCAGCGCGAGAATCAGACTTTCAATGAGTAGCTGACGAATCAGGCGCCAACGGCTGGCCCCGATGGATAATCGAATCGCGATTTCGCGCCGGCGCGCGACGGAACGCACCAGCAGCAGGTTCGCCACGTTCGCGCACGCGAGCAGCAGCACAGCCCCCGCGATGGCCATCAGCATCGGCAGTAGCACATAAAGATAGCCATTCGCACCGAACGGAGCGCGCCACAGCGGATACAGCGTGACCACGTTTTCACCCTGATGCTCTTTGGGGTACTGCGCGACGAGCTGTTTCATCAGCAGATTCATTTCCGTCTGCGCCTGCTCGAGAGTAACGCCGGGCTCGACGCGCCCCAACGGTACGGCCCAGGTATTGCCGCGCTCGTGCAGCCGATCCGAGTTGGACATGACCTGAGGCGCCATCATGATGGGCAGCCACAACTCGCTGCGCAGTCCCGTCTGCGTTCCTTGAAACACGGGCGGCGTAACTCCGACGATGTTGTAAGGATGCTCGTTGATTTGCAGCGTGCGTCCGATCACCGAGCGGTCTCCGGCATAACGCAGCTGCCACATGCGATAGCTGATGACCACCACTGGCGCGCCACCGGGCGCGTTGTCTTCCGACTGCAAGAATCCCCGGCCTAAAATCGGATGCACGCCCAGAAAATCGAAATAGTTCGCTGAGACCAGGCTGCCCCAGGTGCGTTCTGGCTTGGCTTTCCCGGTGAGATTCATGGGCTCGATGGTGAAAGCCGTCAACGCGGAGAAGCTTTTGGTGCGCTCGCGCAAGTCCAGAAAATCCGGATACGAAAATGGGATCGGGGTGCGCGAATTTCCGCCGGACGTGAATGCAAGAATATTTCCGGTGTTGGCGGCGCCGGGAATCGGATTTAGAAGCGTGGAATTGATCCAACTGAAGCTGGTGCTATTGGCGCCGATGCCCAGCGCGAGCGTAAGAATCGCGATGGCCGTGAAGCCCGGCGATTTCAGCAGCACGCGAAATGCATAGCGCACGTCTTGCCACAGAGCACCCATCAAAACCTCCGGGAACCGCTAGCCTTACACAGTGCAATCTCCACGCCAAGCTCGACGAACTCAGCGGAAACCTAGGTCGAAGCGTGCGATTCATGCGCCGGACGCTCCGGAATGCTGCGTACACGGCTAAAACCCGTCTCTTACAGGGCTTATACCGCGCGCACTGAAGTCCGCGGCCGATAGGACCGATACCTACGCTAGGGAACGCTGCGGCCGCGCAAAATATTGGCTCGCCGCGCGCTGTTCGGAGATGGGAAGCGCCGCGCGCAATCGGACGCTCGCCCCGCGCGGTGTTCTCCCTGTCCGTGCGTACAGTTTCATGGCAAACAACTCGCGCTTCAATTGCGGTTGCCCACATTGCTGGCGCCGCATACATTGATTCCAGCGTCTGGCAGCACTTAGCGACGACTTGGAAACATAACCCGGAGGGAATATGTGGAGCAACAACAAGCAGTCTGATTCTCCGAACCCAGCCGCGGCTCAGCCGGCGGCCTATCAACCACCGCAGTCTTCGGCCAACTTTAACTCCAGTCCGTCTCCGGCAGCGTCGCAGTCGTTTCGTTCCAGCGCTCCAACGGCGCGCAACCTGGCAATCTTAGGACCGGGACTGACGGTGAAGGGCCAGATTTCGGGCGAAGAAGATTTGCAGATCGACGGCAAGGTCGAAGGCCCGATTTCGTTGAACGGCCAGCGCCTCACCGTCGGGCAGAACGGCGAGATTGTTTCGGATGTGCATGCACGCGAAGTAATCGTGTATGGCAAGGTGCGCGGCAATCTGCACGCGGAAGATCGCGTGGAGGTGAAGAAGGATGGGTCGGTGGTCGGGAACATTACCGGCGGCCGGGTACTCATCGAAGACGGCGCGTACTTGAAGGGGCAAATCGAGATCGAGCGCGGCAAGTCGCAAAAGCATGCATCGGCGGAGCAGCTGGAGCCGGTGGGCGCGGGTGTGGGCGGCAACTCGAACTAAATCGAATTCCCTACCCCGGCCGCAGACGGATAGCTTAGACAGGCCGTGGCGGAGCGGGCAGAAATGGAAATGGCGCTGCAACCGAAAGGTTCCAGCGCCGTTTTTATTTTCGGGTTCGGGAAAAACAAAAAAGGCCGCGGCAGGATGTAGGTGCTGGCCTGCCGCGGCCCTGAAAACTGAATCGTGGTTAGAGCGTCTGCGACGCGGTTTGCGTATGCACCGTCGGCTGCGCTGGCGCTGGATTTGGCGCGGTGGCTGGCGTTGCACCGTTACCATTCCCGTTGCCGTATTGCGGCGCGCGATAGTGGTTGGTCTGGTCGGTGGACGAGCCTGCCGCCGGATTTCCGTTCGAGCTAGGTTGCGGATACACGCTCGAAGGACTCGGATGGAGCGAGAAGTTGATGCCGCGCTGCGCGTTTTCGTTCACAGTGCGCTGCAGATCAAGTTCGTCCATGTTCAGCGTGCTCTCGCCGCCATAGTTCACGATGTAGTGCAGCACGCCGTCCTGCAGCCAGTAGTCGGTCGCGGCATAGGTGGTTCCGTCCTTCAGGTAGAGCAGGACGGTGGGCCGCGAAGCGGAGACGTTGCCGGTATCCGGATTGTCGTTCGGCGAACCCTGCTGTTCGGCTATGCTGCCGGAATTGTCAGGAGCCACGGATCCGGCGTTGTAATTGCCGTAATCGTTGTCCACCGGGCCGCTGTCCGAGTTGGAGTAATTCCCGTTGTCGCCGTAGGTGACGCTGTAGCCGGGATAACCATAGTATCCGGGCCAGTACGGATAGTATCCGAGGCTATAGCCGGGCCAACCCCAGCCCCAAGACGGGCCCCAGAAGCCGCCCCAGCCCCAGCCGAATCCCCAACCCCAGCCTCCGCCCCAACCCCAACCAAAACCGCAGCCCCAGCATCCCCAACCGCCATGCCAACCGCCGTTCCAGCCACCATGCCAACCACCGTTCCAGCCACCGTGCCAGCCGGAACCGCCGTGGAAAACGCCAATTGAGTTGTTAGCATGGAATCCGCCGTTGAAGCTATTGCCATGGAACGCGACGGAATTGCTGGCGAAGGAGTGGCCTCCCGAAAAGCTACCGGTCGAGCCGTGAACATTCAGCGCGCCGCCGAGATGTGGAGCGCTCGTAGAGCCAGCCGAGGTGAAGTGCGTGTTGCTGAGCGTAGCGTTGCTGAAATGTGCTGTCGAGGAGTGGCTGCCGAACGCGCCCGCACTTGAGCTAGACGCTGTGGTGCCGCTGAAATGTGAATGTTCGATGTTTGAGACAGCGCGGCTGTTGGAAACGGTTGACGCGTTGCTGGTGCTGCGGTTGCTGGTGGCAGCGGAGAGCGACGTGGAACCGCGGGCGCCGCTGGAGTTTGCTGCAGGAGCGGTGCCACGGGAATTATTCGCGAAGGTGCTGGAATTTGTACCGCCGCGTGCCGCAGATCCAGTGGTGGAATTCGCGGGCCCGCTGCGTCCCATGTACGGCGAGGCAGTGGTGCCGCGATTACCGGCAGATGCCGCAGAGCCATTGTTGTATGTGCGTGCTGAATTCGCGCCAGGCGCGCCAAAATGTGCGCTCGAAGGAGGTGCTACGCCTGCGCGATTGCCAGCGCTGTCGCCATTGGCCGTGCGACCACCCATCGCGCTGTAAGGCCGACCGGAAGCAGAACCGGAATAGTGATTGGGAGCGCTGGAGTAATGATTCGCGCTGCCGCGGGCGCCGCCGTATGCACCGCCACCGCCGTATCGTGCGCCGCCGTACGCGCCACCACCACCGTATCGTGCGCCGCCTCCGTAAGCAGGAGCGCTGCCGTGATAGCTGCCGCCGCCTCCGCCACTGTAATGACCGCCGCCTCCGCCGCCGCCGTGGAATCCACCTCCTCCACCGCCACCGCCGTGGAACCCACCGCCGCCTCCGCCGCCGCCATGACCGCCACCACCGTGCTGCGCAAAAGCAGCCGGCGCGTAAAACAGCGCCAATGCTGCGAATACCGTGAACACAATCTTTAGAGAAGCGGACCTAATCATGTTTGTGACCTCCACCCAACTACTTCCCAAGCTACGCGGGCGGCTAGATCGACGAAGCCATTCTACAACAATTAGACTCGCGCGGAGCGTGCTTGGTTGCAGATTGGTTAAGTCATGTAGCTTCAGTGAACCACGCATCTGGCGGATCCTCGAGAGCCTGCCCTCCTGAGGTACAACACGGGCGGTGCGAAAAAGTTTCGCTTGAACTTGCGGACAGGTGCGCCGGGCTACGATTTGCCACGTTCGGCCAGGATGACGCCCAGGAGGACGAGCGCGGTGCCTTCCAGAAGCAGGCGAGACGGTCGTTCGCCCAGAAAGGCCATGGAAAGCAGGATAACGATTACTGGCTGGAAATAGCTGACGGCGCCGACGCGCGACGCCGTCATGTGGCGCAGCACCCGATAGAAGATTGTGTAGGCGGCGACGGAACTACCCACGGCCATGTAGATCATGCCGAGCCAGCCACCGAGCGAGACGCTGTGCCAATCGAGGTGAATGGTCTGGCGAATGGTGAGCGGCAAAAGCAGCAGCGCGGCAGCTACACAGTTGAACGTGTTCATCGCGATGGGATCGTATTGCGCGGCGATTCGTTTGCCGAGGACCGCGTAGATGGCGAAACCGATCACGCCGCCGAAGGTGATGATGTCGCCCATCAGCAGCGGCGAATTGGTAGGCGAACCTTGCTCGGTTTCGAGCAGGTACACGCCGACGAAGGAAATCGCCATGCCGACGACTTTGGCGGCTGTGAGCTCTTCCAGTTTCAAGGCGCGCGCGAGCAACAAAATGATGATGGGTCCGATGGCGATGAGCACAGCTGAATGGTCGGATGTGGTGTAGTTCAAGCCGACGGTGAACAGGCCTTGGTTGATCACAACTCCGAAGAAACCGAGATAGAGAAATGGCCACGCATCGCTCAGCTTTAGAGGCTGGCGTTCGCGGCGCGTGAAATAAATTGCCAGCATCAGAAACGCGGCGAGTTGCAGGCGCAGGCAGACCAAGGTGATTGGATCCATCGTGCGCAGCGCGATTTTTCCGGCAACGTAATTGCCGGACCACAGCACGAGCATCATCAACAGCCAAAACGCGAGCGCGAATTTGCTGGGGCGCGGCGTCAGTTCGAGATTTGGCGCTGCAGCAGCGGTGGCGGCGGTTATTGCGGACGGCGCCATCGGTGAGCTCACTGGCGGGGTCAACGGCGCGCTCCGGCGTTCGCTTTCAATCGAGCACTTCGCGGCGTTTGCTGAGTGATTCGATGCGCTCCAAGCGTGGGGTGTAGCCGATGCCCGGCGCGGCGGGAACTTTTATCGTGCCTTTCGGCGTAACGTCCACTTCCGGCTCGATGATGTCTTCGGTCCAGTAGCGGCGGCTGGCGGAAACGTCGCCGGGCAATGTGAAATTCGGCAGCGTGGACATGGCGATGTTGTGCGCGCGGCCGATGCCGGATTCAAGCATGCCGCCGCACCAGACAGGAATGGATTTCTGCTGGCAGAGATCGTGAATGCGGCGGGCGGCGGTGTGGCCTCCGACGCGGCCCAGCTTCATATTGATGATTTTGCAGGCGCCGATTTCGATGGCCGCGCGCGCGTGCTCGATATCGTGGATACATTCGTCAAGACAGATGGGAGTTTCGAGCTGGCGTTGCAGCGCGGCATGGGAGTAGATGTCGTCGTGGCCCAGCGGCTGCTCTATCATGATCAGGTAGACGGCGTCGAGCCACTTCAGGTGGGGAGCGTCTTCCATGCGATAGGCGGAATTGGCGTCCACCATCAGGCGAATGCGCGGGAATCTTTCGCGAAGGGCACGGGCCGGCTCGATGTCGTAACCCGGCTTGATTTTAATTTTGATGCGCTGGTAGCCGGCGGCTAGTTCTTTCTCAACTTTTGCGAGCAAGGTCGGGATGTCCGGTTGGATCCCGATGGAAACGCCGCACGAAATCTCGTCGCGCGTACCGCCCAGTAATTTCGCAAGCGGGACGTTCTTTTGCTTCGCCTCTGCGTCCCAAATGGCGGTTTCCAGGCCGGCTTTGGCCATGTTGTGGCCGCGGACGCGGGCCAGTAAGTCGAAAACGTCAGACGCCGAATCGAATTCCTTGAACTTCACGATGGGCCAGAGAAAATCGCGCAGGATGTGCCAGGCGGTTTCGACGGTTTCGTATGAGTAGTAAGGGTCTTCGCCGGCTGTGCATTCGCCCCAGCCTGTCGCGCCCTCAGCATCCACTTCGACCAGCAGAATTCGCCGCAGCGACGTTTCGCCGAAGCTGGTTTGAAACGGCGCGACGAGCGGCATATGGATTTCGCGCAGAGTGATTTTACGGAGGCGCATGTGGGTTAGGGGCCTTTGCTGTTTAGTCTTCGAATTCTTCCGGGCGGTATTCTGGCAGACGCAGGCCCGCGATGGAAGCGGCGGGTTCCAGAATGTAATCCACCGTTTCGCCCCGGCGTTCGACGGACGTCGCGATGTAGCCTTGATGCAGCAGTTTGCGAAACTGGTCACGGGCTTCGGACTGCACGCGCGCGCCGGATTCACGGTCTTGCGCTTTCAGTTCACCGAGGGTCGCGGGCAGCGAAATGGTCTGTGTGGCGGCTGCGGTCGGCAGCGGGCTTTCGGCCAGGATATTTTTCACGCGATCGGAATCGAGCCACCATTCGGCGACCAGGCGATCAGTGGGGAGTCCGGCGTGCAGCGGGCTTTCGGTGACGCCGTAGCAATTGGGAATGTAGCGCCGGGCGATAGCGCCCAGGCGCACGAAATTGAAATGCGCGTTTTTCAGTTCCAGCGGATCAAAGGTCCATTCGATCAGGCGGATGTCGCGTTTCAGCGCGTCCTGCCGCTGGAAGAATTTCAAGCGGCGGCCGACGCCGAGATTCTGATATTCGGGGAGCACGGCGGTCATGTGCGAATGCAGGAACGGCTTTCCGGCGCGCGTGCCGGCAAGAGCGAGCGTCATTCCGATCATTTTATCGCCGTCGAACGCGCCCAGGATTTGGCCGCCGGTGTGATGCGCTACGACGAAGATGGCCGATGGGACGGCGATGTGTTCGCCCCAGGTTTGTATTTCCAGCCGCACGCAATGCTCGTATTCGGCGAGCGATTCGCAGTGGCGAATTTCGATTTCGTGCTCTGCAGGTGATGGTGTTTCGACGAATGCGTTCATTTGGTGTGCGCGGCCTCGGCAGGTTGTTGCAGTTTTGAGAGATTCCACAGTTCTTCCATGCGTTCGCGCGGCAGCTCAGCCAGCGGGCGGCCTTCGGCGAGCGCGACTGCTTCCATCCACTGAAAACGCGATTGGAATTTGCGATTGGCTTTCTTCAGCGCGATTTCGGGATCCGCGCCGAGGAAGCGCGCGACGTTTACGGCCGCGAACAGCAGGTCGCCGACTTCTTCTTCCAGGTGTGGTGAAACGGGCGCCGCCTTCTCACGGCGCCCTGCTGCCGACGACGGCGACGCGGAGGATTCGAGCGATGCGAGAATTTCGCGTTTCTCCTCTTCGAGCTTTTCGAAGATGCCGGCCAGATTATCCCAATCGAAACCGATGTGCGCTGCGCGGCGAGTGAGTTGGTAGGCTTCGAGCACGCCCGGAAGCGAGCGCGGGACGCCGGAGAGTATAGATTCCGTCGCAGCTCTCGCGTCTGTTGCGCTCCCCGCCTTCGCCGACTTGCCCGCCTTCCCTGGCTTCCCTTCCTTGCCGTTCGCTCCTGCGCGTTCCGCAGCTTTGATCTGTTCCCAATTTTTCAGGACCGCGGCCGAATCCTTGGCTTTCGCATCGCCGAAAACATGCGGGTGGCGGCGGACCATTTTCGAGTGGATGGATTCAATCACATCCGAAATCGCAAACGCGCCAGTTTCTTCGGCGAGGATCGAGTGAAACGTAATTTGCAGCAACAGATCGCCTAGTTCTGACGCAAACTCGTGCGGGTCCGAAGATTCCATCGCGTCCAGAACTTCATAGGTCTCTTCAATCAGAAACTTGCGCAGCGACGCGTGCGTCTGTTCGCGGTCCCAGGGGCAGCCGTTCGGCGCGCGTAGCCGAGCCTGTAGCGCGACAAGCTTCGCGAACCACTCCCCAGCCAGTTTATCGCGGCGGTTCAGCGGGATACGCGGCGATGGCGCGCGCTTCCGTCCCCGTTGCTTCGATATTTTGCGTGGAGTTCGTTTCTTCATACCCGATATGACAATTTACAGGGAAGGTGCAGCAGAGACAAGGATGCGCGTACCGCGGAGTGAGTAAGTTTCAGGCGCCAATCCTCCTTGACAATCCGTTGACGTATTGCGGCGGCATCTTCGACTCGATGGCGCATATTTTTTGTAACCTTTCATCTTCGATGTTCATCGTACCCTATGCGAGTCATGCAAAAAGGAGGCGTGATGAAACTCACAGGGAAGAAGGCCCTAATAACCGGCGGCAATAGTGGCATCGGTCTTGCCACAGCCCGACTTTTCATTTCCGAGGGCGCGAAGGTCGCCGTTACCGGTCGCGACCAGAAGACACTTGATGAAGCGCTTGCTGAACTTGGATCGAACGCGCGTGGCTACCGCGTTGACGTCACCGTTGTGGAAGATCGCAAGCGGCTCTTCGCCGCCCTGGCCAAAGATTTCGGGAAGCTCGACATCGTCTTCGCCAATGCCGGCATCTCCGGCCGTACTCCTACCGGCTCGACCGACGAGGCCATTTTCGAGAACGTGATCCACGTCAACCTTAGTTCCGCTTTCTTTACGGTGAATTCAGCCGTGCCCCTGCTGAACGACAATGCCAGCATCATCTTTACTGGATCGGTGCATAACTACCTGGGCCAACCTGGCGTCGCCGCATATTCAGCCACCAAGGGTGGTCTCGTCTCGATGGCGCGTTCCATCGCCGCCGACCTTGCACCCCGCAACATTCGAGTGAACGTTGTTGCGCCAGGCGCCATCAAAACTCCCATTTGGAAGCGCGGGCCGCGCGCCTCTGCTTCCGCGGAAGATTCCGCTAAGTTGGAGAAGTTCTTCTCTTCCGCGGTTCCGCAGGGCCGTTGGGGCGAACCGGAAGAGGTCGCCAAAGCCGTGCTCTTCCTCGCGTCGGACGACTCCTCGTACGTCAACGCGATCGAGCTGATGGTGGATGGCGGAGCTACGGGCGCGCCGTTTGGAGCTCCCCTTATCCTGGATATATTTACGCCTCCCGGTAGCGACGCGAAGTTGGCAAAGGCGCACGCGCAGGGAGATTCGCAGTGAAGTGGATTACGGACAAACCGGAAGTAATCCTTACGTCCTGATTAACAATGCGAGTTCAGAGGGTCGGCACAACAACTACCTGCTGGCGGCGTGGGCTGTGGCCGGGCGGATTACGGTTTCGGAGAAGCGGTCCATTTCTTCGGCTTGAGGGCTGAATTGCAGCAGGAGCAGGTCCACGCCGGCGCGTTCGAATTCGCCGATGCGGTCGGCGACTTGTTGCGGAGTGCCGACCAGGCCGGAACGCAGGCCGCGATTCGAAACGGAATATTCCTCAAGCGATACCCGCTGCTCCAGCTGCGTATTCGCTAGCCACTGCTGATAATTCTGGTAGCCCGCCGCGTTCTGCTGCACGTCGGTGATGCGCGCTTGCTCCTGCTGGGCTTCGGCTTCCGTGTCGCGGACAATCGCGTAGGCGGCGACGCCGAATTGCATCCGCGGCAGATTCTTGCGCTCGCGACGCTCGGACATATCGCGGATTTTCGCGGCCACGCGCTCCGGCGAATCGCCGTGCATCACGAAGGCGTCGCACTTCTGCGAGATTAATTCTTTCGCGGCCTCCGATTCCCCGCCCGCGTAAATCGTGGGACGCGGCTTCGCGACCGGCTTCGGCTGCAGCACCAGATCCTGCACGGAATGATATTTCCCGGCGTAGGAAAAATGGTCCTGCTTCCACGCGGCGTCCACAATATCGAGCCATTCCGAAGTGCGCGCGTAGCGATCGTCGTGCTGATCGAATTGCACGCCGTATTTTTTGGCTTCTTCCGCCCACCAGGAAGAAACCACGTTCAACGAGAGTCGGCCGTTACTGATGCGATCAATATTTGCGGCTTGTTTCGCGAGCAGCGCGGGCAAATGAAACGTGGGCCGCACGGCGACCATCAATTCCAGGGACTCGGTGACGGCGGCGAGCGCCGCGGCCGTGGACCAGGCATCGAGCGAGGGCGCGTCCACACCTTTAATGTCGTTCAGATTTAGTTCCGCGATAAGCGTGAGGCTGAAACCGATTTTTTCGCTGCGGCGGGCGAGGCGCGAGACGTAATCCCACGTGGGAGGCATCTGCTCGTCGGCGACATTGCGCAGCCAGCCGCCGAATACCGGAAGCCAGTAGCCGTAACGCATCAGCGAGCTTCCTTCACCAGGTAATCCACCAGGCGTGCGAAGGGATCGAAGCCGACGATGTGCGGGCCGTCAGAAACAAAATTCGAGAGCGCGTTGACGTCGTAGTAGTAGAGCTGGCCGTCGCGGTCGTCAACGATGTATTCCAGGCCGCCGACTTCGATTTGCGCGGCGCGGAAGATCTTCTCCGTGTCTGCGATAACTTTCTTCGGTGGCGTATATGCTTCAAGACGCAAGCCGGTTTTCGCGCCTTCCACCACGCAGGAGGTTTTGATATCGGCGCCGTCAGTAGTCTTACAGATGTCCATAGGACACAGGTCGAAAGTTTCCCCCGAAGTGAAAACCTTTATGCCGTAGAGATACTTGTAGCCGAGCGTTTCGACGCGCGTGATGTGCCCGCCGCGCGCCGGGATAAATTCCTGGACGATGCCGGTGGAATCGAGGCCCAGTTGGATCGCGCCGCTAGCGACGGCGGAAGCCAGCTGCTCGGGCGAATCGAAGCGCACGATGCCGACGCCACTGCCGCCGATATTGGGCTTAACTACGATCGGGTAGCGCAGATTTTTTGCCGCGGTTACTGCTTCCAACGGATGGTTGATCACCACGGAGCGGGGATGCGGCAAGCCGAGTGATTCGAGCAGCGAGAGTTGCAGAGCTTTGGAAGTCTCCACGCGGAATGCGTGGCTGCCGTTCACTACGCGCGTGCCTTGTTTTTCCAGGTGCGCCAGGTAACTGAGCGTGTAAAAAATCGCGTGGGCGTTCCCGCGAGTCCATGCCGAAGGGCTCATGCGATTGAAAACCAGGCCGTATTGCTGGTGACCATTCGGAGAGATGTCGAAGTGGTGGTGCGCGGCGTCCAAGCGGACGTAGGGGATGGCGCGGCGGTCTAGTTCCGCGAAGACCGGGACAAACCAGCGCGGGTGTTCGTGGTAGATGGCGATGGGTTTCCGCGGTTTCGCCGATTTTCGCGATTTCGGCTCGGAACGCGGCGCTGCTGGTGTACGGTTGGCTGTTTTGGCGCGCGGCATGCGATTCCTTGGTAACTGGCTCACTAAAATAGTTTGATGCAACAGACTAGCGCACGTTGCCGGATTTTGCGAGCGGGCGTGATTCTTGTTACAAAAAATTTACCGGGAAGCGCGCGGAGAAGAGCGGAGACAATAGCTCAGGCAAAACCGCCCGCCTAAAATAAAAAAACAGGCGGCCGCTACAAATTCACAGACAACATCGAAGACGAATGCGGTACCGGCTCGACTTCTATCGTCACGCGGGCTTGGCCAAGCCGCTGGCTACGGCTTGATCGAGAAGCCTCTTCATTTCGCGGTTCGCTCGGCGCGAGGCTGCTTCTTGCTGCTCGCCTAGCTTGCCCTGTTGCTCACCGAGCTTGCCTTGTTGTTCACCCAGCTTGCCCTGCTCTTCTCCGAGGGCGCCTTGTTTCTCGCCGAGTTCGGATTGTTTTTCGCCCGCTTGCGCTTGCACTTCTCCGATGCGAGCCTGAATTTCGCCGATTTTTTCCTGGATGCGGCCCAGATCGTCCTGCGTACCGTCGGTGCCCATTTTTTTCAACTCGGCTTCCAGCTTCTGCAGCTCAGCGGTCATGTCCGGAATTTTCACTCGCACTTTTTCCATCTGCTCGCCCAACGCTTCCTGTTTTGCGCCAAGCGCTTCCTGTTGCGCGCCCAGGGCTTCCTGTTGCTTGCCAAGTTCTTCCTGTTTCCGGCCTAGCTCCTGCGTGGGCGCGAAGAAATCCATCGCCTGCTTGATCGTCGCCGGGTCGCGGATGATGTAAGCCTTGCCGCCACGAATAAACCAAATGAAATCGCCAGGAAAATTTCGGCGCAGCGAGTTCACGACATCGGAATTGCCGTCGCTGCTGATCGTGAAATTGTTTGACGAAACGCTGACGGCGGAATTGCCGGAGACGATGGTGAATTGCTCGCCGTCGTTGTCGCCCGTGACACTGCGGGTGGTGGTAGCCTGCAGATAAGGGTGCACGTTCACCACCGGTGCGACAGAGATTACTGGCGCGACGGCCGGATGCACGGTAACCACCGGGGCAACCGAGAGGACGGGCCCGCCCACGGGAGGAACGGGGACGATGGGAACAACCCGGACCACTGGCGCGACGACGGGATGCACGGAGACGACCGGAGCAATCGCGACGGGCGGTACGACGACGCGCACCGACACCACGGGAGCGACGGATGGCGCAGGAGCAGGAGAAGGCGCGCCATCGGGAGTCGCGAGCGGCGCCGGGGTCGGCGCGGCGGATGTTTGCGGAACGGCTCTTGGCGCGGCAGGTGGCGCAACTGGAACAGTCGCGGCCGGCGATTGCGCCGACTGCAGCGGCGGAAGCGCAGGCGGCTCGGTCGTCTGCGGCGCCGCTTGCTGCGACGGCTCGGAATGGATGTTGATAATAGTCGGCCGAAATGCCGCGATGAGGCACACGACTGGAATTGCACAGAGCAGGTACGCGATCACGACAGGCTTCTTCAGGCGCATGGCGACGCTCCCTTTCCATTCCAGAATTCGATCTACGCGTCTTTCGGCCTGTCCTGCAGTGGCCATGGAAACGCCTTGCCACCAGACGCGGCCGGGCGCAGCCTCTAAAGCCGCGAAAAATCCGAGCAAAGTTTCGGCGTAACGCGTGCGGTCCGCGCCGGCGGCCAGCGCCGCATCGTCGCTGGCTTCCTCAGCTAGATCCGCCAGATGGCGCGCGAGCCACCAACTGAGCGGACTGAACCAGAAAATCGCGCGATGCAGCAGAGACAGGCGCTCGGCCAGCGCGTCACGTCGGGCGACGTGCGAGATTTCGTGCGCGAGAACTGCGTCGAGTTCCGCGGGTTCCCATTCGCGCCAGCCGGCAGGGAGCAGAATCGCAGGGCGGCGGATGCCGAAGGTTACGGGTACTGAGAGCAAGTCAGATTCCGCCAGGCGAGGCGGCGATGAGCGCAGGCCGGCGCTGCCCGAAAAGAATTCCAGGCGGGCCAGGGCGTGCGCGTCTTCGATCAGCCGCGCTTCTCTTTCCAGGCGCCGGCCCAGGATTATGCCGAGCGCTAGGCGCATCAGCATAAACATTGCGACCGCGAGGTAGATTGCAGCCGCGGCCGCGAGCCATGGAACGGGGCGACGAGCCTGCGAGCCGGCAGCCTGCGCATCCGCGGATTTCGCCACGCCCGATGCTTCCGATGATTCGGTCGCGTTCGTTGCATCCATCGCCTCCGGCGCGTGGCCGATATAGGTGAATGCGCCAAGTTTCGTGGAGCTCGAATGCGCTATATGATTGACGCTGACGGCATGGGAATGGATCTCGACGGCCGGAGCGATTTCCTCGACGGTGGGCGTTGCGGGAATGAACTTCGCCACGAGCGGCACAAACACCGGGAGCGGCGGCAACAGCAGACCTAGCAGCGGCATCGCGAGTGCCACGACGAGAACCGTCCGCCAAATGGCCAGCCGCAGAGCGACACTGCGCACGCGGAAGGCTGCGAGAACCAGACCAGCGACGCAGGCGAAGGCGAGCGACCGCGCGGCAGGTTGCAACACGTGCGCCGCAAAACTCGCGGAAGCGTCGAGAACGGGACTGAGGATCATGGCTTCCCCTCCTTGCGGTGAGCGGTCTTGCGTTCGGCGATTTTCTGGGTAAGACGCTCGAGCTGGCGGCGGTCGAGCACGGCATTGTCCACCATGCCGATGACCAGTTGTTCGGCGGATCCGCCGCAGAAGCGGTCGATAATATGTTTTACGGCGCGAACCGCAACGTTTTGGCGCGGCTCGGCGGCGCGATAGATGTAGGTTCGGCCGCTGACTTCGTGCGCGACGTAACCTTTCAGTTCCAGGCGGCGCAGCACGGTGCGAATGGTGGATTCTTTCATCGGCCGGCGAGCGGCGAGCGCTTCGCGGCAAGCTTCGGAAGAGACCGGACCGTGGGACCACACGTAGTCCATGACCATCTGCTCGACTTCGCCGAGGTTGCGGGGGCGCGGATTGTTTGTGTGCTTCATTGTAGCGCTACAACTTGTAACAGATGCCCCGCAGCGTGTCAACTGGAAAAATGCGGGCGTCGCGGAGGCATTCGGCGCGTCCGTGTGTGCGGCTTGTCGCAGGACGGAAGCGGATGTTAAACTTGTTTGTAACTTTCAGGAGCACCTTCTAAGGATACCTGCCGTGGCGGACTCGAAAAACGAAGAGACATTCAAAGTGGTGGATCGCCGGTTATTTGGCGAGGATGGCGAACTGCGGCAGGACGTGGTGGAGCAGGAGCGGCGCAACGAAGAGGCGGCGGAAAAGAAAGCCGCGGCGCAGGCGGAAGCCAAGGCCAAGGCGGCAGCGGCTTCTTCGGCGGGAAAAGCCACACCGGCGCCGCCGGCGAATCCATCCGCTGCGAACGCGGATGCGCAAGGCGCGGCGGGCAATGGCGCGGGACTCGCGGCAGTGACGCCCGAGGACGCAGCAGCCGAAGCGCAAGACAGCGGAGAGCTGAATCCCACATCGCGAAGCTTTCAGATGCTGATTGATTTTCTGACGCGCAACGCTGCGGCGATGCTCGGCGGAATGGCCGACCCGCGCACCGGACAAGCGTTTGTGGATCTCGAGGGCGCACGCGAAGTGATTGACATGCTCGACGCGCTGCGGGAAAAGACGCGCGGAAATTTGTCCAAGGAAGACGACAATTTGCTGATTGAAGTGATCGGCAGCCTGAAGCTCACGTTCATGGAAATTTCCAAAGTGGCCGCGGAACAGATGGCCAAGAAGGCCAAGGCGAAGTAGTCTCGCCTTTTTGTGCTGAGGCGCTTGGCACCCGCGCGACGCATCGTATGTGCTTCCAGAATTCCCCGGACGAGATGAATCAAGAGCGATTCTTGCAACATTCCACCAGACCATGGCGTCCCTGCAATTAACCGTACTGGGCTCGGGCACGTCCATGGGCGTGCCCACGCTCGGATGCCACTGCGCGGTGTGCGATTCCGCGGACCCGCACGACAAGCGGACGCGTCCTTCGATTCTATTGGCATATAACGGCCGTAACGTAGTGATCGATACCGCGCCAGACTTTCGATTTCAGGCCATGCGCGAGAAAATTGATCGCCTGGACGCCGTGCTGTACACGCACTCGCACGCCGATCACATCCTGGGACTCGACGATATTCGTCCTTACAATTTGAAACAACGCGGCGTCGTGCCGGTGTACGCGGCGGAAGATACGCAGGTGACATTGCGGCGGCAATTCGCGTACGTCTTCGATAAAGCGGCAACGGAGAGTTCCGTTCCGGAAGTAGAAATGCACACGATTGCCGGGCCATTCGATTTGTTCGGGCTGCGGTTTACGCCGGTGCCGGCCCATCACGGGCCGCAGCCAGTGCTGGGGTTTCGTTTCGGCAGGGCCGCGTACCTGACAGATTTCAGCGCGGTTCCGGAAAGTTCGAAGGGGCTGCTGCGTGGGCTGGATGATTTCATACTCGATGCCTTGCGCTACACTCCGCATCCGATGCATTCGAATGTAGAGCAATCGCTCGAACTGGTGCGCGAACTGCAGCCCAAGCGCGCGTGGTTCACGCATATTTGCCACGACTTGGGCCACGCGCGGGACAGTGCCAAATTGCCGCAGGGTGTGCAGCTGGCATATGACGGATTGAAATTCGAGGTGCAGATTTAATGCTGTTGGACGCGACGAAGAACACGCTGAAATTCCTGACCGACTTGCCGGCGCACAACGCCGCCCGCTCGGAGATTCTCGTCTTTAATTCGGCGGATGAGTGGATGGAGCGATTAGGAGAAAGCCGCGCCGGAACGGTCTTGACGATCGGCAATTTCGACGGCGTGCATGTGGGCCATCAGAAAATTCTGCGTGATGTCGTCGAGCGCGCCGCAGCTGACGGCGGTGACGCGCGCGTTGCCCAGAAAGAATTGCTGCCGTCGGTGCTGACGTTTTATCCGCATCCGGCCCGCGTGCTGAGGCCGCAACAGGCCCCTTCCCTTCTCGAAACTCTTCCGCAGCGCCTGGCCGATTTCGCGGCGATGAGAATTGGCGCGGCCATGGTGCTGAAGTTTGACGCGGACCTGGCCCAGGCCAGCGCCGAAGATTTCGTGAAGAAATATCTGGTGGAAGCCATGCGTACGCGCGCGGCGCTCGTGGGCGCGGGCTTTCGCTTCGGTCACAAACAGCTGGGCGACGTCGAGCTGCTGCGCGAATTGGGTCGCCGCTGGGGATTTGAAGTAGTGATCGTGACGCCTGTGATCGATGGTGGCGACGTGGTTTCCAGTACCGCAATTCGCGAAGCGGTGCGCGGCGGGCGCGTGGAAGATGCGCGGCGGATGCTGGGGCGGCCGTTCGCGCTGGTTGGTGAGATACGTCCGGGCACTGGACAGGGGCGCAAACTGGTGGTGCCAACATTGAATCTGACGACCGAGCAGGAGACGTTGCCGAAGACCGGAGTGTACGTGACCGAGACCGTGCTCGCTGGCGGGACTTATCGCGCGGTCACCAACGTTGGCGTGCGGCCAACGTTTGATGGCAAGCGCCTGGCGATCGAATCGCATCTTTTTGATTTTGCGGAGGCGCTGACCAGCGGGCTGATGAAGGTGCGATTCCTGCAGCGCCTGCGTGACGAACAGAAATTCTCCGGGCCGGAAGCTTTGCGCGAGCAGGTGCTGAAGGATATCGAACGGGCCAAACAAGTCTTCACACAATCGTAATTTTAAACAGAACCGGCGAGACCGCCGCGCCACATCGCACCCCCTTCCAGTTGCGCCTCAGAAAGAAGTAAAATCCGGGACGCAGCTCAGCCACCGGGAAATCACATGGAAAACCGAGAAGTAGCCAAGATTTTGCAGGAGACAGCACAGCTTCTGGAGATCGACGGCGCGATCATCGGGCGCTACCGCAGCTATGAGAAAGTCGCGGAACTGCTCTACAGCATCCACGAGCGTATCGAGGACCTTGCCAAGGACGATGCCAAGCTCAAGGAGCTTCCCGGCGTGGGAGACGGCATGGCCGCGCACATTCGCGAAATCCTGGAAACTGGCGACTACAGCCTGCGCCAGAAATTATTGAAAAAGTATCCGCTGACGCTGCTCGATCTGCTCCATCTGCAGGGCATGGGCCCGAAGAAAGTGGCGATTCTCTTCAAAAAGTTTAAAGTCGCGACTGTGGAAGGCGTCGAAAAACTGGCGCAAGAAGGAAAGCTGCGCGACCTAGAAGGCTTCGGCGAAAAAACCGAGGCGAACATCCTGAAGGCCACGGAGCTGGCGAAGCGCTCGTCCGGGAGATTCAAGATCGACGTCGCGGACGAGGCTGCGCAGAAGCTTGTCGCTTACATCGGCAAGGTGAAGGAAATTGTGGAGTCGGTTACGCCTGCCGGATCCTTGCGGCGCGGAAAAGAAACCATCGGCGACCTGGATTTGCTGGTGACGCTGCGCCCCGGCCATGATAAGCAGAAACATGTGGATGAAGTGGCCGCGCACATTCTGAAATATCCGGGCATAGACCAGACTCTCGCGCACGGTGAAAATAAAGTGAGCGTCCTGCTGGGGAATGGCCTGCAGGTGGATGTGCGCCTGCTGGACAAGGACAGCTTCGGCGCCGCGCTGATGTATTTTACGGGATCGAAAGAGCACAACGTGGTGTTGCGCGGCCGCGCGCGGGACATGGGCTGGACTTTGAACGAGTACGCGCTGACGACGCTCAAAGGCGGAAAATTCGTCGCCGGGAAAACCGAAGAAGAAATCTACAAAAAGCTGGGGCTAGATTACATCGAACCCGAACTGCGCGAAAACACCGGAGAAATCGCCGCCGCCGAAAATCACATGTTGCCGAATCTCTTGAAGCTTGCGGACATTCGCGGCGATCTGCAGATGCACACCACGGCCTCGGACGGCCGCAACTCCATCGAAGAAATGGGCCAAGCGGCGAAGAACCTCGGCTACGAATACATCGCGCTGACGGACCACTCCAAAGCCGTGACCGTGGCGAACGGTATGGACGAAAAGCGCACGCTCGAGCAGATCAAGAAAATTCGCGCCGCACAGGAACGCGTCCCGGGAATTCGGCTGCTCGCCGGAATCGAAGTGGACATTCTGAAAACCGGCAAGCTCGACCTGGACGACGAAGTGCTCGCGCAGTTGGACGTGGTGGTAGCGTCGGTGCACTCCTACATGAACCAGGGGCGCGCGGAAATGACGGAACGGATTCTGGCAGCGCTGGAGAATCCTTACGTGCAGATCCTGGCCCATCCCACGGGGCGGTTGGTGCTGCGGCGCGATCCATTTGATTACGATATGGAAAGAATTTTGGACGCGGCGAAGGCGCACGGCGTGGTGGTGGAATGTAACGCGTTCCCGGACCGCCTGGATTTGAAGGATGTGCACCTGAGGATGGCGAAGGAGCGCGGGGTGAAGATCGTAATCTCGACGGACGCGCATTCCTTCGCGCATTTCCCCTTGATGAAATATGGAGTGATCACCGCGCGGCGCGGGTGGGTGGAAAAGAAAGATGTGGTGAACACTTTGCCGACCGAGCAGTTTTTAGCTTCGTTGCGGAGTAAGCCTGGTGCTGTGAAGGGTAAGTCGGCTAAACGTAAGTCCGCATAGTCGGGTGAGGAACATTTTTCTATGAGCTCTCGTATCTCCTAGTGCGGGCACGAAGCGCACAGTGCACAGCCAGGAGCGGCTGTGCCACGGAGTCACTCATGAACCGGATGAGAATTTTTGTTGCGGCAATGATCACAACGGGCATCGCGATGGCCGCGACGGCTGCGCCAGTGCGCGCGGACCAGTGGTCGAAAACCTACCAGGTGAATGGGCGCGCCGACCTGCGCGTCACGACGGGCGATGGCGACGTCACCATCACCGGCTCGGACCAGCACCAGATTGACGCGCTCATCACCACCAACGGCTGGAAGATCGGGCCGAGCGACGTGCAGATCATCGAGAGCCAGTCCGGCAACAACGTTTCGATCGAAGTAAAAGTGCCGCACTGGGGCTTTTCGATGTTCGGCGGAAATCATAAGTCGCTGCGCGTGGAAGTGAGCGTGCCGCGCGAACTGGATTTGAACGTGCGCACCAGTGACGGCAATGTAACCGCACAGTCTGTTTCCGGTAAAATTCAATTCGATACCAGCGACGGCAGCGTGACGGTAGGCAATATCAAGGGCGACATACGAATTCACACCGGCGATGGACACATCGAAGGGCACAATTTCGACGGGTCGCTCGATGCCAACACCGGCGACGGGAATGTGCGCATCGATGGCCGCTTCGACGCTCTGGCGCTTAAGACTGGCGACGGAAATATCGACGCGCAAGTGAGCAACGGCTCGAAAGTCGCGAACGACTGGAACCTGCATTCCGGCGACGGGCGCATTACGGTGCGTCTGCCCGGCGATTTGAATGCGATGCTGGACGTGCACACCGGGGATGGCAGCGTCGCGGTGGATGTCCCGATTATGGTTTCTGGTTCGCTGGGCCACTCCTCTGTACGCGGGAAATTGAATGCCGGTGGACCGACGGTCGCGATCAGCTCCGGTGACGGATCCATTCACATCGAAAAATTGTAACGGCGCGTTTTTGCCTTCGCTGAGTGCATGCGTTGCCGTACTGCACCAGCGCCTGCACGGAAATCCTGACGCCAGTGTCATGTTAAGCCCACATTATTGGCTATAAATCCGCACGCCGTGGCTGGCGTCACTAGCCGGGGTATTGCAAACACTAGAGATATCGCGCGCGCACGACTGGCATGCAGCTTGCCTATCCACCATTGAGGTCTGACGCAGTCGGAGAAAATGATGATCGCGTTCTGCATGATGGGGGTTCTCGCGGTACTAGTATTCCTCTCAGTTTCGGACGAAATTTCTGACCTGTTCCGGCGCAAATAATTTCCGCGCGCACGCGTCTTCGACCTCGCGTCCATACCCTCCCGTATCGATTCCACATTCCGCGCCGAATCCTTTGCCCCGCAATCAAAATTCTCCAACCCGAATCACTTTCTGCGCGACGGGAAATCAATTTGCAAAAGTTCGCGCGTTGCCGCATCATAAATTGTTTGTTCTGAGCGTTTCTCCCGCCTAGGTGCGGGGCACGCCGCGGAACAACTCATCTGCCGCGCAAGAACGAAAATGCAGTCTCCTGGATGCGCCGCGAGCACGGGGCATCAACGGCGTGAATTTGGCGGCAGGTGGCGCGAACTTTTTCGCGGCTCTCAATTTCTTCATCAACTACGAATTGAACTGGGGGAAAACGAATGCGCAGGCCTGTGAGTGTTGCTCCGCCAAAAGGAAAGCTGGGAGTGCTGACGCCCGGAATGGGCGCCGTCAGCACGACTTTCATGGCGGGGGTGGAATTGGTGCGGCGAGGACACGCGGTGCCGGTGGGCTCGCTGACGCAATTGGGAACGATCCGGCTGGGCAAGCGCACCGACGGGCGCACGCCGCGAATTAAAGATTTTGTCCAGCTGGCGAAATTGGACGACATCGTCTTCGGCGGTTGGGATGTTTTCAGTGACGACGCGTATCAAGCGGCCTCGAAAGCCGGCGTGCTGGAGGCCAGGGATCTCGCCAAGGCCGCAAAATTCCTGAAGGGCATCAAGCCGATGAAAGCCGTGTTCGACCAGAATTACGTGAAGAACCTGCACGGCACGCACGTAAAAAAGGGCAAGACGAAATTCGATCTGGCCCAACAACTCCGCGAAGACATCCGCTCATTCAAGAAAAAGAACAAGCTGGATCGCCTGGTGATGGTGTGGTGCGGCTCGACCGAAGTCTTTCTAAAAGCTGAAGACGTACACAAGAGCCTGGCGTCGTTCGAAAAGGGCATGAAAGCGAATCATCCGGCGATTGCGCCTTCGATGCTATACGCCTACGCGGCCATCAGTGAAGGTGTGCCCTTCGCAAACGGCGCGCCGAATTTGACCGTGGATATTCCGGCGCTCGAGGAATACGCCAAGGCGAAAAATGTGGCGATCGGCGGCAAAGACTTCAAGACGGGCCAGACCTTGCTTAAGACCGTGCTGGCGCCCGCGTTCAAAGCGCGCATGCTCGGCCTGAATGGCTGGTTTTCGACCAACATTCTTGGCAATCGCGACGGTGAAGTGCTGGACGATCCCGGCTCGTTCAAGACCAAAGAGGAATCGAAGCTCGGCGCACTCGAATATATTTTGCAGCCGACGCTGTATCCCGACCTCTACGGCAAAATTCACCACAAGGTGCGCATCAACTACTATCCCCCGCGCGGCGACAACAAAGAGGGCTGGGACAACATTGATATCTTCGGCTGGCTCGGGTATCCGATGCAGATCAAAGTGGACTTCCTGTGCCGCGATTCGATTTTGGCCGCGCCGATTGTGCTGGACCTGGCGCTGTTCTTCGATCTAGCGCAACGAGCCGGAATGCGCGGCATCCAGGAATGGCTCAGCTTCTATTTCAAATCGCCGATGTGCGCGAAAGAGCTTTACCCCGAGCACGATTTATTCATCCAGCTGATGAAGCTCAAGAACACGCTACGATGGATGATGGGCGAAGACTTGATCACGCACCTTGGTTCTGAGTATTACGACTAAACGATAAGATCGCGCGCGAATCGCAATAACGGCGGGGCGCAAGCTCCGCCGTTTTCATTCGCGCAGCGTTAAGGGCGCGCAGCGCGGGTTTGCGTTTCGACCTTGAGCATGATTTCCAGATCGTCGGGATGAATGGCACACAGCAGCGCGTCTTCACGCTCAATAAATCCCTGGCTCACCAGCTTCACGAGCGATTCCTCCATCGTGAACGATCCCTTCTTCTTGGTCAGCGCGATTTCCTGATGCAAATGCTGCAGCGCGTTGTGGCGAATATGCTGCCGGGCGCCGTAACTGATCATCAACAATTCCGCTACAGGCATGCGGCCGCCTGTTTTGCACGGCAACAGAATTTGCGTGAGCACCGCCGTTAGCGCCATGGCCAGTTCCTGGCGAATTGTGTTCTGACGCTCGAGCGGAAATGAATCGGAGATACGCGAAACCGTCGTAGCCACGTCGGTAGTGTGAATCGTCGAGAGCACCAGGTGACCGGTTTCCGCGGCGGCTACGGCGATCTGCATCGTTTCGACGTCGCGCATTTCGCCCACCACGATAATATCTGGCGCCTGGCGCAACGCGGCGCGCAGCGCGGTGGGAAAATCCGGTGCATCGGTGCCGATTTCGACCTGCTCGATCACGCTGCGCACGTGCGTGTGCTCGAACTCGATGGGATCTTCGATGGTGACGATATGCCGCGCGTCGCGACGATTAATCTCGTGAATTAAAGCGGCCAGCGTTGTGGATTTTCCCGAGCCGGCAGGCCCCCCGATTAGCACAAGACCGCGCTGCAGATGAGACAGCGCCTCGACGCCGGCTGGAAGGCGCAGTTCACTCAGCTGCGGAACTTTCGCGGGCAGCGCGCGGATCGCCGCAGCGGCTTGGCCGCGTTCGCGGTGCAGATTGATCCTGAAGCGGCCGAGATCCGAGACGCGGTAGGAAGAATCCGCAATTCGCCCGTCGCGATATTGTTGCAGCGCATGCGGCGTCAACGCCGGCAGCACGATCGCTTCGATTTCCGAACCGCTCGGCGGCTCGGCTTCGACATTACGCACCCCGCCTTCGTGCAGGATGCACACCGGCGCTCCGGGCACGAGCAATAGGTCGCTGCCGCCCTTCGCCAGCAGCGCAGCGAGCCAGCGATCGAGTGGCGCCGTGTCCGACGCCTCGTCGCCATCGGCTTCCGGCCGTGCGTTCAGTTCACTTACAATGCGATCCAGATCGCGCGATGGATCCATGGCGAACCTCGTGTGAATTCTCTTCCCCGGCTCGATATTGACGTAACTCGCGGGCCGTAGTCCAGCGGGAAGCGCAACTCTGCACGACCGCCGCTCAGCCTCGCCAATACAGCGATTCCCATAACACGATCTCCCCTCCTATATACAGTGCCGACCGTATTCGCTCCCGCTGCCCCTGCAGCTACATTCTTAGCGCGCGCTCTTTTTGGCGCGGCAGCGACGAGAACCGTGAATACGTTCAAACGAACGGGAGGAAACATTCATGAAGAACACCATGTTGATCGGAACCGGAGCCCTGTTGTTGCTTTTCGGAATTTCCGCCCCGGCCTTCGCGCAAGAGCAGCACGACCCGCAGGAGCAGCCCGCAAAACCACCCGAAGGCAAGCCTACCGAGAAGCCGCAAGCCGAGCAGCCGAAGACTCCGGAGGATAAGCCGCGACCAGAGAACGCCGCGAAGCCTCCAAAACAGAACGAAGCCAAACCACCGGCGCAGCGCCCTGAAGATGCGCAACGCAGTAATCAGCACGTCGATAACCGCCGAATCCCCGACGACAAATACAAAGCGCACTTCGGACGCGAGCACACGTTCCATGTGGGTCACCCGGTAATCGTAGAAGGCCGGCCGAGATTCAGCTACGGCGGCTACTCCTTCATCATCGCGCAGCCTTGGCCCACGGGCTGGGGATATGACGACGACGTGTACGTCATTGACGTGAACGGCGTGTACTACCTCGTGAACGTGGCGCATCCTGGTGTGCAGCTGGAATTGTCGATCGTACAGTAGCGCCCGCGCGTGACAGTAAGAGCTAACTGGAACGCGATACCGCATCGGCGCACAAACGCAAAACGCCCTGGCTTTTGGCCAGGGCGTTTGCCGTTTCGCTGAATCTGTCCCGCGAGTCTGAAGCCTAGAACTGGTTCCAGAGATACTGGTTGTAAACTTCGTGGTGGTACTGCACTTCGGGGGCCTTCACGAACGTTCCCAGCAGCCGCGAGCAGCGGTCCGCGGAGGCTTGCTTCAGATCCGCATAGCGCCCCTTCACGTCTTCGCCCAGTATCTTCGACGTCCACTCCGATTTTCGAAAATGATCAATCGCCGTGTAGATGTTGTCCGGCAAATAACGCTCCGCCTGGCGCAGATTTTTAATTTTGGAGGTCTCACCATCGAGGCCCGACTTGAAGATCGAGTACATCACCATGTACGGGCTCGCGTCCGGCGCCACCGAGCGCACTTCCACGCGCATACTCTTCTCATTGCCGATGGGAATGCGAATCATCGAGCCGCGGTCCACAGGCGAAGCCTTGATCTGGTTGGGCGCTTCGAAGTGCGGGTCGAGGCGGCGATACGCATTAACGCTGGAATTGAGCATCAAACAGACGTCATTCGCGTGCGTGAGAATGCGATCGATGAATGACCAGCCTGCTTTGCTCAACTTTTCCTCGCCCTTCGGATCCCAGAACAGATTCTTGCCGCCCTTGCTGACGGATACGTTGGTGTGCATCCCGTTGCCGTTCACACCGACCACGGGCTTAGGCAAAAAGCTGGCGGTGAGGCCCATGCGCGTAGCCACTTGGCGACAAATCAGTTTGTAAAGTTGAATCTGATCCGCTGCCGCCACCACTTCGCCGTAGCCGTAATTAATTTCGAATTGCGAAGGCGCCACTTCCGGATGATCTTTTTCGTTCTGGAAGCCCATGGAGCGCTGCACTTCCGCGCAAGTGTCAATAAACGTGCGCAACGGATCGCCCGGCAGAGAATGATAATAGCCGCCTGTATTCACGTAATCGAATTTACCGGTTTCGTTGTAGCGCGCCTCGGCGTCCGCGCCATTGAAGAGGAACCCTTCGATTTCGTTCGCGGCGTTCAGGGTGAAGCCGTCCTTCTTGAATTTGTCGGCGGCGAAAGTTTTCAGCACGCCGCGAATGTCCGCGCTGTAGGGCGAGCCGTCCTTATCAATCACTTCGCCGAACACCAGCACTTTGCCGGAGCCGAACACGTCCGCTGGGCCCCAGTAAAACGCGCTCCAATCCATGCCCAGGCGCAAATCGCTTTCGCGCTGCGCCGTAAATCCGCGAATGGAGGAGCCATCAAACGTAAGGTTGTCCCAGCTCTTCACCAAAAATTTCTTGTCGTAATCCAGCATGTGCAGGCGGCCTTCCAGGTCGCTGAAGAGCACGGTGACGGCCTTGATGCGCTTTTCGTCGCTGAGATATTTAATGCGCTCTTCCTGAATCTTGTGCGCCGCCACGCGATTCAGGCGCTGCGCTTTGGCCTTCAGATTCAGCTCCTCGAGTTCTTCGTACGGGATTGCCAGAAAATTACGCAGATCGGTTGTCATGATTCTCCTTGCGGTGGGGTTGACAGCGAATGAATTGCGGTTTCAGCGGCATTTTTGAACAGCGTAGGGTACCGCGCAGGCTGTTGAGCGTCAAACCCCAAAATGTCCGCACAAGGTAAAGAATTTCAAATCGAACCTATAAATAAAACTTTGCCATCCGCGCTCGCGGCAGCCTGCGCGGACGTGATCAAAGTTCAGTGTTGGAATCGCGCGATTAGTTCCGCCTGCGCGAGGATGTGCCCTTTGATGGCCTTTTCAACGTCTGCCGCGCTGGCTTTCGGTTTCAGGCCGGTCTGGTCATCGAGCGCGTAGAGTTTGAAAAAATAGTGGTGCGCTGCGCCGGGCGGAGGGCACGGGCCGCTATATCCGATCTTGCCATGGTCGTTCTTGCCTTGCCGCGAGCCGTCGGGAAGTTTTGGCTTCGTCGGGACACCCTCGGGCAGCGCGCGCGTCGCCGGCGCCAGGTCATAGATCAGCCAATGGATCACCGTTTTCTTTGGCGAGTCGGGATCATCAACGACCAGCGCGAAACTCTGCGTGCCGGCCGGCGGCTCGTTCCAAGCGAGCGCCGGTGAAACATCCGCTCCTTCGCAGGTATATTTCGCCGGCAGCGCACCATCGGCTTCGAACGACGCGCTGGTCAATTGAAATTTCGCCTCCGCCTGTTTTTGCGCGGAAGATCGCGCGGCGGCGGTGCGCGCCTCAAGCGCTGGCCTAGCGATCCACCCTGCCAACAAGAATGCGCTGCACAAAATTAATGGTCGATGATCTCGAATGACATCCTCCTCGGCTGTTCTGTAACGATGCTACGGGCGACGGCCGCACAGGTCAAGAACAGCTCACACTTTTGCGAGCGTATCTGGCGATTCACACGTCCGGTCTTTCGCCGCACACCCCCGCAGGACATTTTGCGACCGCGTGCCGCGCAGAAAGTGCAATCATAAAGTTGCTTGGTTCTGTGTACCGTGGTACATTGGTACCACGATGAAGACTACACGAAACAAGCGACACTTTCTTGTGGAGCGAGTGCAGACCGGAGTGCGCATCGAAAAGCGCCTGCTCAAAGTGCTCAAGGCGCTGGCCGAGTATCACGATTTGACCCTCGGCGACCTCCTCGAAGGGATCGTGCTGCACGCTTTTGACGGCAAGGCCGCATTCCAGAAGCCCTCCCGCCACCGCATTAAGGAATTGAAGAAGTTCTACGGCCTCAATCTCGACCACCGCGCCAGCCATCGCCTGATCGAAGCACGCCCGGCCGCACCGAAAGTGAAGGCCAAGTTGGCAAGAGGCGCTCACCGCGTCAGGCGCACGCGGCGGCCGCGGAAGATTGGAGGCTCGAAGTGACTTCACGAAACAGCCGCCTCGCAGTGCAAGGCTTACGGTGGGTTCTCGGCATCGTCGTGCTCTGGCAATCGTTTCTGCTTTTGCGCGCGACGATAGCTGACATGCAGCCCGCGGATTCAGGCCACATTGGCGCGCACGATTGGGTGCACCTGGTGCTGGCGAGCGTTGAGATCGTCGCGGCGGTGATGTTTTTGGCGCCGATTGTAGACCTGGCCGGAAGCTACCTCTTGCTCGCGGTGATCGCATTCGCGATGCTGTTTCACGCGCTGCAGGGCCACTTCGACGTCGGCCCGCTGCCGGTTTATGCGATGGCGGTGCTGGTTTGGATCGCGCACCGCAGAGAAACGCAGGCAAAAGTCGGAAATGAGCGATAACCACGACGACCAGCTGCTGCGGCAATTTGAAGACTGTTCCCTGCCCCTGGATCGTCTCCGTCACAGCACGCACATCCAAATCGCATTCTTGTATTTGTGCAGACACCCGCTGCTGGATGTCCTTGCCCGTTTTCCCGAGTCGCTGAAGCGCTACGCTGCGGCGCACGGCAAGACGGGTCTGTACCACGAGACGATCACCTGGGCGTACATCGTGCTGATTCACCAAAGGATGCAGCGCGCAGACAACGCCCAAAGTTGGGCCGAATTCGCGTCCGCCAATCCTGATTGGCTCACGTGGGAGCCTTCCATCCTCAAGGACTATTATCGGGACGAAACTTTGTCGTCTGACTTGGCTCGTAAAGTATTTTTGCTCCCGGATAAAGCGCCCGCGCTTCCCTGAACCTTGCTGCCCGCCCGCCAAACTTTATGCTAAGGTTATCGGTTCGGAATTAACGTCGGAACCGCGCGTTTCGGCGCCCGTTGCATGCCAGGGAGAATCAGCAAACCATGAAGACGACTTATAACGGCGTGGCGGTGCCCGCGAACGGCAAGGCCATAGAGTTTGTGGAAGGGGTGTTTCGCGTGCCCGATCACCCTGTGATCCCGTTCATCGAAGGCGACGGCACCGGCCGCGATATCTGGAAGGCTTCGCGGCGCGTGTTTGATGCCGCCGTGGAAAAAGCCTTCGGCGGCAAACGCAAAATCGAATGGCTGGAAGTGTTCGCCGGCGAAAAAGCTTACCGCCAATTCCAGGAATGGCTGCCGCAAGATACGGTGGACGCAATTCGCGATTTCCGCGTGGCCATCAAAGGGCCTCTCACGACTCCAGTGGGCGGCGGCATACGCTCGCTGAACGTCACCCTGCGCCAGGTGCTGGAACTCTACGCCTGCGTTCGCCCGGTGCGTTATTTCACAGGCGTGCCCTCGCCCGTGCGCGAGCCGGAACGCATGAACGTCGTGATCTTCCGCGAGAATACCGAAGACGTGTACGCCGGAATCGAATGGCGCGCCGGCACCCAGGAAGTAAAAAAACTGATTGATTTCCTGAACAACGAAATGCTCAAGAGCGGCGCGAAAAAGATCCGCGAGGATTCCGGCGTGGGCATCAAGCCCATGTCCCCCACGGGCACCAAGCGCCTGGTGCGCCGCGCCATCGTGCACGCGCTGGAACACAAGCGCAACACGGTGACCCTGGTGCACAAAGGCAACATTCAGAAGTTCACCGAGGGCGCCTTCCGCGATTGGGGATACGAACTCGCGACGCAGGAATTCCGCGCGCAAGTGGTGACCGAGCGCGAAAGCTGGATTCTAGATAACAAGGATAAGAATCCCAACATGACAGTCGAGGAAAATGCCGCGTCCATCGAGCCGGGCATTGAGCAAGCGACCAGTGAATTCAAGAAGCAGCTCTATGAGGAAGTGAAACACACTCTGGACACCCTGTCTGCCTCGCATGGCAATGGCCAGTGGAAAAAGAAAATTCTGATCAACGATCGCATCGCCGATTCTGTGTTCCAGCAGGTGCTCACGCGCGCCGACGAATATCAAGTGTTCGCGACGCCGAACCTCAACGGCGATTATCTTTCCGACGCATGCGCCGCGCAGGTCGGCGGTCTGGGCATGGCTCCCGGCGCGAATATAGGTGACGGTTTCGGCGTATTCGAGGCCACCCACGGCACCGCGCCGAAGTATGCAGATAAAGATGTGATTAACCCGAGTTCGGTCATGCTTTCTGGCGCCATGATGTTCGACTTTATGGATTGGAAGCCGGTCGCGCGCCTGATCGAAGACGGCATCGCGCGCACCATTCAGCAGAAAAAGGTTACCTACGATCTGGAACGCTTGATGCCCGGCGCGAAGAAACTAAAAACGTCCGAGTACGCGTCGGCCATCATCGAAAATATGCAGGCTGGGGTAGGCGCAGGCGACTAACAGCGATATCCGCAGTTAACAGCAGGACGAAATTCAATCCGATCGGGAGAGTGGAATGCGTAAGAAAGTGACGGTGGTAGGCGGCGGCTTCGTCGGTTCGACCACGGCGCAACGGATTCATGATGCGGGTCTGGCGGACGTGGTTCTAACCGATATTTTAGATGGCGTCCCGGCGGGAAAAGCGCTGGACATGGCCGAATCCGGACCGATCATGGGCTCTGACGCGCGCGCGGCGGGAATTTCCACCGCGAGCGGCGATTACAGCGGCACGGAAAATAGCGACATCATCGTGATCACCGCCGGCTTCCCGCGCAAGCCGGGAATGAGCCGCGACGACTTGCTGAAAGCGAATTACGACGTGATTAAAGGCGTAGTCGAAGCGGTCGTGAAGCTCTCGCCGAAAGCGATCCTCATCGTCGTCACCAATCCGCTGGACGCGATGGCGCAAGCCGCGTTCAAGATCAGCAAATTCCCGAAAGCGCGCGTGATCGGCATGGCCGGCGTGCTGGATTCGGCGCGCATGAGCACGTTCGTCGCAGAAGAGCTGAAAGTATCGGTCGAAAACGTGCACTCGTTCGTACTCGGCGGACATGGCGACGACATGGTGCCGCTGACGCGTTACTCAACTGTAGCGGGAATTCCCCTCCCCGAATTGATCTCGAAAGATAAACTCGACGCGATTGTGACGCGCACGCGCAAAGGCGGCGCGGAAATCGTGAATTTGCTGAAGACTGGCTCGGCCTATTACGCGCCGTCGGCCGCGGTATTCGAAATGGCTGAAGCAATCCTGAAAGACAAAAAGAAAATTTTGCCCTGCGCGGCGTACCTTGAGGGCGAGTACGGCGTCAACGGACTCTTCGTAGGGGTCCCGGCGAAATTAGGCGCGGGCGGAATCGAGCAGATTGTAGAAATTAAATTGCTGCCCGACGAAAAAGCCGCGCTGGATAAATCGGCAGCTTCGGTGCGAGAACTCGTAACTGTCCTGGGGATTTGAGACTGCCGGCTGCGGTCTTACTTCGCGCGTTCCCAGGTTAAGCAAGCGTCGCGCGCCTGCGAGTCGTCCACCGGAGTCAATGCCAGCCGGTTGCCGGAAATTTCGTACGCGCGCGTGAAATCCTTGCCCACGTCGCCGGGGCGTAAGCTTCCTTCCAGGTGATGCGTGATGGTTTTCTTCTCGCGGTTCACTTCGTAAGTGCCGTAATACGCGTAGTAACCCTTGTAAGCGATTTGCACTTCCTTCGCTGTCGGAAATCCCGGGCCCGAAGAAATATCCGGCCGCGGATTGCGCATGATTTGCACGGCCACGTGCCCGTACGCGTCATAAATCAGAATGCCGATGGGCTTTTCTCCAAAAAGGCGCGATTCCGACGAGGAAATCGAAACTAGTTTCCACGTTCCCACGAATGGATTCGATGTGGCGTGCGAGGTATCGCGCATCGTCATGCTTTGCGTTTGCGTCATCGAAAGGGGCCTTTCTCCGGAGCCGCCCACAAAATTTCTGCCGCTTGCTGATCGAGCATTCTACCCGCGCCTTGGCCGCCCGCCAGAACTTTCCCAGGAAATTAAAAGTAAATATATATCCGGGTTCCCCGCAGAGCAAGTGACCAATCGGAGAAAGCCCACCGCAGTTTCCCGTGGAGGAAACCGGGTGTCTGCTAAGATTATTACGGGAGTCGTCAATCTAAAATGAAATTTTTTGGGCGAAAAAACGGCAAAGGCGCGCCTGCAGGCCCTGATTCCGGGGCCCGGCGCAAAGGTGACAAGCCCTTGACTGGGGCTGGCGGCGCGGCGCAATCGCGCGGCGGTTCGAGGCCTGCACCGCTCTCGCACCGGCTCACCAAGGATCTGGCGCGCGCCGAAGGTCTGGCGGAAATGCTCGCGCACAGCCGCGCGGCCAGCGCTGTCGAGGTCGCCGACCTGCTCGCCGGAATGTACATCTATGATTGGGAGCGCCTCTCAAAATATTGGCAAGAGCAGGATGGCATAGAAGAATATTTGCAGCAGATTTGCCGCATCAGCCCGCAACGCTGGCACTACTGGATTGAATTCTACGACCAGCAGCGTCGCGGCGACGAAAAACCGCCGAAGTGGCAATGGCCCCGGCCGGCGAAAAGTCCCGAGCCGGAGGGCAAGCCGCTCGCGCGTTCCGGTGAACTGTCCGCTCTGCTGAAGATCGCGGAAGAAATCGCTCCAGCGCATGACGTGGTGGACGGCCGCAACATTCCCATACTTACGTGCGAATGTGTGCTGCTGGCGATTACCAAGCGCACGGATTCCGAAATTGGGCACCGGCTGGTGGCTTCTGGATTGAACATCGGTGAATTGGAACAGGCTGCGAGAAACCCGCGCCACGCTCCATTACATTAATCACCGCGCCGACGCTGTATTGCCGCTGCTTTTGCAGTCGTAGCGGCGCACTTCAGTGCACCATCGGTGCCACGGCGCAAAACGATAGCGGTCTGAAGACCGCCGCTACAAGACCTCTGGCGACAAACGATCCTTTCCGCTCAAATAATCAATTTGAAATGCGACCAAAGCTCCGCGAGTCGCGCACGCGGCTTGCGGCACACGTAAACGTGCACGTTCCGTTCGGCCATCGCGGCGTGCGGGTCGCTGATCGTCGCGACAAGCTGTGCATCTCCGAACAAACCCTTCAGCTCATCAGCGCGTTCGCCAAACAAAATCACGCACGAGCCGGTGTACGCGCGCGGTCCCCAGAAATAATAGCTGTTGTGCCCGCTGATCGCCGCCGGCAGGCCCAGGGCTGGGCCGTAGTGGTCAATCGCGCCCGCCTCGCCGTAGTTGCCGCCCAGAATCGCGCAGCCGGCCTGTTCGGATTGCGGCAGCGCGTGATAGACGCCCGCGATCTGCATGGCCATATTTTCCCAGCCGAACATGTCTGCGTAGAGTTGCGGCAGCTCGGCTGTAGAATCGCGCTCCGTCTTCACCGAACTCGCGTACGGCAGCAGCTTCGTATAACGCAGAAAAGTATCCACCGGCAATATCGGCGCGCCGAACGGCAGCGTCACTACTCCTGCGACAATCAGCAGCGCCGGATACGTCACCGCCATCCAGCGGCGCCCAGGCGCGGTAAAAAATCCTTCCAGCGCGACGCCTCCCGCAGCCATCAACAGCGGATAAACCGGCAGCGCATAATACGATTTGCCGCCCAGCACGATAAAAATCGCCAGCACGAAGCTGTAGGCCCACCCCAGAAAGCGGAAGCGCCTCCCTTCCGGCGCCGCGAGATACCACCACAGCCCCGCGAGCCACACCGGCAGCGCCAGCGGCTGCAAAAATAAAACCTGCTCCAACAAAAATTGCACAGGACCGATCGCTTCGTTCTTGAACCGCTGCGCGTTGCGAACCACATCGATTTGCGGCCAGCCGTTGCGGGATTCCCACAGCAGGTTCGGCAGGAAAATCGCCAGCGCGACCGCCGCACCGATCCAGATCCACGACGAACGAAACAAGCGCACTTGCCCGGAAAGCAGCAGGCCCGCTACCAGCGCAAAACCAAACACCAGCATGCTGTGCTTATTTTCGAGGCCCAACCCCGCCACGATTCCGAACACCAGCCACAGCCGCGGCGACGCCCCCTTGACGATGCGGATGGCAATCCACGCGCTCAAAAGCCAGAAGAGCGGCTCGAACGCGTTCATGGAAAGGAAAGTGTCAAACGCCAGGTAAGCGGGTGCCAGTAAAATCGTGACAGCAGCGAGAAATTGCGCGAAGATTCCGCCGCCCAGTTCAGCGACGACGCGGCCCGTGGCATACACCACCGCAGCACCGGCCAGAATGGGCAGCAGACGCGTAGCAAAGAGCGAGGTCCCCAGCGCGTGCCGCGCGAGCCACGCGACCAAAGCGATCAGCGGCGGCTGGTCCACGTACCCCCACGCGAGATGTTGGCCGCAGGCGATGTAATACAGCTCGTCACGGAAAAATCCGTAATGATTGATGCCCGCGAATTGGATCAGCAGCTTGCAGCAAGCCAGCGCGAAAAGCATCACGCGCGAGCGCAGTGCCACCTCGCGTTCCACCGCGTAATCGCGAGGAATTGACGCAGCTGACAGCGTGTCCATTATCAGGTGCGGAGACGAACAGCACGCGCGCCGCCGCCTCGTGGAGTACTCAACCGCATTCTAAGCAATCGTCGCGGAATGGATGCGATCGAGCTTCGGAAAGTTTTTATCCAGATACGCTTTGCCCAGCGCCGTGATCGAGCCCTGGTCCGGCGCCTCGCCGTAGCCGCTGTGAATTTTCTTCACCACGTCCATGCCGGAAATCACCTGGCCGAACGGAGCGAAGCCCATCTTATCGAGCTGCGCATTATTCCCGGTGTTGATAAAAAGCTGCGTGGTGCGCGTATCTTTTCCGGCGGTCGCAAAGGTGATGAAGCCCGGCTTGTTGCTCTGCGTGACGGGATCGTCCTTGAAATTCGATTTGCGCCACACGTTATTCACAGCCGGGTCGGCACTCAGTCCAAATTGCACCACGAAACCGGGGATTACGCGGAAAAACGCGGCATCATCGTAATACCCGTGATTCACCAGATTGTAGAAACGGTCCGCGCCCAGCGGCGCCCACGCGCGCGTCACCTGCACCACGAAATCTCCAGCGGTGGTTTTGAACGTCACATCAAAGTTTTCCGGAGCGGTGTCTTTCAAATTGGCAGCATCCAGCAACGACGGCTTTGCAGTCATCAGCGACTCTCCCAGGGAACCGTGCCTGCACGGTTCGTGCATTTCTCCGACAAAAATGAAATTGGGCCGTCACTGCGGCCGGTTAAGGTTGTGAGGGCGCGGGCTTCGCTGCAGCCGCGGGTGCGGCCTTGTGTGCCGGAGTGGTATGCACTGGCGGCAGAGGCGAAGTCACCGTCGCCGAAATGATGTGATCGAGTTTAGGGAAGCTCTTGTCGAGATACGCCTTCCCTTGCGACGTGATCATCGCCTGGTCCGGAGACTCGCCGTAGCCGCTGTAAATTTTCTGCACCACTTCCATTCCGCTGGTCACTTTTCCGAACGCCGCGAACCCCTGGCCATCCAACGCCGCGTTTTCGCCAAAATTGATAAACAACTGCGTGGTTCGCGTATTCGGTCCTGCAGTGGCGAACGTCAAATATCCGGCGTGATTGCTCTGCGTGACGGCATCATCCTTGATCGAGGCCTTATCCCAAACTTTATTCACCGCCGGATTCGCGCTCAATCCAAATTGCACGATGAACCCCGGTACCACGCGGAAAAATGCCGCATCGGTGAAAAATCCGTGCTTCACCAGATTGTAAAAACGATCCGCGCCTAGCGGAGCCCACGCCCGCGTCACTGTCACCACAAAGTCGCCGACCGTCGTTTTGAAGGTCACTTCGTACACGTCAGGGGCCTTGGCAGTGAGCGTCGCGGGATGCAACAACGCAGGGTCCGTATGCGGTGCCGTCGAGTGCGGACGCGGCGCTGTAGCTGGCTTGGCAGCGGGCGTCGTGGACTGAGATTGAGCCTGCGCCGGCGTTATAACCGGAATTACAGCGAGTAGGAGCGCGATGAAGAACCACGGTGCGAAGCGTTTCACGATTTTCCTCCTGAATATCACTGCCGTTATTTTAGGGCTGCGGCTTCCACATCCTGCATCAAACGCAGCGTATTGCCACCCAGAATTTTGCGCACATCGGCGGGAGAATAACCCTGCGCCAGCAGCGCTTCGGTAATCCGCGGAATGTCGGAAACATCTTCCATCCCGTAAGGCATATCCGCGCCGTCGAAATCGGAACCCAGGCCCACGTGATCCGCTCCCACCAGTTTCACTGCATGATCAATGTGATTGATGATCTCGGTCCAATCCACGCGCGGCAGTTTCCCCTGCGCTACCATGTCTCGCGTAATTTTATCCGCTTCGATCAACTGGCAGGCTTCGTTATCGCCGCAGCGCTTCTTCGATTCCGCTTCGATTTCCTTGTTCAGTTCCGGATTCGCCTTCGAAGCGTCCTGGAATTGCTGGCTCAGGAATCCGATGTGGTAATTAATCTGAATCACCCCGCCCTTCGCCGCAAGCGCCTTGATCATATCGTCGGTCATATTGCGCGGCGCTGAACACAACGCGCGGCACGAAGAATGCGAAGCGATCACCGGAGCTTTGCTGACAGCCAGCACATCGTAAAACGTCTTGTCCGCCACGTGCGAGATGTCCACCATCATCCCCAGGCGGTTCATTTCGCGCACCACTTGCTTACCGAAATCGGTCAGGCCGTTGTGCGTGGCCTTGTCCGTGGATGCATCCGCCCAATCCGTGTTCACGGTGTGTGTCAGGGTCATGTAACGCACGCCCAGCGCGAAGAACTTGTCCAGATTCGCGAGCGAGTTGTTGATCATGTGCCCGCCCTCGACGCCCATCAGCACCGCAATTTTATTCGCAGTCTTGGCGCGGCGAATTTCCTCAGCCGTCGTGCATAAAACCAGATCGTTCGGATGCCGCAATACAGTTTCGCGTACCGCACCAATCTGATCGAGCGCGCGCTGCACAGCGGTCGGGCCTGTAACCGTGCCGGGAATCCATATCGAAAAGAAAATCGCGCTCAGCCCGCCTGCGCGCATGCGCGGGATGTCCACGCTGCCATCAGTGTGCCGAACGCCAAAATCGAATTTTGGATCAAGCAGGCGCTGCGTGGTGTCGTCGTGTGTATCCACCACGATGGACTGAAAATGCAGCTCCCGCGCCGCCGGCGAAATATTCGTTTGCGTTTGCGATTCAGTATTCACGGCCACCAGCGACAAGACTCCTCCCAATGCCAAACTAATCGCGAACAAACTACTACGTCCCATTCATCCCCCAAAAACTCAAACATTCTCTGGGATTCTACAACCCGTGGCGATAAAACAGAAAGACCGCGCGACGCGAAGCTCAAGAACCCCGGAAGAAACTCTTCACCGCGTGTACCAGCACTTGGCCATTCACCGCCGCCAAAGATTCCGTCAGCGGGATGCCCTTCGGGCAGACTTTCACGCAATTTTGAGCGTTGTCGCAATCTTCGATTCCGCCCGGCCCCATCAAAGCATCCAGCCGCGGCCCCGCGTGCATCTCGCCCGTAGGATGCATATTAAACAGCCGCACCTGGCTCACAATCGCGGCGCCCACAAAATTGGAATGTTCATTCACCTTGGGGCAAATCTCCAGGCAATTGCCGCAAGTGATGCACTGCGAAAGCGCGTAGCCCACTTCCTGCTTTTCTTCGGACATGCGCGGGCCCGGACCGATGTCATACGTCCCATCAATCGGAATCCAGCACTTGGTACGTTTCAAATTCTCGAACATCGAGCTGCGATCCACCTGCAAATCGCGAATCAGCGGAAATTTTGTCAACGGCTCCAGCCGAATCGGCTTCTCGAGGTCGTCCACCAGCGCGGTGCAAGCCTGGCGCGGCTTTCCGTTCACCAGCATCGCGCACGCGCCGCAAATTTCTTCCAGGCAATTCGCTTCGTAGCTCACCGGTGTGGATTCGCTGCCGCTGCGTGTGAACGGGTGTTCCGCGATGTCGCGCAGGCAGATGATCACATTCATGTGCGGCCGGTAACGCAGCTCATATTCTTCCCAACGCACGGCTTCATCCGGCCGCTGCTGCCGTTTGATCTTCACGATGAAAGTTTTATCGGCCATGATGCCTCGCTTTCCCCGCCGCCTAATTCGCGCACGACTGCGCCCGCAAGTTCGTCACTTCGCCGCGGTATATTTCCGTTCGCGCAGTGGAATCAACGAAGTGTCCACCGCTTCATACTCGAGCTTGATTTTTCCGGCGTCCCAGCTGGCTATGGTCGTCTTCAGCCAATTGGCGTCGTCGCGATTCGGGAATTCCGGCTTGTAATGCGCGCCGCGCGTTTCATCGCGCGCAATCGCACCCAGCGTGATCACCTTGGCGAGAATCAGCATGTTCCCCACCTCGCGCACAAAATTCAGCGTCTGGTTCGACCACTGCGTGCGGTCCTGCAAATTAATGTGCTTGAAACGCTCGCTCAGCTCATCGAGCTTCACCAGAGTCTTCTGCATCGTGGCGTTGTAACGAATTACGGTGACGTTTTCGGTCATCGCATCGCCCATTTCGCGCCAGATGGTCAGCGGATTTTCCGTGCCGGTATGCTGGTTCAGCAGAGCGTCCGAAATATCCTGCTGCCGCACGCGTTCGCGCTCATAGACGGCAGGCGAAGTGTTTTCGCAACCCGATTCCAAACTGCGCGCATAACGCACCGCAGCAGTCCCCGCAATACCTCCGCCGTAAATGCAAGAAACCAGGGAATTCGCGCCCAGCCGGTTCGCACCGTGATACTGGTATTCGCACTCGCCCGCGGCATAAACGCCAGGAATGTTCGTGGCCTGGTTCTCGTTGTCCACCCACAAGCCGCCCATGGTGTAATGCATCGCCGGAAAAACTTTCATCGGCTCCACGTGCGGGTCCACGCCCACGAATTTCTGATATATCTCCAGAATGCCTTCCAGCTTGCGCTCCAGCACCTCGCGCGGGATGTGCGTCACATCCAGATAGACCGCAGGATCGCCCGCCAGGCCCAGCTTCATCTCGTACACAACTTTGTGAATCGCACGCGTGGCAACATCACGCGGCACCAGGTTGCCGTACTTCGGATACCACTCCTCGAGAAAATAAAACCGCTCGCTCTCCGGAATTTGCTTCGCTGGACGCGGATCCTGCGCAGTCTTGGGCACCCAAACCCGCCCGCCTTCCCCGCGAGCCGATTCGCTCATCAAGCGCAATTTGTCTTCGCCGGGTATCGCGGTCGGATGAACCTGAATGAATTCGCCGTTCGCGTAGTACGCGCCCTGCTGAAACAGCGCCGATTGCGCCGAGCCAGTGCAAACCACGGAGTTCGTCGAGCGGCCAAAGACGGCCCCGATGCCGCCCGTGCAGAAAATCGCGGCGTCGCAAGCGAACGTCTTGATCTCCATGGTCTTCAAATCCATGGCGCAGATCCCGCGGCACACGCCGGCATGATCCAGCACGGCGGAAAGAAACGTCCAGCCTTCGAATTTCTTCACCTTGCCTTCGGCTTCGAAGCGCCGCACCTGCTCGTCCAACGCATATAGCAATTGCTGCCCAGTCGTCGCGCCCGCAAAAGCCGTGCGGTGATACAAAGTCCCGCCAAAGCGCCGGAAATCCAGCAATCCCTCCGGCGTTCGATTGAACATCACGCCCATGCGATCCAGCAGGTCAATAATCGCTGGCGCGGCCTCGCACATGCCCTTCACTAGCGGCTGATTGGCCAGAAAATCGCCGCCGTAAATCGTGTCGTCGAAATGCTTCCAGGTGGAATCGCCCTCGCCCTTCAAATTTTTCGCCGCGTTGATGCCGCCCTGCGCGCACACCGAATGCGAGCGCTTCACCGGCACAATCGAAAACAGATCCACAGGCACGCCGGTTTCGGCCACCTTGATCGCGGCCATCAATCCGGCCAGCCCGCCGCCCACAATAATAATTTTCGGCTGCCTCATTGGACGTATCCCCCCAGCGGAAACGCCCCGTAATGCAGCGCAAGCACAATCGCCACTCCCACAAAAGTAAATGCCACCGCAACAGCCGCGCCAAACCATCCCGCCGCGCGCTGCGCCGAAACGCTCACCGCGATTCCCCACTTGCAGGCAAAATTCCACAGCCCGTTGCCCAAATGAAACGAAGCGCAGGTGATTCCGACGATGTAAAAAGTGAGGTACAAGGGATTCATCAAGCTGCGCTGTACGTCGGCATAGCTGGTGACGCCGTGCCCCATAAACCGCTCAACGTACAAATGCCAGCCGATGAAAACGAATGCGATAATCCCCGTCCAGCGCTGCAGCACATACAGCCAGTTGGCCATCCAGGGATGTCCGATAGCGTTCGACTTCCCTGTCCACCAGATGTAAATGCCGTAAAACCCGTGGAAAAGAATCGGAATGAAAAGCACACAGGTTTCGACAATAATTCGCCAGGGAATCTGCTGCAGCTCGCGCGATACGTCGTTGTACTTGCTGACACTCACCAGCGCGTAGCTGTTCGACCAGAAATGTTCCGCCAGGAATGCTCCAATTGGTATTACGCCGCTGAGGGACTGCAGTTTGTCGAGGAGATAACTCGTCTTAGAATCAGTCGCTGCAACCGACATGCACACTCCAAGCGCGTCAAACCGTAACGTGCAGAAGTTTCAGTATAGTTGCGCCCGCAAAAGTTTGCAAGAAGGGCAAAGCAACACGGCCACGCAAGTTTGCGCCTCCGCGACGCGCCAATCGCCCATCGGTGCCTTCAACGTGGGCAACACCTTGACGCCTGCTCACCATCGCGCACATGCGAACGTCTATAGCGTAACGGTTCTCAAATCGCGGTCGAACTCTCGCGGGCAACCGACATGAAAACGATGAAGCGGTGGCAAGCTTCTCTTGCTGCGATGCTCCTGGTACTGGCCCTGAGCACACCAGTTGTGGCCGAGAAGCAGACGCCGACGATGGCGAGTGCGGCGGAGCTGTTCAATCAATCGAGGCGGCCGGAAGCAACGGCCGCGTACAAAGCGATTACCGCGAACGAGCGATGCGACGGTGCGGCGTGGCAGAACCTGGGGGAGTGTTTGCTGCAGACGTACGAGGATGCCGCGGCTGTGGCAGCGTTTGAACAGGCGATTGCCGAGGGATTTCGACCGCTGCTGAACCAGGTCAATCTGGCGCGTGTGTACGCCGACGCGAAGGATCACGCCAAGGCAATGCCGCGGCTGCAGAAAGTGATTGATTCCGGCGGCGGGGGGATGCGCCCGGTGGCTGTCTCCTCGACGGAGTTCACGCGATGGAAGGACGACGCGGAGTTTCAAAAGCTAACCGAAAAGATTGCGCCGTGTCAATCGCCGGAATATCGCCAATTCGATTTCTGGATCGGCGACTGGGATGTGCGCGCGCCGGATGGGACGTCCGCCGGGCACAATCTCGTAACGCTGGAGCAGGACGGATGCCTGTTGGTCGAGCACTGGACTTCTACGAGCGGGGGGCAAACGGGGAAGAGCTTCAACTATTACGACGTGAGGGACAAGAAGTGGCATCAGCTTTACCTCGATAATTCGGGAAATGCCGGGGCGTTTCCCGCGATGGCCGGAAATCTGGTCGATGGAAAGATGGTGCTGCTGACAGATGAAAAGCAGACGCCGGTCTTTCGCTGGACGTGGTATGTGCTGGAACCGGGGAAAGTGCGGCAGATGGCCGAGCGGTCGGGCGATGGCCAGAAGACGTGGAATATTGTTTGGGATTCGGTATATACGAAGCAGAAAGCCGCACCGCCGGCTGCGCAGTGAAGCGCACCGGGGCTCAAGCTCGTTTTTCTAGTGTGCAGGGCTTCTCTTCAAGCTTAGCTGCTGATCAACCTCCTAGTCGGATGCTGCAACTCTACCTCAGCAATGCCTGTGGCGAGTCCGCGAACTGAAATCTGGACGTTCGCGGTTCGTGTGCGCGATTCCGTGCGCTACTCACTAGCTATCCTTTCGATACAGCTTGCCGATTGGGTCATGGGAGCGTCCGGGGGCGATGCTAGACTGTTTCGAAAGCGAACAGCACCGACATGTCCACCGAATCCATCAACGATCTGAAGAAGTGGATAGGGGAAGTTATCCGCCAGAGCTCGGACGGTGAGTTCGTCGGACTAAACCGCGTGGTAGACATGGTTAGCAAGAACTTCGCGGTGCACCCGCACGAAGTGGCCATCCTGGTGATTACCGAGGACGACCGCTTCCTGCGCTTCGTGGTCCCCGAAAAGCTGCGCCAAGTGGGCCAGATTCCGCTCACCAGCACCAATTCCCTGGCCGCCCGCACCGTGCGCGAAAAGCGCCCCGAAGTCATCAATCATTTCGCGGTGGTTCCACACTCATCCGTGTTCGAAGCCGTGCCTATCACCGACGAGGAGCGCGGCGAAGCCATCCAGAAGATCATGAGCGCGCCCATCCTGCAGGAACGCAAAGTCGCCGCCGTAATCCAGATTTCGCGCAAAGGCAAGACCGCCGCGGACGCCGGCCCCGATTTCACTCATCCCCAGCTGCGGGAACTCAAAATCGTCGCGGATACGCTCGCTCCTTGCGTCCCGCTCTTCAGCAAGCAATAATCTGCTCTGGTGGGCCGCAAGCCACACACACGTTCAACCTACAAACCCGCTCACTCAGGCGGACATCGGCCGAAACTTTTCCGGCTGCGCAGGGTTACATCATACGGAGACAACTCCGCGTGGGCATTCCGCCATCACGTATAGAGGACAGGTTCGCTGGTCAGGCAAGTTTGCCGGCGCTTGAAGCCTCCCGTGGAGTTACCGCATCTTCCATAGGAGTACACAGGAGTATTCGATGAACGTCGAACAAATTAGCCGCAAGGCGCGCAAACAACGTAGTGGCCGGACCATCGGGGCCGTCGCGCTAGGCATATTGCTGTGTGGCGTTCCGGCCCTGGCGCAACAGGACCAGCAGAATCCGCCCGCAACAGCTCCTGACAACTCGCAGGCCGGCGCACCCGGGCAGGACCAGCAGGCGCAGCAAGCCCAGCAGCAACAGAATCAGCAGGACCAAAACCAGCAACAAGATCAACAAGCACCGCCCCCCGACCAGTCCGGGCCGCTACCGCCAACTCCCGCGCCGCAGTATCCGCAGCAAGCACCACCGCCGCAACAATACCCGCGCGTGCGCCCTGCGAATCTGCCGGACAATTTGACCATTCCCGCCGGCACCGTGATCCAGGTCCGCACGACTGACTGGCTCTCTAGCGAAAAAAGCCAAATAGGTGACGTATTCGTTGCCACGCTCGTCCAGCCCATCGTGGTGGACGGATGGGTAGTCGCGCGTCGCAATCAAAGTATCATCGGCCACGTGACCGATGCGAAAAAGGCCCCGCGCGGAGGCGGCGTTTCGAAATTGCAACTCGATCTGAGCCAGCTAACGCTGGTTGACGGCCAACTCGTGCCCGTGCAAACCACTCTGCTGAACGCTTCCGCCGGAACTTCCAACGGCCGCGCCGCAGCAGCAGTCGGTCTCACCACTGGAACCGGTGCGGCGATCGGCGCAGGATTCGGAGGCGGTCCGGGTGCGGCAATCGGCGCCGGCGCAGGCTTTACCGCGGGCGTTCTCGGGGTTTTATTTACCAAGGGCAAGCCCACGATTATCCCTCCGGAAGATGTGCTTACTTTCAAGTTGGAGAATCCGCTGACGATTTCCACCGTGCGCAGCAACGTAGCTTTCCGCGCGGTAACTGCACAGGATTACGCACAGCCCAAGCCGGCGCCTCGCCCGCGCCTGTTGCGTCCATATCCACCGCCGCCGTACGGATATTATGCGTACCCCTATAGCCCTTACGCGTATCCGTATCCGGCGTATTACGGTTACTACGGCCGGGGTTGGTAAGACTTTAATCAAGCCATGGCGGTGCAGCGGCCGTCATCCAGCACTTCCTTCGATAGGGACTCGCTCTGCGGGTCCCCATTTTTATTTTCAGCTTTGCACGACAAAATTTTCATCGTGCAGTAACAATCGGCGCGCAGCGGCGCGGCGGGCGCGTCATCCGAATTTCACTGCAACGCTGAATTCCATTGACATCCCCACGTGTGCTTGTTAATTTTCGTTGCGCTTGTTTTTTCAACACGATTCAGTGGAGGCACCGCAGTTCGGTAATACTCATGGCGTTCGTCGCGAAGAAAATTTTCCTCACCAAGGGAGTCGGGAAGCACCGCGAGCGCCTATCGAGCTTTGAGCTGGCGCTGCGCAACGCCGGCATTGCCGCGTGCAACATCGTCCGCGTCTCCTCGATTTTCCCGCCTTACTGCAAACTGATTTCCCGCAGCGAAGGTTTGAAGCACATCAAGCCCGGCCAGGTCGCTTTCACGGTAATCAGCGAGAATCAGACGCGCGAACCCCATCGCCTGATTGCCGCCGGCGTCGGCCTCGCGCTGCCCGCCGATAAATCGATGTTCGGATATTTGTCGGAGCATCACTCATTCGGGGAAAGCGAAGAAATTGCCGGGGAATACACCGAGGAACTCGCCGCGGAAATGCTCGCGACCACGCTGAACGTGGAATTCGATCCCGATCTATCCTGGGACGAAAAAAAAGAAGTCTATCGCATCTCCAACAAAATCGTCCGCACCATGAACATCACCCAATCCGCCGTCGGCGACAAGCGCGGCCTCTGGACCACCGTGCTGGCAGCCGCCATCCTCATCGGCGAAGACGATTAGAAGTTAAATAAGCGCGGGTTACCCCGCCAACTTACGCATCTTCACTCAAGCACGCACAGCACTCCCCAAGTTTTCGGGGAATCAATTTTCGCGCTCGCAGGCCAGTAGTACGTTTTCTGCCGCACCTTCCCCTTCGCGTCCGTCACATCGAACGCCAATCCGATTTTCATTCCCGGTGAATACGCAACGCCCAGCTTCGCAAACGAAAGCTTCACTTCGATAATCTCGGTGTGTTCGTCCGGTGGATTATTTCCATCCCACCCCGGCTTGCGGCGCGCGCACACAATCTTGCCCTTCCTTTCGTAAACGTTCGCCGCCCCGTCCCCGTCGCACAAATTAGTCGAAACGTGCAGCCACCACTCCCCCTTCTGCCATTCCGGCGATTTCGTGTTGCGCGGATCAACCAGAATCTCCGGAAACAAGCGGCTACCCGGATGCGTCACACCCTCAAAATCAAAATAAATGTATTGCGCGTCGTGCTTTGCGAAGACGCGCACGTTCCACCCCGGCACCACTGAGAACTGCGCCATCGCAGCACCGTCCCATTCGCCGGCAGACTTCACACCATCGACGGCTATCGCACGGCCGCGAGGAATATGGATTTCGCTGGAATTTATCGGTGGAGGAACCTCAAATGCAGACAAGCACAATGAAACAACGCAGCTTAGAATGAAAAGTAGACAGAGCCAGCCCGCGCGAATGCGGCGTTTCACGAAGGCGCGACGAATCGGCAAGCAATCACTTCCGTGGTACGCCGGACGCGTGCTTCCCGGGTTTCGACCCGCCCTTGTACCGATATCCGATGCGCTCCAAAACCGCGCCCACAATCAGTGGCAGCGCCACCGTAGCATCGTCCAAAACTTCCGCGAATCGCCCGCCTTCCTCCAGCGGCACAAATTTTCCCCAAGATACCGCCTCGGTGTATGTGCTCCCCGAGAGCCCGCCCCAATTCACCGGCTCAGGACAAATCCGCAGCCCGTAGTTGTAACGCTTCAGTGGAATCTTCTCGTATCCCCGACGCGCGAGCAGTTCCGCATAAACCCCAAATTGCTGCGCCCAATTCCGCGGCACCCCTCCGCCTATCGTAAAAATTCCCATGCGCTTCGTCTTCAGCATTGTTGTCGCATAATGCTCGAAGTCCAAAAACGGATCAAATCGCAGCGGCGCCTTCCCTTCCATCTTCCGCTGCCGCTGGTACAACGCAAAATCAATCCCCAATTCGGAATCGGTGAACGCTGGCACGAACACCGGCACATTATGCGCGATGCATGATTTTAAAATCCCGCGGCCCTTCGCATGCGTCGCGAGATATTCCCCAATCCGCTGATTCAATCTCCAGCTGCAAACCACTTCATTTTCCGGCCAGTTCTGCAACACGTGGTCCACCACCACTTCCACCGCATCCAGATTCACTTCCGGCTCCAGCGAATCGTAAACGCGGTTGTAGCCGGCCAAAAACAGCTCGTTGTCGTCCATCTTCGGGTCGTAACGAAAATGCGAACGCCCCGTAGCCTCCACCAATCCGTGCGCCATCAGAGCGCCCGTGGACACGATCGCTTTAACGATCCCCGATTCGACGAGATCGCAAAAAACCAATCCCATTTTTCCCACGGTCAACGCACCCGAAAGCGTCATCACGATAAAACAATCCTTATCGCGCGCCATCGCTTCCAGCACATCCGCCGCGTCGCCGATCTGCCGCGCCGTATAAGCCGTCTGGCTCATCGCGCGCACCATATCGTCAATCGTATTTATCCGCGAAAGGTCCAGCGGATAAATCGGGGTGAGGCGGTCCTCCACCGGATCGTGCAGAATACGTCCGGTCGCGCCCTTTTTCTTTGCCATTCAGCGTCCTCGCAGGTGTAATGTATGTCTCCCAAGAGGCCTGGGAGCACGAATTCGCGCGTGCGCGCCCATCATTGATAGTACAAATGCGCATGAGACGAAAGATAAATTTCTACTGCAGCGCAGGAGCCTAGACCGCACATGTCCCGATACACGCCCATGCCGCCGCACAATTTCGGCGGACTCTCCGAAGAATTTTCCGCATACGAGACCGCCCGCGCCGTCATTTTTCCCGTCCCGCTCGAGCGCACCGCCACCTACGAGCGCGGCACGCGCAATGGACCGGCCGCAATCCTGGAAGCTAGCCGCCACATGGAACTCTACGACGAGGAACTCGAGCTCGATCCCAGCCGCGAAATTGGCATCGCCACCTGGCCGCCCATCGACACGCAAGACGGCACCTTCGAGGAAGTATTGCGCGAGCTTTTCACCGCGCAGCTGGAATTGCTCGACGCCGGAAAATTTCCTGTAGCGCTCGGCGGCGAACATTCCCTCACGCCTCCTCTCGTCTCCGCCACACTGAAAAAATTCAAAGACCTCTGCGTCCTGCACATCGGCGCGCATGCCGAAATGCGCAATGAATATCAGGGAAACCCTGGCAGTCACGTCTGCACGATGCGCCGCGTCGTCGAAATGTGCCCCGCCGTGCAAGTCGGCGTGCGCTCGCTTTCCGAAGAAGAATCCAAAGTCATCTCTAAGCTGCAAACGAAAGTGTACTGGGCGAAGGACATCGTGCGCGCCCCGGTGAAAGCCTGGATCGCAAAAGTTCTCGAGGATCTCGGCCCGCGCGTCTATCTCACCGTGAATGTGGACGGCTTCGATTCTTCAATCGTCTCCTCTACCGGCGCGCCCGAGCCGGGCGGCCTCGATTGGTATCAAGTCATGTCTCTGATCCGCGCCGTCGCCGATCACAAAAAAATCGTCGCCATGGACGTCGCTGAGCTTTCCCCGCGTCCGCGCGATCACGCTTCGGATTTTCTGGCCGCCAAGCTAATCTATAAGACTCTAGGATATATTTTCTGCCAGGGATAATTTCAGGAGGCCGGATGAATAGGTTTTCGCTCATCGCATCGCTACAGCAGCTTCCCTCCACCGAGCACGGCTGGGTGGTGTACGTCGAAACCCACGGAATTTTCTGGTGGATCATCATCGGACTGATCGCCGGATGGCTCGCCGGCACCATCGCCCGCGGCCGCGGCTTCGGCTGCATCACCGACGTAATCCTGGGACTCGTCGGCGCGGTAATCGGCGGCTGGATTTTCACCCGTCTGGGAATTTTGACCTTCGGATTCTGGGGCAGTCTCGCCGCCGCCACTGTCGGCGCCGTCCTGCTCGTAGCAGTCGCCCGCATCTTCGCCGGCGGCAGAGCAGACTAACCCCTCACGATCCGCACTCTTAGCGACAGTTTGCTACTCGGTCGGTTTCCGACTCCGGGCCTTGATCAGGCAGTGGGTTTTGTGGCAACGAGGATTTCTTTGGCTGTGGCGGTGAGCCGCGGGACCAGCCAGCGGAACAACAGCGTTGCCGCGATTGCTCCCGCGAGTTGGGCTGCGACGAAGAGACGCACGTCCACTGGGCGAATTCCTGCGAACGTGTCGGAGAGCGAACGAGCTATTGTAACTGCTGGATTTGCGAACGAAGTTGAGGAAGTGAACCAGTACGCGCTCGTGATGTAGGCCGCGACAGCGAACGGAACGACGCCTGAATGCTGGCGCGAGCATCCCCAGATGACGCAGAGCAACCCGAAGGTTGCCACAAATTCGCTGAAGACCTGAGCCGAACCACTCCGCGCATGATGCGACAGCGAAATCGCGCGCAGGCCGAACATCAGGTGCGCTGCGATTGCGCCGCAGACGCCTCCCGCGCACTGCGCGGGCACGTAACACCCGGCCACGGTCCACGACACGCCGCGCTCGATTGCGTCCGCGATCGTGACGGCAGGATTTAAATGCGCGCCGGAGATCGGCCCGAACGTGAGAATCAAGGCGGCGAGCGCCGCGCCAGTGGCAATGGTGTTGGCCAGCAACGCGATCGCGACGTTCCCGCCCGCCAGACGCTCGCCCATAATTCCCGAGCCGACCACGGCAGCGACCAGAAATCCGGTACCCAAAAACTCCGAAACGACCTTGCGCGGAATCGAGGCTGTCATTGGTGGCCGATGCGCTCGATTTCTTTTTTGATGGCGAGCGAGTCGAGACTCGCGAGAGGCAGGCTGAGAAACAGAGTAATCCTGCGACCTAATGTGACGAAAGCGTCCCGGAACGCGCGATCGATTTCTTCGGGTGTACCGGTGACGGCGGCTGGGTCGGGAACTCCCCAATGCGCCGTCATCGGCTGGCCGGGCCAGATTGGACAGATTTCTTTCGCGGCATTGTCGCAGACGGTGAATACGAAATTCATTTGCGGCGCTTCGGGTCTGGAGAATTCTTCCCAGCTTTTGCTGTGCGCATTTTCTGTCGGCAAATTCGCGGCACGGAGCTGTTTGAGAGCTTCGGGACGCACGTGACCGGGCGGCATGCTCCCGGCGCTGTAGGCGGTGAAATGGGGGCTGCGTTTACCATTGAGAATGGCTTCGGCCATGATGGAACGCGCGGAATTTCCGGTGCAGAGAAACAACACGTTGAAGTGTTGAGACATGAGGACCTCCGCGTTCTAGCTGCAGCAGGCCGGCCCACAGCAGGGCTTGTTTTCGGATGCTGGTTTTTTGGCGCGAATGAATGCGCTGAAGAATTTGCCATCCACCTGCGGAGCGATCGCGTCCACGTCGAGCCCCTGGCCGGAGAGAAATTCCCGGGCATCCTCGACGCGATAGACGCGCGTGGGTTCGACTTCGCCTTCGGAAAACCCAGCTCGCTTAAGTTTGTTGAGATAATCTCTTTCTTCCAGCGCCCCTGCGATACATCCCACCCAGAGCAGGACACTCTTGCGAATCTCGGGAAGCATCTCGCCGCGGGTGACGACGTCAGAGACCGCGAAACGCCCGCCCGGCTTCAACACCCGGAACGCTTCGCGCAGCACAGCGTCTTTGTCGGAGGAAAGATTGATCACGCAATTCGAGATGACCACATCGACGGAATTATCGGGCAGCGGAATGTGCTCGATTTCACCTTTCAGAAATTCCACGTTCTCGACTCCGGCTTTTTTCTTGTTCTCGTTGGCCAGCGCGAGCATTTCGTCGGTCATATCGAGGCCGTAGGCTTTTCCGGTTGGTCCGACGCGCTTCGCGGAGAGCAGCACGTCAATGCCGCCGCCTGAACCCAGGTCGAGAACGGTTTCGCCGGCGTTGAGCTTGGCGAGCGCCGTGGGATTTCCGCAACCGAGCGAAGCCTGCATGGCTGCGGCGGGAATTTCGCCAGCTTGCGCTGCATCGTACAGATTCGAGGTGATGGGATCGCAGGAGCTGCTTGCGGGGGCTGCCGTTGCGCCGCAACAGGCGCTGCCAGCGGCAGTCGCGCGCAGCGCCGCCTCGCCATATTTTTCTTTCACAATATCTTTGATGTTCGCTTCGGCCATGCGTCCCTCCCTATTTACAGATTTGGATTACGTCGCGCGGAGCCACCGCTTTATTTCGCGTACAACATTCGGCATAGAGAAACTGCAAAACTTCCTGCAGCGCCTCGGTATTCGCGCAGTAGCGAAGAAAGGTGCTCTCGCGGCTGACGGTGACCAGCCCTTCGTTCCTGAGTTTGTCCAGGTGATGCGACAGCGTGGAATTCGGAACATCGAGTTCGGACTGGATCTCACCGACGACCATGCCGTCCGGATGCGCCGACAGAAGTAACTGCATGATCCGCAGGCGTGGTTCTGTCCCCATAGCGGAGAACACGTCCGCAAACTTGGCGACCTGCTCTGCATTCTTCTTTTGCGACAGCGGCATATTTCGATAGTTGCAGAAATATGGGGTTATGTCAACTTCTAAACAAGACCTGAGTCCCGGTCAACCCCGTTATCCATATCGGACGCACATTCGATCGCTCCGCAACGTGGGACCGCCATACTCAGCGCCCGGGTGTGATACGATAACCGCGAACAAAGAACGAAGACTTTCGTGCATCGGCTTCATTGCGGGACTGCTTTCGCTGCGTGCACCCCCTTGGTCGAGCGGAACGAACAAATCGGACATAAAAATTGAGCCAACCATCGTTGTGGGCCATTCCGCTGGGCGGGCTGGGCGAGTTCGGCATGAACATGCTCGCGCTCCGCACCGGCGACGACATCATTGTGATTGACGCCGGCCTGATGTTCCCTGAGCAGGAATTGCTCGGCGTGGACATCGTCATCCCAGACATCACGTACCTGAAGCAGAACAAACGCATGGTGCGCGCCATCATCCTCACCCACGCGCACGAAGATCACATTGGCGCCATTCCCTATATTCTGCCTGAGATCAACGTCCCGATTTACGGCACGGAATTCACGCTGGCGATCGTGCGCAAGAAGCTCGAAGAGCATGCGCTGCTCGATAAAGCCAAGCTCAACGAAGTGAAGGCCGGGCAAACCACCGTCCTCGGTCCGTTCTCCATCGAATACCTGCACGTCACCCACAGCACCATTGATTGCGTCGCCTTAGCCGTGCGCACGCCCGTGGGAGTAATCATCCACACCGGCGATTTCAAAATTGATCACACGCCGGTGGACGACAAGCCCTTCGACATGCACGCCTTCGCGCGCTACGGCCAGGAAGGCGTCCTCGCACTTTTCAGTGACAGCACCAACGTCGAGCGCCCCGGCTTCACGCCATCGGAACGGGCAGTGGTGGTGCGCCTGGAAGAATTAATGCGCGCAGCGCCAGCCAAGGTTTTGGTTTCCTGTTTTGCCAGTTCCGTACACCGCGTCCAACAAGTGATTGATATTGCCCGTATGGTCGGCCGCAAGATTGGTTTTGTCGGCCGCAGCATGGTGGACAACGTCGAAATTGCGCACGGCTTAGGCAAGCTGCGCGTGCCCGATGGCAGCGTGGTCCGCCCGCAGGACATTCGCACGTTCGATCCGCAAAAACTCGTCGTATTGGCGAGCGGCACGCAGGCCGAGCCGATGTCCGCTCTTTCGCGCATCGCCGTGGATAATCATCGCCTGCTGAGCATCGCCGAGAACGATACCGTAATCCTTTCTTCACGCATCATTCCCGGCAACGAAAAAGCCATTTTCCGCATGATTGATCATTTCTTCCGCCGTCGCGTGCTGGTCTATTACGAAGGCGGACGTTCCGCTCCCATTCACGTTTCCGGGCACGCCAGCCAGGAAGAAATGAAAATCCTGCTGCAACTGGTGCGCCCGAAATATTTCGTCCCGGTGCACGGCGAATATCGCCAGCTGTTCCGCCATTCGGCGCTCGCAGAACAATTGGGCGCCGTGGGCGGCCAGATTTTCCTGCTCGAAAGTGGCCAGCCAGTAGAATTCACCGCCGATGGCGGCGCGCACAGGCGCGAACCTATCACCGCCGGCCGCGTCCTGGTGGATTCCGGCTCGCTCGAAGAAATCGAAGAAGTGGTGATCCGCGATCGCCGCCACTTGTCAGAAGACGGCGTCGTGGTCCCCATTATGGTGATCAACAAGCATTCCGGACGCATGGAAACCCCGCCCGAAATCGTCACACGCGGATTCCTGCCCTCCGAAGACGGCGCCGAAATCATCAATCAAGCCCGCGAGATCATCCTGCGCACCATCGAGCAATCCACCCAGGAAGAAAAAACCGATTGGAGCGTAATCAAAGAAAAAGTTCGCCAGGACCTGAAGCGCTTCCTCAACAAGCAGACCGCCAAGCGCCCGCTGATTCTGCCGGTGATCTTGGAAGTCTAAGATGCGTCACGCAGATGACCGCGCCGGAAGGGCGGGGCTTCAGCCCCGCCGTCAGAGTTCACGATGAAGGGGCTTTAGCCCATGAAGCTACGCGTTTCAATCTGAGTTCAATAATTAGGAGCATCCTTTCAATCCCCGCTGTGAACATCACTCTCAGAAGTTTCAAGCCCGACGATTTCGAGCAGCTATACGAAATTGATCAGGCCTGCTACGCGCCCGAAGTCGCCTACTCGCAACGCGAGCTGCGCGCCTACCTGCGTTTTAGCGGCTCGGATTGCCTGATCGCCGAAGCAGAAGGCAAAATCGCCGGTTTCTGCATCAGCGCCCGCCGCGACGAAAGCGGCTACATCGTCACCATTGACGTCCTGCCGCAATTCCGCCGCCACCACGTAGGCTCGATACTTCTCGCCGAAATCGAGCGCCGCCTCGCCACCAACGGCGTCCGCGAAGTAGCTCTCGAAACAGCAACAGACAACGATTCCGCCGTTGCCTTCTGGACCAAGCATGGCTATCGTAATCGCGGGATCAAAAAAGATTACTATCCCGGGGGGCGCGACGCGTTCGCAATGACCAAGACTCTTCCACTATAGATATCGAACACGCATTAATTTCCGGCGGCACCAGCCGTCACCAGGGAGAACTGAAAACCGATGCCTCTGTGGCAAGCAATCATCCTCGCAGTCGTGCAAGGCCTCACCGAATTCCTGCCCATCAGCAGCTCCGCGCACCTGATTTTGATACCGGACCTGCTGCACTGGCAGGACCCCGGCATTGCATTCGACGTAGCGCTGCACCTCGGCACCCTGATTGCCATCCTGCTCTATTTCTTGCGCGAATGGATTCAGCTCACCCTCTGCGGTCTCGGCTTCCACTATCCCAAGCGCGCCAGCGAACAAATGGTGATGCAAAATCAGCGCCTGTTCTGGTATCTGGTGGCCGGTACCATCCCAGGCGCGCTGGTAGGCTTCTTCTTCGAACACTGGATCGAAGAAAATCTGCGCAATCCGATCCCCATTGCCACCGCCATGATCGCCATTGCCCTGCTGATGTGGTACGCCGAATATTCCGCCCGGCTCACCCGCCGCATCGAGCAAACTTCCCTCGGCGATTCGCTGGCCATCGGCACCTCGCAAGCCCTGGCTCTTTTTCCCGGCGTCTCGCGCTCTGGCATCACCATCACCACCGGCCTGTTCCGCGGCATGACGCGCGAAGCCGCCGCCCGCTTCTCGTTCCTGCTTTCCACCCCACTAATCGCCGGAGCCGCAGCCAAAGAAGTCCCCAAGCTCCTGAAGCTCCATCACGCCGGAGCTCTCGACCTCCGGCAATCCACGGTCATCGCCAGCATCGCCGTATCAGCAGCAGTCGGCTTCATCGTCATCGCCTTCTTCCTGCAGTATTTGCAGACACGCACACTGAAAATCTTTATTTACTACCGACTTGCCTTTGGTATAGTCATTTTGTTGCTCGCGTTCCTCCACCTGGGTTTTGCGCGTTAGCGCCGGCGCACTCCAGGTTTTCTACGCGGCGGCCTTCCCCTATTTGTGCCCAGTCGCAGATGCAGAGCCTGAGGACGCCCCACAGCGGCATCCTTCGGCGGCCTATTGCCGCCACGCCTCGCGCTTCGGTCGTATAATTCGGCCGTAAGCAACCGACGCCGCGCCAACAGGAAAAAAGGGGAAATCGTCGTGCGGATCCTTACACCTACTGAAAATAAGCGTCTCAACGAGCTGATCGGCTTCGTCGGCCTCAGCCTCGCCGTCCTGCTCGCTCTCAGCCTGCTCTCCTATTCTCCGCACGACGCTTCATTCAACGTTTCCGCGCCGCCGCCCGGCGCAGGTCCCGCGCGCAACTGGATCGGTCCGGTCGGAGCGCACATGGCCGATCTGTTCTTCCAATTCTGCGGCTTTGCCGCCTTCCTGTTTCCAATAGGGATGTTCCTGGTGGCGATGAGGTGGTTCCGCAGCCAACTGCTCGTCGCACCGATAGCGAAAGTGATCGGCTTCACCATGCTGCTCGCGTCATTCGCATCAGAACTTGCGCTTCTACACGTACCGGAAGTTCGCAGCGCGCTTCCCGCAGGAGGAATGTTGGGCACAATCCTCGCGGAATCCCTGCGCGCCGCGTTCAATCCACTAGGCGCGAACCTGGTTTCGATTGCCACGCTGCTGACCGCGCTCTTTCTCACAACGAGTTTTTCGTTCCGCGCGGCTCTCGCCTGGATGAAAAAACCGATGGCCAATGACGGCTATCTCGGCCAGCTCTGGGCGCGCGTGCAAGACTGGCGCGAGACCCGCGAATCCGATCGCCTACGCAAGCGCGTAGAAGAAATCAAAATCGCCGGGCGCCCGCCAGCGCCGCGCCAGCGCATTTCCACCAAGGCACTAGCAGTGGAGGAAGAAGAGGAGCAGGAGGAACTCGAAGCGGACGAAGCACGCAACGACGCTCGTCGCGCTCCCACGGTCATCAAATTCCACGAAAACGAATCCGTAGTTCCGCCGCCCGCGAAAAAGAAATCCACCGAACCTAAAATCGCGACGGGCAAGACCACCTACAAGCTTCCTTCGCCCTCGCTCCTTGCCAATGCCGAACGCGGCGAAAAAATGGACGAGAACGAGCTGAAAGAACGCGCCCACGCCATCGAATCCAAGTGCATGGAATTCGACGTCAGTGGCCACATCACCCAGATCAACCCCGGCCCAGTCGTCACCACTTTCGAATTCAAGCCCGAAGCCGGCATCAAATACAGCCGCATCACCAATCTCAGCGACGATCTCTGCCTAGCACTTCAAGCCGAATCCATTCTGATCGAACGCATCCCCGGCAAATCCACGGTGGGCATCGAAGTTCCCAACGTGCATCGCGAAACCATCGCCCTGCGCGATGTGATCGAATCGCCAGAGTTCAGCCATTCGCCGTCAAAACTCAGCCTCCCTTTCGGCAAAGACCTAATCGGCCGCATCCGCGCCGGCGACCTGACCCAGATGCCGCACCTGCTCATCGCTGGCTCGACAGGCACCGGCAAATCCGTCTTCATCAATTCCCTGCTCATGGGCATGCTCTTCAAAGCTACGCCCGATGAATTAAAGTTGGTGCTAATTGACCCCAAACAAGTCGAACTGGGCCTTTACGCCGACATCCCGCACCTGCTCGCGCCGGTTGTCACCGATCCGAAAGTCGCAGCCAACGTAATGCGCAATGCCACCCGCGAAATGGAAAAGCGCCTGAAGCTCCTAGCCTCCCGCGGCGTGCGCAACATCGAGCAGTACAATCGCTCCTTCGAAAAGGGCCAATCGCTTTCCCTCTTCGACGGCGCAGAGGAAGAAGAACACAAGCCGCTTCCCTACCTCGTCATCGTCGTGGACGAACTAGCCGACCTGATGATGGTGGATACCAACGGTGTGGAAGAATCCATCACTCGCCTGGCGCAAATGGCTCGCGCAGTAGGCATTCACCTGATCCTGGCAACGCAGCGCCCGTCGGTTGACGTAATCACCGGCCTCATCAAAGCCAATTTCCCAGCCCGCATTTCCTTCCGCGTGGCTAGCAAAGTTGACTCGCGCACCATTCTCGACGCTAACGGCTCGGAATCGCTGCTAGGCAAAGGCGACATGCTCTATCTGCCTGCCGGTTCGTCCCGCCTGCACCGCATTCACGGCCCCTACGTCCATGAACGCGAGGTCGAAGCCGTCTGCGATTTCTGGCGCGACCAAGCCTCCGCCATTTACAACGAAGAACTCCTGAAGCCGCCCAAGGAAAAAGACGAACACGGTGCCGACGGCGCCTCTGGCAACACTGGGGCTGATGGTGGCGAAGAGGTGGACGACGACCTCTACCAGGACGCAGTCCGTGTAGTCTGCGAAATGGGCCGCGCCTCCACATCCACGTTGCAGCGCCGCCTCCGCGTCGGCTATGGCCGTGCCGCCCGTCTGATTGACCTGATGGAAAAAGACGGCATAGTAGGCCCAGCCGACGGCTCCAAAGCCCGCGAAGTCCTAAAATCCCGCAACTGGATGAAAGAGTACGACGACTCCGTAAAGTAAGATGCAATAAGCGTCGTAATCGCATCGTGAGACAGCCATATGGCTGTCCTGTCTGTTTCCCGATGATGCTCAAGCTCGTCATTTCAGGCCTGCGTCTTCCATCTGCCGGCGCAGTTGCAGCAGCCATCTTTAGGCGGGCGCCATGCATCTGTCCTCGAACTCTAGCGAAGGATCTCTCCGGCTCCTTGCATGCCTGATCGTGGTCCTGAAATCCCGCAGTGGCCGGCGTTCGATGAACCGGGCACGCCAGTTCGCCCCGGTTTCGTCAGTCCCCTGCGGTGACGGCGGTTGTCTTTCTAGCGGCGTCCTCCGCCTGCGCCATCAATGTGACCGCGGGGATCGATGGCTTCTGAAACTCGCCGCCACATCCTCCGCAAATTCGTTTTTCCAACCGCCCGTTTTCGTTTGTCACCCCGCCGGATTTTCCGTAGAATCATTTGATGCTCCGGTGCCGAGGTAGCTCACCGGTAGAGCGCGGCCCTGAAAAGGCCGGCGTAGCCAGTCCGATTCTGGCCCTCGGCACCACTCATTCCTCCGCAGCACGATCGTCCTAATCCCGTATCGCCAATCCGCGCCACACATGTAAAATGCCTCCGCTCGACAAGCATTCAAGCCGCGCCACTCAGGAGCAATCGTGAACCTACGCGCCCTAACCGCACTCATCCTCTGCCTCTACTGCGCGCTTGCAATCCACGCGCAAGCGACCGTGAGCCCCACCGCAGTACCGCACATCACCGCAGTAAGAGCCGGCCGCCTGCTCGACGTTGACGCCGGCAAAGAACTCCGCAATCAAATAATCCTGATCAGCGACAACCGCATCATCGAAGTAGGCGAAGCCGTACAAATTCCCGCAGGCTCCACGATAATTGACCTCTCGAACATGACCGTCCTCCCCGGCCTCATTGACTGCCACACCCACCTGGCCGACGGCGCCCGCGACCCGAGTGGCGATCCGCTCACCTACCTGAAACGCACAGCCGCCGAAGTAGCCCTCGAATCCGTCCCGAACGCGCGCCTGACCCTCGAATCTGGCTTCACCACTGTCCGCGATGTAGGCGTGTACCGCGCACTCACCGATGTAGCCCTGCGTGACGCGATCGCTCGCGGCGACATCCCCGGCCCACGCATGTACGTAGCTGGCGCCTACGTCACTATCACCGGAGGAGCAGGCGCGCTCACCGGCGCGGCCCCAGACATTCAATTGCCGTGGGATTTACGCTACGGCCAAGCCGACAGCCCATGGGAAGTTCGCGCCGTAATCCGCAAGCTCGCCAACAACGGCGCAGACCACATTAAGATTCTTTCCTCCGGCGCCGTACTCGAACACGGCAGCAATCCCAATTCGCAGGAATTTACGATGGAAGAGCTGCGCGCCGCCGTCGAAGAAGCTGCCGCGTTCGGCCTGCGCGTCGAAGCTCACGCCCATTCCACCCAGGGCATCAAGAACGCCATCCTCGCCGGAGTCGCCTCCGTCGAACACGCCAGCATGATTGACGACGAAGGCATCGCGCTAGCCAAACAGCACGGCACTTATCTCGACATGGATATTTACGACGAGGAATGTATTGAAGACGAAGCTCGCCACGGAGCGATCCCTGCGGATTTCGTGCAACATGACGCCGCGCTGGGCCAAATCCAGCGCGACAATTTCCGCAAAGCCGTCGCCGCTGGCGCAAAAATGTCCTTCGGCACCGACGCCGGCGTTTGCCCCTACGGCATAGCCGCGCGCCAATTCGCCTTCATGTTGCAATACGGCATGACGCCGCTACAAGCAATTCAGGCCGCCACGAAAAACGCAGCCGATCTCCTCGGTCATAGCGACGTCCTTGGCTCGATCAAACGCGGAAAATACGCAGACATCATCGCCGTGCAAGCCGACCCGCTCCAAGACGTCCACGCACTGGAGAACGTCAGCTTCGTAATGAAAGACGGCAAAGTGTACAAACAGAAGTGAGGGACAAACGCAGGTCGGATGAACTGCAGAAAAATCTACTTAGGGAACATCGTCGGACGCGGTTCGGGAGCCGCTGCCTCTTCGTCCGAAAGCTCCGGGAAAGCGATCCTCCGGCAGATGAAACTGGACAGCACGATCTGGACTGTAAGGAAATTGGCGATGGATATCGCGCGACCGTGACTCAAGAACAGCGCGCTTCCGGGCAGCAGGAAAGCCCACCCCACATACCGGCAGGCTCTATAAGACCAGCGCATCTTGTGAATCACGTACGCGGAGCCGGCCGCCCAGAAATACAGCACCAAGCCAAACGTACACATAAACGCGCAGAGCAGGCCAACGCGATTCATAACGCCGGGTGTGTAAGTCAGTGAACGACAGCAGCGAGAAGCTCGCCAAGAAAGACACGCAAAGAGCCCGACCGCAACTCCAATCATCCGACTAATGGACGGTGGTCTCATATTGCCCCCCACGTGCCCAAGCATGGCCCTCTGTCTGTATTTACGCAAGCATAAACGTATCAGCGAAATAACCAAACGCCGCATGGCGCGATCACCATAGAGCTCCTGCCTTGCGCCACCCATTCGCAACGGGAAGTCTAGGGCAATGCCGCCAGAACCTTGCTGATGCGTTCGCCAAACGCCGTCCCGAACGTAGCTTGCTTCTTCAGATCCCCAAGGTAGGGATCCACGAACGGCCCAGTCTTATCCAGAACCAATCGGTCGCCCCAGCCGATCAATCCAAAAAGCCGTATTAATTCCTTCGTAGCCGAGCCAATCGGCACAATATAATTCGGCTGCAAGCGAATACTGCACGCGCTTCAGCGCCGTCGGCGCCAGCCTCCGCAAAGCCGCATGAAGTTCCCCTTCCGACTCGAACGGGCACTCTACTCCATAACTCAGAAAATATCCTTTGCGCCGAAAATCCGTCAACGCCGCTTCTTCCTGCGCCGAAAAATGTGCCGGCAGCACCGGTAGCCTTCACCAGTTCGTCGAAGTACATTCGCGATGCCAGCGACCGCGCCGAACGATCCGCGGCCGACCGGTAAAAAAAATCCTCCATGCGAGTTGGTGGCGCCGAATCCAGAAATAAAACCTTGATTTGCGTGGGACGATAACGTCCGGCAAGCTCGATACGCTCGGCGCGGCTCTGTATGTGCGCTTCGTCGGTGCGCGTGCCGCAGCCTTCACAAACGGGCATGCCATTTCCTCCGAGAACTACGGGCCGGGTGGAAAAGGATGGCACGGAGAAGGAAAACGGGCAAGGCCGTAAAGCGCGCAGGATCCTTCGTTGTAACGACGGTTATACCGCAATCAATTGACGCCGCCTCGCCGTCAATTCGCGGTGCGGAGGCGGGGCTGCGACGGCAAGTTCAAGATGTTCGATTCAGGCAGGCCATGCGCGCGCACTTCGCTGGTGCCGCGCAAAAAAATGTTTCTGAGCGCGTCGTCCCCAGGACCGCACAAAATAATAATTCAGCGTTCCGCCGATGCCGGAACTCAACAGCGGAATCAGCCGTCCCGACCATTTCTCGGCGACTTCCGCGCCCACGCGCGTCGCAATGCGGTCAATAATCCGCGGCACGATTTTTTCCATCGCCTGCTTCCCCACAAATTCGCGCCCCAGGTCTAGACCCGCAGCGCTCGCCGCCGCCAGCCATAACTCCGTTACCTCTTCCTCCGTCTTATACTCAAATCCGTAAATCAGGCTGAGCTTCTGCAACATGCGAATCGTAATCGCCGAAAGAATTCCCGCGTCCGGCAAAATCGTCAGCATCCCGCCCAGCCCAAATCCCGCGCCCTCCAGCGCCGCCGTGCGCATTGCCGATTTCACCACCCGCGCCGCGTGGTAGTTCACCACTTTCTCCTCGACGTGGAACATGTCCGACCAGGTATGAATCGGCAACCGGTGAGCCTTGCGGAATTGCAGCAGAAATTTCTGCGGGTCTACTTGCACGCCATTGTACGCGCGCCGAAAACCCGCCCGCATGGACGCCTGAAAAACATTAGAAACCAAATTAGACTTCGCTCGTCGAGGCATAACAATTGGATGCGCCAAATCAGCCAGCCGACTACCGCCGACTCATCTTCAGCTCTGCCTGCAGGATAGCAGGATTCCCCGCCCGCAGCGTCGAATCATAATCCCGATTTCCCACCCGCCGCCAACTAAAGCAACGCGAGTGCCCGCCGCATTGTCCGTAGTCGATCCTCGAACTTTCGACTGTGAACTGTAAACTTTGACTCTTCCCTGATCATTTGCTTCTATCACTGCCGTTATCAGTGTTCATCTGCGTTCATCAGTGGTGATTTTAAGCCCTCAACAATTTCGACCCGCTAACAAACTCACTCCCCCGCTCGTAAAATCGCAGCAACCGCTCCGCCTCTTTCGTGATCCCAATCCGCACACTAACCCCGATCCGCCCGGTACGTTGCACCGCCGCACCCAGCCACAAATCAGTCTCGCCGCACAAGTCCACTCCATCTAACCGCCGGTCAACTGCAAACGCCTCCGCCAATCGTCCCGGCCCACGCGCCAGATCCAACACGCGATCGGTGCCGCGATTTCGTTCCATCTGCGCGATCCCCTCCAGCGGCTCCGCCGCCCGCAGCAATACTCCTTCGCCAATTCCCTCCCGTTGCCCCGCGACATTCAGCATGAAATGATTCCCGTAACAGAAATAAACATAGGCGTGCCCGCGCTCGAAAAACAGCGGCCGATTCCGCTTCGTGAGCCCACGAAAAGTGTGCGACGCCGCATCCCCAGTAACGTAAGCCTCCGTCTCGACGATCCGCCCCACCAGCCGCCCGCGCGGCAATTCGTGCACCAGCGTCTTGCCAATCAAAAATCGCGCCAACTTCACAGTCTGCACCGGCAGCTCGTCGCGCACCAAGCGCCGTATCTTCAATCGCTCGCTGGTCATCGTCACCCCACTTTCTATCACACGATAATTTCGCAGCCTAGCGCGCCGCCTCAGATTCTCGACGTTCTTTGCGGTCATATCGTTTTGGACCGTGTCTTTGCGTTCGTTTCGTTGTGGGTCGTGGCCTTAGCCAAACTCCAAGAAAACGCGATCCCACCCGCATTTGACTTGCCGCCCGCGCCAGCCTAAGATTCCCGCGTTCAGGCCGCAACCCATCAGGCCCCGCCACTCCTGGGAGGAGCACCGTGGAAGATTGGCAGTATGCGCAAGCAGACCGCACCGAAGAATTAGCGCAGCTCCACTATTTTTCGATGACCAAGCATCAAGACGGCCGCGAAATTTCCTTCGCCATCACCGTCAAGGAATACGCCGTCGCTCCCAAAGGACAGCATCTGCGTTTTTTCGCGCAAGCAGACAGGTCCGTGAACCAAAGCACAGCGGGCTTCGTCCCCTCCGGCTGGGGCGATTCAGTCCTAAAAGCGCTAGCCGATTGCATGCGCCTCATCCGTCAATTTCCGGTAGAAGAATAATTCGCGCCGCATCCCGGCCAGGAGTTAAATCAAATGTTTCTGAACAAGAAACAAATCAAGCCCGGAATCTGGGTCCTCGAACTAAGCGGCCGAGTGCAAATGGGTCCCGATTGTAAACGCATCGATCAGGAGGTCGAGCACCACATCAGCATCAAGGAACATCACCTGATTCTCGATATGGCTGCGGTCGATCACATTGATAGCGCCGTGATCGGCCAAATCGTAAAATCCTTCTCGCGCCTTGCGAAGTCCGGCGGCACTCTCCGCCTCGCCGCCTGCAGCCCCATGGTCACCGGCGTCCTGACCATGACGCAAGTCCATCGCGTAATCTCCATGTACCCCACCGCACTAGAGGCCTCCGAAGGCCTTCCGCCCAGCAAATAACCCGGCACCCGACGCCGCTTTTTTCAGCGAACGTATCAGCCTTACCGCCGCAACCGCGCAACAACTTCAAGCCAAAGGAATACGCGTAGAACTATGCGCTTCCCGCCCGGAACCAAGTCGCTGCAAACACAGCCCTTAACGGCACCGCGCAACCCGCCCACCACCCCATCTAAATCCATAAGTAAGTACCCGGTAGTACTGCTGGCCTATTGGCGGATTTTCGCCGGCCCCCTACATTCAATGGAGCACGCTACGCGTACAGAGCATCTCGGAGGTTGTTCATGGCCACGGCAGTTCATACTCCGCATCACGCAGCCTACGCACACTCCAAGAAATCGGCTGCGCGTGGAACCCGCGAAGCCCGCCGCCGCGAGCGCCTGAAAATGTCTCTGCCCGTCGAAGTCCGCCCCTTCGACGCCCGCTTCGTGGATATCGCCGACGTCGGCGAAGTAACCGACTTCACCCGGGACGGCCTCTATTTTGCCACCTGCATGCCCCACTATTTCGTAGGCATGCGCTTGCTCGTCACTTTCCCGTTCGGCAAAAAAATCTCAGCCCACAAAAAATTTCTCGGCTCCATCGTTCGCATGGAAGAACGCCCCGACGGCGCCATGGGCATCGCAGTCCGTTTCCTGCTCTAAAATTTTTCGCTACACCGAATAGCCGGCGTCGCAAGCCGCCAAGCAAAAAGGATAAACTGATGCAAAATTCTTCGAGCCACAAGCACCACCACGACGCTGTCGCCAAATCCGTCGAAGTCCTCGAGACCGAGCGCCGTGGCACTTCCCGCCACATGTTCACCGCTGCCGCCGAAGTCATCGAACTAAAATCCGGCGCCCGCTTTTCCACCCGCACCACCGACCTCGGCCCCGGCGGCTGCTTCGTGGATACTACTTGCCCGTTTCCCGCGGGCTCAATCGTTCGCGTCACGCTGCAAAAAGCCAAGACCACCTTCCAGACCGGCGGCACCGTGGTTTACTCCCAACACGGCCTCGGCATGGGCATCGCCTTCGAAGACCAAGACGAATCCCAGCGTGTCGCCCTAGCCGACTGGCTACGCGAAATCACCGGCGAAACGCCCGTCCTCCCCGAAGTCGTGCGCATGCCACACCCCACAGCCGGCGCCCTTCGCGGCCCAGAATGGACCGCCATCGTCCGCATCGTCCGCCTTATGATCACCCGCGGCCTCCTGACCGAAGCCGAAGGCATGTCCGTCCTCCACGATCCAGTCCTATAGTCACGTTTCCCGCTGTACGGGCACTGCATGCCGTGCCCGCCGCCTGAGAACGCCAATCTCCTGAATCACGGTTTCGCGTGATTCATCCTGAGAACCGGCAGCGCCGGTTCGAAGGGCACCCGAGATTTTCATTAAACCGTGGAGGTATTTCCTATACCGGGAAGATTTTGCATTGCCCTTCCCAATTTGGCGTCCACTCCCCGCCCGCAACCCACTTGTTTTCATCACTAGCCCGAGATATCCCCCTGGCCGCCGTCGTGCATCTAACTCTGGGGGTATATTATGGGAGAACGCAGAAAAGCCAGACGCTATGAGGTTTACCTGCCCGTACAAGTCTGCATGTCCAAACATCGCCCACTGGAGTATTACACCGGCCAGTTGCGCGACGTCTCCCGTACCGGCATCTTCTTTCACTCCGATGTTCCCATCGAGTCCGGCACGGGTCTTGAACTTACATTCTCGCTTCCTGCGGAGCGGGAACGCGGCACGTCCGTCCTGGTCCGTGCCAGCGCCAGAACTCTTCGCAGCACCCAAATCCCTGGCGAAACAACGCCGGTGTACGGCGTCGCAGTAGCTATAGACCGCATTGATTTCGTGCGGCCCGTGGTTTCCAGCGCAGCCTAATCTCGAGCGCAGCACTAGAATTTCCAACGCCCGTCCCGCAACCGCGCGACGGGCGTTTTTATCATTGCCCTTGAATTACACGTCGGCGTCCCGCCGGCTCGCTTGCCGTTGCCCTTGAAATATCTAGCGGCCCCCTGCTTTTGCCATTGAAACGGGCGTCTTAGACGTCGCCTTGCCTCGCCAGCGGTAGCGCACTGCCTCAAATCTCGCGCGCGCCTTTCGCGGCAGTAATCTGATTCTCGCGCAAATCTCTAAACCGGAAGAGTGGGGCTTCAGCTCCGCCGTAACCGCTGATTTTCGTCAGTGCACGGCTTCAGTCGTGCGGTAACCGACGCAGAATGCATGCGGCTTCAGCCGCTGAGGGAATGAATTGTGACTTCTCACACGGACTCTTTATAATCTCACCGCGCCCCGCGCCCCAATGCCCACCAAATCCAACCCGCAACCCGCACCCGACCTCCTCAATCTCGAATCCAAAATCCTCCGCGCCCTCTGCACCACCCCACCCGAGCCCGATTCCCCCAGTACGCAACCAAACTCGCACCATGCGTCCATCCGTGCTGCCATTCTCGCAACGCTCCACGCCCACCGCTGGCAAAATCCCGAACATCGCGTGGTCTTCGAAGCGCTAATACTGCTCCCAGGACGCCACTCCGCCGAACTCCGCGCACAACTCCCAGCACAAGCCACCCGAATGGGCTTCCCCGACGTAAATTGGGAGGAGTACTTTACCGAACGCGCGGAAAAGGCACCAATCGAGGTTCTCCTAGCAGAATTGCTAGCAGCATCCCACGAAGCAAAACCCTGAAGACATCCCTTTCACTTCGCAGCGGCCACCTTTAGGTTGGCGCCGTTGACTTCGACTTTAACTTTGAATCCGTTCCCGTGCTCGCATCACTCCACCGCGCAACACCCGCTCTACTCACACCGCAACGCATCCATCGGATCCACCCCGGCCGCCCTCCGCGCCGGCAAATAACTCGCCACCGCCGCAGCTCCCACCAACACCAGAGCGACACCCACAAACGTCAGCGGATCAGTGGGCGTCACTTCAAACAGTAAAGATTTCGCCAGGCCCGTCAAAGCCAAAGCACCCGCAGCCCCAATCGCCACGCCGAACAACGTCAACGCCATCCCGTGCCCCAAAACCATCCGCGAAATATCCGAAGGCCGCGCGCCCAAAGCCATGCGAATCCCTATCTCGCGCACCCGCTGGCTCACGGCCAATGCCATAATCCCGCCAATCCCAGCCGCCGCAATCAGCAACGCAAGGCCCGCGAATAATCCCAGCAAAGTCGCCGTCAGCCGCGGAGACACCAGCGACTCCTCGCGCGCCTGCTCCACTGTCATCTCGTGCGTGATTGCCGTCTGCGAATCCACTTCGTGCACCACTTCGCGCATGCGCCGCGCCATCGCCTGCGGATCCGCCGCCGTGCGCACGATCAATGTGCTCATCCCTCCCGACTGCGCCATCGGCACGTACATTTCGCTGACCGGCGGCCGGTCTAACCCAAATTCGCGCACATCGCCGACCACGCCCACAATCGTCGTCCAGGTTTTCCCATCATCGTAAGAAACCCGCTTGCCAATCGGATCCTCGTTCGGCCACAACCGCCGCTGCACGGTCTGATTGATAATCGCAACCTGCGGCGCTTTCTTGTCGTCCGTATCCCCAAATTCCCGTCCCGCCACCAGCGGAATTCCCAGCGTACGAAAATATCCCGGGGATGCCGCCGCAGTGCTGGTCGTCGGAGGCGCCTTACTCGGCTGCAACAACCGCCCTTCTACTTGAAAAGTTGTAAAATTGCTCTCCGGTCCCGCAGAAATCAATTCCGGCTCCAGCGGATACCCCGAAGAAACGGCCGCGGACAGAACGCCCGGCTCCTGCTCCACGTGCTCCAGCAGTTTTCGCGCCGCCAACGCGTACTGCTCAACGCCCGCATATTTCGCCCAGTTGAAGTTGATCTTCATCGCCAGCACGCGCTGCGGCACGAATCCCGGATTTACCTGCTGCATCTTCACCAGGCTCCGCAACATCAATCCCGCGCCAATCAGCAGCATGAAAGAAAAAGCAATCTGCGCCACGATCAACGCGCTGCGCATCCGGTTTCGCGAACGCCCCGCACCCGCTCCCGCGCTTCCTTCTTTCAATCCCGACGCCAAATTTGCCCGCGAAAATAGCGCCGAAATCGTGCCAAAGACGATGCTCGTTCCCAACGCCGCTCCCAAAGTGAATAGCAGCACGCCGGCATCAATGTGAATCTCACGCGCTCGTGGCGTCAGCCGAGCCGCAAATTGCGTCAGCAGCTCCAGGCTGCCATACGCGATTCCCAAGCCCATCAGCCCGCCCACGAATGCCAGCAGAAAACTTTCCGTGAGCAGTTGACGCAACAGCCGGCTGCGTCCCGCGCCCAGCGCCGTGCGCACCGCGAGTTCCCGTTCTCGCCGCGCCATGCGCGCCAGCGTCAAATTCGCCACGTTCGCGCACGCTATCAGCAGCACGAACGCAGCAGCTGCTAACAGTACCAGCAGGGTAGGCCGGGCCGCGCGCGTCATCTCGTCACGTAACGGAGAAGCGGTCGCGCCATAACCGATGCTGTCCGGATAGGATTTCGGATACTCCGATTTCAGCCGCCCCGCAATCGTCGCCAGATCCGCGCGCGCTTGCTCCACCGTCACGCCCGGCTTCATTCGTCCGAAGACTGCCATCATGCGCATGTCGCGGTTTTCGATCATCATCGCCGACGAGCGGTGCGGACACGCCGAAGTCGGCATGTACACATTATTTTCATCCGGATACTGCGGCACCGGCGGCAGCACTCCGATCACCGTGTGCACCTTGTCGTTCATCTCAAACGTCTTCCCGATGATTGCCGCGTCCGCGCCAAAATTATTTTTCCAGTATTCGTAGCTCAGTACCAGCACTGGAGGCGCGCCCGTCCGATCGTCGGCCGGCTCAAACGTGCGTCCGAGCAACGGTTTTACTCCGAGCACATCGAAATAATTCGCGGACACTACTCCAGAACTCACACGTTCCGGCTCACCGTGCCCAAACAGAGTGAATGACATCCCGTGATACTCCACCAGTCCGGCTAGCGTGCTGTTCTGCTCGCGGTAGTCGGTCACTTCGTGGACGGAAAACGGAACGTCCGCCATCCCTACTTTCTCCGCCTGCTGCCGGATGAAAATCAGCTGCTGTCCTTCGTGATAAGGCAGCGGCTGCAACAGCACGGAATGAACCACGCTGAAAATCGCCGTATTCGTGCCGATTCCCAGTGCCAGAGTCAGCACCGCGGTGAGTGTAAATCCCGGACTGTTTGCCAGCATCCTCGCCGCGTAAGCGCAATCCTGCCGCAAAATGTCCCAATGCTCGCGCGGCGCCGTGCGGAATATCCCGAGAAACGTTTCCCACCACAGCTTTAGAAAATCCAGCGCCCCACCGCGCTTTTCCACTTCGCGTTTCTGTTCCGCAAACACCCCTTCCATCTCGTGCCCGAAGTTCGCGCGAAAATCAGCCGGCAGCGCGCGCAGCAAGCCCCGAAACACTCTCTGCGAGAGCGATAAATCCGTTGGTGGGTTCGTGCTGGCCATGTTCTCTCCTTCCCTGCGTCGCGCGTCGCGGTGTGTGATCGTGTGCTGCCACACGCTGTCGCGATTGTAAGTTGTTGGTCGCGTCGTGACGCTACGCCAATCTCGTCTTGCGAAACAATTTCTTCGCGCGCGCCTGCGAAAGCGCCGCATCCATTCGTTCCGCCTCGGCCACAGCCACTTCCCTGCCGAACTCCGTCAACCGGTAGTAGCGTCGCCGCTCGTCATCCAAGCCAATCGCCGGCCGCTCGTCCGATTCCACGATCAGCCCGGAGCTTTCCAGCCGCGCCAGATTGCCGTACAAGGTCCCCGCGCTCAGCCGCACCGTATCTTCCGTGCGCCGCGCCACTTCCTTCAGAATCGCGTAACCATGCTTTTCGCCATCGGCCAGCGCGATCAACACATGAAACATCGCCGGCGTCATCGGTAAAAACGCTTCCACATTTTTGTTTCTGTGCATGCCCTGCGCCCCTCCCTGAACGTCATGCTAGTCCGCCGCACATTGTACTCTATCGGTCGCAGGAGGACTATACCGTAGCACGGTATAGTGCCCTGCAGATTCGGGGCCATGCTCGCGGGCCGTTAAGTGCTGCAATATCACAGAAATCGCGCTGCAGCGGTTCCCATCGCAATGCCGATGCTGTTCGCTCGTGGGACGTGACCGCTCCACCTGCGGACAGCGAGACCAGACACAGCTTCGTCGTGTCGATTCGCTCGCCGTTGCGGGTGTTTTTGCTTTTGTAGCGGCCGCCTGCTTTCGCTTTTTAGGCGGGCGTCTTTGACCTTGTCGGTGAATCGCCGGGCGGGTGGGCCACACACCTGTTTAGAAGAACGACTTCACACTCCTCTACTGCGCTTCCTTGGGAGCGGCTGTTCCATCTGACCACGTAGACACCGGAATCATGTACTCAGTAATCGGCTCTGGAGCGCCCGCAAATTGTGGATTCAACATCACTGGAGTGCCAGGCAAATCCGCTCCCCATGACTTGGGGTCCGTAAGTGGAACGTAAAACATCAAATGAGGAACCCAATGGCCAGCTGAGTCGTTCAGATAGCCCTGGGGTGACATCATGTAGGACATTGCGCCGGGTACGAGGGGCGGCAGGCCTTGCGCGTCGAACGCCTTGATCCCCTCAATGATCTGCTCCTTGGACTTTTCGGAGAGCACAAGCTCCGTTCGCTTGAAAGTGAGAGGAAGGATCGAACGCACCGCGGGTGGATTAAAGCAGATTGGGCCACGCATCTTCGGATTCCAGAACTGCGCAAAATCAAACGGAGACATCCATGATCGCTCCACCAGGCAGACGAAACCATTCTTGCCCTTGACGACAGTTTCATACCCATGCCGCCCGAGGACCATCACTTCAGCATCGTCTGAAATGGACGGCGGCGCTGCGCTGCGTGCCATCGCAATCTCGGCGCTTCGATCCGTCATCAGGTACTGATCGAGCGGAGCCATTTTGGAATAGGGCGCGGCGGCATCCTGAGACCGTGCCGGCAGGGAAAGGCTCACCAGCGCCGTCACCAAGAGTGCTGCAAATGAAATCGCCCTCGGTATGTTGCCGGCTGTTTTCATCGTCACTTCTCCTTTTCAATCCGTCGTGTGCCTGTTTTGCAAGCGACCCGCGCCTTGAACCCTCTGATGAGGGAAGCGCGCTTGAGGTTGTGAATCGCCCCCGCAGAGCGGGGGCGATTCATCCTTCGATCCCGTCCCGCAGTAGCGGGACGGGATCGAAGGATTGGCGGACGGTGGCCCAACTGCCCAAATTGGATCAGACAACAAGGAAAGCCCGAAAGTAAGGTATTAGGGGGTAAGGCGTATAAGGTGGCTATCCACTCCGGAAGCGAGTACCGTCGAAGCAGACTCGTTCCCTCTTATGTAGCCTCTTATGCCAAGCGCTACACCACAACAGAAACCCACCATTACCCTGCGAGGAGTCGTCGAAAAAATTATTCCAGGAAATATCGTCGGGCCGGAAAAGGCTCAGATTTCGGTTCACAGTGCCGAACACATGTACCGTGAGCTTCGCGTTGATAACGTCTTGCAAGATGAAGATGGCAAAAAAGTCTGCCTTAAACCGGGCGCTACCGTCGAGGTCACAATCGAAGCAGAAAAGAGTGCAACAACGCCCAAGAAATAGTCTTGTCGCTCGGCGAATCGCGACGGCGGCATTCTAACCGGTGCGCCGTTCGCTGCCCTGCTCGATAAGAAATCAACGCCGCGAAGCGACACACCTTTCGCGGTGCACTTCCCGCGAAGTTTTCCAGTTGCCCGCGCCAAAAAAACCTGTACCAAACCTGTCCGTCGCAAGCAGTACAGGTTTCACCGATTTCGTACAGCTGGTACTGGTTCTGCACCATTTCTGTCCCATCGCCCAGCTGTTTCCGCCGCGCGTTCGCGTTACATTCAAACGGAAACTAAAATATGAAACTGTACACACAATCGTTTACCCAGAGAACCTGCCAGCCGCAGGTTCGACGGGCGTGCCCGGAGCAGGCGGCCCGCCAGTCCGGCGGCGAGGAACTGCCGCCACCCCCACTTCCTCGCGTCGCGGCTCGGCAAACCCTAATCGCTACCCAAATATTAGATATCGAGATAACCGGCTCACAACTCACGAGAAGACATTTTCTAATCGCTGCCATTTTCGACCATTTCGCAGCCCGCGTTGCACCGCACTGCTCCTCGTCGCGTGTTTCTAACCGCAACAGACCCGAATTCAAAACTTTGGCAATCCAATGAAACTAAAAGAGAAACGATTTTCTAACCGCAACACAAAAATCGATCGTGGCACAGGCAATCTTGCCGGTGCTCTTCGGTCTTGCATCGTGGCACAGCCACTCTTGGGTGTGGATCTATTTGGAGAGAGTCGCCAACCCAAACGAATGCGACTGAAACTCGAACGACGCCGGCAAATGCTCGGCAAAGTACTCCCAATCATGCCCGCCAGGATAAAGATGAAACTCATGCGCGATCCCGTGCACCGTCAACAACTCGTCGAATTGCACACTGCCCTTATTGAACCCAAAATCATCCTCGCTGCCGCAATCGAAATAAATCTGCAATCCCGCTGGCCGCGGCCCATTTCTCACCATCGTGAACGGACTTTCGCGCTCCCAAAACGCCAAATCCACCTTCGAGCCGAACGCCTTGCCCAGCTCCGCCGCCACCGCCTCGGCCTGGTCGCTGGACACATTGATCTTCGGCGGCACATCAATCAAAGCAGGGCTGTGCGCGCTCACCGCCACGAAAAGATTCGGATACCGCAGCGCAAACCGCAGCGCGCCATACCCTCCCATCGAGACGCCCGTAATCCCGCGCGATTTCTTTTCCGCGCGAATCCGGTAGTGGCTCTCAATGTACGGCAGAAATTCGCGTATGAAAAAATCCTCGTAGCGCACTTTGCCGTCGCGCGAATTGATGTAGAAGCTGCGCCCGCCATCCGGCGCCACAATCAGGAACTCGCCAATCCGTTTCGACTCGCGCAAATCCTGAATCATGTTCATCCCGCCGGAATTCAGCAGCATCTGCTCGTTTCCGCCGAGGCCATGCAGAAAATAAAGCACCGGGTAAGTGCTCGTCTTATCGGTATCGTAATCGGCCGGAAGAATCACGCAATAAGGAACAGGGTGCCCCAGAATCTTGCTCGGAGCCGTGCGGCACTCTGCCCTTCCCGGCGCCGCCCCAGCCGGCGCAGCACAAATCCCAGTGAAGGCGATGAGCGCGACGATCAAACCCAGTGCCCGCCCGCGCCCGTGCCAGCAGACGTCACTCATACCGCAGCGCCTCCACAGGATTCAGCCGCGCTGCTCGCGACGCCGGATACATTCCAGCCGCCAAACTCACAAAAAATGAAAACGCAATCGCGCCCACAACCATCCACCAGGGAATCGAAGAAAGATCAATCGGCGGAAGCTCCTGCCTCCGCAAGTACACATTCGTGGCAAACGTCAGCACGCGCCCAATCCCCCAGCCCAACCCCACTCCCAGCACTCCCCCCAGCAACCCCATCGCTCCGGCTTCCGCGAAAAACAGCCGCCGCACGTCACGATCCGCAGCCCCCAGCGCCTTCAAAATTCCAATCTCCCGCCGCCGCTCCAGTATCGCCATTACCAACGTATTTATTATTCCGAGTGACGCGACGGTCAGTGCCAAACTCCCGAAAATTCCAAGCAGTAAATCAAACACCGTGAAAAACAAACGCAGGTTCTTGGTCGCATCCAAAATCGAAAACGTCCCAAATCCCATCCCCTTGATCGCGTCCTCGACGCCCTGCACAGCTTTCGGCGAACTCACGCGCACAGTCAAACTTTCATACGTTGGCTTTCCGCTGCTGCCGCGCAGCATCTCTCGCATGTCAGTGGGCTGCGCAATCCGCAAGTTCTGCGCAATCTGCAACGGAATCAGCAATCGCCCGCGCCCAAAACCGCCAAATCCAGTAGCCGGCTCGGTCTCCACAACGCCAATAATCCGCAGCTTCATCTCCCGCGGCACCAACGAGAATCCTCCGGACACAGGTCCGTCATCCGCAGCAGAATCCTTCGTCGCAGCTACACCAGTGGCAGCTTTCCCAGTCGCAGCCGCAGCAGCATCTTTCGACGGCTTCTTTCGCACCGGCGCGTCATCCGCAGGCAGCGCTTGCTTCTCCGCATAGCGCAGCACCAATTCCTTGCCGATTAGCGAATCCGTCAGCTTCGTAAGGTCCCGCGCGAACTCAATCTGCAGAATCGCCTCGTTCGCCTCCGGCCCGGAGAAGAACGATCCCTTCATCTCATCAAATGCTCCATCACCCCGCGCCGACGCCGGAATCCCCGCCACAGTAGTCATATACGGCTTGCCCTCGAACTGCACCTCCGTCGGGAACCGCACCTCCGGGTACACCTCGACCACATTCTTGATCCCAGCCAGCTGGCGGCGCGCCTCGTCATCCAACTTCCGAGACGGTTGCGCAGCGCCGCGTTCCGCCGCCGGACGCGGAGGCCCACCAAATGCGCGCATGTTCGCCTGTGTCGTCACGAACACCGCGTCGAACAGCACCGATCGCGACAGTCGCGTACTAGCCAGCTCCTGCAATCCCACTCCCAGCGACAACATCGCCACTAGCGACGCCACACCCACCGCGATTCCCAGCGTCGTCAACGAATTCCGCAGCACCGCTTCGCGCAGGTTGCGCGCCGCCAGCTCCGTCAAGTCACGCAATTTCATCGCTGGCTCCCTCGGTCACCAATTTCCCGTCGCGCATGGTGATAATCCGGTGCGCATAACGTGCCGCGCGCACTTTGTCATGCGTCACCATCACAATCGTCACCCCCAAATTCCGATTTATGTCCTGTAACAGATGCATGATCGCATCGCCCGTCACGCTGTCCAGGTTTCCGGTCGGCTCGTCTGCCAGCAGAATCGTCGGCCGGTTCACCAACGCCCGCGCCAGCGCTGCCCGCTGCTGTTCCCCGCCGGAAAGTTCGCTAGGCCGATGCGACAATCGCGCCGCAAGGCTCACCCGCTCCACCGCCTCGCGCACACGCGCCGGACGCTCCCCGCGATCTACCTCCGCCAGACGTAAAGGCAGCTCGACGTTTTCCTCCAGCGTCATCCGCGGCAGCAGATTGAACGCCTGAAACACCATGCCCACGGTATGACTGCGATGATGCGCCAGCTCCTGCGACGACATTTCCGCGAGATTGTGGTTGTGAGCGTAAATTGCGCCGGAAGTCGGCCGGTCAAGCCCCGCCAGCAAATTCAGCAGCGTGGATTTCCCCGAGCCCGAACTCCCCAGCAGCGCCACGAATTCCCCAGCCTGCACCGCGATCGAAACATCGTCCACCGCGTGCACCAGCGCCGCGCCCATCGCGTACTGCCGCGACACCCGTTCCGTCCGTATGGCAAATCCGTTGGAATTCCCAGTCATATCACCCACACTATTACTACGCACACCCGCCGCCATTCGTTACAAATTAAGGAGAGCTTTTGGAGCGGCGATCCCGCAGACCGGGATCGCTATCTGCATTTCCGATCCCTCATCCCGAGCGCAGCAAAGGATCTCTGTTATTCGTTCGCCGCGCCGGTCGCGCCAACCGCAATACACCCGCTACAAATTCAGGTCCGAATACTTAGATGCGGCCACAACGCGCGCGTGATCGTAAAGTTTTTGTGGAGTTTTGCCATGAGGATTGGCCCAACGTCCAGGAATCGCCGTACCGCATTTTGGGCACTTCCCTTCCTGCAAACGGTTCTGCTGCACATCGTGCCAGGAACGCTTCACAAGAAACGTCTTACAGCCCGGGCACGAAGTATGCGCTCCATCGCTATAAATGTTTCCTTCGTACACGTAGTGCAGCCCGGCATCCAGCGCGATCCGCCGCGCCGCGTGCAGAGTTTCCGCCGGCGTTCTCGGCTTATCCTGCAATCTAAAATCGGGATGAAAGGCCGTGAAATGCAGCGGTACATCAGGCCCTAAATTATCCAGAATCCAACCGCACAACTCGCGCGTTTCCTCAGCAGCGTCATTCAAAGTCGGAATCATCAAGTTCGTAATCTCAAACCACACATTCGTTTCATTTTTCAGCCAGAGCAACGCATCCAGCACCGGCCGCAGATGGGTCAGCGTAATTTTTCCGTAGAATTTCTCGGTGAAAGCTTTCAAATCAATGTTCGCCGCGTCAATGTGGTCGTAAATATCGTGGAACGCGTCATAAGTGATGTATCCGTTGGACACCATCACAGTATTTAGCCCCGCTTCTTTCGCCGCGTGGCAGATATCAATCACGTACTCGCCCCATATCGTCGGCTCGTTGTACGTGAACGCGATCGAATCGCAGTTATTACGAATCGCGAGCAGCACCACGTCTTCCGGCGGCACGTAGGATGAGCCCACCTGGTCCGCGCGGGATTTCGAAATGTCCCAATTCTGGCAGAAGAAGCAGCCCATGTTGCATCCGGCTGTCCCCATCGAAAAAACGCGCGTGCCGGGAAGGAAATGGTTCAGCGGCTTCTTCTCGATGGGATCCACCTGCATCGCCGCGGGATGCGCGTATCCCAAACTGTAGAGTTTTCCGCCTTCGTTGGCGCGAATGTAGCAGAAGCCGGCCTGTCCCTCGCCGATATGGCAATGCCGCGGACAAAGATAGCAATGCACCTTACCGCCCGGCTCCGCCTCCCACCAGCGCGCTTCGTGTAATTCCGTCGATTTTTGCAATATTTTCAGGCCTTGCATGGCATGCACTCTTCAAATTCAATTATACGCCTGAATCACAGCTCACGATTTTGCAGCACGACAACGACGCCGCAGTTGCCAGTCCCCAGCGCCGCGTTATATCGTGACGACATGGTATCTTGCGCAGCCTCTCAGCCGCCGCGAGCCGCCCGCTGACATGAAAATCATCCGGCCCATCGCGTATTCCGTCGCCGCGGCTTGCCTGCTGCTTGCTCCCATCGCGCGTGCGCAGTCGGAAAGCCTCACGGGAAAAATGCACGAGTACAAAGACGACGTTTCTCTCTCGAACGGCCAGATTCGAGCCGGTGACGTCTGCGTGAATTTCATCCCAGTAATGCAATCCCTGAGTTTCTTCAACGGACTCGAAAGAATCGACACGCCGCAAGGTTCAGAATTTCGCAAAAATTCCCAACCGGTAGATTTTTTTCCGGATTACCTGACCCTCGAAATCAATATCCGCATCGAGGTATGTGATTCGGACACGTACACTCCGGCCAAAACACCCGACGTGATCAAGGGGATGCAATTTCGCGTGCAGTGGAAACGCGGCCTTTATCTGCGGCCCGCGGCGACTGTGACTATCGAACGCAAACCGCTGGTGATGGAAGAAGGCGACAATCGCATGCTCTACGTAATCAAAGTCCGCGATCACAACGTCCCGCTAAGCGACCACCTGATTCTTTCCGTGATCTCGGCCAGCGGCAAAATAATGTCCCGCATGTCCGCGCGACTGTAGAGTCCGCGCGAGAACATGAAACTCAGTCCCTCAGCGGCTGAAGCCGCTTCGATTGCACCGAAGTTACGGCACGGCTGAAGCCGTGGCCTGACGAAAAACAAATCCCTCACCCGCTGGCGCGGGTTCAGGATGGCAACACTGCACTTTTTGCGTAAGTCGAAAACGCTATAACCGCTGCTCGCGGCGCCGGTCGCCTACCCATTCTAGAAAGCGCTCCATACGCGCGCGTTCACGCCACATCAAGCTGAAGAATTTGCCAGCGTCGAGTTCGGAAGCGTCCTTGCCGAAGAAAGTTTCCAGCCTCCATTGCAAATAGGGAGAAGCCCAGGGCCGCAGCCGATACCCCCGCGCAATAATCCAGTAATAGCGAAGAGCGTTCAACATGGCGGCACGGGTGTTAGAATCACAATGTGACCAGCGAGCCTACGCAAAGCGCGGAAGACCATTACTACGCGGGCATTGATTTCTTCGGCGAGGGAAAACTCCCGGAAGCGATTGCGGAATACTCGCGTGCGCTTGATCTCGATCCCAAATTTAGCGACGCGCTGCATGGCCTGGCGCAAGCCTATCACGCCCAGCAGGATTTTGACCGCACCATTGAAACCGCCCGGCGCATACTGGAGCTCGACCCCGATGACATTCTCGCCTGGACCACGATTTCTCGCGCCTATCAGCGCAAAGGCATGGTCCCCGAAGCCGAAGAAGCCGGAAATAAAGCACGCATCCTCGGCTGGAAGCAGCAATTGAAAGAGCAAAAGGCTAGAGGGAACGGCGGAAACGTTTAGCAGAGCCGGAGGACAAATTGAAACTATCTGCCTGTATCTTCGCCGTTCTAGCGCTGTTCTGTCTGCCTCACACAACTTCGTCCGAAGGTCAGGAATTAGGGTTTCTTTCTGGCCAACTTCCCATGTACCCGCCACTAGCACGGACAGCGCACGTTACAGGCGATGTCAAAATGGCATTCGTGGTCGACCCGAGCGGTAGCGTGATATCCGTCGAGATACTTTCAGGCAACAGCATGTTGAGGAAAGAAGCCGAAAAGAATGTTCGCACGTGGAAATTCCACAAATCTGTGGACCCCTCGCAGGAGCAGCGAAAGGATCGCACGAGGTTCGTTTACAAGCTTAACGTCGGTGAATCGGAAACTTTAACAGTGAGGATGCGCTCTTATCGTTACGTGGAAGTCGAGGCTTCGCTAGTTCCGCAGGTCAACTACTAGCGTGTCCCAGCGAAAAGCAGTGCGTCACCGCCCACGCAAACCTAACCGCTGAACACGGCGACGTGCTTCGGCAACCAATTCCCCATTGTCCTTGGCTATGCTGCCGTCCGGCAAAGTAAGTGCATCCTCCAACCCAATGCGCGTGTCATAGCCGCGTTGCGCCGCCACATCGATTAGGTCCCAAGCCGTGCTGCCGACTCCGTGCAAAATAATCGGCAAGACGATCCCGGCATCGCGCAGCATCCCCTCGATTTTGGCGACAACCGCGAGCGCTGCATCCAGTTCCTGGTGCTCCGGCTCCAGCAACACCCACCGGCACTTCGCCGCGAGCTTGCTCTCCAGAAATTTCTCAGTGGCGAGCACGCTGCCCATCCCTGCCTCAACGCCGATGCCATTTGCCAGCAGCATTTCTGCGAGTGCGATCCCGCCTTCTTCGTTGAAATTCACCGAAGCAAAATCCGGGAAAGTTTTCCACGCCGCCACTTTCTCATGGCGCTCCCGCGCATCCCGCACCATCCACAGTCCCGTGCTCACACCAAACGGCACGCCAGGAATTGCCGGACGCACAGCCGAAACCGCTCGTGCTACATCGTCCGAATCGAGACTCTCGCGTTCGTCAGCAGCACGAACATGGAAATGCGCCGCGCCGGCGCCCGCCGCGACAGCCTCCTTCGCGGCCGCAGCGAGTTCCTGCGGCGAACAAGGTACGTGAGGATGCTCCGCCCGCGTCCTTCCGCCGTTCAACGCCGCTTCGATCAGCATAAAATCTCCTGTGCACTGCGATGCGCCATCAAAACAATACAGAAACAAAAAGAGCCGAGCAACCCGCGCTCGGCTCCGTTATCGATCTTTTCAAATTTCGAGAAGCAGCAAGTAAGGGCACGGTATGCCGTGTCCTTACCGAGTTCTGATTTCTACTTGCGCTACGCGAACTACAGCGCGGAGCACACCGACTTAACTTCGGTGTAATGCTCCAGCACCTCATGTCCCATCTCACGGCCCCAACCAGACTGCTTGTAGCCGCCAAACGGAAGCGTCGCGTCGAAGATGTTGTAGCAATTGATCCACACGGTTCCGGCCTTGATCTTAGCCGCCATCTGATGCGCTTTCTTGATGTCGCGCGTCCAGACGCCAGCAGCCAAGCCGTAGATGGTATCGTTCGCAGTCGCCACGATTTCGCTCGGGTCGCTGAACGGAATCGCGGTAACCACCGGTCCGAAAATTTCTTCCTGCACGACTTTCATCTTCGGATTGGTGTTCACCAGCACGGTGGGCTTCACGAAGTAGCCTGTCGTACCCTCACGCGAGCCGCCGGTGACTGCCTTCGCGCCTTCTTTCGCGCCACTCTCCAAATAGCCGCACACGCGATTGAGCTGCTCTTCGGAGACGAGCGGGCCGAGATCGCTGTCCGGATCGAATCCCGGGCGCACGCGGATTTTCGATGCGCTATCGGCGACACCTTCGACGACCTTGTCGAAAGCTTTCTTCTCGACGTACAGGCGCGAGCCGGCGCAGCAGCACTGACCCTGATTAAAGAAGATCGCGCTGGCAGCTCCGGGAATAGCGGAGTCCAAGTCGGCATCGTCGAAAATAATATTCGGCGACTTGCCGCCTAGTTCCAACGAGACCTTTTTCAAGTTCCCCGCGGCGGCGTGCAGAATCAGCTTGCCGACTTCGGTGGAACCGGTGAAGGCGACCTTGTCAACGTCAGGATGCGCAGCGAGCGCGGCGCCGGCAGTTTCGCCGTAGCCTGGAACGATATTCACCACTCCGTCGGGAATGCCCGCTTCCTGAATCAATTCGCCAAGGCGCAGCGCCGTCAGCGGCGTTTGTTCCGCGGGCTTCAACACGATCGTGCAACCGGTCGCCAGCGCCGGTCCTAATTTCCACGCGGCCATCAGCAACGGGAAATTCCATGGAATGATTTGACCAACCACGCCGACCGGCTCACGCATTGTGTAGGCGTGAAACATTCCCTGCTTCCAACCGGACATCGGGACCGTGTTGCCTTCAATTTTGGTGGCCCAGCCGGCGTAGTAGCGGAAATGATCAATCGCAAGCGGCAGATCAGCCACGCGTGCAATCTTGAGCGGCTTGCCGTTGTCGAGCGATTCCAATTGCGCAAATTCTTCCAGGTGCTTTTGGAGCAAGTCGCCCAAGCGCCAGATCATCTGGCCGCGCTCGGAAGGAGAAATCTTCGACCACGGACCGGTTTCAAATGCCGCGCGGGCTGCTTTCACTGCGCGGTCAATGTCTTCCTTATCGCCCTCGGCTACGTTTGATAGAACCGCGCCGGTGGCCGGATTGTAGGTGGCGAACGTTTTGCCGGAAGCGGAATCAACCCACTTGCCGTTGATCAGCATCTTGCGGGTCTTGGTCACGTACCCGGTTACATTTTCATTTGGTTGCACAGCTACGGATGCAGTTGCCATTTCGTGTTCCTCCTTCAGTCTTCAGTGATTTTCAGGAAATTCGAAATCTTGGTAGCGCTTTGCCTGACGTGGGTCTTCAGGCGAATCCACCCCACAGGAACATCTAAATCACACAAAAAGCTTACAGACACAAATGCCCGTCGTCTTGGTACCTGGCTGGAAGCTGCGCGAAGCAATCAAGGTTTTCTGGACCATTCCAGTCACCCTGCGGGGGCTAACACCGCGTATCATAGTCGCCCGCGGCAGCGGTTGCAATAGGCCAGACGAATGGCCCGCATCACGTTTATTTATCGTACTCAGGGCTAGGTCGCGCCGCGCACCCAGACGCGTTGCGTGGCCGGCTTTCCCAGATGAATTCGTGCCGCCGCACGGCCCGCCACGGTCAACACCATCGTCTCGTCATACTCACGCTGATGGACGCGCACTTTCGTTCCCGGATGCAGGCCTAGGCCAGTGAGAAATTCGAGGAACTTCGGGTCTTTCTCGTACACGCGCAAAATTTCGTAGGTTCCGCCAACCGAAACATCCGACAACCGCACCGCGCCAAATTTCCGCCGTAACTTCGCCATCCCGCCGACCAGCGGTACTCCATGGGGGCAGCGGCTCTCACGACCAAAACGCTTCAGCAGCAATCCCGCGACTTCCGGCGAAATTCCATGCTCGAGCCGCTCGGCCTCTTCGTGTGCGCGCGCCCATTCCAGGCCAATCACGTCGGTGAGGAGCTTTTCCGCGAGCCGGTGACGCAACACCAGGTGCCCGGCGATCTCCTGGCCCTTTGCCGAGAGTTCGATGTGACCGTCGCGCCGCACGCGCAAATATCCGCCGCGGGTCATGCGCTTCAGCGCCGCAGTAACTGCGGGAGGAGTTACTCCCAAATCTTCAGCCAGGCGCGCGCTGATCGGCGCCTGCTCTTCCTGCACCAATTCCCAGATCGCTTTCAGATAATCTTCCTGGGAAACGCTTGTAGTTTCGCGCCGCATCGTTCCCTGCTTAATTCGTCTTAGCTCGTGAGCCTGGTTCTACCCCGCGGTGGCCGCTCGCGTGCGCAAACGCGCCGCGAGCAGAGTCACCCGCGCCTCGATGTACTCGAAAATCAGCCGATGGAGCGCGATGTCCTCGCCGAACGGGTCCTTCACCTTCCAATCCTCCACGTCGTGCTCCGGAAACAGCGACTTGCCCGGGATGCCGGACATATTAATTACCACGTCCGGTTTACGGAGCTTGTGGCTGTGCAGACCTTTGGAGAATTGGCCGGCAAACGGAACGCCGCGCTCGCGCAAGACGGCCTGCGTGGTGGTATCAATGAAACCCAACGGCGAAACTCCGGCGCTTTCCGGCAGAATAATATCCGCGCAGCCATGGCGCGCGATCGCTTCGGCCATCTGGCTGCGCACGCAGTTGCCCACACAGACAAACAGCACTTTTACCAATGAAACCGGGGGTTTTTGAATCACGCTCTCCGATTTCCGGTCGGATTCTCCGGGTTTTCTCCGGGTCTGGTCCGAATTCTCGCTTTTGGCTGGCGTTTCCATCGGCGCGGATCATACCATTAATATAGTAAACGTTTAGCGCGATCCGGAGCATCACGGCGACGCGCTCGAAGGTGGTTCCACATGAACGAGTGGTGGTACGAGATTCGGAACAGCAAAGACAGTTTGAAGCGACGCATTGTCGGCTTTAGCACGGAAGAAGAAGCGCGCCGCGCAGCGGAAGCATACGTAAAGAAAAATCTTCCGCCGGATCAACAGTTCAAGATTACAACTGGCAAGTGAACGCGGGCTGGCTTCTTATTGTGTCGGGATAGGGACCGGGACGGGCTCAGGAGCGGGCAAAGTAGGGGCAGCGGGCAGCGGGGGCAAAACATCCGGGTGAGTTCTCTTCCAGTGGTGGTCCGCCCATTCCCCAGAAGTTTGCACGACATGCCAGCCAGTATTATTCAACCCGTCCGTTTCGTTGGTGTAGCGGTTCGTGCGAAATTCCAACTGTACTCCGACGTAGCGTCCCACCTTGAAATACTCGTAGCGGGTTAAATATGCCACGCTGAACAAAATCGCTCCGAGTGTCAGAAAGCCCAGGATGAGTTTCGCTTTCACTTAGACTTTTGCCCTTTCGCGCTTGAGCCCGTCCGCGACGACGTTTTACGCAATCATTTTACTTGACCACATTATAACGGGGGGGGGTAAGGAATCATGCGCGTTAAAACTTGATCCTGATCTTTTTCCTTGTTCGTGATATTTGTATTTGTGTTCATCGGCAAATTTCAAGTTTCGATTGCGACCAATTTTTCGAATTGCGTCGGGACGTTTGGTGGTCTGTCACTAATCGGACGCATGCCTGCGCGTGGTACAGCCGTCACCCCTGGCGCGTTCGGTGCTATCCACCTGCCAAAGTCCCGTGATATTCACCGCACTCTTCAGTGCGTTCCGATTCACCCGATCCGTGCGAACCATCTGCTTACGATCTGCGCGAATTCGTGTCACAAAAAAATTCTCCCAAAAAATAATCGAAGCTAGACCGCACATCATTCTGATTCGGCGATCGCGGCGAGAGCGAAGATTCTGAGTCCGAACAGAAGCGAAGACCGCGCAGCGATGTGCGAATATCGCCTGCATTCTAGCACCTTTCTGCGCTCTCAACAGCCAGAGAGCATCCGGGGACTGCTTCCACGACTAGCATATTCATTGCTGTTTTAATCGGCACTCGGGTCGTTCACGCAATTGCCGGACGTAACTATACGATAACTAGGCGAGTTATATTACTCTATGATACACATTCCCGCACAGGCACAGAGACGCGCGCGCCGGCAAAAAGACCGCGCGGTCGCTTTCGGTTCGGAGCTCTCGCCGCATTCTTTCTTGTTCGCAAGTCATTTGGTTCCGTAATGGGTGCGGTATGGAGTTGTGGAGGCTGGTGGTGATTGTGGAGGAGTGTTCCGCAGCGGTTCAGGTGGGCTAGTCTCCGATTAGCGCGTTTATCAGGACTTGGCTATCGCTTCTCCAAACGAAGCGCAGAATTCGGTTTGAACTGCGGGAACGGGCGCGATATCTTTTACGAAGTGAGTAACGCACCTATGAAGTACGGACTCGCAATTCTCGTGCTTTGGACCTTCCCACTTGGGGTTCCGCAGGCTTCTTACCGGGTATCACGCGAGACTTGCGAAACGGCTAAGCTTTTCACCGCACATCACATTGTCGCTTGGACCTCTTCGCCGGGCCCCCGAGCCTTCTTCTACAAGTCGGGACTTGCGATAGACGCTGACGGTGCGTTCCGCGCCTACCACCCGAACAACCGACTCGGTCTCGATTCGTTAAGTCACGCTGGGCACAAATGAAACTGGTGGGCACTAGTAACCGAAAATGAAAAGCCGAGCGGACGCCCTGTTGTACAGTTGGAGTCGGACCCCGCGCCCGGTTTTTATGTTTCTACGACGGCGCTGTATGACGTTGACAATCCAAATCCCCGTGACCCGCATAGGTACGTGGACGCGGCGACGATTCCGTATGTCGTGCTTCACCCAAAAGCTCTAAATTATGCTCGATTAGGTGACTTCGCCACCGTCGTGAATCTTCAAAACGGAAGGATTTCTGGAGCCATCGTGGCAGATGAAAGCGCGCCAAATCTTCCGGTCGGTGAAGGCTCAATCGCTCTCGCTCAAGCCTTGGGCATAGACTCTAATCCGCGAACAGGCGGAAAGGACGACGATGTCGTATATCTCGTCTTTCCCGACTCAGGGAACGGCAGACCACGCGGACTGGAAGAGGTTGTCGTGAACGCGAAGCACTTGTTCGAGTCATGGGGCGGGCTTGACAGGCTGGACTCATGTATGGGGCCCGAGGTGCTACAGTAATCCCAATGCCCGATTAGTCGCGTAACCGGAAACTGGCCCGTCACGCAATCGTTTCCCTTTTGGGAACCCGCTGGGTTTGTTGAAACCGACTGGGTTTGTGTTGGGTTGATTTGTAGGATGGCCCTAGGAAGCGTCCTAGGATGAGTACCTCTGCGGCTAGCCGTTGGCTGAATTGTTCTTTTTTTTCGCGTGATCTTGACGCGACCTTCAGTTATGGATAAGTCCAAAGCAAGGCAAAGGCGCAGCGAGAAACTAAGGCTGCGCTATAGCAAGATTCAACGATTGCTGTACGCCGACGCTGCGAATCGCATCGCCTGATGAGCGACTGATAAAGCAGCGCAGCGGACTTTATGTATTTGACGGTAAAAGACGGAGGACCTGCAAAACTGGCGCGCAAGTATCTTTTTTTATTTGAGTTTAAACCTGAGTTTTGCAGGTCAGCGGAGCGCAATAGGTTGCAGGTCAGGACTGCCGTAGGTTGCAGGTCAGGATCTGAGTTTTGCAGGTCAGAGCTCATGGGAGTTTGGCACGTCAAAGTTTGAGTTTTGCAGGTCAGGACGCACGTAGAATTCGGCGATTCGATCGGCGTTCCAGTAGAAGTTTTCCATGAGAATGCGGTAGCTACGCTTCAACTGGCGGTTGGGACGAAACCAGATCAACAGTCCAAGGTCGCGCAGTTCGTTGAAACGGTAATAGAACAAACGCTCGCCAAAGCGTTCCTGGAGTTTTTCGGCGTTCGGGGAATAGTCTCGACCGTCGCGCTGGAAGCTGCCATCGGAATTGGCACGGCTGGCTAAGTGTTCCAGAACCGCAGCGCGGCTTCTGGCGACACCGCGCCATTGACGGTGCGAGTCATCCGGCAGGTGGAAACGTTCTAGGGGGAGTTCGCGCACTGCTAGCAAACAGCGATTGAAAAGTTTGGATTGACTCGATTTTTTCCCGCGTGCTATCTTTCCCACTGACGATCCTTCAGCAAACGAAGTGCGACGCCAGGGACTGATCTCCCTGGCGTTCGTGTTTTAGACCCACCGGCAATCGATGCCGCTGGATTAAGGTTTCACTTTCCGGCGCAGTTCGGCGCGCATCGCACGGCGCACCCAAATAGCGATTGGCAGAAATTCCGCTTTGGCTGCTTTCTCCACTTGAATTCGGAGCTCCCCAGGCACGCGCAGGCACAACGCCGCATCGTGTTCCTTTCCAGGCGGACGTCCGATCGGTCGTTTCCCTAAGATGGACGAATTTAGACTAGTCGCCATTGTGTTTCTCCCTTTTCGTTTGTGTCTGCCTTTCGGCATCGCAGGTTCATACTCTAAATACCGGACATCCGCAAGTATAAATACTGGTAAACTGTTTACCTCGAGCTACGTCCAGAATCGGCACGGCGGCATGCGTTTCCACGCCTACTAGGTTTCACTGCTCTTTGTTTGTCGGCATGGGATGCTAAAGTATTATAACTTAGTATAGCAATTAGGTAGTGTACTGTACTTTGACGTACCATACTTATGTGCAGCGTTTTATTGTTGACACGGGCTTGGGGGAGAGATAGAAATATAGGCGACTCGGTCGCGTAATTGGCGATCAGTGACGTCCTGCCGTTCTGATGCGGACGTAACTTCCTGTCAAAGCCGAAATCTGCTTTGGCGAAGTTGCGTCCGCTTTTTTTTGCTCAGGGGAATCCACGATGCTCAAACCTTTGAAGTGTCCGGCATGCAATTCCAGAGACGTTCGAGCAAGGTTAGGCGATCAAAGTTTGGTCTGCCGAAGATGCGGAGTCCGCTGGCGTGGCAGCGGCAAGCCGGCAACCGTGAAGCCGCGTCGCTGGTGGGGGAGTCGGCAGCCATGAAAAAGAAAGTAAATCGTACGACCAAGACGGAACCAACGGAATCCGATCTTGCCAAATTGGAAAAGGCAAAGGCGTTTTTCAATCAGGAACTGTGGCCGGATACACCACTGCCGCCTAACTTTTTCCTGTACCAACGCAAGCCACACTCGCGCGGACACTTCCACAAAAGGAACATGCACAGCCGCAGTAGCACCGCCAGGATCGATGAAATCAGCCTAAATCCGGACTGCTTTCCCGGCCATACAGACGAAGAGATCCTATCGACGCTAGTGCATGAAATGTGCCACCAGTGGCGATCCCTGCAAGACGGCGATCCCGCTAGTGGCTATCACGATCGCGTGTGGAGTCGCGAAATGTATCGCATCGGACTGAATGCCAGTCATACCGGAAAAGCAGGCGGCAAGCCAAACGGCTATCACATGGATCACTTCATCATGCAAGGCGGCAAGTATCAGCAGGCGTACGCCAAACTCGCCGCAACCGGACTAGAGATTTCCTGGCAATCGAATCCGCAAACGGAGACAGAGAAAAAGAAGACCGAATCGAAAACCAAATATACCTGTGCGACGTGTGGCGCGAATGCCTGGGGAAAGCCGGATCTGAAAATCTATCACTGCTTCCCGCAGGAAGTCGCGGAACACGTAGCCGTGGACAAAGACACCACTATGACCGCGCTGGTTTTGCAGGCTATCGCGGACTTTCTGAAAAAGGAGGCACGCTAACATGGCTTACGGCGACGGTCGCATTCGCAGAATGAAAGGAAGTCCGTACTTTTACGCGTGCTACCACCTGCGCGGCGTGGAGTACACCGAGAGCACGAAATGCACCGATGAAAAGGCGGCACGCAAATTCCTGAAAGACAAACTCCGCAAGGTTGCCTGCGATCTGGAAGGTGCTCGCCAATTCACAACTCCACAGATGGCGCGGCTTCATGTCAGCGATCTGATCGCCGATCTGAAAGAAGACTACAAGGTGCGCAACAAACTTTCCCCGCAGACCATTTGCCACTTTAAGCGATTGGAGCGCGACTTCGGCAAGTCGATCGCCAGCAAGTTGACCGCGCAAGAAATCAAAGCCTATATTTCGCGCCGTCAAGAGATCGGCGAGAAAGCATCCACGATCAATCGCACGTTGCAACTCTTGTCACAGAGCTACACCTTGGCGCAGACCGAACGCGGCTTTGTCGGCAAGCCGCACATCACCAAATTAAGCGAAGCGGAAAACGTTCGCATGGAGTGCTACGACACCGCCACGTTTAACGCCATCGTGCGCAACTTGTCTGAGCCGGTCGTTAGGGATCTGGTTGTCTTCTGCCATGAAGCCGGATCACGGCGCGGCGAAACCCTGAAACTGCTTTGGGAATCGAAGCAAGGCGATCTGTTCAAACTCCCGCCGTCCACCACGAAATCCAAAAAGGCGCGATCCATTTCTATGGATACGCCGGAATTGCAAGCCGTTCTGGAACGTCGCAAGGCTGCGCGTAGCATCACGGTCAACGGCGTGACGCACGTTAGTCCCTGGGTTTTCTCTCGCTTCAACTTCAAGAAAAATTGCTTTGAGCCGATCCGACATTTTTACAAGGCATGGAAAGGTGCCTGCCGCAAGGCTGGTCTTACCGGCGCGGGACAGGGTTGGTTTCACAGTTTGAGAAAATGCTTCGCTACCGAATCGCTGGCGGCTGGAAATGATCCGCTGATCGTGATGCAGCAAGGGGGTTGGTCTTCCACCACGATGCTAAAACGGTACAACGTGATTACGGACGAAGCCTTGCGCAAGGCGGCAGAAAGGACGGCAGCCTACCGCGCCACACTCAGCAAGGAATTGCCGGCGTCCAACGTAATCCCCATGCAGGCGGGGGTGCGACCGTGAGCAAAGCGAAACATACAGGACGTGCTTTCTGGTTTTGGATGAATGAACTTGGTCAGATTCTTGACGGTGCCACGGATGAAGAGTTGGAGCGAATGCGTAACCAGTATGTGGAACTGCCGCGCTCTCGTTTCGTTCTCAACATCGAACGTAAGCCCAGCAAGAAAAGCGCAACGGTGTACGTGGTACCGCTCGGCAAGAGCAACCTAGACACTGCCGAGGAAATAATCAGTCTCGTATCCGCACCACCCAAGGATTAAGAACACGACGGCAGAAGCCTAGAACGTACGATCGAAACCCATGCGCCAGGACTCACACTCCGGGCGCATTTTTTCACTGCCCGGGTTTGTTCGTACGATTTAATCTCTCCGGGTTGCTCTCCGGGTGTTACTGATTAAGGCTGATAAATCCTGAGACAGAATCACGCGGATTTGCTGGGAATTAGTCTCAGTCGTGCGCTAGCTGTGCGGTTGTAACCGGACTGCGCACGCAATTCCCCACGCACACAAAGAGCACTTTTACCGGAGCTTTCATGAGGGCGACAGAATCTCACAATTTGCAGAAGGATTGAACCGCGAGTTCGGAGAACTCTTTTTGGGGGAATATTTCAGCGGCCAGGCCGCGAGACGGGACCACCCTCAGTTTGCGCGACGCTTAACGCGCTACAGGCACGCCGGTCCGCGCTATGCGCACAAAATACTCGTGCACGGCCGTATCGTCGCTCAGCTCCGGATGAAACGTAGCCGCAAGAATCTTTCCTTCGCGTACCAATACTGGATGCCCCGCATCCTCCGCCAAAATCTCCACGCCCGGTCCCGTTCGCTCAATGATCGGCGCACGAATGAAGACCATCTCTAGCGGCTGGGGGCGCAATTTTGTATGGCCCATGTGCACATCGCTCGCCAGTTGCCGGCCGTAACCGTTGCGCAATACCGACGCATCCAGCAAGCCCAGAGAAGCCTGTGCGGGTCCGTGGACTTCTTTCGCGAGCAAGATGGTTCCGGCGCAGGTGCCGAAAAACGCACCGCCGGCTGCCGCGAATTTCTTCAGCGCGTCGAAGAGGCCCTCTTCGGTCATCACTTTCAGATGCGTGGTGCTTTCGCCGCCCGGTAAAATCACTCCAGCCAGCCCCGCTAGGTCCTCCGGCGTGCGCACAAACGTGTACGAAACACCCAAGCGCTCCAGCACCTGGGCATGCGCTTCGTAATCACCTTGTATCGCAACGATTCCGATTTTCATGAATATTGAAAGGAAAACCTAAGGCACCGCAGATTCGAAGACAGTTCAGATGAACGCAGCTGAATCCCAACGAGCGAAACCCGAAACAGGCCACTAGCCACCAGGGTTTAGCCTGCAGCGGCTCGGTTTGAGAGCTCGTACCGTCGTCCCGCATAAAGCTTCTGGATTCGATGATCGTCCCACGTGATGCGAAGTTGAATGGTCTCCTCGGCTAAGGCGACAGCTTCTTCCAACGTCAAGCAGGCTGGAAACACGACGGTCCTGATTCTGGCTTCATCCGTGATCAGAACCTGAAACACTTCACCATCTGGATTCAGGCGCTCCGGCTTGTCTTCGAAGCCCTCGTCCCAATGGAAGTCGAAGTTCTGCCGGACGATCCAGACCCCGTGCGGAACGTGATGGTCATACAACCAGGTTCCAGACTTGACGATCTCAGCTCGCTCGGCCATCGCCATGGCTCTATCACCACCCACGAGTCTGCAGTAGATCCTTCTCGTCCATCTGGCGAATGTCCAGGCCCTTCATCGCGTCGCCCAGTTCCTCCGAGGCTTCCAGCACTGCCTTCGGATCCTTGTAATGGGTTGTGGCTTTGACAATCGCCCGCGCCCGAACCGCAGGGTCGCTGGACTTGAAGATTCCCGAGCCGACAAATACGGCTTCGGCGCCGAGCTGCATCACGAGGGCTGCATCCGCCGGAGTCGCGATACCGCCAGCCGAGAAATTCGGCACGGGGAGCTTGCCGTGCTTTGCCACCCAGGCGACCAACTCGAACGGCGAGCCGAGTTCCTTCGATTCGTGCACCAATTCTTCTTCGCCCAGCAACGTGAGGCGCTTCATCTGGCTGACGATTGTGCGCATGTGCCGCACCGCTTCCACAATATTCCCCGATCCGGCTTCGCCCTTGGTGCGCACCATCGCGGCGCCCTCTGCAATGCGCCGCAGCGCTTCACCCAGATTGCGCGCGCCGCAGACGAACGGCACTTTGTAGCCGTGCTTCCAGACGTGATGCTCTTCATCGGCGGGCGTGAGCACTTCACTCTCGTCAATGTAATCCACTTCCAGCGCTTCGAGCACTTGCGCTTCGGCGAAATGGCCGATGCGCACTTTGGCCATCACGGGAATTGAAACCGTGTCCATGATTTCGCGAATGACGCGCGGCGCGGCCATGCGCGCTACTCCACCTTCCTTGCGAATGTCGGATGGGACGCGCTCGAGCGCCATCACAGCGCAGGCTCCGGCGTCTTCGGCGATCTTGGCCTGCTCGGCGTTGGTGACGTCCATGATGACGCCGCCCTTCAACATTTCGGCCAGGCCCACTTTCACGCGCCACAAATTATTGTTCATTAGTTCCATCGAGTTTCTCCCTCAGTCATTATTGACAAATTCACTTGTCGAGCGGCTTCCCTGCCAATTCCGGCGGCGCGTCGTCTTTTGCAGCTTGCTGCGGAGAAATAATCACGAACCGCCCTTTGCCGCGCGCCAACACTTTACCCGAAAAATCGCGAATATCCCCCGCCAGAAACAAATTACGCCCTTTCATTTCCAGTTCGTACCCTTCCACGGTTAAATCCGCGTCCACCGGCACTGGCTTCAAATATTCGATGCTCAACTCCGCGGTCACGGCGCGAACGCCGCGGAACCGGCAAACCTTCCCCATCACTTCATCCAGCACCGTAGCGATGATACCGCCATGAATGAATCCCGGCCCGCCCTGATATTCCGCCCCCAGCCGAAAATTCCCGCGAATTCGTTGCGCGGCGTCATCCTGCTCAAAGGTGAGTAGCATTCCGCGCGCGTTCGCTCCGCCGCAGCCAAAACAAATATTCTCCGGATTGGGTTTTAGCAGCATGATTGGGTCAGACCAACGCCACGCGCGAACGAAACTCGCTGCGCGCGCCGCGCTGACGCTTGCGGAACTCCGTCTTCACTACTTCGCCGAGCGTCTCTATGCCGCGCATAATCCGTTTTTCGTCGAGGCTGGCAAATCCGAGGCGCACGGTGTTCGGCTGAGGATTCTGGTGATAGAAGTACCGCCCGGGAACATACATCACGCCGCGCTCCCGGGCGTGAATCAGCAGTTCCCCGGCATCAAATCCAGCGGGCAGACTCAGCCACACCGACATCCCACCTTCCGGACGAGTCCAATTCGATTCCTCCGGCATAAATTTGCCGAGCGCCGACTCAATCGCGTCCAACCGGCTGCGATATACTTTGTTCATCTTCACCAAATGCCGCGACATATGCCCGCGCTGGATAAACTCCGCCAAGCTCGCCTGCGCCAGCTGGTCCGTATGCAAATCGGTCGCTTGCTTCACCAAGCGCAGACGCTCAATCACGCTCTCCGGCCCGATGCACCAGCCGACGCGCAATCCCGGGAACGCAATCTTCGAAACGCTATCAATTTGGATCACGCTACCGGTTCGATCCAGCGAACGCAATGAAGGAGTCGCCGCTCCACGCAACCGCAGCCGCCCGTAAATATAATCCTCGATCACCGGCACCTGGTAACGCGCGGCCATATCGAGCAAACGCCGCCGTTCGGCCATCGGCAGAGCCGTCCCGGTGGGATTGTGAAAATCGGGCGTCGCGAAAATAAATTTCACGCGGTTTTGCATCAACACGGATTCCAGCGCGTCAATATTCAAACCGAGCCGCCCGTTCGGTGCGTCATCCGTATCCACCGCTACCGCCAAAGTGCGGATTCGCGCCGCGCCAAAAGTCGCCAGCGCACCCGGATAAGCCGGATTCTCCAGCGCTACCGCATCTCCCGGACGCAAAAACGCTTTGCACAGCAGATCGATCGCCTGCTGGCAGCCGCCCGTAATCAACAATTGCTCGCTGCGGACGTGCAGCCCTTCGTCGCGGAAAAAACCAATTAGCGCGCTCTTCAGCGGCTCGTATCCATCCGACGACCCTATCTGCAGCACCTTGCGCCCGTCGCTGCGCAAAACCGCGTTGCAGCAGCTGCGAAATTCCTCTAGCGGAAAATGTTCTTCCGGCGGACGCGCGGCCACGAAACCGATCGCGTCCTTCGGCACTTCCGGAGTCAGCCGGCTCAATCCATCTTCGCCGCGCTCATCCGCGAACAACGATTCCCACCGCACTGACCCGCCATTGCCGTTCGTGCGGGGCGGCGGCGTAAATTGCCGCTCGGGCATTCCGCAAATATATGTTCCGCGCCCGACGTGGCCCTGAATCAGCCCCTCGGATTCGAGTTCCGCGTAAGCGTTCGCCACGGTGGTGCGATGCACGCCGAGCTGGGTAGCCAATTCGCGGCTGGCGGGAATCCGGTCGCCCGTGCGCAATTCACCCGAATGGACCAGCGCGCGCAACTGATCGCGCAACTGCACGTACAAGGGAATGTGGCTTTCAGACTGGAGATGCAGCGGCAGCATTGGCTCACTCCTATAGGCCAATATACAGGGTCAATTATATCGGTAAAGAGCCAATATGTCTTCCGGGTGGGACAAAAGGATTCGTGACGCCTTCCTAGGGCGCGGAACGGATCTGCTTCTGGCGGACGCGGCAATTCAGCTTTTAACTCGCACCAGTTAACTGCCAAGTTTCGATTCGCCGCGGCTTTCCCGCAGCAAAAACCGCTGCACCTTGCCTGTCGCGGTGCGCGGCAATTCCTTCACGAAGCGATACTGCTGCGGACACTTGAATCCGGGCAAGCGCGTGCGGAGCCAGCCATAAATTTCGCTGTCGAGGCCGCCGGCGGTGTTCGTCACGCTCTGGCGCAATACGATGTACGCGACCGGGCGCACCAAACCCACCGCGTCCGCGTTCCCCACGACCGCGCACTCGGCGATCGCCGCATGACCCAGCAGCGCGTTCTCCACTTCCCCGGGTGAGACCCACATGCCGGAAACTTTCATCATGTCGTCCGCCCGCCCGCGATAATAATAATACCCCTCCGCGTCGCGCGAAAATTTGTCGCCGGTATTCACCCAGCCGTCGCGCTTCGTCCGTGCTGTAAGCTCCGGTATCCGCCAGTATTCGGCGAACGCGCTTTCGCCTTTCACCCATAGGCTTCCAGCTTCATCCATCGGCGTCGGCTCGCCCGCATCGTTCAATATTCGCGCCTCGTATCCAGGCACCTCCCGCCCACAACTCCCAGCGCGCGCCTCGCCTGGCCGCGACGACAAAAATATGTGCAGCATCTCACTCGAGCCGATGCCATCCAGAATTTCGATTCCGAACCGCTGCCGAAATTGCTCGAATATTTCCGCGGGCAACGATTCCCCCGCCGAGACGGCCAGCCGCACAGAAGAAAAATCCAGATCCAAGCCCTTTTCAGACTCCCGCAACAGGGACGCATAAAACGTGGGCACCGAGAAGAATACGGTCGGCCGGTGCTCCTTGATGACCGCCGCAATTTCATCCGCACGCGGCCGGTCGGGATACAGAATGGTCGAGGCGCCGAAATACAGCGGGAAATACATGCCATTCCCCAAGCCGTAAGCGAAAAACAGTTTTGAAACCGAAAATAACCGATCATCCGCGCGCAATCCCAGCACGCCCTGCGCGTAATTGCGGGCCGCGACGCCCATGTCCTGGTGGCGATGCACGACGGCTTTCGGCGCGCCTCCGCTCCCTGAGGTGTACAAGAAGAATGCCGGATCGGTGGCGACTGTCGGATGCGTCGCTATCACGCCCGCACGCGACGGCAGCCAATCGTCCCAGTCCACAATTCGCCGCGCCACGCGCTCGGGCTTCGCGGTCCCCGAAGTGCTTTCATAAATCACCAGAATATCCAGTGTCGGATCGCCCGCCACACCTTCGCAGAACTCGCCCAAGATTGGCGCGTGCACGATCGCAATGCACGCGCCGCAATTTTCCAGACCAGTGCCGGTAGTCAGCCGCGCGCGCCATGGGATTCACCGGCACGGCAATCGCGCCAATTTTCGCCGCGCCGAAAAACGCACCAAAAAATTCCGCCGAATCCGGCAAGGCAATCAGCACTCGCTCACCGGGCTTGCAATCCGCGGAGCGCAGCGCCTCCGCCACGCGATCAACCAAACTCATAAGGTCCGCATAAGTCAGGGGGCGTCCGGTTCCCAGAATTGCCAGTTTTTCCGGATATTCGCGTGCGGGGCGAGAGACAAATTCATCGGTAATGTTGTACAAAGCCCGCGGCGCGGGCGAACTGGAGGAAGACGAGGGAGAAGCGGGCGAGGCAGAGGCGTCCGTCATGCGAGGATTCTACTCTAGAAAGGTGCAGCAAGCAGGCACGACCAAAGGCGCGGCTTCAGGGGCTAAAGCCCCTTCTGTTGCGGGCTTTACCTCGGGGCTGAAGCCCCGCCCGTCCAGTGCCGCCATTTATGGGATGGCTTCTCATCACTGTTTGCCAATCACTCGTCGATTACGACTTCCTTACTGCGTAGCCGACTTTTCGCCTAGCCTCCGCATGCGTTCCTGCAATTTCTTACGCAAATTTACTGGCGCATTCGGATTGAAAGCCACCAGATACCACAGGGGCTGAGTGCGATCCTTGCTCAAGCGCGACAAAGTCGCCGCGTCGCTATTGGGATGCCGGGCGATATTCTCGCGTATTGCTGAGTACGGATGATGCGACAAGCGCCCCAGCGTCTTCGCCGACACTTTGGGATGCTCGCTGATCAAACGCAGCAAATAGAAATCTTCCTTGGGAGCTTGCCGCGAGAGCGAGTCCAAAGTTTCCGGCTTCACTTCCGCGCTTAACACCAATCCCACTTTTTCATCCCAGCCCGCGTTGATGCGGTTCAGTTCCTGCGTGCGTGCGTGAATCAGTTGCTCGATCACTCGCCGCTCTTGTTCCAAACGCGGTGCAGGCAACGCGCTGCGCTCTACCGAATCCAGCACGCGCAGCAAGTGCTGCCGCTCGCCGAACACGATTTGCGAAGTGCGTACTGCTTTGCTCTTCCCCGGATTGCGTACCAAGTCTGAACGTCTCATAGTTTGTTCACCCCGCGGATCCCAGGAGCCGCATCATTCCCCAGCAGCAGACCGGGCACGATTTCAAATTTTGCTTTCGTCGTTGGCAACGGGCCGATTAGCGTTCCAGGAAACAAGCTTGTACAGCGTTAATCATCACCTTCGTTCCCTGTAGTATAGCTTTCTTCCCAGCCCCAACCAAAGCTGTGTGCTTTTGAACCTGGCCCCTAGCGCCCCGTCGCCAAGTGCCACAAGAGCACGGCCCTGTGCCATCATCCGCAGCTGGATTTTTCGAACCGTTTCGCACGCTCCGACACGCGCACGATCATACTCGCACAGACAAACCCAGCCATTCCCTGCGACTGCGGCAGCGTCAGCGCAACGGCCCAAATTATCTAATCTCGCCCACGCAGAGTAAAGTGAAGTAGCCAAAGGTGTTCCGTAGCTCGCAATAGATGGTTCTAGAACCATCAAATCATTGCTGGACAGGCACTCTTGGAGGTGCTTCCGCAGGGCCCTGCACGGTTCCCGCTGTGGAGGCCACCTCTAGGTGGGGTAATCGCGGCAGAAGACTGCCTAAGAAAGCAGGCGGCCGCTACAAAGGCAAAGTCAAATGCATCCCGCATGTCGCGTCCCGGCCTCACGTCGTTGCGCATTCCTTGGCAACACGCTAACTTGTACATTCGCCACCACCCGCAAGGAGCTCGATCCATGCCCGCCTTCGACGAACACAAAGACGAACTGGAACATTACGAAACGATGATGGGCCCGCACCGCGGCCGCCTGGCCGTCTCGCTGGACCTGCTCACCAACGCCCTCGTCCTCGTTGGCCAGCATGGCGTGTATTGCCACACCAATCGCGACTCGAGCGTCCCGGTAATGGACATCCGCATCATCCAGGCAGAAATCGGCAAGGCCAAAGAATTGATCCAAAGCGTGATGGAAGCAATGCGCGCCGAGCGCGACAGGAAATCCTGACCGTAACCTTTCCCCCGCTGAGCAGTTCTATACAATGGCAGCAAGAGCTGCGGAGCTTTCGTTGAAGGACGTACAAGAAGCCAGCGAGCGGCGGCTGATCGAAGCGGCGCAACAAGACCCCGGCTGCTTCGCCGCGCTTTATGAAATTCACTTCGAGCGCGTGTACGCGTACGTCTCGCGGCGCCTGGCGAACCGCGAAGCGGCTGAAGACGTCACTTCCGAGGTGTTTCACCACGCGCTTGCGAACTTGCCGCGCTTCGAATGGCGCGGCGCTCCCTTTGGCGCCTGGCTGATGCGCATCGCAGCAAACGCCATCGCTGACCGCTGGCGGCGCGGCTCGCGCGAACAAAGCGACGCTTTGGTGAACGATCCCGCCAGCGCCGAACCCAGCCCGGAAGAAGTCGAAATCCGCGCGCAGCTTTTCCGCCTGGTGCAAGAGCTTCCCGTTGAGCAACGGAAGGTCGTTCAGATGCGCTTCGCTGAAGAGAAAAGTATCCGAGAAATAGCCCAGGCGCTGAGACGCACCGAAGGCGCGGTAAAGCAGCTGCAGTTCCGCGGCATCCAGACTTTGCGCGAGGAAGCCGCGAAAGCTTCGGGTAGCAAAGTAGCCGGCAAACCGTCACAAGCGTCGCGGAAGAAGAATCGGTCAGGTGCAGCCAATGCCTAAACCAAACCTGAGCGAACAACTCGATCGCGCCATCCAGGCGCTGCTAACGCCCGGCCCGGTACCGCGTCGCCGCGATGGCGACGCGCCGAAAGCACCCGTCGCCGCACTCGCGCGCGTTGCCGGGGAACTCCGCGGCCTGCCCCGCGAAGATTTCAAAGCAGCACTACGAGCACAACTCGAAGGGAGAGCACCCATGGCCAGCAAAGCCGTATCCGCACCCCAGGCACGACAGACCGCGACCGCGTACTTAATCGTGAAGGGCGCCGCGCGCGCGATTGAATTCTACAAACAGGCTTTCGGCGCGACGGAAATCATGCGCATGCACGGTCCCGGCGATAATATCGGCCACGCGGAAATTCGAATCGGCAATACGGCCATCATGCTCTCTGATGAATTCCCGGAATACGGAGCGGTCAGCGCGGCAACTTTGGGCGGTTCACCTGTGAAAATCCATCTCAGTGTGGACGCCGTGGACGCAGTCGCCGCCCGCGCCGTAGCCGCCGGCGCCAAAGTGCTCCACCCGGTGCAAGATCAATTCTACGGGGAACGCTCCGGGCAATTCGCCGATCCGTTCGGCTACACATGGATGATCTCCACGCAAACAGAACAGCTCACGGCCGAAGAAGTCGAGCGGCGCTTCGCTGCTTTGCACCAACCTTCGCCCGCGCCGTCCGCCGAAGTACCAAACGAAGCGCCGAAGTGGACCCTGCCGGTGCCCTACATCCGCAAAGGATTCCGCACGCTTACGCCGTATCTTCTGGTTCCAGGCGCTGCAAATCTCATCAACTTCTTTAAACAGGCGTTCGGCGCTGCGGAAATCTTCCGCGTCCCGCGCCCCGGCTCGGAGCTCATCATGCACGCCGAACTTCGCATCGCCGGCTCGATCGTTGAACTTGCCGACGCCACCGCGGAATTCAAGTCCCGCGCCTCCGCAAATATTCTGTACGTGCCGGACGTGGATGCGGTTTTCCGCCGCGCCGTGCAAGCGGGCGCGACCTCGCTCGCTGCTCCCGCCGATCGGCCGTGGGGTGATCGCGACGGCGCTGTGAAAGATCCCGGCGGCAATACCTGGTACATCACCACGCACGGCAGCGGAAAGCATATCGCAGCCAACACCCCGTCCGTCGTTCCGTTGTTCAACGTGCGCAATGCCGCAAAATACGTCGAGTTCCTGCAGCAAGCCTTCGACGCGAAGGAACTTTTCGTGGCCAAAAGTTCGGAAGGAATCGTCGAACATATCCGCCTCCGCGTCGGCGATTCGATCCTATCCGGCGGCGAGGCGCGCGGAGAATTTCAAGCCGCTCCGTTCCTGCTGCACATGTACGTTCCCGATACCGACAGTGTCTACGCGAACGCGCTGCGCCACGGCGCCACCAGCGTTCGCGGCCTTGAGGATGCTCCGTACGGCGACCGCACCGCTACGGTGCAAGACCCGTTCGGAAATCTGTGGTCGCTGGCCACGCACGTCAAAGACGTGAAGTTTTAGTCGAGAGTGGGGTTAACGGAGGTAGGGATTTTCAGCGCGCTCTTCGCCGATCGTCGTGTTCTCGCCGTGCCCTGGGATCACCAGCGTTTCGTCGGGCAGCGCCAACAGTTTTTCACGGATCGAATTCAAAATCTCTTTCATGGAGCCGCCCCACAGATCGGTGCGGCCAATGCTGCCTTGAAATAAAGTGTCGCCGGCAAGCAACCGCTGAGGCGCCATTCCGCTTTCACGCGACCGCGATGGCGCGGTTCCCCCTGCCGGTCTACGCAGATGCGCCTGCAAATGAGCCTCCGCCGAAGCTTTCGCCGATGTCGGCTTGGCATGATCCATTACCACGGGCGCGCCAAGCGGTCCCTTCTCCACGAGCAAGCTGATGCTTCCCGGCGTGTGTCCAGGCGTATGAATCACACGCGCCGCATAGCCGCCCCAACGCACGCTGTCGCCTTCTTTCACGAATTCTTCGATGCGCATGCTCTCCGGCATGCGCATCCCCAGAAATTGCGCCTGCATGTCGAGGTGGCGATACAACTCCAGGTCAGCCTCGTGGATCAGCACCGGAGCTTTCGTCGCGGCATGCAGCAGCGCGAGGCCTCCGACGTGATCAATGTGCGTGTGCGTGCTCACGATCGCCCGCACGTTCAGTTGGTGCTCGCGCAAAATCTCCAGAATGCGCTCGACTTCGTCGCCCGGGTCCACCACGATCGCATCACGCGTCTCCGGATCGCCCAGAATCGAGCAATTGCACTGCAGCATCCCGACCGGAATGATTTCGTGAATCAGTTTTTCGCTCACGTTGAAAGTATAACAACACTCTCGCTAACCGGTCAGTTGCCGAGTGCCGCGTTCATCGGATCCTGGGCGATTAGGTCGCGATAGTCCCCGTTTCCGATAGTCAACCGGAGAGTGCCGGGTTTCCGATTCGACTCAAGTCACGCACCCTGTCACTTTTGCCAATTGCGCCATCCCGCGTGAATGCTATCTTGCGCCGCGAGTTGCTGTAGGTGACGGAAAACTTCACGCGCCGGTCTCTGGTTCCAGCGGCCGGATGACAATGGTCAGTACGGTATGGTACGCAAGACAGCCAGCGTCGGCAGAGTGTTCGGACAGGTGATCGTGTTTCTCTTGTTGCGCGGAATCGTTGCTGGAGAGATGCCGGAGCTGCTCAAGCTGACCGATAACACAACGAACGACTTTACGATACGCACGGCGACGAAGTCTGTAATTTCGACTCTACTGCGCAACGTTAGCAGACGTGTTCGAGCCGCCGATGTGGCAACGCACAAAATCATCACGCAAGAAATACAGTCTCTGCGGGTCTACCGGTTCGAAGGCGCAACGTTTTTTCCAGGCGCCTCCGTCTCTGGCACGGTACTACGTACATAGCCCACGAACCGTGTAACTCCATGCGCGAAGCGAACCCAACTACTTTTCGGACAATCAATCGGCCACCACAGAACGCTCCGCGAGTTGCTTCGCGCTGTCTACGCGGCTCGGCTATTAATCTGGACTCGCAGAGCCTAAAGCTTATGGAAGGTCCGGCCCTACGTTGCATTCGTTGAATTTCGCTACGGATTTATATCGGAGTCCTAGATTCGGCCTTGGGCGAAGCCCAATGGAAAGAAAGAAAGAGGAGGATGTCGATGAAGTGTACGGTCAGGTTGACTCTCGGGGTCGCAGTGCTTCTCTCGGTACTGGGGCTAGTAACCGCGCCATTTGCGGCAGCGCAAAAAAAACCCAACATCATCGTCATCATGGGAGATGACGTCGGCTGGTACAACATCGGCGCTTACCATCAAGGCATTATGTCGGGAAAGACGCCAAATCTCGACAAGCTCGCGTCCCAAGGGATGCGCTTCACGGACTATTACGCGGAAGCAAGCTGCACCGCCGGGCGCGCCAATTTCATCACCGGCGAGTTGCCGATCCGCACGGGCCTCACCACCGTTGGCCAAGCGGGCGCAGACGTGGGCTTGCCCGATCAGGCCGTAACCCTTGCCACCGTCCTCAAGGCGCAAGGCTATGAGACCTTCCAGTTCGGCAAGAACCATCTAGGAGACCTGAATAAGTATCTCCCTTGCGTGCACGGCTTCGACGAATTCTTCGGTTATCTCTACCACCTCGACGCGATGTCTGACCCCTACTGGTTCGACTATCCGCAGGACTGGCTCGACAAGACGGGGCCACGCACTCTGACCCATTGCTGGGGCACCGACACTGATGACCCCAGCGTAATGCCGCGCTGGGGCAAAGTCGGGAAGCAGAAAATCGAAGACGAAGGTCCGCTCGCTCCGTTCCCGAACATGGCGGGCATGCAGAATTGGCAAGAAGGCAGGAAGGCCAAGTACGACATGGAAACCTTTGACGAAGTGCTCGTGGGGCGCACGAACGGCGCCATGGACAAGGCCAAGAAAGATGGCAAGCCCTTCTTCATTTGGCACAACACCACCCGCATGCACGTGTTCACCTACATCCCGCCGAAGTATCAGGCGATGATGAACAGTTCGAGCAACTACAACATCGAAGAGGCCGGTATGGCGCAGATGGATGACAGCATCGGCGGCATCCTCCAGCACCTGGAAGAAATCGGCGAAGCTGACAACACCATCGTCATCTTCACCACAGACAACGGCGCTGAAGTGTTCACCTGGCCGGATGGCGGCATGACTCCTTTCAGAGCTACGAAAGGCACCGTTTTTGAAGGTGGGTTCCGCGTTCCTGCCATCATCCGCTGGCCCGGACATGTAAAGCCGGGCACGGTGGAAAACGGCATCTTCTCAGGCCTTGACTGGCTGCCGACTCTGTCGTCCGCAGCTGGCAATCCGGACATCACGAACCAGCTCCTAAAGGGAGTAAAGCTGGGTGATCGCACCTACAAGAACCACCTGGACGGCTTCAATCAGATGGCTCTGCTGACCGGCACAGGACCGTCGGTACGGCATGAGCTCTTCTATTTTGGTGGGCCGCACCTGGGCGCGATTCGGATTGATGATTTTAAATTCCAGTTCTTCCAGCAACCGTACGGCTGGCCCGGCGAGAAGGTCACGACGGACATGCCCACAATCGTGGACCTGCGTCAGGATCCCTTCGAGCGCACTCCGTCCATCCGCGGCGAATCTCTTAACGAAATGGGCGGCGGCTACATGAACGAGTTCTACGCTCGCGAGTTCTGGCGCTTCGTCGTCGTGCAGAAAGCGGTGGCCCAGCTCGCAGAAACGGCCGTCGAGTATCCCCCGATGCAGGCGCCCGCATCATTCAACCTGGCCGCGGTACAGGCGCAGGTGCAAGAAATGATTAAGGCTCACGAAGCTCAGTAGCCCAACTCACAACCAGGCGGGCGGCTCGTAAGGGCCGCCCACCCCACTACAAACGTCCAGATCGCTGAGCCGGCCGAGGAACACGCCAATAGCTTCTGGAGCCGGACCAGGCCGCTCGGACCCGGATTGGTGTCTATAAATCCTTTTATGACCGGCTTTCCTCCGACTGGGTCATTGGTTCCCCGTGATCAGGCGCGTAATCGCCAACTGCCCAACTCCTTCCTCTCGCCGCGTTGACTTGTCCCCGCAGCGAATCTAATATGTGCACTCGATGAACGAAACCCAGCCTCTCGTCGGGCAAATCATTTCACAATATCGCGTTATAGAACGGCTTGGTGGCGGCGGCATGGGCGTGGTGTATAAGGCCGAAGACACCAAGCTCGGTCGCATGGTCGCGCTGAAGTTTCTGCCGGACGATGTCTCGCAGGATAAGCTGGCGCTCGAACGCTTTCTACGCGAAGCGCGCGCCGCTGCTGCGTTGAGCCACCCCAACATCTGCACCATCTTTGAAATTGGGGAGTACCAGGGCCGCAGTTACATCGCGATGGAATTGCTGAAGGGCGCCACGCTGAAACATCGCATCACTGGCGGGCCTTTGGCGTTTGACACGCTGCTCGAATCCGGCATTCAATCCGCCGACGCGCTGGACGCCGCACATTCCGAAAAAATCATTCATCGCGACATCAAGCCCGCGAACATTTTTCTTACCGATCGCGGCCAGACCAAGATTCTCGATTTCGGCCTCGCTAAAATCATGGCTGTTCCGGGCAGCGATGGGCACACCGCTTCCGGTAACGTCACGCTCGACGACGGCAATCTCACCAGCCCCGGAATCGCGGTGGGCACCGTGGCGTACATGTCGCCCGAGCAAACGCTTGGAAAGGATCTAGATTCGCGCACGGATATTTTTTCGCTCGGTGTAGTGCTATACGAAATGGCGACGGGCCGGCCGGCATTTTCCGGCTCCACTTCCGCCGCCGTTTTCGATGCGATCTTGAATCGCGCGCCCGTCGCGCCGGTGCGCATCAATCCCGACGTCCCGCAAGAACTCGAGCGCATCATTAATAAGACCCTGGAAAAAGATCGCACCATGCGCTACCAGACAGCCGCGGACCTGCGCACAGATCTAAAGCGGCTGCGGCGTGATTCGGGATCCAGCAAAACGCAGGTCAGCACCGCCGAAAGTCTCAGCGCCACAAACCTAGCCGCAGCCGCAGCAAGAGCTGTAGGTTCGTCCGGCGCGAATTCCGCCGCCGTCGCGCCACCACCGCCGCCGACACAAAGTTCCGGTTCGACCAAAACTTCAGCGAGCGGCTCCGGCAGCGCGGCCATCGTTCTGGGCGAAGCAAGAAAACACAAAGGTAAATTAATCGCCGCGGTCGCGATAGTCGCGCTGATCGCTGTTGCCGTCGCTTTCTTCGTATTCAAACCGCACGGCCACGAAAACGCACTCAGCGCGCAGAACATGCGCCCCGAGAAACTCACCGAAACCGGCAAGGCGTCCGGTGTGGCCATTTCTCCCAACGGCCAATATGTTGTCTACGTGCTGCGAGATGGAGAAATGCAAAGCCTCATGGTCCGCCAGGTCGCGACCGGCAGCGACGTGCAAATTCTCGCGCCCGCCGTAAGCGTGTTCTACGGCCTTACCTTTTCCCCTGACGGCAATTACATTTATTTCATCGAAGCATCCAAGGAAAATCAGCTCTTCAGCTCGCTCTACAAAATGCCCGTGCTCGGCGGTAATCCGCAGCAGATCCTGCGCGATATAGACACTTCCATCAGCTTCTCTCCCGATGGGAAACAATTCGCTTTCATCCGCGGAATCCCGGACAAGGGAACATTCAAACTGTTGGTTGCTAATGCGGACGGATCGGGGGAAAAACTCCTGACCTCGATGAGCGCGAACATAACCGTGGCCGGTCTTCTCACCCCCGCTTGGTCGCCAGACGGCAAGACCATCATCTTTGCGTCTTTGCTGCCGTCGGTCAGCAGCCAGCTCAACGAATTCACAGTCGCCACCGGAGCAGTGCGCACGCTTTTCGCCACCCATGGAATCCTCGGCCGTCCACATTGGTTGCCGGATGGAGACGCGCTTTTGGTTCCGATGCGCGAGGAGAGCGGCGGCGCGCAGGGCCAGCTTTGGAAAATTTCCTATCCTTCCGGAGAAGCGCAGCGGCTGACCAATGACCTGACTGACTACAGTTTGCCCTGGCTGGACCTGACGGCGGACGGCTCGACCGTGGTCACCGTGGAAACCACCGTTTCGTCGGACCTCTGGAACGCGCCCGGCGGAGATTCGGCGCGGGCCACGCAAATCACCTCAGGCGGCCCAGCAATTTTCGGGGTCTCGACGTTGGGCACAGACCGCATTCTGATCACCAATCGCAACCGCGAGCTCTTCACCGCGAACTACGACGGCAGCGCTCGGACGCAGGTGGCAGGCAGCGATCGCAACATACTATTCGCGTGGGGTTGCGGTGACGGAAAACACATTGTGTATTCTGTCCCGCGCGGCAACGCATCCGATATATGGCGCATGGACGCGGACGGTTCCAACCAGCTGCAGTTGACCCACGACAAGTCCGCGCTGCTGCCGATATGCTCGCGAGATGGTTCGATGGTCACTTTCGATTACGAGGATCAACTGAGTACATGGCGCATGGGGACTGACGGCTCGAGTCCCACGTCGTTGGGCTTGCACAATCAAACCGCCCCTGTCGTCTTTTTGTCGAAGGACAACAAGCTCGTCCTCTATCGTCTGGGGCATCCCGACGCGCCGCAGTTGCGCGATCAATTGGTCGGCGTACCGTTGGGAGGCGGACCGGCCGAGTTTTCGTTTGACGTTCCTCTCGGCACCGCCCAGGGTTTCCCGCATTGGTCTCCGGATGATCGCGGCGTTGACATGATTCTGGTTCGTGGAGGCGCCGCGAATATTTGGCGGCAGCCCATTCCCGGAGGCGCTATGAAGCAGATCACAAATTTCCCGGGCGGCCTGATCCGCTCCTTCAACTGGTCGCCGGACGGCAAGACACTGTTTCTGGCGCGCGGTTCGGTATCCAGCGACATCATTTTGCTGAAAAACGCGAAAAATTAGCCATCGTCGCGGATCGCCGCGAATTTCCTTCACCCTGTTCGCGACGAGCGGCTAGCCTGCGGCAGATCCGCCCGCGCGACGTATTCTTCGCCGGTGACGCTCCGCGCGAAATCTGTACGTGATTTGCGCTGTACACTTCCCCGCGTCCCGTGGCTTCGCGGCGTCATCTGATAATATGAATGTGCATCGCGCGGCGCGTGATTGGCGAGCGCGAATTGCAAATTATGAATTCGCCTCTACTAAACGAGCATCAGATTGCCGGCGCGACGCTTGCGTCTTTTCACGGCGTCACTTTGCCGGAGCAATTTACGGCGTTCGCGGATGAGTACCGGGCCGCGCGCGAAGCTGTGGCGATTTTTGATACCAATTGGCACACGATTGTGGAGCTCACGGGCCCGGATCGCGTGCGCTATTTGAACGCTATCGTGTCGAACGACGTGAAGACGCTGGGCGAAGGGCGCGGCACGCTGGCTTTGCTGCTGAATCCGCAAGGTCACATTTTGGCCGAACTGGAAATTTACGCGCTGCAGGAGAAATTGCTGGTGCTATCGCACGCTTCGGTGCGCGAACGAACTGTCGCGACGCTGGATAAATTCATCATCATGGACGACGTCACGTTGAACGACGAGACCGAGCAATTCGCCAGCTTGGCTGTCGAAGGGCCGCGGGCTGGGACCGTGATCGCCGAGGCTTGCGGCTTGGCGCTGGAAGGTTTTTCCGAACACGCTATCGCGGAGGTGCAGATTTATGGCGTCGCGTGCCATTTGATACGCCACTCGCACTTTGGTTTGCCTGGTGCAGCGATAGTCGCGCCGCGTGAGCATCTGGCGCTGCTGTGGAAGAATCTGCGTGCGAGCGTTGTGGCACAGCATGGCGCCGCGATCGGCATGCGCGCCCTGAATTCTCTGCGCCTGGAAGCCGGCATCCCGTGGTTCCCTGACGATTTCAATGACACCGTGATTCCGCACGAAGCCGCGCTGGAAGCGACGCATATCAGTTTTACGAAAGGCTGCTACACGGGTCAGGAAATTGTCGAACGCGTGCGCTCGCGCGGCCAAGTGAATCGCCGCCGGGTACCGCTGAAGTTTTCGACTGCTGAGGCGCCAGCTCCGCTGACGCGCCTATACGCCCGCGACACCGCGACAGGAGATGCAAACGCCGGATCCAAAGAAGTCGGCATCATCACCAGTTCTGCATTTTCACCCGCTGTAAACGCCGCCATCGGCATGGCCTACGTTCGCCGCGAACACAACTCTGCCGGCACGATTCTCGATTTCAACGGTGGCACCGCAGAAGTCCTGTAGGAAATTTCGACTGTGAACTGTAGTTTCAGCTCTTGCTGAAATTCATGGAGCGCATGAAGCTGCCGCGATCGTTGTCTATTTTTTTCTGCAGCTGGAAGATGGCGTAGAGGAGGGCTTCGGGGCGCGGCGGGCAGCCTGGGACGTACACGTCAATCGGGATTACTTGATTGACTCCCTGCACTACCGCGTAATTATTGAAGACGCCGCCGGAGGTTGCACAGGCGCCCATCGAGATTGCCCACTTCGGTTCGGGCATTTGTTCATAGAGCTGCTTGATAACCGGGGCCATTTTTACGGAGACGCGGCCGGCGATGATCATCAAATCGGATTGGCGTGGGGAGCCGCGAAAAACTTCGGCGCCGAAGCGGGCGATGTCGTAACGCGAAGACGCCATGGACATCATTTCGATCGCGCAGCAGGCGAGGCCGAAAGACATCGGCCAGATCGAGCTGCGGCGCGCCCAGTTCACCACTTTGTCCAGCGAGGCGAACAGAATTCCTTCGTCTTTCAGGAAGTTCGCATCCTGCCCTGGTGCTTCGAGAGTGACGCCTTTCGCTAGTTCTACGGCCATGGCCTAGGTGACTCCGTAGCGGCGCAACTTCCGGCGCCCACTGTATTCATTTTGCCTGTTTGCGCCGTTCTTTGCAACGAAACGCGCCGGTACTGGTCGCAGCGACTCCGTCAATGGACCTCGATCGTTAGCTGCGCTGTTTTCGTGCTGCCTTTACCGTCGTCGGCGGTGAAGGTGTAAGTCGTAGTCTTTTTTGGCGCGACTTTCACGCAACGGTCGAGCGACGGAAACATGCTGGGCACATCGGGCGGATCCAGTTTGACGGACTTAGCGTTGGAGACGCCGTAGCACATATCCACGCTGTCGCCGCGATTGATTTTTCCGGGCATGGCGTAAAAGCTGATGATTTTAAAATCGGCGCCGCCCAGGAGGTCGAAAGATTTCGCGGCATCGTCGCGTTCTTTGACGGCTTGCGCGGCTTTTTCCTTCGCGGCGATATCCGAATTCTCCTGCCAGCGCGACCAGAAGGTAAATGCGGTATAGGCCAGGATAATCGCGGCGACCACGCCGAAGCCCATCCACAGGTTCCGCAAAGTACGCGGCGCTTTCTGTTCCGGTTCTTGCAACATTACGCCACCTTCAGCACGATTTTGCCGAATAGCTCGCGGTTTTCCATGCGTTTGTGGGCTTCGACGCATTTTTCCAACGGCATGACTACGTCAATAACTGGTTTCAGCAGGCCGCGGCGCAATAGTTCCAGCGCGGAGAGCAATTCGGCTTTGCTGCCCATGAAGGAGCCAAGAATTGTGAGCTGGCGCGTGAAAAGATAGGCGATGTTGATGGCACCATCGAAGCCGGTGGTGGCGCCGCAGGTAACCAGGCGGCCGCCGACGGCGAGGCTGCGGATGCTGCTGTCCCATGTGGCTTGGCCGACGTGTTCGAAGACAATTTCGACGCCGCGGCGATTGGTTAAACGCTTTACTTCTTCCGCGATTTTCTGCGTGGTGTGATTGATCACGGCGTCGGCGCCTAGCTCCCTGGCCTTTTCGAGTTTGGCGTCGTTGCCTGCGGTGGCGATGACCCGCGCGCCGGCGGCTTTGGCGATTTGAATTGCGGCGCTGCCCACGCCGCTGCCTGCGCCGAGCACTAACACGGTTTCGGCGGGCTGCAATTTGGCGCGCCCGATCAGCATGTGCCAGGCGGTGAGAGAGACCAGGGGAAACGCGGCGGCTTCTTCGAAAGAAAGTTTTTCTGGAATGGGGACGCAATTCACTGCCGGGGATTTCACGTACTCGGCGCAGCCGCCGTCAACGCCCATGCCGAAAATAGTGTAGGTGGGGCACATGCTGTCCTGGCCGGCAAGGCAACTGGCGCACTGGCCGCAGGAAATTCCGGGTTGTAGCAGGACGCGCTCGCCGACTTTTACGTTGGTTACCTTGTCACCGACTTTGGCTACTTCACCGGCGATGTCGCTGCCGGGGATGTGCGGCAGGGGAACTTTCAGATTTGGCCCGCCGATGCGCAGCCAGAGGTCGAGATGATTCAGGGCGCAGGCACGCACGCGGACGAGAACTTCGTCGGGACTGATCTGCGGGTCGGCGACTTCCTTGTATTGCAAAACCTCGGGGCCGCCTTGCTTGTCGTAGACGATCGCTTTCATGGGCGCTCCTGGGTTGGAGTGACGCCCACAATTAACAACGGTGGTGGAGTTGAGTCAAGTGTCGAGATGAGTAGCGCGCTTGGCCAGAACTCAGTGGTAAAGACCTGGGAATTGTTGTTGGAGATGTTCCACCTTGGGGAGGTCGAAGGTGGCTATGTACGGGTTGTCGGGGTGAAGGCTGGCGTAGTTCTGGTGATAGTCTTCGGCGCGATAGAATGCTTTGAACGGGACGATCTGGGTGACGATGGGTTGGGGGAAAACTTTGGCTTGATCCAGTTGTTGGACGTAGGCCTGGGCTATGCGTTGTTGGTCTGCGCTGGTGAAGAAAATTGCCGAGCGATATTGGGTGCCGCTGTCTGGGCCCTGGCGGTTTAGTTCTGTCGGGTCAGTGGCGACGGAGAAAAACACTTTCAGGAGTTGGCCCAGAGTGACTTGCGACGGGTCGTAGACGATTTCTACGGATTCGGCGTGGCCGGTTGTGCCGCTGCTGACCTGTTCGTAGTCGGGATCTTTCACGGTGTCGCCGGAGTAGCCGGAGGTAGCGCTCGTGACGCCTTTCACGTGTTGAAAGACGGCCTGGATCCCCCAAAAGCAGCCGCCTGCCAACACTAATGTCGCGTGGCCTTTTTGTGGGGCAAGGGATTCGTCAACTGTGGGGTCCGGGAGGGCGGTGGCGGCGCTGGCGACCGTGTGACGGAGCGCGGCGTAGGCGATTAGGAATGCGGCGCAGAGAACCAAAGTAATTTTTAGAGAGCGATTCATATTTTTACCTTTCGGCCACGCGGGCCGGGTTCATGTTATTTGATGCGGCGAAGAGCCGGCGGGACGCCGACGCTACGCAGCCTTGGCGAAGCGCATGGCTAGCGCATTCATGCAGTAGCGCAGGCCCGTGGGACGGGGGCCGTCGTCGAATACGTGGCCCAGGTGTGCGTCGCAAACGCGGCAGGAGACTGTGGTGCGAATCATGGCTAGGCTGATGTCTGCGGATTCGAGGACATTTTCTTTGGCGATGGGCGCCCAGAAGCTGGGCCAACCGGTGCCAGAATCGAATTTGGTGTTGGCGTCGAAGAGAGCGGTATCGCAGCAGATGCAGCGGAAGACGCCCGGGGCGTGGTCGTTGGGATTTTCGTTGGTGTAGGGACGCTCGGTTGCGGCGTTGCGCGTGATTTGGAATGCATCGGGCGAGAGTTGCTTGCGCCACTCGTCGTCTGCTTCACAATTTTGGCGATGGTGACGGTGTCTTGGCGCTGGCCGGCGTCGGTGAAGATGACAATCTTGACCATCTTCGGAGGCGCGGAAGGCGCTGATGAGGCGGCTGCTTACACCGGTTGACTCCGCTGAAAATATGACCATGCCAGCGCGGCGGCCGCGGCAACCATGGCGCCGAAGAAAGTGCGGCGGCCGATCGCGGTTGGGATTTCATTCTGGTACTGATCTGAAAACATGGTGTGCTCTCTTTTTTATCCGAAGGTGAAGGCGAAGGCCTGCACTCCGGGATCGAGAAATTCAATTTCGAAAGTGCGATCTTCGACTGCGCCTTTCTGGCGGATTAGTTGATAGAGGCGATGGCCCTGGACGTTTCCGGCGCCCGCGGCGTCGGTGTCGCTGCCGTGATCGTCGCCGGGAGCTGTGCCGTCGAGCGTGACTTTGAAGCGGATGGACTTGCCGTCTTTGGTGGGGCCCAACACTAGATGCAGATCGCGCGCGTGAAAGCGGAATACTATTTTGCCTGGAGCTGAATCGAGGACGGCGCTTTCGGGGCCTACTTTCCAAGTGCCGCCCAGCGCCCACTGATTGAGTGTGAGGCGAGGCTGCGGAGTGTAGGCCATGCGCGTGTCTTGCGCGAAGAGTTGCGCGGAAGCAAAGTGCTGGGCGCGTTTGTAGCCCACATAAGTTTCGGGCGAGCCAGCATTGCGTGAGTCGGGAGCGGCTTCCGCGCCGGTGGCGATCACATTGATGGTTCCATTGGCTAGAGATTTTGCACCGTTTTCTTTCAGGAGTTCCTGGATGACGCGTTCGGACTCATCGTATTCGCCTTCGCCGAAATGGTGGTGGCGGATGCGGCCTTTGCCGTCAATGAAATAGTGCGCGGGCCAGTATTCGTTATGGAAGGCTTGCCAGATTTTGTAATTGCTATCGATCGCGACGGGATAGGTGATTTTCAGGTCGCGCACGGCTTGTTCGACATTGGACCGCTCTTTTTCGAAAGCGAATTCGGGCGTGTGGACGCCGATTACCACGAGGCCGGCATCTTTATATTTCGCGGCCCAGCCTCCGACATAGGGTAGCGCGCGGAGGCAATTGACGCAGGAGTAGGTCCAGAAATCTATGACGATCACTTTGCCGCGAAGCTGATCGCGAGTTAGCGGCTGCGAGTTGAGCCAGGCGACGGCGCCGCTTAGTTCGGGCATGGGGCCTTCGTCGGGGAGAGCTGGCGTCTGTTCGGCGGCGCTGGCCTTCATTGGTGCGAGCTTGGGTGCGCCGAACGAGTGGATCAGGTGCTCTTCGGCCGTCGCGGTATTGACGAAAGAAATTTTCGCGAGGAGGCTGGTGTCCCAGCCGAGGGCGATGGCGACGACTCCGATGATTACCGCGGCGCCGAGAGTGCGGCGGATCCAAACATCGAAGCGTAGAGAATTTTTCATGGTGGAGAACACCTTTTTTCCGGCGAAGAGTGCGATGGCCAGCGAAGTGGCCGCGCCCAGCGCGTAAGATAACAACAAGAACGAAGAGCGCGTCCCGGGGCCTTGAATTGCTGCTCCGGTTAAAATCAGGCCGAGGATGGGGCCGGCGCACGGGGCCCAGAGGAGGCCGGTGGAAATGCCCAGCAGGAAAGATTTGCCGACACGGGTTTCTGTCGTGGGGCTGCCTTGCAAGTGACTGCCCGCGCGGACCAGCGGGCGAGTGAGTGTGTCGGCGAGATCTGGAAAAAGTAACGTGAGCCCGAGGATCAGGAAGACGATCATGGCGACGTAGCGTCCGCCCTGATTCACGCGAACGACCCAGTGGCCGCCGTAGGCTGCGGCTGTCGCGACCAGCGAAAATGTCAGCGCCATGCCGAGGAGCAGAGGGAGGCCGGCGCGGCGGAAGGGCCGGTCCGCGTAGGCGAAGACGAACGGCAGCACGGGGAGGATGCACGGGCTGAGGATCGTCAGGACGCCGCCAACAAATGCTAGTAAGTAGATGAGCATGGCTGGTGCACGTAGAAGCAGGGGGAGAGGTTGCTTACGAGAGTTCGCCCCCTGACTATATATACGCTTGCGGCGTGCTGATTGGATTGGTTGGTCGCGGCAAGCTCGGTGGCGAGAGGCGACATGAATAGGAATCTACCACAGGTGCGCGGCGTTGCTGTGGATGCGCAGACGCGCTGCAGGCATTATCACGGGGCTACGGACATCATTGCGATCAAGATGAAATGCTGCGGGGAATACTACGCTTGCAAGGATTGTCATATCGAATTGGCGAGTCATGCGATCGAGGTGTGGCCGGTTCGCGCGTGGGATACGGCTGCGATTCTTTGCGGGAGTTGCGGGGCGGAGCTGAGCGTTCGCGAATATATGGGGTGCGAGTCGCGTTGCCCGGAATGTGGGGCGGGGTTTAATCCGGGATGCCGGAAGCATTACCACTTTTATTTCGAAGTGCACGAATAGGGACGCGGGTCGGCGGCGGATGCGCTTAGGTTGGCGACGCGATTTAGGGCTTCGGCGGCTTCGTAGGCGATGGCGACCAACAGCAGGGCGATTAGTAGATACATGGTGGCTCCTTTTCTTTTGGTAGTGAGGTTGGAGGGTAAAACGTTTCAGGATGAGTCGTGATTGGGGGCAAAGATTTGACAGAGAGGAAACGGAAAAAGGCGGAGGTGAATCGGAGAAACGCAAACGTGGCCCGAGACGCGGCTGACATCGTGGCAAGGTGGGACGCAGCAAGCAGTGCCCCTACCGAGTCGGATTAGACGGGGCGCAGGCGGGCACGGCATGCCGTGCCCCTACGAATGCAAAGGCTGGCGGTCTGGAGACCGCGGCTACAAAGTCAAATGCGAAGGAGTCGACGGGACGCTGACGGGAGGAGAGCCGAAGAGCAGAGGCAAGATTGTGCCGATGCTACCTGGTTTGAAAGCGGAATATTTGGTGCGTGAGTGCTGAGTTGGAGATTAGAAAATTTTTTTGATTAGGGGCTGGGAAGCGGCTGATGCGCGGGATTTTTCTGCCGATATTAATGGACATGGATAGTGCGACCCGAGGTGTGGGCGAGCCGAGGAAGGCGATGATGGCGGTCGCCAAGGTTTCCTGGGAAGACCCGGACGAGACGGTGCACACCGCGCCGGCGAAGATAGAGGATACGTCGCCTTCGGGAGCTTGTTTGCGGCTGAAAGTGCCAATTGAGGCCGGAACCACGATTCATGTGAGCTGGTGCCGGGACGAATTTTCCGGTACCACCAAATGCTGCCGTGCGTACGATGGTGAATATGTCGTAGGGATGCGGCGCGATCAGGTTGCGCGGCCGGCCCCGGTGAGAGTGGCTCCCCGATTTATTGAAGTGAACGCCCGCCCGATCGAAACAACCGCTGTGGCGCGAGTGGATGGGGCGCGCGTGCGTCCGGCGGAGGCACCTCCTTCGCGGCGAGTGGGTACGCCTCGAGTGCGGCCGGTGGAGGCAGCGAGCGCGGGTCCGGCGGATGGGGGCGGCGCGCGCGACGTGAGTGCGCCGAGCGTGCCGGAAGTGAACTCGGAGGTTGAGCGACCTAAGTCGCCTGAGCCGCCGCAAATACCGGAATTTGAGCAGAACATTTCAAAGCAACGGCCACTGATTCGCAGGGGGACGCTGACTCCCATCGTCAAACCGGCGCCACTGCCGCTGCTGCGGGTCACGTTTTCATCGGCGGAGATACATGAGCCGCTGATTGGCTTCGAAATTGTGCGGGATAATGCGGCGAGGCGAACGACAGCTAGCGAGCCGACAAATTCAAGTTTGCAGTATCAGAAGCGAACAGCATCGTTCTTCGAAGAGAGGACAGACATGCAAAACAAATGGCCCAATCTGGGAAACCGGCGTCAGCAGCACGATGGCGGCAACGGAAACAACCACAGCTCGCAGGGCATGAATGGAGACGCGGCGATGGCGACGCCTCGGGGAGACCTGTTGTTGCTGGAAGATATTTACCGGACGGCGGGGATCATGGAGCCGCGGATGGGATACAGCATCAGCAAGGTGGTGGAGATGTTGCGCAGCGATCATCTGCGGGGGTTGGGCGATGAGGTGAAGCGCGCTTCGGTGCTGATGGCGTTGAATGCGGCGGGAATTCCGCTGGGAGATATATTGCAGGACGCGGCGCACCGGCAGGCGGCGGTGGCGGCTTACGAAGAGGAGCAACGCAATAAATTTGAGGAGTACTGGTCGCGGCGCGCGGAGGAAAATTCGCAGCTGCAGGCGGAGATGGAGAGAGTGACGCGGCAGTACGTGGAGAAGATGAACCGGAATTTGACCGAAGTGCAGCAGGAAAAGGAAGCCTTTCAGAAGTGGCAGAACGGGTTGCAGTTTGAGGTGCTGCAGATTTCGGAGGCGGTGACTTTGTGCGCGCAGCCGGCGGTGTTTGAGACGCCTGCGGCGGAGAGGCCGGCGGCGGCTGCGCCGAGTGGCGCGAATTTAGTGGCGAAATCGGCGTGATGCTGCGAGGTTGAATTTGAATTGCGAGCGCGCCTGATGGAAATTTGCGGGCTGCGCTCGCTGCGGGATTTGAGCGAATCTTCGGCGATTCACGCTTCGTGTGGGACTTTCCAATTTGAAACTTTGCGTATCGTCGGGATTGGTGTGTGCGGTATCTTGTTGTTTGTGCGGGGCGTTTGTGGGCGTCAAAAGATTTGACACAGAGAGCAAATGGGTTGCGGAGGAAAATCGGGGACGGCAGAGGGGTTTACCGCAGACACGCAGAAGACGCAGAGAAAAAGCTAGGAGCACAGCCAGGAGTGGCTGTGTCACGATGAGGATTACGGAAGGGCGATGGACATATTTGAAGAAGTGGTGAGAATGCGAAAGGCTGGGGAGCGCGGGGCGCTGGCTACGATTGTGCATACGAACGGGTCTATACCTAGCTACGAGAGTTCGCGGATGCTGGTGCGGGATGATGGGTCGATCGTAGGGACGGTGGGTGGCGGGTGCGTGGAGGCGGAGGTTTGGGCGGCGGCTAAGGAAGTAATTGTGACGGAGCAGCCGCGGAAGATGGTTTTTAATTTGAATCATGACGCGCAGTACGACGCGGGGTTGATTTGCGGAGGGACTTTGGAAATTTTTGTGGAGCCGGTGCTGCCGCAGCCTACACTTTATATTTTCGGGGGCGGGCACGTTTCGACGGCGGTAGCGCCTTTGGCGCATCAGGCGGGATTTCGGATTGCGATTGTGGATGACCGCGAGAGTTTTGCAAACGTCGAGCGCTTTCCGATGGCGACGGAGATTTTTACTTCTTACGAGGAAGCGTTTGAAAAGATTCGGCCGACGTCGTCCTCGTATTTGCTGATTGTGACGCGGGGGCACAGCGGCGACATGCGCGTGCTGGCCTGGGCGATGGGCGCTGAGGCGCGCGGGTTTACTCCGCGGTATATCGGGATGATGGGCAGCAAGCGCAAAGTGATTGCGGTGTACAAGGCGCTGGAGAAGGAAGGGTTTTCGGCGGCGCAATTCGAGCGCGTGCATGCGCCAGTGGGCTTGGATATCGGGGCGCTGACTCCCGAAGAGATTGCGGTGAGCATTACGGCGGAATTGATCGCGGTGCGGCGCAATGCGGCTGCGCTGCCGAATAAATCCATCAAGATTTCTGAAGCTGCACAACTGCCGGGTGATTGAACTGTCATGCTGGCCGCCGCGATCCTCGCTGCAGGAGAATCCAAGCGGATGGGTCAGCCCAAGGCGCTGATTGCCTTCCAAGGTTTGACCTTCGTTGAGCATTTGATTGCGGCGACTCGTCATCCGCGGGTGGGAATCACGCGCGTGATACTCGGCGCTGGAGCGGAGGGGATTCGCGCGCATCTGAAAATTGATCCGGCGTGGGTGGTGGTGAACGGCGATTGGCCGAAGGGGCAGCTTTCTTCGATTCATGCGGCGATACGGAGTTTGCCAGCGGGAGTTAGCGGCGGGATTTTGGTTTGCCCGGTAGATCATCCTTTGATTTCAGCGCAGTTGGTTGCGGCCTTGATTGCGGCGTTTGATTCGTCGGGAAAATTGATTGTGGTGCCGAAGTACGGGGGACGGCGCGGGCACCCGGTGATTTTTAGAGCAGCTTTGTATGAGGAGTTGCTTGCGGCTCCTGCTGAGGTTGGAGCGCGGCAGGTGGTTTGGAATCACGCGGCGGAGCTGACGGAAGTGGAGACGCAGGAAGAGGGAGTGATTTTGAATTTGAATGATCCGGAGAGTTTGCGGAAGGCGGGTGGGGAGTAGCGGCTAAGAACTTGGCTATGAGATTTTTTTCAGGAGGGCGGCGAGGGCGTCGGTGCAGAGCTGGGCTGCGTGGAAGGTGGCGGGGGGTAGATCACCTAGGCTGGCAGAGATTTGCTGCGGGGTGATGGCGTGAAGTTCCGGAGCGGATTTACCGATGAGGAGGTCGGTGAGTTGTGAGCTGCAGGCGATCGCGGCTACGCAACCTTGCGTTTTGAAGCGAGCGGCGGAGATGCGGGTATTTTCGACGCGGACGGCGAGGCGCAGGACATCGCCACAGACGGGATTGGTCACTTCAACCGCCGCGGTGGCGTCCGGCAAATCGCCGGCGTTGTGCGGGGCGCGAAAATGGTTGAGGATGATTTCGTTGAACAGCGCACCGGGTGATGTAGCCAAGCAGCAACCCCCTCGTAAGAATTGACAATTGTGGATGACGCGCGGGCAGTGTTAAGTATAATGCCGTGGACGATAGGTTGGATAGTTGATAGCGGGACAGTCAAGAGAGTTTGTAAAAGTTTCGCTTTTTTTCTTTCAATCTTGTTGACACAAGTGGAGTTAGAAAGTAACTTAGCAGTCCCAGCCAGCGCTTATCCGAACCGGGCGCGGAAAGCGGTCTCTCACTTCGCCTATGAATTTGTCAGGAGATAGACAGATGCGACGAATTGGATATGTCTTCACCCTCGCGGTGGCCATCGCAATGATTGCGAGCGCCAGCTTCGCGCAAGAAGGCAAGCTGAAGATTAAGGTAACGCCGCCTCAAGCTTACGTATTCGTAGACGGGAACGCCATTAACGACGGCAGCCACGACATCAAACTGGCGGCGGGCAAGCACACTGTGGTGGTGGTGAACTATGGTTACAAGATTTCCACGCAGGACGTAAACATTGAGGCCGGAAAGAAAACGGACCTCACCGTCGCGCTGGAAGCATACGGTGACAAGGTGTCAGGTCCGTGGGGCCGCGTGTACATCTCCGGAACGGACACGCGCGCTGCTGTGCTTTCCAACGGCAAGACGCCGGGATATTTTGTGGGCCATGTGGATGAGTTCGACAACGATTTCTGGCTCTGGAAGCAGGAATTGGTGCTGCCTCCGGGAACGCATCACCTGACGATCACACGAGCAGGGAAAGAACTGTGGTCGGGCGACGTGAAGGTGGAAGCGGGCAAGAAGGTTTCCATCAACGTCGCGAAAAATTCGCAGGTGACGACGGATTGGACGAAGCGCGACGCGGAATTGACGAAGAAGGCTCCGCTGCCGCGTTTCCATGCGGGCATCGCGAGTGCGACAGTAGTGGTTGCGCCGGTGCACGCAACGGTAGCCAATGCCACGGCGAACATCAACTGCGGCCAGACTGCGAACCTGGAATGGACGACGACGGACGCGGTGGACGTTAGCTGGGATCAAAGCGTGGGCAAGGTGGCGAACAGCGGATCGCAAGGAGTTTCGCCGCACGCGACCACTACCTACACTATGACGGCTGCCGGACCGGGCGGCATCGTGACGGGAACCGAGACCGTGAACGTGAATACCGTGGTGACGGGAAGCATCTCGGCGAACCCGTCTGAGCTGCACTACCGCAAGATCGGTGACAAAGTGATCACCGACGACAGCGGCACGGTGACCTGGACTACCGGAAATGCGGATTCGGTGAACGTGGACCCGTTTGGAAAGGTGGATCTGAACGGTTCACAGACGGTGAAGGCTGATCCAACAAAGACCGACATCGGTCCGGTGGACGAAAATCGTAACTACGTGCTGCACGCCACGAACGTCTGCGGCGGATCGCTCGACCAGACGGCGACGGTGCACGTCACTGGCTCGATCGAACCGATCCCGGAAGTAGTGCTGCAGAGCGTGTTCTACCCGACGGATTATCCGGATAAGCAGAACCCGCAGGTCGGATTGGTCAAGAGCCAACAGCTGGAGCTCGCGACTTTGGCCGCCGGGTTCAAGAAGTATCTGGAATATGACGGCGACGCGAAGCTTTCCGTGGAAGCGTATGCGGATATTCGCGGCTCGAAGCCACACAACCAGGATTTGAGCGAACGGCGTGTGGAGCGCATCAAGCAATATCTGGTGGACCAGGGAATTTCGGCGGACAAAATCCAGACGGCGGCATATGGCAAGGAACGGCCAATGGAGAAGTCCGAAGTGAAGACCTTGGAAAGCACCAATCCGAATCCGGCTCCTAAGGCGCGGGCACGCAGCGCTGAAGGGACGTGGTTCGCATACAACCGCCGCGCGGATATTATCTTGCTGCCTTCAGGCAAGAAGTCCTCGCAGTTCTATCCAAACAATGCTGATGATTCAGGGATTATCTGGCAGATCCCGAAGCCGGCTTTGAAGAAGGTGGAAGCGGCGCAGTAATTTTTTACATTTGGCTTGAACGCGCCGGAGAGCGACCCTCTCCGGCGCGTTTTTGTTTTTGGGACAAGGCCTCTACCGCAGAGACGCCCGATTGCGTCGGGGTAAACGCCGGGCGCAGAGAAAGCCGCAGTAGTAGAATCTTGGTGGTATGACACGAATGAAAACACTCGACGGGATGCGGATTGTATCTTTGGCGCCTAGCGTTACTTCGATTTTGCTTTCGCTAGGCGTGCGGCGCGAGCTCATCGGGGTTTCACGGTGGTGCAAGAATGTGGCGGAAGTGGGTTCGCGGCCGGAGGTGGGCGACTGCTGGAAAGTGGATTTGCGGGAAGTGATGCGTTTGCGGCCGACGATTTTAATTGGGTCGGTGCCGTTTGCGGCGGAGACGGTGCAGCGGATTTTGGCGGAGCCTGTGGCGTTTTTGGCGATCAATCCGCGGTGTTTGGCGGACATTTATAATGATATTCGAGCTTTGGGACGGATGGTCGGACGGGTGCCCGCAGCCGAACGTCTGATACGGAAGATGCAGCGGGAGTTTTCGGATGTGGCGCGACGGGCTCGTCAGCTCGGCGGCGGGCGGAGGCTTCGCGTTTATTGCGAGGCTTGGCCGAAGCCGCGCATCAGTTCCCCTCCCTGGGTAGCGGAATTGGTGGAGTTGGCGGGGGGAAAGATGATCGTGGATGCGGGCGCTCGGGTGACGGATGAATCGGTTGCACTCGCCGTGCCGGAATTGATTGTGTTGGCTTGGGCTGCTACAGGAGCGCGCGCTAAGGTCTCGACGGCTTTGCGGAATCCTGTGTGGCGGGATGTGCCGGCGGTGCGGAATCGCCGCGTCGTGGTGATTCGCGATGAGCTTTTGAACACGCCGGGGCCGCCGTTGATTGCTGGCGCGCGCGAATTGGCACGCGCGATTCGAGAGACTGCATGCTGACTGTTGTCGCTGGGTTGATTGAGGCAGAGGGGAAGATTTTGGTTTGCCAGCGGAGGCGAGGGGATACGTTTGAATTGATGTGGGAATTTCCGGGCGGGAAATTGCAGGCTGGGGAGACGGCGGCGGAGGGGCTCGCTCGCGAGTTGTCGGAAGAGTTGGGCGTGGAGGCGCTTGTGGGCGAGGAAGTTTTTCGGACGCGACACCGGTATGCGGAGATGCGGGAGGCGATTGAGTTAATATTTTTTGCGGCGGCGGTGGAACCGGCGGCGATTCGAAACATCGTGTTTGAGAGGATGGAGTGGCGGGCGGTGGAGACTTTGGGAGAGTTGAATTTTTTGCCAGCGGATCGGGAGTTTGTGGGGAAGCTCGCGCGGCGGGAGATCCAGCCGCATTTGCCGGCGACCGAGATCGCTGCAGAAAAACAGAAAAGAGACCCTTCGCTGCGCTCAGGATGAAGATGCTGGCCGAATCGTCAGGGAACGTACGAACACAGCCAGGAGTGGCCGTGCCGCGATGACCGGTCGGCGAATGACTTCGAACTGACGCCGGAGGCTCGATTCAAAAAAGCGATTGTTCTGGGTGTGCGCTGGTTGGCGTTGGGGTGTATTCTAGTGGTAGCAAAATAGTGCATGACGCGCCGTGCGAGGTAGATCGGCTGTGACAGCGAGCGCTATGAGAGGCCCGAACGAAGATATGAATAACGAGATCAGTTTGCCTTTACAGGGATTGGACTCCGCGGAGATTCAGGAGTGGCTGGAATCGCTGGATTCGGTGCTTCAGTCGAGCGGGCCGGATGTGGCTTCGTACATTCTGGAACGCTTGCGCGCGCACGCGAAAGTGATCGGGATTGAGATTCCCTTTACTGCGAATACACCGTATGTGAATACCATTCCGCACTCACTGCAGCCGGAATTTCCGGGGGATCAGCAACTGGAGCGGCGGATCAAGAGCCTGGTGCGTTGGAACGCGCTGGCGATGGTGGTGCGCGCGAATCGCGAGGAGCATGGGATTGGCGGGCACATTTCGACTTATGCGTCGGCAGCGGCGTTGTATGAGGTGGGGTTCAACCATTTTTTCCGGGCGCGGACAGGGGATTTCGAAGGTGACACGATTTATTTTCAGGGGCACGCGGCGCCGGGGATTTATTCGCGCGCGTATTTGGAAGGAAGGCTGTCGGCGGAAAAGCTGGAGAATTTTCGGCGTGAATTGAAACCGGGGGGCGGGCTTTCTTCTTATCCGCATCCTTGGCTAATGCCGGATTTCTGGGAGTTCCCTACCGTTTCGATGGGCCTGGGGCCGCTGATGGCGATTTACCAGGCGCGTTACAACAGATACCTGGAAAATCGCGGACTGAAGCCTGCGACGGATGCGAAAGTGTGGGCGTTTTTGGGCGACGGCGAGACGGATGAGCCGGAATCGCTGGGCGCGATCACTTTGGCTTCGCGCGAGAAGCTGGACAATTTGATTTTCGTGATCAATTGCAATTTGCAACGGCTGGACGGTCCGGTGCGCGGAAACGGGCAGATTATACAGGAGCTGGAATCGGCGTTCCGCGGCGCAGGCTGGAACGTGATCAAGGTGTTGTGGGGCACGGAGTGGGACGCGATTCTGGAGCGCGACACCGAGGGCTTGCTCGTGAAGCGCATGGGCGAGTTGGTGGACGGCGAGTATCAGAAGCTCGTTGTTTCTTCGGGCGCTTACGTGCGCGAGCACTTTTTTGGCTCCGACCCGCGGCTATTGAAATTGGTCGAGCCTTTTTCGGATGAGGAGCTGCGGCGTTTACGCTTGGGCGGACACGATCCGCGCAAAGTGTATGCGGCTTACAAAGCGGCGACGGAAAACAAGGGTGCGCCGACGGTGATTCTGGCGCGGACGATTAAAGGCTACGGGCTCGGCGAGGCGGGCGAGGGCAAGAACATCACGCACCAGCAGAAGAAATTGAATGAAGACGAATTACAGGAATTTCGGACGCGGTTTGATATTCCTCTCAGCGATGCGCAGTGCGCGGAAGTGCCCTTCTACCGGCCGGCGGAAGACAGCGAGGAAATTACTTATCTGCGAGCCCGGCGCGAGGAGCTTGGCGGGTACGTGCCGCAGCGGAGCACGCGTTCGAAGCCGATGGTGGCGGATCATGAGGAGTTGTTCAAGGAATTCTTGACCGGAAGCGATGGGCGCGAGGTTTCGACAACGATGGCGTTCGTCGGAATTTTGCGAAAAATGCTACGCGACCCGGAAATGGGAAAACTGATTGTGCCGATTGTGCCGGACGAAGCGCGAACGTTTGGCATGGAGTCGCTGTTCCGCACGGCGGGAATTTATTCCAGCGTAGGGCAGCGCTACGAACCTGTGGACGTGAACACGCTGCTTTATTACAATGAAATGAAGGACGGGCAGATTCTAGAGGAAGGGATTACGGAAGCGGGGTCGATGGCATCGTTTATCGCGGCGGGCACGGCTTACGCCACGCATGGAATCAACACGATTCCCTTCTTCATTTATTACTCGATGTTCGGATTCCAGCGCATTGCAGATTTTATTTGGGCGGCGGCGGATATGCGTGTGCGCGGGTTCTTGCTGGGCGGCACGGCGGGGCGCACGACCTTGTCTGGTGAAGGATTGCAGCACCAGGACGGCAACAGTCATGTGCTGGCTTTGCCGGTGCCGAATCTGCGGGCTTACGATCCGGCTTACGCTTACGAGCTTTCGGTGATTATCGAGGACGGAATTCGCCGGATGTATAGGGATGGCGAGAGCATTTTTTATTACATTACGGTGATGAACGAGAATTATCCGATGCCGGCGATGCCAGGGGACGTACGCGAAGGCATCTTGAAAGGGATGTACCGGTTCCGGGCTTCGGAGAACAAGGAATCTCAGTTGCGCGCGCAGCTTTTTGGCAGCGGGGCGATTTTGAACGAGGCTTTGAAGGCGCAGGAAATCCTGGAGAAATACGGCGTGGCTGCGGATGTGTGGAGTGTGACGAGTTACAAGGCGCTTTATACGGATGGGGCTGAGACGGATCGTTGGAACCGGTTGCATCCGGCTGAGAAGGCGCGCGTGCCTTACGTGACGCAGCTTTTGGCTGATGCGCCGGGAGTGCTGGTCGCGGCTACGGATTATTTGAAGACTTTGCCGAGTATGATCAGCCAGTGGGTGCCTCGAAGGATGGCTTCGCTGGGGACGGATGGGTTCGGACGGAGCGAGGGGCGCGCAGCTTTACGGGATTTCTTTGAGGTGGATGCACGGTTTATTGCTTTGGCGGCTTTGAATGAGCTGTATTTGGATGGGAAGATTGAGAAGTGCGTGGTGCAGAAGGCGATCACGGAATTGGGGATTGATCCGGAGAAACCAAATCCGGTGATTTCGTAGCGGTCTCCAGCGTTCGCAAAGGACGCGGCCCCGGCTCGGAGGTTTCGAGCCGGGGCTTTTCTTTTTTTGCGCGCTTTTTTGACCCGTGATTAAACTAACGATCGGCCGCCGTCAACGGCCAGAATTTGGCCGGTTACGAAGTCGGTCTTGGCGAGGAAGACCGCGGCATCGGCTATGTCTTCGCCGGTGCCGGTGCGGTGGAGGGGGACGCGTTGAATGTAATCTTCGTCGGGGGCCTCGCCCGGAAATTGGATGGTGCCGGGGGCGATGCTATTGACCAGGATTTCGGGGCCGAGGGCGCGTGCCAGGCAGCGGGTGAGCATGATGACGCCGGCTTTCGAGACGCAGTAGTGCGTATAGGCGGGCCACGGGAGCAGGCCTCCGAGCGAGGAGAGATTGATGATGCGACCGCGGCCCTGGCGTTTCATGATGGGGGCGGCGGATTGCGCGCAGAGGAATTGGGATTTTAGGTTTACGTTCATGATGTGGTCCCATTGCTCTTCGGTTAGCTCTTCGAATTTTGCGGCGCCGAACATTCCGGCGTTGTTGACCAGGATGTCGAGGCGGGCGAATTCGTTTTCGGCGAAGCTGAATAGTTTTTGCACGTCGGCGCGGTGGGAGACGTCGGCTTGCACGGCCAGGGCGCGGCGGCCTGTGGATTTCAGTTCTTCGATTAGCTCGTCGGCTTCGGATTTGGATGTGTCGTAGCTGATGATGATGTCAGCGCCTTCGGCGGCGAGGCGGAGGGCGATACTGCGGCCGATGCGTTTGGCGGCGCCGGTGATTAGAGCGACTTGTCCTGCCAGGGATTTCTCGAGCATTTGGATTTTTCTCCTTGTCGGAGGCACATTAACATTTTGGAGCGAGGCTGGGAATGAGGTTGAGAGCGAGTCAAAAGATTTAACACAGAGAGCACTCAGAAACGGCAAAGAAAAATCCGAGAAAGCTAAAAACGCTTACCGCAGGGACGCAGAGGGAGCAGAGAAAACCGTTAGCTTTACAAAGCGGACCTCTCGCTTGATGTAGAATCGGGAACTGTTGCGTGGGTACCTTTCACTTCTCACTCAACACTTATCACTGAGTTTGGAGGCGGGATGAAAGTTGATTTGTTGGCGATTGCGGCGCATCCGGATGATGTGGAGCTTACTAGCGGCGGGACTTTATTGAAGATGGCGGCGACTGGCTATCGCACAGGCGTTTTGGATCTGACGCGCGGGGAGACGGGGACGCGCGGGACTCCGGAGACGCGTGCGAAAGAGGCTGCGCGGGCGGCGAAGATCATGCGCGTGGCGGTGCGGCGAAATTTGGGTTTGCCGGACGCGCATTTGGAGATGCGCGAGGATTACAAGATGGCAATTGCGGAAGTGATTCGCGAATTGCAGCCGCGGACCGTGATACTTCCCTATTGGGACGGACGGCATCCGGATCATTACACCGCAGCGCAGCTGGGATTTGAGGCTTGTTTTGTGGCAGGGTTGAAAAATTATCCATTGGCTGGCGAGGCTTACCGTCCGTTTAAGATTTTGTACGCGGCGGCTTATGATTATCAGCGTCCTACATTTTGCGTGGACATCACTAAGGAGTTTGCGCGACGAAAGCAGGCGATTCTGGCTTACGCCTCGCAGTTTACGCCGCCGAAGGAGCAGCGGCGGTCGAAAGTGGTGCTGCCGCTGGATGAGCTGGAGGCTCGGATGAATTCGATTGCGCAATATTATGGGCGATTGATTGGGGCGCGCTACGCGGAGGGATTTATCGTTAAGGAAGTGATGCAGATGGAGGATGTGGTGAATATCGCGGTGCGATCGATTTAAGGTCGACTTAGGAAGACGATCCTTGCCGAAACATCAAAATTCGTCGGATTCCTGGGCGTAGCTGAAGCCTGGGAGAGCGTAGGCGGGACCTTTGCGGTCTACTTTAACTTTTACGGGGCGTTCGGATTCGGCGCCGGCCTTGCGGAGGATGGCGAAGGTGGTCAGGGCTTCGTTGTAAACCTTAGTAACCAAATAGGATTCGCCGGTATCTTCCTTCTTCCAGACTTGGCCGACTTGGAGTTTGCGCGTTGGCACATGACTAATGTAGTGAGAATCGGAGGGGCCGTCAATATGAGTGCGCGGGAGTGATTCCCCGCGGCAACATTTTGAGGGTGCGGCGGGGTTGGAGTGGGCACGGCGTGCCGTGCCCCTACGACAGGCAACCGCGAGTGGCCGAAAACTTTGACACGGTGGCCAGCTGGGGCGCAGCCCTTCGACCCCGCGCAACGGGATCTCAGGATGAATCGCCCTGCAGGGCGATTCACAAGCAGCGCCGCTACCCCGTTTCGCTGGAATCGCGCGTACGATCCGGATTTGTGACATACCTTTTACGACGGTGAGAAAACTAAAATGGGGTAGGGTACATCCAAGGAATTCAGCAGAGGAAGATGCCCGGAGGGGTGTATAATCCGGGCAGTATCCGCCGGAGGTAGCCATGAGAAACAGTTTGGCGGGGCAGCTCGGGGCCATGATCATCGCGGCGTCGCTGGTGACTTCGACCAGCATCGCGGGCGTGCCGCAGGCGCAACAGGGCGGCCAACAGTCCTCGTCACAGACTTCGTCACAGCAACAGAGTGGCGCGCAACAGGGCAGCACACCACCGGCGCAGCAACCTTCCACAGCTCCTAACGGCACGGCTACTCCTGGCGGGGCGACACCTGGTACGGATCCCTCCACCACCGGTACGTCTGGCGGCAGCGCTCAGCAGCAGGGCGCGGTGCAACAGGCGGACAAGCCCGTCGAGCAGCAAACCGATCCGAACGTAAAAGCCGGCAGCAAGGCGGACGTGAGCGCCATCGGCAATCGCACCAGCGTGGGGCATGGACTGAACTTCTATTCGCTGGAGCATGAGATTGCGCTGGGGAAACAGCTGTCCGCGGAAGTGGAGCGGCAGGCCAAATTCATCAACGATCCGGTGGTGGTTGAGTACGTGAATCGCGTGGGACAGAACCTGGTGCGGAATTCGGACGCGCAGGTGCCGTTCACGATCAAAGTAATTGATTCGGATGTGGTAAATGCGTTTGCACTGCCCGGCGGATTTTTCTACGTCAATAGCGGATTGATTTTGCACGCGGATGAGGAATCGGAACTGGCGGGCGTGATGGCGCACGAGATCGCGCACGTCTGCGCGCGGCACGGCACGAAGCAAGCAACCAAGGGCGAAATTGCGCAGCTGGCCATGATTCCGGCGATGATTTTTATCCCTTACACCCTGGCGGGGTACGCGATTTATCAGGGGATGCAGTTCGCGATTCCCATGGCGTTCCTGCAATTTACGCGCACCGATGAGAAGGAAGCCGATTATCTGGGCCTCGAGTACATGTACAAGGCCGGATACGACCCGAACGCGTTCGTGGCGTTCTTTGAGAAGGTAGCATCGGACGAAAAGAAGCAGCCTGGCACGATTCCGAAGATTTTTTCCACGCACCCGCCGACGCCGGATCGCATCGAGGCTTCGCAGAAGGAGATTGCGACGGTTCTGCCGCAGCGCTCGGAATATATCGTGACGACCTCGGAATTTGACGTGGTGAAGCACCGCCTGCAGTTGATTGAACAAAACGTGAAGGTGAACGACAAGAATCCGAACAAGCCGAGCTTGCGCAAGAAGACGGCGCAGACTACGGCGCCCCAGCCAGGTGATACTTCGACGACGTCGGACCCGAACACTGATCCGGACCGGCCGACTTTGCAACACCGGACGGATCCGAATCAGCAGCCTTGAGAGGCAGTTGACGGCTCAGAGTTGAGAGCTAAAAGTGAAAACCTTATGCGCGCGGTTCTTTCGCCGGGCGCTTTTTTTTGGGCGGGCCTCATTACAACTGCAAAACCAGTACTTCAGCGGCTGAAGCCGCACGAGAATTGCTCTGTTTATGTCGTGGCTGAAGCCACGACCTACAAAGATTCTCGAGATCGCAGACGGACCTGTTGAATTAGCGGGTTTGGACTTCGGCTACGCCCATGCGTTTCAGGCCTTCGGCGTAGTATTTGCGGTAGAGGATGTCCCACTCTTCGCTGCCTTCGAGGATTTCTTTTTTCTGGGAGGCGATTTTGGCGCGGACTTCGGTGTCCACCTGGGCCTCCACTTTTAGCAGCGCGGTGATAATGGTGACGATTTCCTGGCGGATGGTGTCGCGATCTTCCACGAAATCCACGTCGGGGCTGGAGACCAGGAAATCAATGATGCGATGGGAGAGGCGTACGGTTTTTTCGCGTGTCAGTCTCATGGCGTCAGTTGGATATCCAAGGGCCGCTGGTTAGCGGAGAATTAATTTCCTTTCGCGGGCCAGCTGGCCCTTCACTTTTTTGTACATTTCCTGATAAGAGGCGCCGGAAGTGCGCATTTCCTCGGCGTATTTTGCGAGGATTTCGCGGACCTCTTCGTTCAGGCGGTCCTCGATGGTGACTTCCTCGGCCATCACCTGGCGGACTTGCTGGGTGAGATTCTCCGCGTTCTTGGCTTCGATCATTTTGGCGGCGGTCAGGCGCTTAACGATTTCCTTGGCCATGTAACCGACGTAATCGCGAGACAATAGCATTCGGTTCGACTCCGCGTGGTGCGACGAGCAAATCAGTTTACTGGCAGGCTGCGCGGAGTGTCAAGGCGAGGGGTTGGGGATCAATTTTGCGCTGGTTTGGCTTGGTCAGGTTTGGTCAGTTTTTCGCGGTCCAGCGGTTTTGCGCGGAGCCGAATAGCGCCGCGGCGCCGATGAAAACGCCCCCGATCAGGGAAAGAATCAGGACGGTGGCGCCGTCGGTGGGCGTGACGTTTTCAGGCTTGACGATGACGTGTTCCCACATGGTGGAGAGCGGGTAATAAACCCCGACGCAGCCTAGCACCAGTCCGACGATACCCCAAACCACTGGAATACTGTAATTCGCGAACAGCTTGATTTTCTGCATGTGCCCCCCCGCATGTGAAGTGCTGCATGCGTCCCCAAGATCGTGGTGCTATGGGCAGATAATGTCATCGCAGCGGGCGGAGGGCGATGGGGATTGCTACCGAAAGTGTTCATTTCGGTAACAGCAATTTCGCGTAGGGAAGCGTAAGAAATTGTACGGATTTGGTAATTCGTTCACTGCCGATAACGCGGCTCGTACGGCGCTACTGCGTCGGACTTCGAGGCCTTGACAACGTTTGCACAAACGCTATGTTGCTATCTATGAAGCACTGTTCCAACTCTGCGCGGACCGTACGAATCCTCGCGATTATCTCGCTGTCAGTGGCGTTGGACGGGCCCGCCGCGCGTGCACAGGGGCAGGCGCCGGAGGTGCCTTCTGTTACCACCATTCAAGCTCCACATTCTGCTCAGAGCAGTGCTGAGATTCTGACACCAACGAACGGTGTGGACTTCAGCGGCTACATTAGCAAGACGATGGCGAAGGTGAATAAGAATTGGATCGCCGCGATGCCCGCTGAATTTTGGTCAGGCGCGAAAGGCAAAACCACTGTCGAATTCCAGATTCAAACGGACGGAAAAATAGAGAGCGTTTCGCTCAAGGCAACTTCCGGCTCTGATTCGCTCGACCAGGCCGCGCTTAAGGGCATACGGGATTCCAGTCCTCTCGACCCTCTTCCGTCGAGTTTTAAGGGCACCCACATTGATCTGCGCTTGTCGCTGACATATAACGGCGGACCCAACGCAACAGCGCACGGTGCGGCCTTTGATTGCAGCGCGGCGCCGAGCTACACTGCCCAGACACCACCACTCGACCGCCTGGAACTGCTTGCGTTTCTTCCGGAAGGACTTTCTCCGCGGTACGCAGGGCAAGTAATTTGCCAGCGCGGAATCAATTTCACACTCGATTCGGCTTTTCTTTCAACGCTTCGCTACTATGGAGTCGCGCCGGATTTTGTCGATTCTCTGGCCAAAATCGTACCAAAAGCGGTCGTGCAGCCGGCAGCCGATCGCGTGAGCGCGTATGGGCTTCTCGATGTAGCGATGACCGACAAGCATCACGGGGAACTTCAGAAGGCTGACGACGATTTTGCGCGCGCGATTAAACTGGCGCCCGATTCGGCAACGCTACACTTGGCATACGCGCGAAATCTCATCATTGACCGCAAATATACCGAAGCCGAAGTTCAAGCGCGCCGGTCTCTAGAGCTTTGGCCCGAGGACGCCGACGCGCATGTGACTTTGGCGCTGGCTTTGACTTCGCAGAATCGCGACGGTGATGCCGTGCCCGAGGCTCGCGAAGCGTTGCGACTTTCCCCGGGCGACAAGACTGCGCGCATCGAGCTTGGGGTTGGCCTCGCACGCAGCGGACAGTACAAAGAGGCAATCCCTGTGCTGCGCGGTGTGCTGCCCATGGCGCCGCAACTACCCGTTATCTACAAGCACCTTGGGGGATCGCTGGTCCATGCGGGCGGCGATTTTGACGAGGCGGCTCGGTATTTAGATCTCTTTCTGAAGACAAAGCCAGATGATGCCGAAGCGCACTATTTTCTGGGGGTCGCGCTGAGAGGCATGTACAAAACCGATGATGCGCTTATTGAATTCCGTGAAGCCGCGCGCTTGGAGCCGGATAATCCACTTTATTCTGCAAGTGCTGAGCTCAAAGACTCGAAGGAGAGTGCATCTAAAGCTTCTAGACCTGATGCAACCCGGCCTGACGACGGATACTTGGCGGAGAGCACCTACATCAACAGGTTCTTTGGCTTCTCCTATCAGTTTCCAAAAGGCTGGAATGTTCTGAAAGCCGAGCAAGCTACGGCAGCGGCCAGGGTCGCCGCCAACTTTCTCGCGAACGGCGATCCGACTGTACCAGACGTCGCACAGGCGGCCGCCAATAATTGGCACCCGCTGCTTTTTGTTATCAAACAGACTACGAAAGATATCTCGATCAGCACGAATTTGATTCAGATCGCAGCCATTAGCACCCAATTTGCGCCACGCCTGAAAACGGGAGCAGAGTTCTTGCAAGCGACCAGAGCACGCTTGCAACGGAACGGCAAGGTGATTTCGGCGCTAAGCCCGCCCGAACAATTCGAGGTCGGCGACAAAACCTTCTGGAAGGTAAGGCTAGACATGCAAGTGAACAACGTCGTAGTGCGTCAGATCGACGCTGTGACCATTGAGAAGGGTTATTTCATTCTCTTCGTTTTCGCGAGCCCTGACGCGACAATGCTCGATGCAATCGCAGGAACGATGAATTCGCTGCGTTTCACCCTTCCTCCTCAGTAAACCGCCCGCGGCTCATAGGACGCGGTGACCGGAAAATGACCTCGCGACGGACTGGATACATCGCTGGAAACGCCCGCTTCTGCTAGTCTTTCGCTCTGACTGCGAGAGATCGTGTCCGGCCTCGCGGGGCTTGGGTGGCGACGGGAGGGGAGATGGCATCAACGGGGGGTGGATCGGGCTCGTCCGCGCGCGAAAACGACGACGTGCTGACAATATGCGCTATCAGCTTGGTGGCCGCGATTTCTGCAAATGTCGTGCATGAGGGATTAGGGCACGCTGCTACAGCTTTGCTGACTGGAACGCAATCGGGAGTGCTCACGACCGTGGCGTGGTCTAGCTACTTTGACTCGCGACTGGTGGCTGCTGCGGGAACCTTGGCGAATTTGGCGGCTGGGGTGGTTTTTTGGATTGGACTGCGTAGGGCGGCGGGGGCGTCTGTGCGTTTGCGGTTTTTCTTGCTTATATCGCTGGCGTTCAACTTATTTACTGGGACTGGGTACTTCTTTTTTTCGGGGGTTACCAATTTCGGGGATTGGGCGGTGGTGATTGCGGGTTTGCAGGCGCACTGGTTGTGGCGGACACTGCTGGTTGTCGTTGGAATTGTAGCTTACTACGGTGCGGTCTTGGTTGTGGGCAGCGGCTTGGTGCGATACGTGGGAGTGGCGCGGGACGATGCGCGGCGGCTGTGGAAATTCACTTTAATTCCCTACCTATCGGCGACGCTGCTGGTTTGCGCGGGTGGACTGTTGAATCCGCTGGGCATACAACTGGTTTGGCAATCGGCCTTGCCGGGGACGGCAGGGGCTGACTCTGGGCTTTTGTGGCTGCAGTACTACATTCCGAAAGGAACAATTCCTGAGCGAGGGTCGGAACGAATTGGCAGGAGCTACGGGTGGATTGTCGTGGCTGTCGCGTTGTCGCTTGTTTTTGTTTTTGTGCTGGGACTCGGGATTGCGCTGCACCGCTAGAATGGGGGTCGGGCCCGCTGGCAAATCTGCATAGCCATCGACTATCTACAGACACTGTTGCCGAGGTGCGGGTTAGTTTTCTTTTTTCAGCTCGACTACGACGACTTCGATAGGTTTGTCGCCGGCGTTGACGTCTGCGTGCATCGTTTTGGGCGGGTTGGCGGGAAGCCAGTACGCTTTGCCGGTTTCCCAGACGTTAGACTCGGTGGGGCCGTTCTGTTCAACGATCTTCATGGTGCCGCCGGTCATCGCTACGATTACGCGGGGATGATCATGGCGATGCATCGCGAGGGGCGCAGTCGGAAAAATGACAGACTTCCACACTTTTACGTCGTCATTTTCGAATAAAGGAATTCGCTGCGTTTGCGTCGCTTGCTGGGCATGAACGACAAATAAAAGCAATGACGCGAAAAGCACACCGAGAAGAAATATTTTCATGAAAGCCTCCGGGCGCGAATCGTAACACAGAGACGCGCCAAATCTGGACCGTCCGGCTACCGGCCAGATTGGCTGGGTTCGCCGGGGACGCGGGCATCTGCTATTCTTGTGCTGCAACGCGATGGCGAAAGACAATTGCAGGGACCGAACTTATCGGGAGGGGATGGCATCGTGACACTTTCTATTGCTTCGACGCGTGGAGTGGAGCGCGCGGCTAATTTTAATGCGGGACCGGGGGCTTTGCCTTTGGCTGTGCTGGAGCGGATTCGCGAGGAGTTGCTCGATTATCGTGGGACTGGGATGTCTGTGATGGAGATGAGCCACCGGTCGGCGGAATTTGAGGAGATTATTGAGCGGGCGGAGAAGAATTTGCGGAAGTTGATGGGGATCCCCGAGGAATACGCGGTGATTTTTGTGCAGGGGGCGTGGCAGCGCGCAATTTACGATGGCGCCGCTGAATTTGTGCTTGCCGGGGAAGCCGGTGGATATGTTGCACACGGGAATGTGGACGGGAAAAGCGCTGACGGAATTGAAGCGCGGGACTCCTTACAGGATTGCGGCTTCAACGGAGGCGGTGAAATTTACGCGGTTGCCGCGGAAGGACGACATTCAGCTGGAGTCAGATGCATCGTATGTTTACATGTGCACGAATAATACGATTGAGGGGTCGCAGTGGAATTGGCTGCCGGAGACGGGCGAGGTGCCGCTGGTGGCGGATATGTCGTCGGACATCATGTCGCGGCCGGTGGATGTGCGGCGATTTGGTTTGATTTTTGCTGGAGCGCAGAAAAACTTGGGACCATCTGGGGCTACCGTCGTGATCGTGCGGAAGGATCTGGCGGAGCGGGCGGATAAGAATTTGCCTACCGTGATGCAGTATCGAACGCATATTAAGGAAAGGTCCCTTTATCACACGCCGCCTACGTTTGCGGTTTACATCGTGGGGCTCGTCCTGGAGTGGATTGAGGCTGAGGGCGGAGTCGCGGCTATTGAGAAGCGCAATGAGGCTAAGGCGCGGCTGCTTTATGACGCGATTGACTCCAGCGGCGGATACTATGTCGGGCCGATCGAGAAGGATTCGCGGTCGAATATGAACGTGACCTTTCGGGTGGCTGGGGGGAATGAGGAACTCGAGAAGAAATTTGCGAAAGAAGCTGCGGCCGGGCGGTTGATTGGTTTGGGCGGGCACCGGTCTGTCGGGGGCATGCGAGCTTCGATTTACAATGCGGTGACGCTTGAGACTGTCGAAGTTCTGGTGAAGTTTATGCGGGAGTTTCAGAAAGCGAACGGGTAGGTTGGGCGACTATTGGTAGGCTGCAGTGCCCGGTCTGTTCCGAAAGGCGAGGGCCAGACCGACCGCTACATGAATCAAAAACAGAATCAGACTCCCTGCTCGTCATAACCGAAGAGCCACAGTAGTGTGGCAACTGCGCAACAGTTGGCTTGACTTGGCAGATTGGGCCCGGTATTCTCCGTTTCGATGGCAAAATCGCTCGAAAATATGCGTTTTGAGCCCGAACCGCGCGGTATCCGTGCGCAGCGCTCTGCTCGAGCGGAGGGATTGGCACAAGCTCTGCGGCCGCTGAGAGCTTTGTGCGGTGAACGTGTGGCTGAAAGTTATAGGGAGGTTGGGGGTTGAAAGTCGAGCGAGCCGCGCGGAAAAACCGGTTATGGCCCTGGGTCGGCGGGATTGTTGTGACGCTGCTGACGGCGGCCGTGTTCATGGTGGGGTCACTGGACGTGCCGCTGCGGCCGGAACGAGGCAGCGAGTTCGCGGTATTTTTTGCGTTGACGACGCTGTTGGCGGCGGCGCTGGTGGTGTTCGCGGCGATATTGGCGCGTAGCTTGGTGCGGTTGTGGATCGAACGGCGCAGCGGGCAGATGGGCTCGCGGTTCAAGGTGAAGATGGTGCTGGGCGCGATTGGAGTGTCGCTCCTGCCCACTGCGTTCTTTTTCATCTTTAGCTACGCGATCGTGAATCGCACCTTGATTGCATGGTTCCCGCGGCCGTTGGAAATTGCTAATGAACAGAGCCAGCGGCTGCTGGAGGACATGGGGCAGGCCAATCTGGGGCATTTGAACGCGATCGCGGAGAAGGCGGCGGCTACGAGCAAAGAGAATCAATCGCTACTGGGGCTCGCGTGGTCGGTGGACGCTTCGTGGATCGCGCATACGGCCGGGCACGCGGACGACGGCGTGGCCTATCTGAAGCCGCAGGACCCGACGAGCGACCAAACCGTGCCGGAGATGGAGACGATCACTCCGACGTTGGTGCATACGCTGCCGAACGGGACAGAAATCTGGCACACGGACGATCATTTGTACATCGCGGGAAGCGCACCGCTGGATGGAGGGCGTTTGTATGTGGCGCGGGTTCTGCCGAACGATTTCCTTTCGCGTTATTCGGAAATTCAGACGCAGACGGCGACTTATGCGCGGCAGAAGCAAGGGCTACGCGCTTACAAACGGGACGTGTTGCTGGGGCTATTTTTATTCACGGTGATTTTGGGGTTTTCGACGACTTGGGTGGCGCTGTTCTTGTCGAAGCAAGTGACTGTGCCGATTCAGGCGCTGGCGGAGGCCACACGGGAAATTTCGCGCGGAAATTTCGATCACCGGATTGACGTGAAGGGGCAGGACGAGCTGGGGATGCTGGTGCGGTCGTTCAATCGGATGACGGAACAGTTGGGCGAGGGGCGGCGGCAGATCAATGAATTCACGCAGAGTCTGGAACAGGCGATTGAGGAGCGCGAGCGGCGACGGAAACTGATGGAAGCGATTCTGGAAAATATTCCTACGGGCGTGATTTCGCTGAATTCTTCGGGCGAAGTGGCGCGGGTGAATTCGGCGGTGCCGGCGATTCTGGGAGATTCTGCGCGGGAGGCGCGGACTTTGCCCGAGCTGGTAGGTGACGATGCGGCGCGGGCGGTTTTGCATTTGATGCGAAGGTCGCTGCGGATGGGCGTGGCGTCGCGGGAAATTGAGATTGCGACTGCGGGGAGGCTGGTGCGCGCGGCGGTGACCGTGAGTTCGCTGGGGCCTCGGCTTTCAAATCCTGGGTATGTGATCGTGCTGGACGATTTGACGGATTTGCTGCGCGCGCAGAAGGCGGCGGCTTGGCAGGAAGTGGCGCAGCGGATTGCGCACGAGATCAAGAATCCTTTGACGCCGATTCAATTGTCGGCGCAGAGGTTGCTGCGTTATTTGGAGCGGAATGGATCGCAACAGGCGGCAGCGCTGCGTACGGAGCTGGAGAAATTGGTAGCGGAGTGTGCAGGGTTGATTGAGCGCGAAGTGCATACGTTGAAGTCGCTGGTGGACGCTTTCTCGCAGTTTGCGCGCTTCCCTTCTGCACGGCTGGCTCCGGAGGATGTGAATTCGATTGTGGCGAGCGCTTTGGATTTGTTTCACGGGCGTTTGGAAGGCGTCACGGTGCGGACTGAGCTTGCGGCTGTTTTGCCTTTGGTGAAGGCAGATCGCGAGCTGTTGCGGCGAGTGCTGGCTAATTTGATTGATAACGCTGCCGAGGCGATGGAAGGGTCTGCTATACGGCGGATGCGCGTGGCTACGCGCGTGGATGGTGATGGAGACGCGGTGGAAATCGAAATTTCAGATAGCGGCCAGGGGATTTCGCCGGAGGACAAGGAACGGTTGTTCTTACCGCATTTTTCCACCAAGGAGCGCGGGACGGGATTGGGATTGGCCATTGCCAGCCGGATTATTGCGGAACATAACGGGACGATTCGCGTGGAGGATAATTTGCCGACGGGGACCAGGTTTGTGATTCGGTTTCCTGCGGCGGAGATTCCGGTTTCGCCGGCGTAAGTCAAAAGGTTTAACACAGAGGACACAGAGAAAAAGCGGACGTGAATCGGAGAAGGACGAAACATTTACCGCAGAGACGTAGAGGACGCAGAGAAAACCTGAAGAGAGATCCTTCGCTCCGCTCAGGATGACGATTCCCGTTGCATTGTAAAAAACCGAAGAGCACAGCCAGGAGCGGCTGTGCCACGATGGGCTGAGGGCGCGGGGAAAACTTACAGAACATGCCAGCTTCTATATTTATTGTCGATGACGAAAACGGGATCCGCGAATCCCTCGGCGCATTGCTACGCGACGAGGGGTATGAGGTGGAGGTAGTGGCGTCAGGCGAAGAGTGTCTCGAACGGCTCGAGACGCGGGCGTTTGATTTGATTTTGCTGGATGTGTGGCTGAAGAAGATGGACGGCCTCGAGACTTTGGAGCGGATGCAGGCGCAGGACGGCGCCCCGATGGTAGTGATGATTTCGGGGCACGCGAATATTGAGACGGCGGTGCGGGCTACGAAGTTGGGGGCATTTGATTTTGTGGAGAAGCCGCTGTCGCTGGAAAAAGTTGTTTTGGTGGTGCGTAACGCGCTGGAGTATCTGCGGCTCGAGACCGAGAATCGGAGGCTCCGCGCGGAGTTGGAGGAAAAACACCAGATATTGGGCAGCAGCATTCCGATGAAGGCGCTGCGGCAGCAGATTTCTTTGACCGCGCCGACGAACGGGCGCGTGCTGATTTACGGCGAAAGCGGGACGGGCAAGGAACTCGTGGCGCGAGCTTTGCACGCGAGCAGTTTGCGTAGTTCGATGCAATTTGTGGAGGTGAATTGTGCGGCGATTCCGGAGGAATTGATCGAATCGGAAATGTTTGGGCATCGCAAGGGCAGTTTTACGGGTGCGAGTGAAGACAAGGTGGGGAAATTTCAGAAGGCGGATGGGGGCACGCTGTTTCTGGATGAAGTCGGCGACATGAGTTTGAAGACGCAGTCAAAAGTGCTACGCGTGTTGGAAGAACGGCGCGTGGAGCCGCTGGGATCGAATCAGCCGGCGACTGTGGACGTGCGGGTGATTGCCGCGACCAACAAGAAACTGGAGGAAGAAATTGCGCGGAATGCATTTCGCGAGGATCTTTTTTATCGGCTGAACGTGATCCCCTTTTACGTGCCGGCTTTGCGCGAGCGGGTCGCTGATATTCCAATTCTGGCGGCGCATTTCCTGGCGGCTTTTTGCCAGGAATACGGGAAGAAGGCGAAGGAGTTCAGCCCGACGGCACTGGACGTGCTTTTGAATTATCCGTGGCCGGGGAACGTGCGCGAGCTGAAAAATCTGGTGGAGCGGCTGGTGATTGTTTGCCCTTCGCCTCGGATTGAGCCGCATCATTTGCCGCCGGAACTTTTTCGTGGGGCATCGAAAAGCCCTCAGAAGCCTTATGAGAGTTTGCAGGAGGCGCGGTCGGCGTACGAGCGGGAGTTCGTGCTGCGCAAGCTGGAGGAAAATCGCTGGAACATGACGAAGGCGGCGCAGGCGCTGGGTTTGGAGCGCAGCCATTTGTACCGCAAGATGCGCTCACTGGGGATCGCACCGACGCGAGTGTGAGCGCGCGAGGAATCTGATAGTCCCTAGCGGGCCCCGGATGCTGCGCATTGCAACTACTTCAGATCCGGCGACGCTCACGCGCCGGTAGTGATTGCCTTCCGGTAAATGCCTTCATCAGAGGTTGCGTTGGCAGGAAACAGCTGCTGCAGTCTTGGCATCCAAGGTCCGATGGGCGAGATGCGATCGTTCCGACAAATGCTATTGCATCCGCGAAACGCGAGCGTCGGATTTAAACTCACACTCGCCGTGATGGTCGTGACTTTTTGTAGCCCGCTGGTCTTCGCCTCTCAACAGCCCAGTTCTTCGAAATTAGAAATTTGTAGAGACGACGGATCAGTCCTGCGCTACCAGGCTTTCCCGGAATCCGCCGTAAAGATGCTTTTCCCGACCGGGAAGGCGTTGTTTGAGCCGGATTCTTCTCCGGGAGGATGGAAGAATTCACCCTCCGCGATCCTCAAGAAAATCCAGACTGGAAAATTGTACGACACAGGCCGGCGATTCAGCGTGGTAGCCGTTATGTTCGCAGAACAACTGTTCCTCTTCGACGAATTGTTTGGAACCGCCAACTCCGGCGTGATGAGCCAGCTGCTTCGAGCGACAAGCATAGTTCCGAGCGATGCCTCGGGAGCGTTGGCGCTCGTGGGTTTGTATCTCTCGCTTTCGTACTACCGGCTTGGGGATCCCACTCGATTCGTCGTGTATAAGGTGAGTGATGCCTTTAAGAAGAACGCTACGGAGGGAGCGAGATTGTCGAACCCGATCCGTCTTCCCCACCCTCCATTGGTTATTCAAATGGGAGCGAATTACAAGGTCGAGGCGTACGCCTATGACGCACCAGAGTTGGCTCCGGAGAGAATTAGTAAGTGGCAATTTCGGATCGGGCCGACGAATCTAGTTGAGCGTCTCTCGGCGCATCACGAAGAATTCGTTGAATATTACTCAAAGGTGCCGCGCGCACGAGCTTACCGAAAGGGCGACGTACGCTTCTCTCCGGATATGATGGCCGACGGCATCACCGACGAGGGAGCAATCACGGACGTTCAGTCTTGGGCGGCGTCCGATGGGCCGGGTGTGGACAGAGAGCACTTCTATTACCCGTCGCACGAATTGGCCGAGAGGCGAATGCAGGATTACTTGCGAAACGCTGTCGCCATTATTAAAACTCAACCCTGGCTCGATTCCGCGGGGAAGGTTGTGGGAACGGAAGCTCTGGTGATCGAAACGAACGACAACAATAAGACGCTCCTCGCATCAGATTTATTCGAGGACGAGAAGAGCGTGCTTAAATTGACTTGCCGCGGACTTAGCAATCTTATCGTTGCGCAGGATCGCTGACTTCCAGCCAAGGAAGCGTGAATGGAGTGCCGCAGACGGGCACGAGCCTACGAGCCAACGCGGATGTGCGAGAAGGTATTAAAGAGCCCGAAAATATTCAGCAGCCAGAGCACGACCGCAATCACGACAACCGCGTTCAAGATGGATTTGATTGTCCCTTGCATGGGGATGAGGTTGACGAGCCACAGCACTACTCCCACTACGATCAGAACCATTATTATCGTCATTAACGGCATTGCTTGTTGACCTCCTTTGTTGAGCCGTCGAACCGACTTTTCTCGACGTGAGAATACGCGGGGCTATGTGGCTGCGCTATACATTGAATGGCGTAGAGCCGCAGAGGGATTTACGTTATGACGCACGACATGGCGGCCGGTGCGAATCCAAGGGCCCGTTCAACTGCGACGTCAACTGCACGCGTCCGAAGAGCAGGCGGCCGTTGCAATTTCAACCACTACTCCAAATGCAACGTGAACGGCGCTCGTCCCGCAGTGCGGAACGGCCGGTACAAATTCAAAAACAAAGGCAACAGCGAAAAGCCGGCGAGACGCCGGCGCTACGTAAGGCGTTCGCGGCAGCGCATGAGGTGAGCGGCGCTGCGCTTCGCCGGTGCGGCTAGCCTTCTTCAGCTTCTTGGAATTGGGCTAGTTGTTCTAATTGGCGGTGCCAGTCCAGCTGGCGGACTAACGTGGAGTTTTGGCGCCAGTTGGCCTGGACTTTTACGAAGAGTTCCAGGAATATTTTCGCGCCTAGGATGAATTCCAGTTCTTTGCGGGCTACTGTGCCGATTTTCTTTATCGCTTCCCCGCCCTTGCCGATCAGGATGCCTTTCTGGCCTTCGCGTTCTACGTAGATGGTGGCGCGAATCCGCAGCAGCTTGGGGGTTTCCTCGAAATTATCGATCAGGACGGCGATCGCGTGGGGGACTTCGTCGCGCGTCTGCAGGATGGCTTTTTCGCGCACGAGTTCGGCCGCCAGGAAGCGCTCGGGCTGGTCGGTGAATTGGTCCGGCGGAAAATGCGGCGGGGCTTCGGGCAGGCGCGCGAGCCAGGAATTGACGAGATCGAGGCAGCCCGCACCGGTAAGCGCGGAGATGGGGAAAATTTCGGCGAACTCGAATTCTTTGTTGTAGCGCTCGATCAGCGGCAGCAGCAGATGCTTGGCGATGCGGTCCACTTTGTTTAGCAGCAAGTAGACTGGGCCGTGGAAGCGTTTGATCCATTCGATGGAGAAGCGGTCGCCGGGGCCGTAGTCAACAGAGGCATCGGCGATGAGGCAGAGGATGTCTATGCCTTCGAGGGCGTGCTGGAGCTCGTCCATCATCATGCGGCTGAGGACATTCTTGGGTTGGTGGATGCCCGGAGTGTCTATCATGACGATTTGGGCGTCTTCGCGATTCAGGATGCCTTGGATGCGATTGCGAGTGGTTTGCGGCTTGTGGGAGACGATAGCGACTTTTTGGCCGACGAGAGTGTTGACGAGCGTGGATTTGCCGGCATTGGGTCGGCCTACGATTGCGACGAAACCGGATTTGAAGGACATGGATTGGTAAATTGTACGCCTTTGAGGGGCGGGGCGGAAGCTGGCGCGAGGCTGGTGTCTTCCTCTTGCCTTACAGAGGGATGAACAGGCGAAGAAGAATTCGTGAGGTGCGGATCATAGCGCTTAGAATCCTTGACTTCGCGATGGATCGTAATAGACTTCAGTTCATCGCGGTTCATTGCAGCTAATCTGACTGCGGTGATTCCGTGACCCCAGCCTGCACACTGCACGGTGCGATCGCTAACCAATAGGAGACCAGCCATGGCAAACCCCGTACGAGCAATCCCCGAAGGCTATCACTCGATTAGTCCATCGTTAACTTGTAAAGACGCGGCGCGCGCGATTGAATTTTACAAAAGCGTGTTCGACGCCGTGGAAATAGTGAACATGTCATCCCCCGATGGCAAAATCTCCCACGCAGAATTGAAAATCGGAGACTCGATTATTTTCGTAAACGATGAATTCGGACCGATGGCGGCGGTCGCTCCTGGGACGCCGCGCATGTCGCTATTTCTTTACGTCGACAATGCGGACAAGACGTTCACGCGAGCAGTGGCCTCCGGCGCGCAGATTGATATGGCGCTGGAGAATCAATTCTGGGGTGATCGTTACGGCAAGGTGACGGATCCCTTTGGGCACCAGTGGGGGATCGCAACGCACGTGGAAGACGTGGCGCCGGAGGAAATTGGAAAGAGAGCGGCGGCGTTTTTTGCGAAGGCGGCGGGACAGAGTTAGTCACTCGTTGCGATTGCGATGGTCGATGATTGAAACTTCGTTATCGGGCTCGCCTCTGGCGGGCCCGATTTTTTTGCGGCTTGCTTTAGACAGTGCGGGCGGTGTTCGCGGCGGTGTTGGGGATGGGTTTGGCGCGGACGCGAAGGACTTTGCGTTGGTTAGCTTCGACTACTTCGAAGCGCAGGCCGTCGGCTTCGATTACTTCGCCGGTGCGGGGCACGTGGCCGGCTACGCTGTTGAGCAGGCCGGCAATGGTGGTGGCGGCGGAATGCTGCATTCCGGAATCGAGTTGCACGCCGAATAGTTCGCTGACTTTTTCTAGTTGGACGCTGCCGCGTATTATCAGGGCGCCGCTGGCTTCGCGCACCACATCCGGAGCGGGTGTGCGGTCTTCTTCGCCGATCTCGCCGACGATCTCCTCGACTAGATCTTCGATGGTGACTAGGCCGGCCATCAGGCCGTATTCGTCAATCACTACGGCCAATTGCTGATTCTTGCGCTGCATTTCTTTCAACAGCTCAGAGCCGAATTTCGTTTCGGGGACGAACAGCGCGGGGCGCATCAGCTCGCGCACGGTGCGGCGTGCCGCTTCGCTGTCGGGAACTTCGAGCATGTCGCGCGCCATGACGATTCCGGCGATGTCGTCGAGAGTTTTTTCGAAGACTGGCAGGCGCGACAATTTTGTTTCGACGACGAGGTCGCGCAATTCTTCGAGGGAGGCGTCGGCGCGTATGGCGATTACGTCTGGGCGCGGAGTCATCACGTCGCGCACGCGCTTGTCGCCGAATTCGACGACGGATTCGATCAGGCGCGCTTCGTCCTGCTCGATGATCCCCTCCTCTGTGGCGGCGTCCACCAGCGCCTCGATGGCTTGCTGCTGCTCGGCGGCTGGAGTTTGTGCTTCTTCGGATTCTTCGGAGAGATGCAGCACGGAGATCAGCAATTCAAGCACCGCTTGCACCGGCCAAATGATGAAGAGAAACGTGCGCACCAGGGGAACCAGCGGCAGCACCCAATCCCCGGGTGCGCGGGCCAGCAACAACGCGGGGAAAAACTGCATGGCGATGACCACTTCGGCGCCGAGGAAAAAGATCATTTCCATGGCGGCTTCGCGCGTGCCCGGAACAAAGAAGATCACGCCGCGCGCGGTGATCGCGGCGACAAAAACGAGCCAGAATCGCGCGAGCAGGCTAAAGCCGAGCGCGGCGCGGCGGCGTTCCATGTGCAGCCGCGGCTCGACGTCTGTTTCGAAGGTGTCGAGGTGCTGATGGATGCGTCCGGGATGCACGCGGCCGAGTTCGCGATAGGTGCGGTCGAAGTAGGAGAAGACCACCAGGCCTATGGTGAGAGCCAAAACACCCGCGGAGTAAAGGAAGATCGGCATCTTCAGAGTAATCCTAGCTCGCGCCGCAGGCGATTTTCGCGGCGCTCCATTTGGCCTGAGTCGGTTTCGTGATCGTAGCCCAGCAGGTGCAGGATGCCGTGGAGGATGAGAATGCGGATTTCGTAATCGAAGGCGCGGCCAAAGCGTTGTGCGTTGCGACGCGCGACGGCGGGGGCGATAGCAATATCACCAAGATACGCGGACGCGGACCTGGATGCGGAGAGATGCGTGGCGCGCGCGCCGCGTGCGGGACGCGGCTGCCGATGCTTTCGCGTAGTTGCGGGTTCTGCTTGGGACACGTCTGCTGGGAAGGACAATACATCGGTCGGGCGATTTTTGCCACGGTAGGCGCGATTCCAGCGCTTCATCTGCGCGTCGGTGACCAGCGCGACGGTGAGCGATCGCGGGGCGAGGCGCAGGCGTTTGCGCGCGGCGGCGAGAAATTTCTCCAGGCTGGAAATGGAAACACGAACGCGACGCTGTTGATTGAGGATCATGCGCGCGAGGCTAATCCCGCGGATTCTGCTGGCCAGTATGACTGGAATGGCCGGCGTGTCCCGAGCCGCGGCCGTTGTGGTGAGGATGAGTGGCGGCGTGCTCGTCGTAAGCCTTAATGATGCGCTGCACGAGATTGTGACGGACGACGTCGCGTTCATCGAAATAGGTGAAGGAGATGCCTTCGATCTTGCCAACAATTTCGATGGCTTCGATCAAGCCGGAGCGGCGCGATTCGGGCAAATCAATTTGGGTGACGTCGCCGGTGATTACGGCTTTGGAATTGAAGCCCAGGCGCGTGAGGAACATTTTCATTTGCTCGCTGGTGGTGTTCTGGGCTTCGTCGAGTATGACGAAGGAATCGTTGAGCGTACGGCCACGCATGAAAGCGAGCGGGGCAACTTCGATAATTCCCTTCTCCAGGAAACTTTCCAGCTTGTCCGCTTCGAGCAGGTCGTGCAGCGCGTCATACAGCGGGCGCATGTAGGGGTCAACTTTTTCCTGCAGCGTGCCGGGGAGGAAGCCCAGGCGCTCGCCGGCTTCAACCGCCGGGCGCGCGAGGATGATGCGGTTTACTTGTTTGGAGAGCAGCGCGGTGACGGCCATGGCGACGGCAAGATACGTTTTGCCGGTGCCGCCGGGTCCAATGGCGAAGACCATGTCGTAGGCTTCCAGCGCTTCCATGTAGCGCTTTTGGTTGGCGCTCTTGGGGGTGATCGTCTTCTTGCCGAAGGAGCGCGTGTTGGAAAGGGAGAATGCGCCGCGCGCGGATGGCGCGGCTTCGCTGGTCGCGCCTATGGCAATCCGCAGCAGGGATTTCACTTCCGAGCTGTCTGGAACGCGGCCATCGCGGATACGTTGATTGTATTCACCCAGGATTTGCGCAGCGCGTTCCACCTGGGGCTGCGAGCCTTCGATTTCCAGGTCGTGATCGCGCAGATGCGTAGTGACGTGAAGAGCGGACTCGAAGAGTTTAAGATTTTCGTCGAGGGTGCCGAAGAGTTCGTTGATGCCACCTGCCAGTCGGACAGTTTGTTTCATTCAGTTTCGCGGGAGCGAAGCCTCCTGGATACCCACCCCTATTGCTGGAATTAGCGTAGCGCGGGAAGGCGGGAGGGTCAAGGCGAGCGAGAAGGATTCATCGGAAAGTAACAATGGGCGCGCGGCTGGGGCGATGACGAGATGCGCGCCGGTGTGCAGCGGGATGGATGCGAAGTCGACGTGGACGGCGCGGCACGCCGCACGTTTCGCTTTTGGGCACCGCCTGATTCAATATGCCGGGTTATGGGGCTGGGATAGCTCAAGATTGGAGCGGGCGGCTACTATCGGGAGAGCTGGATGACGAACGGCAAGGACTTACCGCCGCTTCAGGCGGCCCAGAATTACAGCAAGCTGCGGCGCACGCAGCGTGTGCATATTCAGATGGCGGTGCTGGTGCGTGGCATGAGCAAAGGCAAACCGTTCGAAGAAGACACCAAAACCAGCACTGTGAACGCCAATGGGTGCCTGGTTTCGATGGATACGCCGGTGATACGCGGGCAGCAAGTTTCCATTGTGAATTCGAAGACGGTGGAAGAGCTGACTTGCACCGTGGCGTTTATCAGCGAGAACAAGGGCAGCAAGAGCGAAGTGGGATTGGAATTTACGGAGCCTTCGCCGCTGTTCTGGCGTATTGGCTTTCCGCCGGAAGATTGGAGCGAATCGTCGGAACGTAAGCGCGCGCCGGCGCCACCACCTCGTAGGACATCCGCAGAGCCGCAGGAAAAGAAATAACAACGACAATTCTTGCACACACGAATTCGATGGTTTCGTAGCCCTGCGTCCGAATTTCTGCGCGCGTTCGCCGGCCGCTCAGGGCTTCGCGGCTGGAAACTGCACTTTCGGAGCTTCGCGTGAAGCCTCGGGAGCATTGAAGTAATCGTTGTTGCGCTTGAAACCGGCCCATCCGGCAAAAATATTGTTGGGGAACAGGCCGATGTAGGTGTTGTAGGCCTGAATGGAATCGTTGTAGCGCTTGCGCTCGACGGCGATGCGATTTTCTGTACCGGCTAGTTCGTCTTGCAGGCGGAGGAAATTCTCGTTGGATTTCAGCTGCGGATAATTTTCCGATAAGGCCAGGACTTTCAGTTCCAGCGGAACAATTTGGTTACTGGCGGCGATCTTGTCCGCGGGAGTTTGCGCGCTCAAATATTGCGCGCGAGCCTTGGCGATGTCGCCGAAGACGGTTTCTTCATGCGCGGCGAAACCTTGGACCGTAGCTACAAGATTGGGGATCAGATCGGCGCGGCGTTGCAGGACTACGTCCACTTGCGCCCAGTTGGATTTCACTGTTTCGTTCAGGCGCACCATTTCATTGCGGCGCCCGGCGTACATGCCGCCGACAATAAGCGCGAGGATAACGAGAACGGCGATGACGGCTAGAGCTGCCTTCATGGACTGCCTCCCAATGTGGCGTGAATCGGTGCCATCATATCAAATACGGCGCTTAGAGGGCTTCTAAGCGGCGGTCAACTTCGTTCGTGACTACTTCTACGAACTCCAGGTACGCGTGCAGGCTCGCTTCCACGTCAATGTTGCGTGGCTTGGTTTTTCCTTCGCGCAGATCCAGCAAGGCATGGAACGAGGAGGGGTCGGCTCCGGTGAGCGCGGCTACGGCTGTTACAGCTTCGCGTTTTCCAGCGGGCATCGGCTGGCCCAGAGCGAATAGCGCGTGGCGGAAGAGCGCGCAGAAGGTGGAAACGGATTGCGACATGATGGCCAGGTGCGCTTTGTAGCTCAGCGGTGCGGCTAGGATCGCTTGGCGCAGCCGCAGCCAATCGGAACGCAGTTCGCGTTCGACTTGCAGGCGATGCAGGCGAAGGGGCACTTCGAAATTCGCGAAGTAGTCGGTACCGAAAAGCAGGCGGTGATGGTGGGTGATGTCCAGCAATTCGATCGCGAAGACGTCCGCGGAACGATGCAGTTCATCGAGTGTGAAAAGCAGTGGCGGAGGATTGCCCTGGCGCACCCACCACTCAGACGCGTCGTGCAGGTGTTCGAGATCCTCGGATGCGACGCGATCGACGATGCAAAGAACGTTCAGGTCGGAATGGCCCGCGCGGAATTCGGCGGTGACCGCCGAGCCGTAGAGCACGACGGATTTCAGGTCGGCCTCGGCTGCGGCCTTCAGACGGCTTACGAGTTCAGTTAGTTTGGCTTCCATTAAACGACCTTTGCTCGTTTGACGTTTACGACGGTCAAGGGCAAATTCAACGACAAGGTCAACGGCGCCCGCCTGAAAGCGGCCGCTACAAATTCAAAGGCTCCGGCCCGCCTTGATATGGAATCTGTTACCAGCTGCCGCCGGCGCCGCCGCCGCCGAACGAGCCTCCGCCTCCACCACCGAAACCACCGCCTCCGCCGCCGAAACCTCCACCACCGAATCCGCCGCCGCCCCAGCCTCCGCGTCCCATGCTGCTGGCGATCAGAGGGCCAACCCACCAACCGCTGCCGCCGCCACGACCGCGTCCGGAGCCGCCGCCGCGCTTAATCATGGCGTACACGAAGAAAATGAACACGCCTAAGAGGATCAGACCGAGCAGACCGCTGGAATCCTGTCCGTGGCCCGCGCCGTTGGTTTGCGGAGATGGCGGCGGCGCGCCGCTGAGGGTGACGCCGCGATCCTGAGCGATTACGTCCGCGATGCGACGAGTGAGCAGCGCCACGCCTGCGTCGTAATTTCCCTGGCGGAGATACGGGACCATCTCGCGGCCGAAGCCACCGACTTTGCCGTCGGGCAGGATGGGTTCCAGGCCATAGCCGACCTGCGTCCAGTATTTGTGATCATTTACTGCCAGGAAAATTAGCACGCCGCTGGACGTTTGCTTCGGGCCGACGCCCCATTTGGTTGCGACGTCGAAGGAATAATCTTCGACCGTGCGCTCACCGAGCGACGGAACGATCACGACAAAAATCTGAGCTTTGGCTTTGTCGTTCACTTCAGTGCAGAGCGCGTCGAGTTGCTGGCGGCTCGCGGGGCTTAGAACGTGGGCGTAGTCGTTGACGTAGGCGGCGGGCTTCGCGGGGACGTCAATTACGTCGCCCTTGGGCTTTACGGGAAGATCGGTCGCTTGAGCGGCTGTTGAGAGCGCGGCGAGGCACAGAACGAACAGAAGCAGTGCCGAGCGCAGCGGGAATCGCCAATTCGAACGTGAGCTGGAGCGAGGGGTCGGGTTGCGCGTCATCGGATGCCGCGGGCATGTTAGTTCGTTGGTACGTTGAGTGTCAACGCAGGCGGCGATTGAATTCAAGGCAACTGCATAAAGATTTAACACAGAGACAATCGGAGAAAAGCAGCAGAGCACAAAGAAAGACAAATCGGACCGCGACGACGCGAAGCACGTACAGAATGGCAAAAGGGACCCGTCGCCCACGTTCACAGGCTATAGATGACGACGCTGACAGCGCGATAGCAGTGGGCAGCGATTGCGAGGGGCCGGGGGCGATGCTAAACTTCGCGCGACACGTGTTCGGGTACGCACGGTACTGTCCGAAAATGAACGCCTGACGCTCACTATTTCCCGTTTAATCGTCTAAATTCAGGCGGTTATGCATGGCCGCAGTTTTGCATCGGGAATACATAAAATGAAACAAACACACTCGTTCGCGCGTTTGAATAAGTTACAGGCCTGCGCAAGCTCAAGAAAGTTCTTTGGAGAGGACAACACGATGAATGGAAGTCTAAGGCATGTAGCGGTGGCACTGCTGACGGCTGCTTCGCTGATAGTTGCGCCGGCGTACTCGCAGGCGCAACAAGGTCAAAACCAGAGCCAGGCTCAACAGCAGCAGGGGCAGAACGCGGCTGGCGAGCAACCCGCGAGCCAGCCGGGAGCGCAAACCGGGTCTGCCGCTTCGGAGCCGACGCGCAACCTGAGGGAAGGAATGGGCGCCGATTACTCAACGGGCAAGCCGATGTTCCCGAACCCTTTCGCGCCTTACGCCCCGCGCAGTATGCCTGAGCCGATGCTGACAAATTCGACGCGGCTCGACCAGTTGATTCATGACGGCAAATTAATGTTGAGCCTGGACGACGCGATATCGCTAGCGCTCGAAAATAACCTGAATATCTTCGTCGAACGCTTCGCCCCTTGGATCGCCGAAACGCAACTGCTGAAAGCCCAAGCGGGAGGCGTGCCGCAAAGCTTCAGCACGCAGCAAGTGGTGCTGGGTTCGTCACCGTCGGTGTCGTTCGACCCGATCGTCAGCATAGGCTATCAGTGGCAGCACGCCAACATACCGGTAAACAACCCGTTTATTTCCGGAACGGGCAGCAGCAATATTCTGGTGGTGAACCAAAATACCTCAGGCGTCAATTTCGGTTACACGCAGGGATTTCACACCGGCACGAATTTCTCGGTCACTCTGGACACTCCGCGCTCCGCGACCAACGAACCGGATGTGTTTTTCAATCCGGCGTTCAGTCCGGTGCTGACCGCGACACTGACGCAGCCCCTGCTGAACGGATTTGGGCTGCTGCCCAATACCCGCTACATAATCGAACAGAAGAACTCGATCAAAGTGGCGAATTCGCTCTTTGCGCAGCAAGTGATTGCGGTGGTGACACAGACCTCCAACGATTACTGGGAACTCGTATACGACCGGCAAAACGTGAAGGTGCAGGAAGCGGCGGTGGGCGTTTCCCAAAAGCTGTGGGAGGACAATAAGAAACAGCTGGAGATCGGGACCATGGCGCCGCTGGACGTGCTGACCGCGGAATCGCAATTAGCGACGGACCAACAGAATCTGATCGTCGCGCAAACCACGAAACTGCAGCAGGAGACCGTGCTGCTCAACGACATCGCCAAAAACCTGCTGGCCAAAGACGTCGCTGGGATCGAGATCGTGCCGACGACTGCGATTTCCACTCCAGACGTTGTGGAAAATATTCCGCTGCAGGACGCCGTGCAGGAAGCTTGGCGGAAACGGCCGGAACTTTATCAGGCGGATCTGAATCTGAAGAATTCGCAAATCGAAGTGAAGGTCTTGCGAAATGCGCTGCTGCCTTCGCTGAACGCTTATGTTCAGTACCAGTCGCAAGGACTGAATGGAACGGGATTTAATACCACCGAATCGAACACTACGTTCGTCGCCGATCCGGCTTCGCCACTGGTAGATGCGAACGGAGTGCCTATTTTGATCGGCGGCAATGCAGTCTTCGCAGGCGTGCCGGCTTCTACGACGGCCGTGACGCACGGCGGGGTGGGCGATGCGTTGAGCCAGGTGTTCAAGAACCAATACCCGACCTATTCCGCGGGCGTGACGTTGACGATGCCGCTGCGCAATCGCTCGGCGCAGGCGGATAGCGCGCGGGCGCAGTTCGATGAACGGCAACTGCGGGTACAGTACCGGCAGACGGAGAATACCATCGTCATTAATGTGCGCAATGCGATCATTGCTTTGCAGCAGGATCGTTCGCAGGTGGTGGCGGCGGAGAAAGCGCGCAGTTTGGCGCAACAGACGTTGGATGCCGAGCAGAAGAAATATCAGCTCGGTTCCTCCACATCCTATCAAGTGGTGCTGCGGTCGCGCGATTTGACGCAGGCGCAGGGCACGGCGTTGCGGGCGCAGGCGAATCTGGCGGAGGCGCTGGTGAATTTCAATCAGGCGATGGGGCGGACGCTTGAGGTGCAGCACATTACTGTGGCGGAGGCGATGCGCGGCGAGATGTCTAAGGATCCTCTGATTCCGGGGACGCCGGTTCCTGGGTCGGTGGTTGGCGCGAAGTAAGCACGATGCGAGATTTCGGGCTCTTGTAGCGGCGCACTTTAGTGCGCCATCGGCGTCGTAGCGCGCGTCGACCACCCGCTTCTGATCGGTATTGCAGCGGTGATCAATGGCGGTCTGAAGCCCGCCGCTACGAAGGCTATTTTCCTCACGAGTTGGCGCACTCCCGTTGTTCTGGTTCTTGCTGCTTCCCTTCCCTTGCCATAAGATGAAGTATGGACGCGCGGGTAGAGGTGCGTTTTTCTGCCTGGCGCGGCTTTGAAGGAGCCCTCCCTCATGTCTGAAAAAATAATTTCGAAGGCCGGCAAGGCGGCGAAATCGTCGGCTACGGCTACGCTCGATGCCGCGCGCATAGTGTCCGCCGGCGAACGCGCCTGGGAGGAAAAAACGCTGGAGCCGACGCTCGCGAAATCGCCGGAGCGCGCGCATGAATTCACCACGGTCTCGAGTTATCCGATTCGGCGGCTGTACACGGCGGCCGATTTGCCAGACTGGAATCCGGAAAAAGAGCTGGGCTATCCGGGCGAGCCTCCTTACACGCGCGGAATTCATTCGACGATGTATCGCGGGCGTTTGTGGACCATGAGGCAGTTTGCGGGCTTCGGCACGGCGCAGGATACCAACGCGCGTTTTCGTTATTTGCTCGGACAGGGACAGACCGGGCTTTCGGTGGCATTTGATTTGCCGACCTTGATGGGTTACGACGCGGATCACGCCCTGTCTGAGGGAGAAGTCGGCAAGTGCGGCGTGGCGATCAGTTCGCTGGCGGATATGGAGGTGCTATTCGACCAGATTCCGCTGGCGGATGTAACGACTTCGATGACGATTAATTCGCCGGCGGCGGTGGTTTGGGCGATGTACCTGGCCGTGGCGGAAAAACAAGGTGCGGACTGGAAAAAGATTTCGGGGACGCTGCAGAACGACATCTTGAAGGAATATATCGCGCAGAAGGAATACATCTATCCGCCGGAACCTTCGATGCGGCTGGTGATTGATACGCTGGAATTTGGCGCGAAGGAAACGCCGAAGTTCAATCCGATTTCGATCAGCGGGTATCACATTCGCGAGGCGGGCTCCACGGCGATTCAGGAATTGGCGTTTACATTGCGCGACGGGATCGAGTACGTCGAGTGGGGCGTGCGGCGCGGGATGGATGTGGACGACTTTGCGCCACGGCTTTCGTTCTTCTTCAACGCGCACAGTGATTTTTTCGAGGAGATTGCGAAATATCGCGCGGCGCGGCGCATCTGGCATAAGACCATGGCCGAGCGGTTTGGCGCGAAGAACCCTCGTTCGTGGGCGTTGCGATTCCACACGCAGACGGCGGGCTGTTCTCTGACCGCGCAGCAGCCTTACAACAACGTAGTGCGTACCGCGTTGCAGGCTTTGGCGGCGGTGATGGGCGGGACGCAATCGTTGCACACCAATTCGCTGGACGAGGCTTGGGCATTGCCCACGGAATTTGCGGCGACGCTGGCTTTGCGCACGCAGCAGATTATCGCGCACGAAAGCGGCGTGACGAATACGGCGGACCCCTTGGGCGGTTCGTATTTTGTGGAAGCGCTGACGAATGAGGAAGAGCGCGGAGCGTGGGATTACATCCACAAGATTGACGCGCTGGGCGGAATGGTGGCGGCGATTGAGCGCGGCTACCCGCAGCGGGAAATTGCGGAGGCGTCGTACAAATATCAGCTGGCGGTGGATCGCAAGGAAAAGATTATTGTCGGCGTGAATGATTACGTCGCCGACGAAAAGGGCATTGATATTTTGCAGATTGATGAGACGGTCGCGACGCGGCAGATCGCACAGCTGAAGAAGTTGCGAGCCGACCGATCGAACGCGGAAGTCGAGCGGCGTTTGGCGGCCTTGCGCAAGGCTGCCGCAGGCAAAGACAATCTGATGCCCTTCATTTATGACGCGGTGAAAGCCTACGCAACACTTGGCGAAGTCTGCGACGCCATGCGCGCGGTTTTCGGCATCTACGAAGAGGTAGCAATCACTTAATCATGCCCGGAATAAAGCAGCGAATTTTGTTATTGACCGTCGCGGTGTGCGCCGTCGCGCTGTTTTCGGGTGCGGCATCGGCATCGGCCGCGGCTAAGGACAAGAAGCCTGGGGAGCGGAGCGGATTCGTCACTACTTCGGATGGGGTGAAGATTCATTACATCGAGGCGGGACACCTCGCGACTTCGCCCAGCGCGCAGATTGGCAATCCGATGCCTAAGGATGCGGTCATCAAGAAGGGGGAGATTGGGCTCTCGGCGGCGCATCAGTTCCCTTCCATTCTCTTTGTGCCCGGATGGACGATGCCGGCGTGGATTTGGCAGAGCCAAATTGATTATTTCGCGCACGACTATCGCGTGGTGGCGATGGACCCGCGCTCGCAGGGGCAATCGTCGCAGACGAATGATGGACTGTATCCAGCGGTCCGCGCTCGCGACATAAAAGCGGTGGTGGATCAGTTGCATCTGGCGCCGGTGGTAATTGTTGCGTGGTCCATGGCAGTGGTGGAGACGATGGCGTACGTGGATCAGTTTGGCACCGGCGATTTCGCGGGACTGATTCTGGTGGATAACGACGCGGGTGGGCGCGCGCCGTCCGACACGGATCAGGATTTCGGGCTGTTGAAGGGAGTGCTCGAGGATCGCAAAAAGGCGGCGGACGGTTTTGTGCGCGATCTAAATTTCAAGAAGCCGCATCCCGAGGACTACGTCAACAAGGTGGTGCAAGCGTCGTTGCAGGTGCCGACGAACTCGGCGGTGGCCCTGCTGGTAGGCTATTTTGTGGCGGATTACCGGCCAGTGCTGCCGAAGATTGATAAGCCTGTCGTGGTTTGCGCGGCGAAAACCGGATACATGGGCACGATCGTCGCCATGCAAAAGAACATCCGTGACTCGAAGCTGGAGGTGTTCGATGGCGATGGCCACGCGCTATTTGTGGATGATCCGGACAAGTTCAACGCGCTGGTGGAGGATTTTCTGCTGAATTTGGCGCGATAGAACCTCGCCGGGCTCTGCGGCTATGGTTTTACTGCGGATTTCGAGTATTCTTGCGTACATATGCCTGACAAGAAAATCAGGGTGTTGATTGCCAAGCCGGGGCTGGATGGACACGATCGCGGCGCGAAAATCATTGCGCGGGCGCTGCGCGACGCGGGGATGGAAGTGATTTATACCGGGCTGCGGCAGACGCCGGAAATGATTGCTTCAGCGGCGGCGCAGGAAGATGTGGACGTGATCGGGCTTTCGATTCTTTCCGGCGCGCACAATACCCTTTGTCCGCGGCTGATGGAACTGCTGCGCGGCAAGGGTATGAATGACGTGACCGTCCTGATTGGCGGAATTATTCCTGAAGCGGACATTCCGGCGCTGAAGCAGGGCGGGATTGCGGAAGTTTTTCTTCCCGGGACTACCACGCAGGCGATTGTTGATTTCATACGCCAACGCGTTTCTGCTGCGCCGCGCGAAGCGTAAGCACTCACCGCAAATAAAAACGTGTACCGCAGAGTACGCAGAGAAATCCTGCTGCGGAACCGGATCACCATAGAGCGGTATCGGTCCCTACATCGAACCTACGTCACCGCTTACTCTCGGCGCCTACGAGGGCGGAAGGATCAGTTTTGTGCGGGTGTAGGCTACGCGGAAGCCGTTGCGTTCGATGTTGCGGTGCGACATGCTGCCGGGCTGCGTGATGCTGACTGCCAGGTCGCAGCCTTTTTCGCGCGCCCAGGCAAGGCGGGCGGCAAGCAAGGCCGATTGCACGCCGCGACGGCGGAATGCTGGTAGCGTGCTGGCACCGAAGAGGCCGCAGACGCCGTCGTCCGCGGAAACCGCTGCGCCGCCAGCGATTTCGCCATCCACAAACGCGAGGTAACAACAGGCCGTGCTGCGGTAGTAAAAGCCTTCCATCAGATCGAGCATCGCCTGCGTCACTGGAAAATGTTCTGCAAAACCTTGGGCTACAGTGAGGGTCCAGAGTTTTGATTCATCGGGCGTCGCGATTCGAACCGTGACGCCTGCGGGGAGCTTGTCGTCGATGCGCGCTGCTCTCAGGTCGTCGAGCAGTAGAACATTGGAGACCTCGAGCAGGCGATAATTGCGCGCGGCGAATTTCTCGTAGAGGCTCATGTCCACCAACGGACAGAGTTCGATGGCGGCCGGAGCTTTGCGGCTGTGGAAAAATTCGCCTAGCGCGTCGAGTTCGGAGTCGGTTACTTCGCCTTGCAGGCCGACTCCGATAGTTTGCGTCACCGGTGAATCCACACCGGCAAAAACGGCGATGCCCCCGGCGATTTCTTCCACGGCTACCGGAAATTCCGGATGCAGGCGATGGCAGGCTTCAGCGCATTCGCGTCCGGCGCGAGCTTCGGCTATTTCCACGCGGCGGGCTAGCTCTAGATCGATAAAACGCATCGGTGAATCTCCTGTGCGTGTCTTTGCACGCGATTGGCCGATCGAGTCCTGAACGCGGATCCGATGCGCCCGCGAATGCTCGAGGCGATTCGGCTTTTTGCAACTGGAACAGGGGGCACGGCATGCCGCGCCCCTATGGACAGAGTGATCGTCGCGGCTAGCGGGGCGAGCCGGAGACAGACCTATCCTTCGCGTGGGAATCGCTGCGCATAGGCGCCTCCAGAGGAACGATGTGGCCTGCAGCGAACTGCGAGCCGCTGCGATTCTAGCGTAGCTGCGGCGCGAGTCAAAACAATTCAGGGGTGATAGAATCCTGCAGCCGTTGGGAACCGTTGTAGGGCGATTATCGTGTCGTGAGGCTTGTTGCAAGGAGAGCGCTGGGTGAGCGGAACGAAAATCGAAACGCGCGTGGACGAGAAGTCGGCCGAATTTGAGAAGAATAGCCGGCTGCTGGTGGACCGCCTCACGGAAATTAAGAACGAGGAACAGAAGATTCGCCAGGGCGGCGGCGCGAAGGCCATCGAAGCGCAGCACAAGAAGAATCGGCTGACCGCGCGGGAACGGATCGCGAAATTGATTGACGCGAAAACGGACTATTTCGAGCTGGGGCTGTACGCGGCGCACGATATGTATCAGGAATGGGGCGGTGCACCGTCGGCGGGGACGATCACGGGTTTGGCGCGCGTTTCCGGGCGACAGGTGATGATCATCGCGAACGACGCGACAGTAAAAGCTGGCGCATTTTTTCCGATGACCGCAAAGAAAGTGATTCGCGCACAGAACATCGCGATTGAAAATCACATTCCGACGATTTATCTGGTGGATTCCGCCGGCATTTTTCTTCCGTTGCAAGAGGACGTTTTCCCAGATACCGACGATTTCGGGCGCGTCTTTCGCAATAATGCAGTGATGAGCGCGATGGGCATTCCGCAAATCGCTGCGATCATGGGAATGTGCGTCGCGGGCGGCGCCTATTTGCCGGTGATGTGCGACAAGATTTTGATGACTGAAGGCAGCGGTTTGTTCTTGGCGGGGCCGGCGCTGGTGCAGGCGGCGATCGGGCAGAAAACTTCGGCGGAAGAGTTGGGTGGGGCGCAAATGCACGCGCAAATCAGCGGCACCGTAGATTTTCGCGAGCCGGATGACGCCGCGTGCATCAAGCGGTTGCGCGCGCTGGTGGATAAAATGGGCCACGCGGCTGGAGCGCCGTTCGATCACAAGACCGCGGCCGCTCCGGCTTATTCGACCGAAGGCATCTACGGCGTGTTTTCAGCTGCGCCCGGCAAGCAGTATGACATGCATGAAATCATCGCGCGGGTCGTGGATCGCAGCGAGTTCGAGGAATATCGCGCTGACTATGGGCAGACGCTTCTTTGCGGCTACGCGCGCATCGGCGGCTGGGCCGTCGGAATCGTCGCGAATCAGAAGAAGAACGTGACTACCGTGGCGCCGGGAACGGGCGAAAAACGAATCGAGTTTGGAGGAGTGATTTACAACGAGGCGGCGGATAAGGCCGCGCGATTTATTCTGGACTGCAATCAGAACTTGCTGCCGCTGATTTTTCTGCACGACGTGAATGGGTTTATGGTGGGCAAGGAAGCCGAGTGGAGCGGTATTATCCGCTCGGGCGCAAAGATGGTGAACGCGGTCGCAAATAGCGTGGTGCCGAAGATTGCGGTGATCTGCGGCGGCAGCTTTGGCGCGGGACATTACGCGATGTGCGGCAAGGCATACGATCCGCGGTTCGTGTTTGCCTGGCCGACGGCGCGTTATGCGGTGATGAGCGGCGATTCGGCGGCGGGCACGCTCGTCGAAATCAAGATCAAGCAACTGGAGCGCGAAGGGAAAAAGCTGAGCGACGCGGACAAGAAGGAACTGTACGAATCCGTTCGCAAGACTTACGAGGACCAGACCGATCCGCGGTATGCTGCGGCGCGGCTGTGGGTGGACGCGATCATTGATCCAGCGCATACCCGGGAAGCACTAATAGAAGCACTAGAAGCAGCCGCGTTGAATCCAAAAATTGCCGAATTCAAAACTGGGGTATTGCAAACGTGAATTGAGGGTTGAAAGTTATCGGCTAAAAGCTGAAAGTTAGGTAGAACCGGAAGTCAGTCGGGAAGTTTCTACCAAGCACTCCTGATCAGACGATGACGAACGCAGCACGCAGGGGCGGATACGGAATGTTCGGCGTTACGATGTTGTTCTGTCTTCCGGCGATGCTCGATGTGTTCGTTGCGGCGCAGATATCGGGGAATTCGTATTACAGTTCGGCGCTGTGGTTCATCTTTCAGGTGTGCCAATATTTGGGCGTGATCGGAATCATCGTTGCGGCGGCGCTGACGATCGTCAAGGCGTGTGACGACAAATGTTCGCGGATCGCAGTGACGCTGATGGGATTTTCCGTGCTGCTGTCGGTTTTTTTGTTGTGGTACGCCGTACACATTTACCGGAGCCCGTGGTTCTGAAAACATATGGCAAATGAAGTGACGATTGTGGAATGTCCGCGTGATGCGTGGCAGGGAATGCGCGACGTAATTCCCACGGAGGAAAAAGTTCGGTACCTGAGCCAGCTAGTCGCGCTGGGATTTCGGCACATTGATGCGGTGAGTTTCGTTTCGCCAAAGCACGTGCCGCAGATGGCGGACAGCGAAGCGGTGATGGCGCGTCTGAGCCGGGTGAAAGCGCCCGGCGGCGTGCCAGTGGAAATTATCGGGATCGTGGTGAACGCGCAGGGGCTGGAGCGGGCGCTGGCGACACCCGGAGTGACGACTGTTGGCTACCCGTATTCTATCTCTGCATATTTCCGCCGCGCGAACGCGAACATGTCGCGGGCGGAATCGCGCGAACTGGTGGATAAATTGCAGCGCGACACGCGCGCAGCCGGCAGGAAACTTGTGATTTATATTTCGATGGCGTTTGGGAATCCGTATGACGAACCGTGGGGCGCGGAAATTGTGGAGGAGACGCTGGTTTGGCTTAAGGATCTCGGCGTGCAGACCGTTTCGCTGGCGGATACGGTGGGGACGGCTTCGCCCGAGGAAGTCGCACAACTTTACCAGGCGGTGAAAGGGTGCGTCGCGGGAGTGGAGATTGGCGTGCATCTACATAGCCGGCCGGATCGCGCGGCGGAAAAAATATTGGCTGCTTATGAGGCTGGCTGCCGGAGATTTGATGGGGCTTTGACTGGAATGGGCGGATGTCCCTTTGCAGGCGATGAATTGGTGGGCAACATTCCTACCGAGGCGGTTTTGACGACTCTTGCTTCACGCGGCGTTTCGACTGGGATCGATACGAAGTCACTGGCGGTGGCTTGCGCTATGACCGGAGAATTGCGGGAGAAATATTCGCACGCGGTTGAAGCGGCGGATGCGGCTCCGACGGGGAAGCCGAACTAGCCGGCGCGGCCGATGTTTTCTTTACCGCAGAGACGCACAGGACGCAGAGAAAACCTTCATGAAGAGCAAGGAACAACCGGGCGACGCAGCCGATTTCACGACGTTGCTCTATGAGAAAGGTGGCGCGATCGCGACCATCACTCTTAATCGGCCGGATAAGCGAAACGCTATTTCCAGCACGATGATTGCGGAGTTGCTGGAAGCATTGAACTCGGCGGAGGCTGACTCCGCGGTGCGCGTGATCATTCTTACGGGCGCGGGCCGGGCGTTCTGTTCGGGGATGGATCTGGACACCTTGCAGACGATCGCCGGACAAACGGCCGAACAGAATCTGGCGGATTCGCGGGAGATGGCGCGGATGTTTCACCGGCTGTACTCTTTTCCGAAGCCGCTGATTACGGCGGTGAACGGTGCGGCGGTGGCCGGCGGCTGCGGGATCGCGACTTTTTCGGATATCACGCTGGCGGTGCCGGAAGCGAAGTTTGGTTACACCGAAGTGCGCATTGGATTTATTCCGGCGCTAGTTTCGGTGCTGGTCCGCAGGCAGATGGGCGAAAAACGCGCCCGCGAATTGCTGCTGACCGGGCAAATTATTGATGCGGCGGAGGCATTTCGTCTGGGGATGGTGACAGAAATCGTACCGGCGGAAAATCTGCTGCGGCGGGCGCGCGAAGTGGCCGCGAAATTTCTGGAGGCCAGCCCTACGAGTTTGCGGCGCACTAAGCGGCTGCTGCTGCTGTACAACGAGAAGGAAGTGACGCAGGAGATCGAGCTGGCGACGCAGGAAAACGCCGCGATCCGCGCTACGGAAGATTTTCGCGAAGGGCTGGCTTCGTTTCTCGAAAAGCGCCAGCCGAAATGGACGGGACATTGAGAATCTTGCGATCGTCGCGCGCCATGTCTGAAAGCCGATGCATCTACGCCGCGGCCTGAGTCATCTTCCGGACAATGATGGAATACAGCGAAACTACAATTCGTGTGCGTTACGCAGAAACGGATCAGATGGGAGTGGTGTACCACGGCAATTACTTCACCTGGTTTGAAGTGGGGCGCGTGGATCTGTGCCGCCAGCTGGGATTTGAGTACAAAACCATGGAAACTGAGGATGACAGTTACCTCGTGGTGGCGGATGCGCACTGCCGCTTCAAGCGCCCCGCACGATTTGACGATTTACTGGTGGTGCGCACCAAGATCCTGGCTTCGCAGCGCCGCACCGTGAAATTCGGCTACGAAATCGTGCATCAGGAATCGCGTGAAGTACTCGCGACCGGGGACACGGTGCACGTGTTCTGCGACAAGCAGGGCCGGCCGAAATCGCTGCCGGAAAAATATCGCAAGTACTTCCCTGCCCTGAAGGATGGGTCACATTCGCGTGACGAAAAACTGGCACACTCATGAGCGCAATTCAAATTGACGGCGAACATCTGGATTTCGCGCAGCTCGTTCACGTGGTTTTCGAAGGCGCGAAAGTGGAACTAGCTCCGCAGGCGCGCGAGCGGATGCTGGCGTCGCGCGCGGTGATTGAGCGACTGATCGCATCGGACCAAGCGGTGTACGGCGTGAACACCGGTTTCGGCAAAATGGCGTCGGTGCGCATTTCGCGGGAACAGATCGGAGAACTGCAAGTCAACCTGGTGCGGAGCCATGCCTGCGGCGTCGGTGCAGCGCTCAGCGAACACGAAACGCGCGCCATGTTGCTGCTGCGGGCGAATGCGATTGCCAAGGGATTTTCGGGTGTGCGTCCGGTAGTCGCGGAAACTTTGTGCGCGATGTTGAACTCCGGCGTACATCCGGTGATTCCGTCGCAGGGGTCGGTGGGCGCGTCGGGGGATCTGGCGCCACTCGCGCACCTAGCGCAGGTGGCAACTGGCGAAGGCGAAGCGATACTGCAAGGCCGCGAAATGTCCGGTGCTGACGCCCTCCGCACTGCCGGGATCGCGCCTCTGAAGCTGGAGGCGAAGGAAGGCCTGGCGCTGCTGAACGGCACACAGGCGATGCTGGCGCTGCTTTCGCTCGGCTTGCGCGAAGCGGAGATTGCGGTGGATACCGCGGACGTCGCGGCGGCACTATCGCTCGACGCATTGCGCGGCAGTCCTGCGGCATTCGATGAACGCATCGCGGCAGTGCGGCCCTACGCGGGGCACGCCATCACCGCGCGGAATTTGCGCAAGCTGAACCAAGGCAGCGAGATTCGCGAATCGCACCGCGCGGTGGAAAAAGACAAGCGCGTGCAGGACGCTTACAGCCTCCGTTGTACGCCGCAAGTGCATGGAGCTGTGCGTGACGCCTTGGCGCAGGTGCGCGCGACGCTTACGGTCGAATTGAATAGCGCGACGGATAATCCGTTAGTGTTTGCGGATTCCGGTGCGGGTGGCGGAGAGGTGATCAGCGGCGGCAATTTTCACGGGCAGCCGCTCGCGATGGCGGCCGATCAGCTCGCGGTGGCACTGGCAACGCTCGCTGGGATTTCCGAGCGTCGCATCGAGCAAATGACCAATCCGCAAACAAGTTTATTGCCGGCATTTCTTGTGCGCGACGCAGGCCTGAATTCCGGATTCATGATTCTACAGGTGACAGCAGCCGCGCTCGCCAGTGAGATGAAGACGCAAGCCGCGCCCCATTCCGTGGATTCGATTCCCACGTCTGCCAACCAGGAAGATTACGTTTCGATGGGGATGGGTGCGGCGCGCAGAATTCAGCCGATGCTGGGGAATTTGCGGAACGTGCTGGCGATCGAACTGCTTGCCGCGTGCCAAGGGATTGACTTGCTCGCGCCGCTCGCCACGGGTGCGCAAGCCGCGAAGGCGCAAGCCATTGTGCGCGCGGAATCGAAGATGATGGAGGCGGACCGCTCGCTGGCACCGGATATTCGCGCGGTGGAAAAGCGCATTGGCGCCGGCGACTTCAGTAAAATTCTGCGTTAAATCCGGCCCGCTCATTGCACCACGAAAAACGCAACTGCGACTGGAACTCCGTGCTCGGCGTGACGAAGCTCCGAACCGCAGCCAGCTGGATCCGTGACCCAATAAAGTTGCTTACTTGCTGTCGCCGTCGTGATCCACGTCGTTGGATGGTTTCGCCGCGGGCTTCGCCTGGCTCGCTGCTTTTCCGGCGGCGCTGATATTGACCGTGTCCTGCGGAGTGATTTTGGTTACATACGCTGCGGGCTTTTCAGCCTGGGTTTCGTGAGCTAGTGCCACTGGTGTGACGTGTGAAACTGCGCCTGCCGGGTTTGCCATTGGATTGCCTCCATGTCGCTTATCGGCAACAGCTGCCGGGTTCTTTAGAAATTAGATCGCCGACCGGCAAGAGATGGAGATTCAGCTGAAAGTTGGTTGGACTTACGCACGCGCCCGCCAAAATCGAGAGTTAAGCGAGCGACTGAAACAGGAATGTACCGAAACGGTAGCCGACTGCGTAGCTGAACGGCGGCACTCCCATCGAATAATGTCCGCACGGAAGCGAAAGGCTCTCGAACGCGACGCCATCGCGACGGATCGCGGTGATGAATTCGTTGGTCAATTCGTTGGGAAACGTGGGATCGTAGCACCCGCTGATCGCCAGAATTTTTTTGCGCGTGCCATGCAGGCGAGAGATATAAGGATAGGGACTGATCGGCGAAAAATAGCGGCGGACTTCGTCGAGTGAAATTTCGTGATGCAGAGTTTGCCACACATTTGAAGTAGTAAGCCCGGCGGCGACCACGTCGCCAAAATACGTGGAGACGTGCAGGAACGCGCCGGCGCGCAGAGCAGGTTCATGCGCGATAGTGAGAAACGCGAGGCAGGAACCGATGCTGGTTCCGAGAATGCCCAGCCGATCGTAACCTTGCTGTTCGAGCCAGCGCAGAGTGCGGCGCGTATCCAGTACCGCCTGGCGATTGGCCTGCAGAGTCAGGCCAACGTTGGAGCTCACCATATAATCCGCGCGCGGATGGCCGGGGATGGCGCGACGATCGTGATATGGCAGACTCAACTTTACGGCCGTGATGCCGAGTTGGTTCAACCAGCGGCAGACGTTCTGCTGCTCTTCCCAGCGGCAATTCCACTGCGCCAGCACCACCACCGCCGGACCGCTGCGGCGCGCCGGAAACACTTGTGCGTGCACGCAATTATTTTCTGGCCACGGTGATTCGATCGCGCTGGTAAATGTGAGCACGTTGTCGGCAAGGGCGTAGTCGTCGGCGGGAGTGGTGGCGAACCATTCGTCGCTGCGTGCCATTGTGTCTTGCGTGAAATTTTCCAGCCAGCCGCGCGGGTCGCGTTCCTTCGCCGAGCCGCCGATGTGTTCTAGTCCCCACGCAAACGGTAAGACGCGGCGATCCGGCTCCTGCGCGAAGCGCATGTGTTCGTAAGCCAAGACCTTCTGTTCGAGCCAGGACATGGGGTGTAAACCATCGAATATAGCGTAGTGCGTGGGTCGCGTTCAAACCGCAAGAGGCCCCGCCGACTTCGGTTGACTTCGCTCCATTCGGGTCGCAGAGTGCGCGTACATTCGATCCTAAAGGAGGTT
>CAVQBU010000030.1:0-71672 GCA_963710845.1 uncultured Acidobacteriota bacterium | reverse complement strand
GTCACGCCTAGGCCGAATGACCGGAGCGCGACCTTTGGGGCCCTGGATCCCAAGCCGGGGCCCCTCTTTTTTTCTGCATGCTTTGGTTGTCGGTTTTCGAGCGCCCTTCGGCTTCATTTTTCCTGCCGTTTCGTGATAGTTTCTCGCCATGTCCACTTCAATGATTCTGTGTATTGCCTTCGCGATTGGCGTCATCGCCGGGTTGCGCGCACTCACCCCTGCGGCGGTGGTCTGCTGGGCCGCGCATCTGGGCTGGATTAACCTCCATGGTTCGCATCTGGCGGTCCTCGGTTCTACCGTAACCGCCGTGATCATCACATTCCTTGCGATTGCTGAGTTGATTAACGACAAGCTCCCAGCCACGCCGAGTCGCACCACCGCTGTGCCGCTGGGCGTGCGAATCGTGACCGGAGCGATATGCGGCATGGCGCTCGCACTCGCGGGAGGGCAGGGCATATCGCTAGGCCTCGTCGCCGGAATCGTAGGAGCGCTCGTCGGAACGTTCGGGGGCTATCAGGTGCGTCACCAGATCGTGACGCAGTTGAAGGTGAAGGACATCGTCGTGGCGCTAACGGAAGACTTGATTGCGATCGGCGGCGCGCTGCTAATTGTCACCCGGTTCTAGCTTTCGGAGCACCGGAATTCGAGCCTCGCGCAGGACGTGCTCCACAATATTTTCGCGCAGGCGCGAAGCGTCATAATCAATGTGCAGGTAGTTGGTTTTCTCATCCACGCGGAAACCCTTCAAGCCATACGTGTTTGCGAATGCGCCCAGCGCGCGGAATTGCTCGGGCTTCAGCAGTCCTTGCAGTTCGTATGTAACCGTCATCTGTGTCATGCGCGTGATTATAGCAGGGGAGGCGCGCGCTGCGAATTTACAACTTGATAGTGCGCAGGCGCAGAGCGTTGGTGATTACAGAGACCGAACTGAACGTCATCGCGGCGCTCGCGAGTATCGGGCTGAGCAATAATCCGAATAACGGGTACAGCACGCCGGCTGCGATGGGCACGCCCAGCGAGTTATAGGCAAACGCGAAGAACAGATTCTGCCGGATATTGCGCATTGTCGCGCGGCTCAGCTTTCGTGCACGCGCCAAGCCCCGGAGATCGCCCTGCAGCAGCGTGATTCCCGCACTTTCGATCGCGACGTCCGTGCCCGTGCCCATCGCGATGCCCACATCGGCTTGCGATAGTGCCGGCGCGTCGTTCACTCCGTCGCCGGCCATCGCCACGATGTGTTTCTCGGATTGCAGTTTCTTCACGATTTCGTTTTTTTGCTCCGGCAGCACGCCCGCGAACACTTTTTCGATTCCCAGTTTGCGCGCGACGACCTCTGCTGTCGCGCGGCTGTCGCCGGTCAGCATCACGACGGAGATTCCATCGCGATGCAGTTGTGCTATTGCTTCGGCCGTGCTCGATTTGATGGGATCGGCCACAGTGATCAATCCGACCGCGCGCCCGCCGATCGCGACGAACATCACGGTCTCGCCCTCAGCCTCACGTTGCCGCGCTTTTTCCTCCAGTGCATCGAGTGGGATTTTCAGTTCTGCGAAAAGCGCCCGATTTCCCAGCGCCGCGGTTTCCGCGCCGATTTTTGCCAGCACGCCTGTTCCAGTGCGCGACTGGAATTCGCTACTCTCCCCCGGCCCGATTCCGCGCTCTTTCGCGCGTGCCAGAATTGCCGCAGCCAGTGGATGCTCGCTAGCGCGCTCGAGCGTCGCTGCGATTCGTAAGACTGCCGGTTCGTCGAATCCTGTTGCCGCAATCACGGCTACTACCTTCGGCCGCCCTTCCGTCAGCGTCCCGGTCTTGTCCACGACTACCGTGTCCACTTTTTCCAGCATCTCCAGCGCTTCGGCGTTCTTCACCAGAATGCCGGCTGTCGCGCCGCGTCCCGTACCGACCATGATCGCCATCGGCGTCGCGAGACCCAGAGCGCAAGGGCATGCAATGATCAGCACCGCGACAGCATTCAGCAAAGCATGCGCCATGCGCGGCGGCGGGCCCGCGACCGCCCACGCCACAAAAGTCAGCACCGCGATCAGCACCACCGCCGGCACGAAATACCCCGCCACGCGGTCCGCAAGTTTCTGCACAGGCGCGCGGCTGCGTTGCGCCTCGCTTACCATCCGCACAATCTGCGCGAGCAAGGTTTCACCGCCCACGCGTTCTGCGCGAATCACCAAGGTGCCCGTTCCGTTGATCGTTCCGCCCACCACGCGCGCACCGGGCGACTTCTCCACCGAAATCGGTTCACCGGTCATCAGTGATTCGTCCACCGAGCTCTCGCCATCAGTGACGACGCCGTCCACCGGCACTTTTTCGCCTGGACGCACGCGCAGCAAATCTTCCACCTGTATATGCTCGAGCGGCACATCCAATTCCGTGCCATCGGCGCGCACCAGGCGCGCATTTTTCGGCGAAAGCTGCAGCAGGGAACGGATAGCTGCGGAAGTTCGGCTGCGCGCGCGCAATTCCAGCACTTGGCCCAGCAGCACCAGTGTTGTGATCATGGCCGCGGCTTCGAAATAAACCGGCAACGCGCCGCCCATTTGACGAAACGTGGGAGGGAAGAGCTCGGGAAAAATCACTGCAACTACGCTGTACAGAAATGCTGTACCCGTTCCCAACGCAATCAGCGTGAACATATTCAAGTTACGATTGACCACCGACGTCCAGCCGCGCTCGAAGAATGGCCAGCCGCCCCACAGCACCACCGGAGTCGCCAGCGCCAGTTCGATCCAGCCCATCGCGCGCAACGTCAATAATTGTTGCAGTGGCTGTCCGGGGATCAGGTCGGACATCCCCAGCACCAGCACCGGGATTGTGAGCACGACGCTCGCACAAAATCTGCGCGTCATCGAAACCAGCTCTGGATTTTCCAGTTCCTGCGCGATCACGGTGCGCGGTTCCAGCGCCATGCCGCAAATCGGGCACGAACCGGGGCCCGGCCGCACAATTTGCGGGTGCATCGGGCAGGTGTATTCCACGCGCGTCGTTGGCGCCATCGGCAGCGAAGGCTCCAGTGCCATGCCGCATTTCGGACACGCGCCCGGATAATCCTCGCGCACCTCCGGATCCATCGGGCAAACGTAAGCATTGGCTACGGCGGACTTCACCACAGGGCGGCCGGACGCACGAATATTTTCATGCGAGACAGCCAATGAAGGAGCCGCACCAGCAGCGCCAGCGCGGCTGAATTGCACCAATGCACCGTTGGTTGCGGCTGCAGTGGGCGTCGGCGCACTCAAATACTTTGCAGGCTCGGCGCGAAATTTGTTGGCGCATCCCGCGCAGCAAAAATAGTAAGTCGTGCCGGCGTAAACCAACTGCGCCGCTGCCCGCGCTGGGTCCACCGTCATTCCGCAAACTGGATCGCGTTCCATCATTTCACCTTGTCTTGCTATGCCTCGCGCCAAATCATCGCGCGTGCGTGTAAATCAGTTTCATCAATTCGTCGTAAGTTGCTTCCGCTCGCGCAGGATTCCCCTCGCGGATCGCTTGCGTCGCGCAATGTCGCAGATGATTGCGCATCAATCCTCGGCCGACGGCGCGTAGAGCCTCCTGCACCGAAGAAATCTGCACCATGATGTCCGGGCAGTAGCGGTCGTCCTCGACCATCCGCGCGAGGCCGCGCACCTGCCCCTCAATGCGCTTCAACCGTTTCAAATTCGCCGATTTGATCTCTGGGCTAACCCCTGCCGCCCGTTTGCCGACAGCGGTGTCACGTCGCTTCATCTCCATATACCCCCATGGGGTATTATGCCAAACGCACGCGCACCTGTCAACCGGCGCAGGACCTAAGCGACTATTGCGTCACGCCCGGTCAGCGCGCGACGTGCGGGGCGGCGTTACTTCGCGTCCAAAAGTGAATCGAGGTAAACCGTCATCTCCGGGCTAGTCCAATCCTGCGGCCCAACGATTTTCCGGTCGAGCTTGCCATCGCGCCGTATCACGTAAGTGTCGGGATACATGGACGTGCCGTACTCCGCAGGAATCTTTTTCGAGGTATCGCGAAACGTGGGGAATTGAACCTGATACGCTTTCAAGAATTCGTCGTAAGCCTGCTGATCGTCATCCTCGCTGACGCCCAGCACCATCCCGCCGCGTGACGCAATCCGCCGCTGCAGCTCGTTCAATGAAGGCGTCTCCTCGACGCAAGGCGGGCACCAAGTCGCCCAGAAATTCACCAGCACTACCTTCCCGCGCAGGTCGGAGAGCTTCGTGGGCTTGCCGTCGAGGGTAAACGAAAAGCCCTTCGGCGTCGAACCGCGCAAACTCGGCTCGCCCTGGCGGTAATCGGGGTGCGCGAATAGCACTAGCAGGCCCACGATGAACGCGAGCACCAGGCCTGTATTCAGTTTCCGTTTCAGTCCTTTGTCCAAGCGTCCTATAATAACGGTATCAGCGAATCGAATGCGAGCGATTTGCCAACGCCTGAATTGGCCTGCTTCAGCGCCCGCAAGCCGGAGGTTGCACCATGAACGCCGGAACGAAGACCGAATCCGAGACGAAGACCAACGTTCAGCAAGCCGTGCCCTTTTTCGGGGTCAAGAATATTGCGGAATCGCTCCGCTATTACGTAGACGGCCTCGGTTTCCAGATGACCAACAAATGGATTGACCAAGGCCAGCTGCGCTGGTGCTGGCTGCAACTCGGCGGCGCCGCGCTGATGCTGCAGGAATCCCGCAAAGAAGGCCACGATTCCTATGTGCCGGCCGGGAAAGTTGGCGAAGGCGTTTCGGTTTGCTTCCAGTGCCAGGACGCTCTGGAGATCTATCGCGAGGTCAATTCCCGCGGAATTCAAACTTCCGAGCCGTTTGTTGGCAACAACATGTGGGTCGTCGGGCTCAAGGACCCGGATGGGTACAGAATCGAATTCGAGAGCCCCACTGACGTTCCGGAAGAGACAAAGTATTCGGAGTGGAAGTCAGCCCACAATCGTTAGCCCCTCGGAGCGGCGTCGCACCTTCGACCCTCCCGAAAAAATTATGGTTTCCGCCATTATACCGGCCAGAAATGAAGAAGCGTCCATCGCGCGCGCCGTCGAATCCGTCGCGGCGCAGCCCGAAATCGCGGAGATCATCGTCGTGGACGACCAATCCACGGATCGGACCGCCGCGATCCTGGCCGGACTTGCCGCGCGTATCCCCAAGCTGAAAATCCTTCATGCGCGCGCGTTGCCACCGGGCTGGGTTGGCAAGAATTATGCCGTCACGCTGGCCGCGGATGTCGCGCAAGGCGATTGGCTGCTGTTTACCGACGCCGATACCTGCCACATGCCGGGCTCAACGCGCCGCGCCCTCGCCGATGCCGTGGACCACAACGCCGTGCTCGTTTCCTACTCGCCGGAACAGGAACTCGGCTCGTTCTGGGAGCGCGTCCTCATCCCTTTCGTGTATTGCCGCCTGTCGGCGAAATTTTCGTTCGCGCGCGTCAACGATCCGACGCTCCCGGACGCCGCCGCCAACGGCCAATTCCTGATGGTTCTGCGCGACGTGTACCAGAAAGTTGGAGGCCATGCGGCTGTTGCGAGCGAAGTTCTGGAGGATGTCGCGCTCGCCCGTCGTGTGAAGCAAGCCGGCTACCAGATTTATTTCACGGCGCCCATCGGAATCATCCGCGCACGCATGTACCGAAGTTTTCGCGCTCTCTGGGAGGGATGGACCAAGAATCTCTACCCTTTGATGGGTGGCACAACGAAGGAAGTATTCGCCGAATTTGCCAAGGTTTTTCCGGTCGTGGAGCTGGCCGCGCTCTTCTTTTTCTGGGCGTCGCTCAAAGGGGAATATCAACCTTCGCTCAAGTTGCTCGTTGCTCTGGTGTCGCTCGCGGTCGGCCTCCGTAGCGCCCGCTTTGCCGAGCAGCTTTACCGGAATCTCTACCCGCTGTCCTACATCAAATACTATGTCCCCGGAATGTGTGTTTATAGCGGCGCGCTCATCGCCTCATGGTGGAAAAATACGCGCGGCTCGGTGCAATGGAAGGGCAGGACATATCCAGCTGGCGCTCAGGCTATGGCCCAGAAACACGTGCCGCAAAGGACGCAATGATCCGCATCACGCGCAAAGTGGAATTTTCAGCCTCACACTTCTATCACAACCCGAATTTCTCGGCGGAAGAAAACCGCCGCGTTTTCGGCAAGTGCAATAATCCGCATGGCCATGGCCACAATTACACTCTGGAAGTCACGATCGCGGGCGAGCCGGACCCCGCCACCGGCATGGTCCTCGACCTGAAAGAACTGAAAGAGCTGCTCGAGCGCGAAGTGATGGATCGCATGGATCATCGCCACCTGAATTACGAGGTGCCCGAACTGGCGGGCAAAATTCCCACCTGCGAGAATATCGCGGCGGTGATCTGGCAGCTACTCGAACCGAAAATCACGCGCGGCAAACTCGATCGCGTGCGCGTTTACGAATCGCCTAGTCTTTTCGCCGATTGCACCGCCGGCTCCGCATCCACGAACGGAGCAGGGAAGCGCGCATGAAACTTTCGCTGACGCGCCGTTACGATTTTGCGGCCTCGCATCGTCTTCATGCTCCGCAACTGAGCGATGCAGAGAATCAGCGCATCTACGGCAAATGCAACAATCCCTACGGTCACGGCCACAATTACGCGCTGGAAGTCACGGTCACCGGACCGGTAGATCCAGCCACTGGGATGATCGCAAATCTGGGTGACCTCGACCCGTTCGTCGAGCGCGAAGTGCTTGCAGCGTTCGACCAGAAGAATTTGAACGAAGAAGTCGCCGAATTTCGCACCGAAGTGCCGACCACTGAAAACGTCTGCCGCGAAATCTTTCGCCGCTTGCAAAAGTTTCCGGCCGCGCGCCTGGAACGCGTGCGCATCGAAGAAACCAGCAAGAACAGTTTTGAAATCGGAGCAGAAGAGTTCGCATGAGGAGCAAACCAGACATGAGTGAAACAGCAGAAATCGTAGCCCCGGACCCCGTTTCCGGAAAAATTGCCGAGCTAGTCCGCGAGGTGCTCGTGCAACTGGGCGAAAATCCAGATCGCGAAGGCTTGCGCCGCACGCCCGAGCGCTTCGAGAAAGCGCTGCGCTTTCTCACCAGCGGCTACCGCCAGGATCCCGACAAATTGCTGAACGGTGCGATGTTCAACGTGTGCTACGACGAAATGGTCGTCGTAAAAGACATCGAACTCTACAGCCTCTGCGAGCACCATCTGCTGCCGTTCTTCGGCAAATGCCACGTGGCCTACATTCCCAAGAAAAAAGTCGTCGGCCTCAGCAAAGTTGCTCGCCTGGTGAATATGTACGCCCGCCGTCTGCAGATTCAGGAGCGCCTGACCAGCCAGATCGCCACGGCCATCCAAGAAAAGCTCGATCCCGCCGGCGTCGGCGTCATTATCGAAGCCCGCCACCTCTGCATGGTAATGCGCGGCGTCGAAAAGCAAAATTCCACTACTACCACGAGCGCGATGCTAGGTGACTTCCGCGAAAACAAGCAAACTCGCGACGAATTCCTGTCGCTGGTAAATTCGCCGCGCCCCTAAACGCCGAGACAACAGCGAAAAAGCATGCCAACGAGCTGCGCTAAGCAAAGTCCGCGCCCTCTCGCCCTGCCGAAAATTCCTTTGTACAGCAATCACTGTATGCTAACATTTTAAAGTCGAAGAGAGACCAAGAGCATAGAGCAGGGCACGACGTTTCAGGAGGGGTCAAGTTGAGCGTAGCCAAACTGGCATTGATCGAGCAGTTCCGGGTTCACACCAAAGACACGGGTTCACCGGAAGTGCAGATTGCTTTATTGAGCGAACGCATCAGCTATCTGACCACTCACCTTAAGTCCCACGCAAAGGATCACGCCTCACGCCGCGGATTGATCATGATGGTCAACAAGCGCCGCAGGCTGCTGGACTATCTGAATCGTCGCGACCCGGATCGGTATCGCGAGATTGTGGAACGACTTAGTTTGCGCAAGTAGCGCGGATTTCTTGAGCGGCCCTTCCGGCCGCGTTTTTATCCACCGCACAAACCATCGATTTCAGGCGACATGCGGGCCGCGCGGCGCGTCGTCGCTCGTCGCAAATTTTTCCGCTCCGTTTTCTTCTCTGCTTTCTCCCTTCGCCGTATTTCCCGAGACTGAAATCTCGTATCTGAACCAAGCGTCCCCGGTGAACCGGGGCAAAAAGGATGTGAAGTGATGTTTGAAAAAGTGAATTTGGAAGTTGGCGGACGCACCCTCAGCTTTGAGACGGGCAAGATGGCTCGTCAAGCGCACGGCGCCGTGGTGGCGCGTTATGGCGACACCGTAATCTTGGCCACCGCCTGCATGGACAGTAAAGCGGCTGAAAAGGATTTTCTGCCTCTTACCGTGGACTATCGCGAGTACACCTACTCCGCGGGAAAAATTCCCGGCGGATTCTTCAAGCGCGAAGGCCGCCCCTCGGAAAAGGAAATTCTTACTTCGCGGCTGATTGACCGCCCGCTGCGACCCCTGTTCCCCGAAGGCTGGTCCAACGAGACGCAGATCGTCTCTATGGTGCTCTCCGCGGACAGCGAAAATGATCCGGATGTCATCGGAGTCACCGCCGCTTCGGCCGCACTGTACATCTCAAAAATTCCGTTCACCACGCCGATTGCCGCGGTGCGCATTGGCATGCTCGAAGGCAAGCTCGTCGTGAATCCCACCGTCGCCGAACAGAAGACCAGCACCATGAACCTGGTGGTGGCTGGCTCCGATAAGGCGATCGTCATGGTTGAATCGGGCGCTCTGGAAGTTTCCGAAGACGCCGTTGCCGACGCGCTGGAATTCGCGCACACGGAAATCCGCAAGATTGTCGCCGCCATTCGTGAATTGCAAACTAAGGTGAACGTGCCGAAGGTTTCCTTCACGCCACCGGCCTTCGATGAAACGCTCTACAAGCAGCTCCAGCAACAGTACGGCGAGAAACTTCGCGACGCTTCGGACACGGCCAAGTATCCCAAATCCGAGAGCTACGCCCGTGTGGATGCCATCAAGGCCGAAATCTACGCTGACGCTGCCTCCCGAGGACCTCGAGAAGAAAAAGCTCGCCGCCCGCGCTTTCGAGCGCCTGCGCGAATTCATTTTCCGCGACGATATGCTCACGCGCAAGCGCCGTCCGGACGCCCGCGCTTTCGACCAGGTCCGCGAAATCACTTGCGAGACGGGCGTACTGCCACGCGCTCACGGCTCCGCGCTTTTCACCCGCGGTGAAACGCAATCGCTTTCCACCGCCACGCTCGGCACGAAGGAAGATATGCAGCGGCAGGACCTTCTCTTCGAGAAGGACACCTTCAAGCACTTCATGCTGCATTACAACTTCCCGCCGTTTTCCGTCGGCGAAGTGAAATTTCTGCGTGGGCCCGGCCGCCGTGAAATCGGTCACGGTGCTCTCGCCGAACGCGCTCTTGCGAACTTAATGCCTTCGGATGCGGATTTCCCCTACGCCGTGCGCTGCGTTTCGGACATCCTCGAATCTAACGGCTCCTCGTCCATGGCTACTGTCTGCGGGGGCTCTCTCGCTCTGATGGACGCGGGCGTTCCGCTCAAGTCCGCTTGCGCGGGCATCGCCATGGGCCTGGTCGTCGAAGGCGATAAATACGCCATTCTTACCGACATCGCGGGCGCCGAAGATCATTACGGCGACATGGATTTCAAAGTTGCGGGCACGCGGCAGGGAATTACCGCGCTGCAGATGGATATCAAGGTCGCGGGCGTCAGCATCGCTATGATGCGCGAAGCCCTGGCCCAGGCCCGCAAAGCGCGCCTGCAGATTCTGGACATCATGGACAAGACGATTTCGTCCGCGCGTCCGGAAATTTCGCTCTACGCACCGCACCTCTTCATGCTGAATATTCCCACGGACAAGATCCGCGACCTGATCGGTCCGGGCGGCAAGAAAATCCGCGGGATTATCGAAGCTACTGGCGTGAAGATTGACGTGATGGACGACGGCAAAGTGCACGTCTTCGCTTCCAGCGGAAAATCAGCCGAAGAAGCGCTGAAGATGATTCGCGACGTCACCGCTACCGCCGAAATCGGCAAGACCTATCTCGGCACAGTGGTGCGCATCGCGGAATTCGGCGCGTTCGTCGAGATTTTTCCGGGCACCGACGGGCTGCTGCACATCAGCGAAATCGCCGAAGCGCGCATCCGCGCTGTCCGCGACGAACTAAAGGAAGGCGATCAAATCCTAGTGAAAGTTCTGGCCATCGAGGGCAACAAGATCCGCCTGAGCCGCAAAGCTGTCTTGCGCGACAAGCAGGGCGCCCCGAAGACCGAAGCCACAACCTAACCGCAAAGTATGGGAACGCGATTTCCGCGAAGGACTCGCGGGAATTGCTGATTCAGGGAAAACAATTAGGGAGGCGAGCAATCGCTTCCTTTTTTATTCCTCGCGCCCGCTAATCCGCTCGATCTGCGCGCCCACATCCTGCAATTTCAATTCAATCTGCTCGTACCCGCGATCAATATGATAAACGCGATCAATCCAGGTCGTGTTGTCCGCCACCAGCCCAGCCAGCACCAATCCCGCGCTAGCCCGCAAATCCGAAGCCGTCACCGGAGCGCCACTCAAAGGCGTAGGCCCGGTCACCACCGCGACGCTTCCATCGATCGCTATGGCCGCGCCCATGCGCACCATTTCGCTCGCATGCATATAACGGTTTTCAAAGATGGTCTCGCGCACTTCCGAAACGCCCTGCACCTGCGTAGCCAGCGCCATGAATTGCGCCTGCATATCCGTAGCGAAACCGGGATATTCTTCAGTCGTCACGTCCGCGGCCACAAGCTTCTTCGCCGCGCGCACGCGTAACTTACCGTCGCCCTCGCATTTAATTTCCACACCGCAAGCCCGCAGCTTCTCGATCACCGCCTTCAAATGCCCCGGCTCGCAATGGGTCAGCATCAACTCGCCGCCAGTGATTGCGCCAGCCACCAGAAATGTTCCGGTCTCGATTCTGTCCGGGATAATTGAGTGCGTCGCACCGTGCAACTTCTCCACGCCCTGCACGCGCAGCGTGGAAGTCCCCAGTCCTTCGATCTTCGCGCCCATCTTGATCAGCAATTCCGCCAGATCGGTAACTTCCGGCTCCATCGCCGCATTCTCCAGCACGGTCTCGCCTTCGGCCAGCACCGCCGCCGTCAAAATGTTTTCCGTCCCCGTCACCGTAATTTTCGGAAAGCGCAGAGTTGTTCCGCGCAAACGCTTCGCGCGCGCCTCCACGTATCCGTGCTCCACTTTAGTTTCCGCGCCCAGTTTCTCCAGCGCCTGAATGTGCAAATCAATCGGCCGGGCGCCAATCGCGCATCCGCCGGGAAGGGAAACGCGCGCATAGCCAAATCGCGCCACCAGCGGCCCCAGCGTCAGCACCGAAGCGCGCATCGTTTTCACCAGCTCGTACGGCGCTTCGCGCATGGAAACCTTTTCCGCCTGAATGATAAATTCGCTCGGCGGCAGGTCCGGGCTTTCCACGCGGCAGCGCATGTGCGCCAACAATTTCGCCATCGTGATGATGTCGCGCACGTGCGGAATATTCTGCAGAGTTACCACGTCGCTTGTCAGCAGCGCCGCGGCCATTGCCGGCAACGCCGCATTCTTCGCGCCGCTGATCTGCACCGTCCCTTCCAGTTTTCGTCCGCCCTGAATCTTGAAACGGTCCATGTTATTTCCCCTGACCTTTCGAAATCGCTCGCCGCTTCGGATGCAATTCAAGCGCCTGTCGCGCGTTGCCCCCGGATTTCCGCAACGACCGCCGCGCCGCCACCGCGTTCGCGCCCGTCTTCAACATCACCAGCGCCGCCGGCAAATCGTGTCCCGTCTGCCGCAGTGCGTGTTCCGCCTTGGACGCGCTGACCCCCGCTGCCTCTGTCAAAATCCGCGCGCCCCGCCGGTGCAACTTCTGATTTGTGAGCGCCACATAGATCATCCAGTTCTCATAAACTCTGCCGAGCCGCACCATCGCTGTAGTGGAAAGCATGTTGAGCACCATTTTCTGCGCGGTGCCTGCCTTCATTCGCGTGGATCCGGCAATCGCTTCCTGCCCCGTCTCCGGCGTGATGGCAATTTTTGCGATGCGCGCCAGCGACGATTGCGGATTCGAAGTCACGGCAACTGTCACGCAACCGCGCCGGTTCGCCCATTCCATTCCGCCCAGAACGTATCGCGTCGTTCCGCTGGCCGCGATTCCCACAACCACATCTCGACTTCTAACCCCAGCCTTCGCCAAATCTCTCGCGCCATTTGACGCAGAATCCTCCGCGCCTTCCACTGCGCCGCGTAATGCCTTCGCGCCCCCGGCTATCAGCGCCTGCACCATCTTTGGCCGCGTGCCAAATGTTGGCGGACATTCCGCCGCATCCAGCACCGCTAGCCGTCCGCTCGTTCCCGCGCCGATATAAACCAGCCGCCCGCCCTTGCGGAAGCTCTTCACAATCGCATCCACCGCGCGCGCAATCTGCGGCAATACGCGCTGCACCGCCAGAGCTACGCGCTGATCCTCATGGTTCAGCACGCGCAAAATCTCAATCGTGGACTTGGTGTCCAATCCGCGCGTGCGCGGATTGCGCTGTTCCGTCCTGGTCGGTGTCACTGCGCCCTCAGTCGCCAATCGGCTTGCAAGCGGTCTTCCATTAATTATACCGATAGGCGCCTTCCAGTATGGGGCTTGTAACGAATTCCGGCAGGCTATGTGACGAGGGAGTTATCGAGCAGTAGTGGAAGCGTTCACGACGCCTAGAGCTTGCAAGATCGCATCATGAATGGCTGGCCGCACTTGGCGAATCTGTTCGTTCGTGCGCGTAGGGTTGACGCGATTGGTCAACAGCACGACGAAAAGGCTGCGCTCAGGATCAATCCACAATGAAGTTCCGGTGAATCCAGTGTGCCCGTAGGCGCCCGGCGAGAAATAATGCCCGGCGGCTGAGTTCGGTGGCGTCGGCACGTCCCATCCCAAGGTTCGCGCTGAATCACCCACGACTTGTCGCGCCGTAAATTCTTGAATCGTCGCGCGTGCGAGCAAACGATGATGCGCGTAAATCCCGCCGTTCAGCAGCATTTGCGCGAAAGCGGCCAGATCCCCTGCGGTGCCAAACAATCCGGCATTTCCGGATACGCCGCCGAGCGCAAAAGCATTCTCGTCGTGCACTTCGCCGCGCAGCAGCCTCTTGCGGAAATCCGTGTCCAGTTCCGTCGGCGCAATTCGCGCCCGCAACGATGCCGGCGGGTTATACATCGTATCGCTCATCCCCAACGGCGTGAAAATGTGCCCCTTCGCGAACTGCTCCAGCGTTTCTCCCGTCAACCGTTCGATTATTTCTCCCAGCAGAATAAACCCGAGGTCAGAATATTCCACCTGCGTACCCGGTTCATGCACTAGCGGTTCTGCGAAGATTTTCGCAAGCATCTCGTCGTGGCCTTTCGCTTCCTTGTAGTAATCGCGGTGCGCCGGCAATCCCGAATCGTGCAGCATAAGCATTCGCACCGTAATCCGCGCGCGCCACGCAGGGTTCGGATCGGATTTCGCCGCTGCGGAAAATTCCGGCAGGTAACGCTCCACTGGCGCATCAAGATCCAGCCGCTTCTGCTGTACCAGCATCATCGCCGACGTGGTGGTCACGATCACTTTCGTCAGTGACGCCATATCGTAAATCGCGCTCTCGGTCACCTTTGGTGCTTTTGCATCGCGCGTCAGCGAACCAAACGGATGCACCGCCAGCTGATCGTGATAACCCACCGCCAGCACGCCGCCTGGAAAGGCGCCAGCCGTCACGAAACCGTCAAGCAACCCAAACACCGGATGCAGTTGGTCTTCCATCTCCGTAGATGCGGGGCGCAGCGTCATCGGGTTCGCCGCGACGCGCAATCCATCGCCGCGCTTCACCGTTCCCGGCACCGTGACGGGAATCTGTCCCTGCGTCGCCACTTGTCCAAAAAGTGCGCGCACCGCCGCCACCTGCGATACCGAGTTCGTCGAAAATTCCGCGAGCCAAGTCTTCGCGTCCGGAAATCCCTCTATCAAATACGGGCTGCCGAACGCAATCACGACGACCGGCTTTCCAGCCGCAATCATCTGATTCACAAAGGCGCGCTGCTCGTCCGGCAAGCCGACATTTCCCTTCCGATCGGCCACACGCACGAACAGCGCCGCAATCGCCACGTCGTAAGTATCAGGCGGAGGCAATTTCAGCGTCGTTACGTTCGCGAATTGCGTGTCCGCGCGCAACGCCTTCAGCGAATCCACCCGCCAGCGAATTTCCGGTTCGATCGTCTCGCCGGGGTAAGGATCAGCATCGGCCGAAAGCGAAACCAGCAGAACGCGCAAAGGTTTCGTCGCGTCGAGCGGCAGCAAGTGCGCGGTATCGCGCAACAAAGTCACGCCGCGATCCGCGATACTTTGCGCCTGCGCCGCAAATTCCGGTCGCCCGAATTTCTCGTCCAAATGCTCGATGTCTGCCATCCGGTTGCGATCCAGTCCCAAGCGCGACTTCGCCTGCAAAATACGCCGGACGGATTCATCCACACGCTTTTCAGTGATGCGCCCGGAACGCACCGCGCGCTCCAGTCCCGCCATTGCCGCGTCCGGTACCGGAGGCATCAATAGCACGTCCGCTCCCGCCTCCACTGCGCGCACCGCCGCCTCTCCCGGCGGATAACGTGAAGTCACGCCGCCCATATCCATCGCATCCGTGACCACCAGCCCCTTGTATTTCAATTCATCGCGCAGCAATCCCGTCAGAATATTTCGCGAAGTTGTCGCCGGGACGCTCGCATCCGGCTCAAATGCTGGCACCGCCAAATGCCCGGGCATCACCGACCCCACGCTTGCTCCAATCGCCGCGCGAAACGGCACGAGTTCGGTAGCCTCCAGCGCTTTGCGGTCCCCCGGTACCGTCGGCAGCGCGAGATGCGAATCCACGCTCACATCACCATGCCCCGGAAAATGTTTCGCGGTAGCCAAGCCGCCGTTTTCTTCGATGCCGCGAATTTCCTGCGCCACAAATTCGCCGACGCTCTTGGGGTTCTCGCCGAACGACCGAATGTTGATAATCGGATTATCCGGATTGTTGTTCACGTCCGCGTCCGGCGCGAAAATCCAGTGCACCCCCGCCGCGCGCGACTCCAACGCAATCACTTTTCCGATCTGATACGCCAGTTTCGGGTCGCCCGTCGCGCCTACCGCCATCGCCGATGGAAACGAAGTCCCTTCGTCGAGCCGCATCCCCGTCCCGCTCTCAAAATCCGCGCCGATCAACAGCGGAACTTTCGCGCGCCGCTGCAGTTCGTTGGTCAATTCCGTCGTGGGATACACCTGGCTGCGCTCAATGCCCAGCGGCCCGCGCGTTGTGCCCACAATAAATCCGCCCACATGGTTTTCTTCCACTTCATGCACCAGATTCTTGTAATCCGCGCTCTCGGCCGAAGTAAACACACCAAAATAGTAGGGCATCAGCATCTGCCCCAACTTTTCGCGCAAAGTCATTTTCTTAAGTGTGGACTCCACCCATGCAGAATTCGTGGCAGAAGCTGGGCCAGCAGCAGCCGCCGGTTTTGCAGCGGAGCTTCGTGTTTTCGTGGCGGAAGTTTTTTGCGACCGGGCGTTGGCTGTCATTAAAAGGAGCAGGAGCAGCGCGGAAAGCCCGAGTTTACGCATCGCACCCATTCGGAACCTTCCATGTTGACGCTCGCATCCCGCGGCTGTATATAACACACGGTCGCATGCCGCACAACGAATCCTCCTCCACCATGTTTCGTATCGGTTTTGTTCTGATTTTGATTGTCCATGCTAGCGTCATCGACGTAAGCGCACGTTCGCTCTCCCCTGCGCCCCACGGCGTAGCGCCGCCGACGCAGCCATCGCCACAAGCGTCGCCATCGTCCACGCAGGCCACCGAACATACTCAGACGGGCATTGACGTCCTCGAAGCACAAAATTTCGCGCCACTTCGCGGCAAACGAGTCGGCCTGATCACCAATCAAACCGGAGTTGACTCCCAAGGGCGCCGCACCATTGACGTCCTGGCACACGCGGACGGCGTAAAACTCGTCGCGCTCTTCAGTCCCGAGCACGGCATCGCCGGTCAACTCGACACCGCGAAAGTTGACAACGCCACAGACGCTGCCACCGGCGTGAAAATTTTCAGCCTCTATGGCGACGCGCGCCGCCCCACCGACCAAATGTTGCAGGGCCTCGACGCTTTAGTCTTCGACATTCAAGGCGCCGGCGTCCGCTTCTACACTTTCATCACCACCATGGGCTACTGCATGGAAGCCGCCGCAAAACACAAAATCCCATTCTTCGTTCTCGATCGTCCCGATCCGCTTGGCGGCGAAAAAATCCAAGGCCCGATGCTCGATCCTGCACGGATCTCCTTCGTCGGATATTTTCGGTTGCCGGTCATCTATGGCATGACGTTCGGGGAGTTAGCCATCATGTTTAACGCTCAAAATAAACTGGGCGTTGATCTCCACGTGATCGCCATGAAGAATTGGCGTCGCAGTCAAACCTTCGATCAGACCGGCCTCACATGGATTCCGCCGTCGCCGAATCTGCGGACGTTGAACGAAGTGCTCCTGTATCCCGGCGTCGAAATCCTGCAGCCCGCCGGAGTTTCCGTCGGCCGCGGCACTGACACGCCGTTCGAACAGCTCGGCGCACCCTGGATCCACTCCGATGTCCTGCAGAACTCGCTGAACTCGAAACAAATTCCCGGCGTGCGCTTCACGGCCGCCAGTTTCACTCCCAGCGACGGCCTGTACAAAGGCGAAGCCTGCGCCGGCGTCAAACTCGAAATCACGGACAGCGCCGCATTTGATTCCATCCGGACCGGCCTCGAAATCGCCGATTCGCTGCATCGCCTCTATCCGGAACGATTCCAGGTTACGAAGCTAATGGATTTGCTCGCCTCGCAGACCACCGTGGACGCGCTCATCCAGTATCAAGCTCCCGCCGGCATCATCGCCAGTTGGGAGAGTGACCTTGCGCAATTCCGCATGCTGCGCGCGAAATATCTGCTCTACAATTGACCGACGTAAAAAGTTCGCGCGCCGCGCAGCCGCAACCCACGCCCGCGTGCGCTAATATATCTCCATGCGAATTGTCTCCCTGCTTCCTTCGGCCACGGAAATTCTTTACGCCCTGGGCGTCGGCGACCAAGTCGTCGGCATCACCCACGAATGTGATTTTCCGCCCGAAGTCGCCGGTAAACCCGCGCTGATCAAGCCGCGCGGGGACCCAACAGCTGCGCCAGCGGAAATTGATCGCCAAGTCAGCGAACTTGTGGCACGCGGCGAAAGCATCTACGCGGTTGATGCCGACTTGCTCGCGTCCCTCGCGCCCGACCTCATCGTCACGCAGGATCTCTGCCACGTCTGCGCCGCATCTCCCGACGACCTTGCCATGGCGCTCTCCCGTTTGTCGTGCCCGCCGCACGTGCTGACGCTGACTCCGCACTCACTCGATGACGTCTGGCAAGATATCATCCGCGCAGGCGAAGCCACGAACACACGCGAACGCGCGGAAGCGCTAGCTGCCGGACTGAAAGCGAGAGTGCAAGCCGTCGCGTCCATCACCGCGCCACCGGACGGGCGAAGTGAGGCTCACCCGCGCGTAGTCTGCCTGGAATGGCTCGATCCACTTTACGCAGGCGGTCACTGGATTCCGGAAATGGTGGCAATCGCAGGCGGAAACGACGTGCTCGGCCGGGCAGGGCATCCGTCGTTCAAAGTATCAGCAGAGGACGTGGCGCAGAGCGACGCCGACATAATTCTAGTGATGCTTTGCGGCTACGACGCAAAACGCAACGCTCAAGAATTCAACGCCGCAAAAATTCCCCAAAGCTGGCAAAATCTCCCAGCCATTCGCAATCGCCGCATCTTCGCAGTGGACGCCAATGGCCGCTTCTCGCGCCCAGGCCCGCGCCTCGCAGACGACGTCGAACTGCTGGCCTACCTCTTCAATCCGCAACGTTTGAGAATGCACGCGCCCGCAGCGTCATACGTGGAACTGTAAGGTTCGCAATTAGCTGGCGCGCTCAACACTTCGATCTCGCCATGCTCGATAAAACAACATCCCCGAAAGTATCAGCCCCAATCCAATAGACGACCGCACTGGCCTCTCAATCCAAATATTCACCGTGAGCGCCAGCGCTCCCGCCACAAAGAGCGCCGGCACGACTGGATATCCCCAAGTCCGATAAGGCCGCGGAAGCGCCGGCGCAATCCGTCGCAACCGGAACATCGCCACCACCGACAGCGCATAAAAAATCCACGCCGCGAACACAAAAAGAGAAGTCAGCTCCTCGAACGTCCCGGTCAAAGCCATCAATCCCGCTAGCGTCCCCTGAAAAACCAACGCCCCGCCCGGCGTACGAAATTTCCGATGCACAATCCCCGTAACTCTGAAAAACAGCCCATCGCGCGCCATCGCATAAGGCACGCGCGCCCCGCTCAGCAACGACGAATTCAGCGTGCCCAGGGCAGCCACTACCATCGCCAAAGTAATCCAGTCCGCCGCGCCGCGCCCCGCGAACGTCGCCACCACGTCCGACGCTACATGCGACGAACTCGCGACGCCGGCAAACGGCAAAGCGTAAAAACACACAGCGCTAAACAATAAATAAATGCCGCCCACCAGAATCGTTCCGCCAATGAGCGCCAAAGGGATGTTTCGTTGCGGCTGCTCGACCTCGGAGCCCACGCGATTCAGATCCTCCCAGCCGTCGTAAGCCCACAAGGCAGCCGCCAGCGCAGCAAAAAACTTCCCCATCGTCCCAATTCCCGCGCCCGTCGGCCAGAAGGGATGAAAATGCTCCATGCTCCCATGCCCAAACCAAAATCCCGCCGCGACAATCGCCAGCACCGACGCAATCTTCAAAATCGTCAGCGCAATCTGCACCCGCCCGCCCAACCGCACTCCCAAATAATTAATGAAAGTAAAAAGCGCGATCGCCGCAACGGCCAGTGGTTGCGCCCACGTAAATTCAAAGTTGTAGGGCTTGCCGGAAATTGGGCTGGTGAGATGCCAAGTAAAAATCGGCGCCGCGATTACCGGAATCAAAAAACTCGAAAATCGCGCGAAGCCCGCCGCGATCGACGCCGCTGAACTCGATTCACCCACGGTCGAATGCATCCAGCCAAAAAGAAATCCCCACACTGGCCCGAGCCCTTTGCGCAAATATGCATACTGCCCGCCGGCTTCCGGCAAAGCCGCGCCCAATTCCGCAAACGAAAGTGCCCCAAACAGCGACAGCAGGCCGCCGACGATCCACGCGCCATAAACGACGCTGACCGATCCGCCCACGGCCGCCATCTCCCCGGGCTTCAAAAAAATTCCGGTGCCCACCATCGTGCCAATCACGATGGCCGCCGCAGCCCAAGGCCCCAGTGCGCGTATCAGGTCAAGTCGTTCGTCCGTCTGTGCCGAGATCCCGATAGAATTTCTCCCTCGCAGCGCAACAAAAACTAACGCGTCACGGCCGCGCCCGCAACATTTCTCGACCCGCGCGCGAACTCGCTCGCAATCGTGCCCACCGCAAAAGTAACAATTGTGCCAGCCAGCACGTACCACGTCCAAGCCAGCGGCGTAAACCGGTTTACAGCAATCATCGCAGCAAGCCCTGCCGCAAATCCCACCAATGCCCCAGTCTCATTCGCGCGCGGGTTCCAGGTTCCCAATAAAAACACGCCGAGCAGCGCACCGTAAGTAACAGAAGCAATCGTCAACCCCGCCACCAACACCGGCCCCCACGGAATCAGCGCCAGCAGCCCCAGCACGACGCCCCAAATCAAAGTCATCTGCCGCGAACGTCCCAGCGACCCGACATCGTTTCCCGAACGCCGCGTCCCCATGTCCATCATGCTCGATGAAGCCAGCGAGTTCAACGAGCCGCTGGCGTTCGACATCGCGATGGCGAAAATCGAAGCCAGCACAATTCCCGCAAGCCCCACCGGCATCCGGTGCACAATGAACGCGGGATAAATTCGGTCCGCATCGCCTCCCGGCACAACGAGCCCACCATTCCGCATGTACACAAAAAGCATCACGCCAATCACCAAAAACAAGGTGAACTGCACCAAAATAATCAGGCCGCTCACCAGTAGTGCCTTCTTGCTATCGCGTTCGTTCCGCGCAGCCAGCAAACGCTGCACCATCGTCTGATCCGTCCCATGACTCGCCATCGTCAGAAAAGTTCCGCCGAGCAGTCCCGACCAAAACGTATAACTCTGTGTCAAACTGAACGCGAAATCGAAAACGCGGAGTTTCCCCCCGAAGCTGCAGCCACGCGAGTTACTTCCGGCCATCCGCCGGGAATTTTATGCAGCAGCAAGAAGAACGCGGCCACCGATCCAGTCAAATACAAAAAGAATTGCACCACATCAGTCCAAATCACCGCACGCATCCCGCCCTCAAACGTGTAGAACATCGTTAGCACCGTAATAATCAAAATCGAAACACGATCCCCGGTGCCAAATGCCACGCTCACCACTTTCCCTATCGCCGAAATCCGCACGCCCTCCGCCAACGCCCGCGTTCCCATGAAAACCACCGCAGCCACCGACCTCATCCGCGTACCGAATCGCTTTTCCAGAAGCTGGTAAGCGGTATAGAATTCTCCCTGGAAGTATTGTGGTATAAGAACCACGCAGAGGATCACTCGCGCCACAAGGTAGCCCAGCACCAGTTGCAGAAATCCCAGGTTACCGCCGTAGGCGATCGCGGGCGTGCCGATAATCGTGAGCGTGGAAGTTTCTGTCGCGACGATTGAGCAAGCCAGCGCCCACCACGGCGCGGTGCGGCCGCCTAAAAAGTAGTCGCGCAGATTTTGCTGGCCGCGCCTGAAGCGCGCGCCAAAAAGTGTGATGCCCACGAGATAGAGCACCAGTATGCCGAGGTCAATTGGGCTGATTTGCATAGCGCTGATCTAGATTCGGTTCGCGGCTACGAGTCGCGCGATGCTAACTGCCCGCTTTGAACGCTGTCAAGCATGGTGAATCGAATGACTGAGCAAAATTCCGGGCCCGAAACTTCTTTCTACCTAGGCTTCGATGGCGGCGGCACAAAGACTGATTGCATTTTGATGGACGCGGACGAGAACGTTCTCGCGCGCGCCACCGCTGGCCCATCAAATCCGCTCCGCGCCGGATATGCCAAGGCCTGGTTCACGCTCAGCGATGCCGCCGACGTGGTCCTCGAGCGCCATCATCTGAAAGCGAGCGACATTCGTGGCATCTGCGCCGGAATCGGCGGCGCCGGCCGCGAATCCGTCGCAAAACGCATCGCCACTTTTCTGGAACGAGCATTTCCCGAGTCCGCGGTCACCGTGACGACCGACCTCGCGATCACCTTGAATGCCGCCGTCGGTGAAGGCGAAGGGATAATTTTAGTGGTGGGCACTGGCTCCGCCGCGTATGGCCGCGATGCCCAGGGCCAGACCGCGCGCGCAGGTGGCCGCGGCCCGTGGTTCAGCGACGAAGGCAGCGCATTCGACATCGGCCGCCGCGCGCTCGCCGCAGTCGTGCGCGCCGAAGAATATCGTGGCCCACAAACCGCTCTCTCCGCAAAAATGTTGAAATGGCTCGGCTGCACCGAATGGACTCGCGTCCTCGACTGGGTGATAAAAAATCCTGATGATGTCTTTCCGCGTGTGTTTCCCTTAGTCGGCGAGCTAGGCGACAAAGGTGACGCCGTCGCCTGTGAGATTCTCACTAGTGCTGCCGCGTCGCTCGGCGATCTTGCACACAGCGTCATCGGAAAACTCGCCATGCAAGACCGCGAAATTCCCATCGCCAAAGCCGGAGGCACCATCGGACGCAGCACATTCTTCGACGCCGCGATTGACGCTCGCCTGCACGAACTCGCGCCGCACGCCCAAGTTGTCGCGCTGCAAATGAAACCTGCCGAAGCCGCCGCCAAAATGGCCATCCGTCTTGGAAAGCGCAAGGCTCATGCCGGATGAACTTTCCGCGCGCGCACAAAGTGCGCGTTCCGCTCCGAGCGACGACCTGCAATCGCTGATCCACGAGTCCGACGAAGAAACCCTGTTTGCTCTCCTCGAAAATCCGCTGATCGAAGAGCCGCACATCTCCCAGATGCTCGAGCGCCTAGATCTTTCCGCGAACGTACTCACCGCCATTGCCGAAAAGGGGAAGTGGACGGCCAGCGAAGGCGTCCGCCTGCGTCTCGCGCGCCATCCGCGTACGCCACGCCGCTTCGCGATGGCCCTACTCCGCCAATTATATTTGTTCGACCTCGTGCGCCTGAGCCTGCTGCCTTCGACCCCCGCCGAAATCCGCCGCGTCGCCGAAGAACTGATGATCACCCGTGTTCCGCAGCTCCCGATCGGTCAAAAATTAACACTCGCACGCCGCGGTCCCGCTCGCGTAGTCGGCGCGCTCTTGGCCGAAGGCCATCCGCAAGCAATCAAACTCGCGCTAGGCAACGGTTTCCTCACGGAGAGCCAGATCTTGAAAGTTCTCGCGAAGCCCGGCGTCCCGGAGCGCGTTGTCGCGGCCATCGCGCAGCATCCACGCTGGGCCGTCCAGTACAACGTCCGCGTAGCGCTGGTCCGCAACCAGCACACGCCCATTCCGGTAATTCTGGCGTTTCTCCCGAATCTCACACTGCGCGACCTGAAAGATCTCGCGACACTCGAAGGCCTCTCGCCGCACGTTCGGCGTTACATTCAAAAAGAACTATCACGGAGGCCCGGCGCGAAATAGCGACACAGGAATCTTATTACGTCGTAGCTCATGTGTTGATTTTGACTTTCGTAGCGCCGGCGTCCCGCCGGCTCAGTGGCCGTTGCTTTCGATTTTGTAGCGGCCGGTCCCGTTTTGTGGGACCGGGCAGCCGTGGACTTGGTTTTCGTAGGCAGAAATTTAGCGAGGCCCCATGCCAAATCGCAAAACCCAAATCCGCGCAATCGTCAGCCTAGGCGCGGCTCTCTTCGTGGGCGTCCTGCTTTATTCTTCATTCCAACAGACCAAAAACGAATACGAAGTCTGCGTCACTTTCAAAGGCGCGTTGCACTGCGCCACCGCTTCCGGCGCCACTTCCCAGGAAGCCATCCGCAGCGCTCAGGGAATTGACTGCGAAATGCTCGCCAACGGCCGCGACGAAAATATCGTGTGCCTCGACACGCCTCCCACCAGCGAGCGCCAGGTGAAGTAGAATCATTTCAGTGCGTTCCGGTGTCTAATAACTGAAGCGGACGTGCGCCCAGCGAATCCGCCATGCGCGAAACAGGCGGATGCGAAGTGGCCGCTGTCACAGCGCGCGAATTGACAGGTAATCCGCCGCCTCATAACATCAACCGATTGCAATACGGGGGACAGGCCAGAAGATGACGCGTTGTTTGAACTGTGGGGCTGAACGGCTCAGCGACACCTGCGATGCCTGCGGCCTCAGTTCCTCCGCTGCCGAATTTTCCCTGCGCCGCTCGCTGCTCAATCGCACCGCATTATTTCTCGTCGGCGCCATCGCCTTCATCGTCGCCAGCGGCCGCTACCCGGCCCTCGAGCTCGACGGCATCGTAATTTTTATCGGCGTGGTGTTTTTTCTGACGCTCGGCCTGGCCATCATCGTCGAACGTCGCGCGCTGCGTCACCAGGAAGTTGAATCTCTGAAACGCATTTATTTCGGCCTGCTTCCGTTGCCCTGGCTGCTCGCCCTGCTTCTCTACGCCAACGGCGCGCTCGATCGTTCGCCCACTCACATCGAAAAAGCCCGCGTAATCAGCAGATTTTCAATGACCGGCCCGGTCCCCAGCCGCCGCCTCATCGTCACGTCCTGGCGCGCCGGCCATCGCTTCGAACGCATCCCAGTTGACCGCAGCGATTTCGATCGCTTCACCACTGGCGACGTCGTTGACGTCCAGGTAAAAGACGGCCTGGTAAGCATCGCCTGGGTAGCCGGTGTCTCCCGCGATTAATTTCCATGTACCGCAACTGCGCGACTAAATCCTCGCCGGATTCTCTCGTTTCAAAAATTCCCCAGCCCCAACCTTGCCCACAAACTTGCCGTTCTCCACAATCACCCGCCCCCGCGACAAAACTGTCTTCGTCACACCCTTCACCCGCGTCCCCTCAAACATCGAATAATCCACGCGCATATGATGGGTCTTCACGCTGATCGTCTGCTCTTCGCCAGCATCAAAGACGATCAAATCCGCATCCGAACCCACCGCCACTGTCCCCTTGCGCGGATAAAGTCCAAAAAGTTTCGCTGGAGCCGTAGACACCAGCTGCACAAACCGGTTCGCCGAAAATTTCCCGCCATGCACGCCGCCGCTATAAACCAAGCTCATGCGATGTTCGATCCCCGGGCCGCCGTTAGGAATCTTCGTGAAGTCGTCCTTCCCCAATTCCTTCTGCTCTTTCATGCAAAACGGACAATGATCTGTCGAAACAACTTGTAAATCATCTTTCGCTAGCCCCTGCCACAGTTTTTCTTGATGCCACTTCTCCCGCAGCGGCGGCGTAAACACATATTTCGCGCCATCGAATCCCGGGACATCCATGTTTTCCAGCGACAAATATAAATATTGTGGGCAAGTTTCTGCATACACCCGCAATCCGCGGTCCCGCGCCTCGCGCACCTTTTCCAGCGCCTCGTTGCACGATAGATGAACGATGTACACCGGCGTCCCCGCCATCTCGGCCAGCGCGATCGCCCGTGAAGTTGCCTCCGCCTCCGCCGTCACCGGACGCGTCAACGCGTGATACTTCGGCGCGCGTTTTCCCTCTGCCAACGCTCGCTGGACGATCACGTCAATCGCGCCGCCATTCTCCGCGTGCATGCAAATCATCCCGCCGCAGTCCGCCGCCACTCCCATCGCCTTGAAAATCGAGGCATCATCCAGCATAAATACTCCCGGATATGCCATGAACAACTTAAAAGTAGGCACGCCCTCGCGCACGAACGCCTTCATTTCATCCAGCTGCGCCCCCGCGATATCGGTGATAATGCAGTGGAACGAGTAATCGATCACTGCCTTGCCGTCCGCTTTCTTCATCCACGTATCGAAGGCATGCCGCAGCGTCTGCCCCTTGTACTGAATCGCAAAATCGATCAGCGTGGTCGTCCCGCCGTAAGCCGCCGCCACCGTCCCCGTTTCGAAATCGTCAGCGCTGGTGGTCCCGCCAAACGGCATGTCGAGATGCGTATGCCCATCAATCCCGCCCGGCATCACCAGCATTCCCCGCGCCTCAATCACCCTGCCCGCGCCCTCCGCCGGCAAATTCAGGCCAATCACCGAAATCTTCCCGCCAACGATCCCCATATCGCCGACAGCAGTGTCGGTAGCTGTAACAATCGTCCCGCCGCGAATCAAAGTGTCAAAGCGCATAACTCTCAGTCCTCCTCACAATTCCCGCGAAGTGTTGTAGCTTACACCCCTTCGATATTTCATTGCAGGCCGACAAGAATCGGTCACTGGTTTCAACCCGGCGTTGCGCTTACTAGCAACGTCTCAGCATTACCCTAACATTCGCACCAATTGCTAATGCTAGAATGGCGTCTCTTTTCCAGCCCAAGGGAACGACGGCAAGCTCATGACGCTGCGCGAGACGGCTCCCAAGCTTTCGCCCGAGCAATACGAAGAGAATTTCGCGGAAATATCTCCGCGCATGACGCCGCGCCAGGCCGCCGTCGAAGCTGCTCGCTGCCTGTTTTGTTTTGACGCTCCGTGCACGATCGCGTGCCCCACCCACATTGACGTTCCGTCCTTCATAAAAAAAATCAGCACCGACAATCTGCGCGGCTCTGCCCGGGTAATTCTCGAAGCCAATATTTTAGGTCACAGTTGCGGCCGTGTTTGTCCCACCGAGGTGCTCTGCGAAGGCGCCTGTGTGATGCACGAGAAGCAAGAAAAGCCCATCGAAATTGGCCGACTGCAGCGCTACGCCGTAGATCACGTCTTAGATCGCAATATTCAGCTCTTCCACGCCGGCGCACCCAACGGCAAGCGCGTCGCCCTCATCGGCTCCGGTCCGGCGTCGCTTGCCTGCGCCGCTGAACTCGCCAAGCTCGGCTACCGCACGACGATTTTCGATCGCAATGAACTTCCCGGCGGCTTGGACACGTACGGTATCGCCGCCTACAAGCTCCGCGCCAAAGATACTCAGCGCGAAGTCGCGCTCGTCCGCGGTCTAGGCGTCGAATTTCGCCAGAATACTACCGTAGGCACCGACGTCACTTTCGCCCAACTCGAAAAAGATTTCGACGCCATCTTCATTGGCGTGGGCCTCGGCGAAACCGGCAATCTCGGCGTCCCCGGCGAAGATCTGCAAGGCGTCGTCGGTGCCATGGAATTTATCGAGCCGACTAAAATTCATCCCTTCGCACAACTCACCATCGGCCGCCGCATCGCCTGCATCGGCGCCGGCAACACCGCGATTGACGTGGTCACCGCCGCCAAACGCCTCGGCGCCGAGGTGGTCCACCTGATTTATCGCCGTGGCGAACGGGAAATGCCCGCCTTCCGCTACGAGTACGACCTGGCCAAGCTCGACGGCGTCAATTTTCACTGGCACGCGCAGCCCGTCAGAATTGTCGGCGACGCCACAGGCAAAGTCGCCGCAATCGAGTGTGTTCGCACCCGCACCGAATCCGGCTCCGGCAAAAAGAGCAGCCAAATCGCCATCATCCCTGGCAGCGAATTCCAGCTCGATGTGGACATGGTCGTCCGCGCTGTCGGCCAAGAACCGGTGACCACCTTCGCGCGCGCGGTGCAGGGAATTAGCGTCCGCGAAAATGGCACGATCGCGGTAAGCGAACGCTTTCAAACCGGCAACCCTAAATATTTCGCCGCCGGTGATTGCGTGAACGGTGGCAAAGAAGTTGTGGACGCCGTAGCCGAAGGCATGGCCGCCGCCCGCGGCATTGATGCGTGGCTCGAATCGCCGCGCGGGAAGAATTAATCCACGTGCGCGTCCCCGATTCATGGACCGAACGCCTGCCAGTTCTGGAAGAGCTCGAAGAACCCTGGGAACCAGTCCCGCGCGCAGCCCTGGTCGTTTGGGTTATTTTCTATGTGCTGTTCCTGTATCAACGCGCCCGTGGCACCGGCCTATTACTCTTGATGGACGGCGTTTTCGTCCCCATCCACGAAGGAGGCCACCTTCTCTTCCGCCTCGGCGGCGAATTCATCATGGTCGCCGGCGGCACGTTCCTGCAATTGTTCGCGCCCTTCGCGCTGGCCACGTATTTTTTCTTTCGCCGCCAGTCGCAAGCCGTCGCCTTCTGCCTCTTCTTTTTCTTCGAACAGTTTCTCCCCATCGCCACCTACATGGCCGACGCCCGCGCTCAAGATCTGCCGCTGCTAACTGTAGGCGACCCCGAATTCGTAATCCACGATTGGAATTATCTCTTCGGCAAGCTAGGTGTGCTCGAACATGACACCCAAATCGCGAGCGCAGTCCGCGCCATCGGCTGGCTAGGCATGCTAGGAGTAGTAATCTGGCTAATCTGGCGCGGCGTAAACGACGTCCCGACACCGAAGAATGAAGCAGGGAGGTAATTAATGTCCGACCTATCCGTCAACTTCTGCGGCCTGCGTTCTCTGAATCCCTTCTGGCTAGCCTCCGGTCCACCCACCAACACCGGCGGCCAAGTAATGCGCGCGTTCGACGCCGGCTGGGGCGGCGCAGTCTGGAAAACCATCGGCGACCCCATCCAGAACACTTCCTCGCGTTACGGCGCCATAGATCTGAACGGTGTAAAAATGATGGGTCTCAACAATATCGAACTAATCAGCGACCGCCCGATCGCCGTCAATTTGCAGGAAATCGCCGAAGTAAAAAGACGCTATCCCAAAAATCTCGTCATCGCGTCCCTCATGGTCGAATCCAAACGCGAAACTTGGCACGACATCGTTCGTCGCGCGGAAGATGCCGGCTCCGACGCGCTCGAACTAAATTTCGGCTGCCCCCACGGCATGAGCGAACGCGGCATGGGCGCCGCCGTCGGTCAGGTTCCCGAATACACTGAAATGATTACCTCGTGGGCCAAAGAAGTCGCGAAAACTCCCGTCATCTCAAAACTCACTCCGAACGTCACCGACATCACGCACATCGCGTTAGCAGCCGAGCGCGGCGGCGCCGACGCCGTCAGCCTGATCAACACAATCAATTCGCTGATGGGCGTGGACCTCGAAACCTTCGCGCCGCGTCCCAACGTAGCAGGGAAGTCCTCCCACGGCGGCTATTGCGGCCCCGCCGTAAAGCCGATCGCTCTCCATCTACTCTCCAGTGTCGCGAAAAAAGTAAAAATCCCCATCGTTGGCATCGGTGGCATTGGCGATTGGAAGGACGCCGCTGAACACATCGCCCTAGGCGCCACCTGCGTGCAGATCTGTACCGCCGCGATGCACTACGGTTTTCGCATCGCCGAAGACATGGCCGACGGCCTATCCGCCTACATGGAGGACCACGGCTACAGCTCGACCGAAAATTTCCGCGGACGCGCCGTCGCCAACGTACTGGACTGGGGCGACCTCGACCTGAATTACAAAATCATCGCCAAAATTGACGCCGGCCTGTGCATCGGCTGCCAGCTCTGCTATGTCGCCTGCGAAGATGGCGCGCACCAGTGCATCGAACGCGCTCCGCAGCACCACGCTAACGGCAAACAAAATCCCAACGGCATGGAAGTTCACGTCCCACGAATCATGGAAGAAGAATGTGTGGGCTGCAATCTGTGCGCGCTGGTCTGTCCCGTGCACGGCTGCATCACGATGAAGGAAATCCACACCGGCCAACCGCCGATGTCCTGGAAGCAGTTGCAGGGCTCAAAGAAAGGCTAGTTTTATTGGCTTTTCTGCTTTGTGACTTGCCTTAGTTTACTTGTGCCTTACTCCCTGACACCTTCCTGACTGCCTCGGTGGACCATTCCAGAGCGGTTCGTTGAGAAAAACGGCGACTGGCAGTGAGTCAGTTTCCGGTTACGCGACTAATCGGGCACTAAGCCCAAATCATGATAAATTCGGCTCAATCTGTTGCACACGGTCACGATGGCATTTGGTGTTATGACTCTAATTATGCAAGCCGCGAGTCAATTCTTCGGTGAGGCTGTGCGGCGTACGGCCAGAGAAGAGACAGCCGCGATTCTCTATATTCTTTGCGGGACAATCCTTCTCGCAAGCGTGTTCACGTTGCACCACTATTTGAAGTTACGTCAGGTGCGCCGCCAGCGCAAAAACGAAGACTTCACGCGGGAAAAGTTCATTGACTCATTTCGCTCTCTTGGTGTGCCAGATGCAATTCCTGCTGCTGTTTTTGACCATTACACCTCTCATGGCGTTTGGAAGGATTTTCCACTCTCGCCTGAAGACGCTTATTCCAAAGTTTTGACAGATGACCCCGAAGACATCGAGAGTGACGCACGCGTTCTCGTTGAACGGCTGGGACTGCTCTTTCTCCCTGAGTATATCCGTCGAGAATACGGCGATAAGCCGTTCGTGACCGTGAAGGACATGGTGCTGTGGTTGGACTGGATACGCCAGCATCAGGCTGTCAGGTCCTGATTAACGCATTTACCGGAAACTAGCCGTCAATGTCCGGTTACGCGACTAACCGGGCACTGACTCGCACCCCACCAAGTTCTTGCTGCGCCCTATATCTGAACCGCACCACAATCATGCTAGGGTATGGTCCGACGTCTAGGTGCTTGAACAGAAGCCACAATGTCCACAATATCCGCCGTTATTTTTTGCGTGGCGTTAGTCTTTTACGCGCTCACCTGGAAGTACATTCGCCAACTGGTGCGCGACGTGAATGCGAAGACGCCCGAGAATAAGGTGTCAATTTGGAGTTGGCACAAGGGATGGCGAACGCACAGCCAGTTCTTCCCCACGAGTTCAGTCCGTCCACGTTTAGTCGCCTGTCTTGCTCTGACCGTTGGCTTAGGGCTCGTCGCCTTCTGCATCGAGGCTCGAAACATGTTCGTTCATCTAAATGTCCGGTAACGCGACTTACCGGGCACTGGCGACACGTCTTTCGTGTAAGAATGGGCAATCATGGAGAGCCACATAATCGCAACGTTGGTCGTCGGTTTCATCATCCTTGGGGCGGTCACTGCGGCTGCTATTGGATGGAGGTACCACGCCAGAACGCCACAGGATTCGACGAAAGCCAGATGGAGGCCCGCAGTAGCTACCGCTGGTCTTTTACTGCTCTCACTTTCCGTCCTCGTGTTCGCGGCGTATGGAACCCGTAACGCACTCATCGGAGGAGACGGGAACGGAAGCATGACAACATTGAGATTCATCAGAATCGGAACTTATCTATCGTTATTCGGGGTCATTTCGAGCCTCGCAGGCAACGGAAAAGGCCGATGGCCAGCATTGGTTGGGAGTTGCTTCATGCTGTTTCTTTGGTTCGCCGAAGGCATGAGCCTTTGAAACGAGACTAACCCCACCGAAGCAGCTAAGGCCGCCGCTGAACATCGTTGCTCAAAAAAGCAACTTGCCAACCCTCAGCGCCCTAACCGGTAAAGCGGATATTCCTAGTTTCCGATTACGCGACTAACCGGGCACTGACGATTAATCAAGACGTTGCTCCGTCCTTGGGACGTGGGAAGGAAATACACGTGGACCAACCCCCTGATGATATGGCACTTTCTTCCTCAAATGGCCGATTGCGAAGGAGCCTGGCGAAATTACAGAAGACGCAGGAACCAATTTGTCTTTGTCTTTGTGGGCTACGTGCCGATTTGCTTCGCATTTGCATATTTGACCACCAAACTCTTTCACACCACCGTACCCGGCCTTACCTTCGGCATCTGCTGGATGGTATTGTTCGCGGTTACCGGACTCCGCTTGCAGGTGCTTCCGTGCCCTCGATGCGGTGAGGCGTTTTTTGCGAAATGGTTCTACCACAACATTTTTGCCCGAAGGTGCGTCCACTGCGGATTGCCAAAGTATTCGGACAGCCGAAGTTCCATCAATGGACGATGAATTGGTGGACGCGCATTCTCAGGCGTAGACAGACTCGCTTCCCTGGCAACGGTCGAAAGTAGCACTGCGCGGACGCCATGCGATGATATAGCACTAATGGAAATCATCATTCCCATCCTCGCAGCCGTCGCGCTTATCGGAAGCATGTTCTACACGGGAGCTAGAAATTACCGATATTCCCTGCTTGAACAACGCAGTCAAGCGTGGCCACTCGTCGAGGCTATCGTTCAGAAGGGTGAAACAATGTTTCGCGGGCCGTTCTTGGCCCTCTCTGCGCGAAAGGTACCAAAAAGCCTTTTCGGCTATTCGTACACCGTGGACGGGCTGAGGCACTTCGGATTCTTTGCTGTCTATCGAGGAAACGGAATCAGCGCATTAGAAATGCAGGAACGGTTTGCAGGCAGGAAAGTAAGCGTTCGGTACGACCCCAATTGTCCAAATCGCTCGTTCGTTGTAGAGCGTGAAATTCTCGGGGAACCAATTTATCAAAATCCTGATTGGATACCGGCATCAATTCGATTCACCGCCAATTCTTGAAGTTTGATGGTCAACTCCTGATTAACGCCGTTACCGGAAACTGACCAGATACCACGCTGGCCACGATCGCATGCTCATCGACCTATGGCCCACTGCCACGAAGGAAGGTCGGGTCCGCTTCGGCGGGCTCGCCTTTTTTTGTGCTCGTGGCGACACTGGAAAGTCTTTGGTGCACCTTATAAAACCAGTAAACCATTATCCTAACCTGTGATACCGTCCGGGGCGATTGGGGTTTGGAGGACCGACATGGCGCTGAGATCGCAGGATGTTTTTGTGCCGGGGTCCTTTCCTGAGTACACGTACGTGCATCGATCGGCAAAGGGCTTCGAGGACACTCTGCGCGATGCCCTATCCACTCCGGGAAATGTTGTGTCGCTATCTGGACCATCCAAATCAGGAAAGACGGTCCTGGTCGAGAAGGTAGTCGGCCGGGACCTTCTGATTTCTATATCGGGCGCTTCAATACGTCGTCCTGAAGAGATTTGGGACAAGGCGCTCGACTGGATGGACCTACCGAATGCCACCACCGAAGGTCGAAGCGTTGGAGGAAGCGTCAGCGGCGAAGTTGCAGGTAAGGGAAGTCTCGCGTTGCCGCTGGTGGCGAGCGGCGAAATTGGTGTGACGGGAAAGGGCGAGCTGAGTCGTGATGTTTCCACGCAAGAGACCCGGGAACGCGGAGGACTCCCACAAATCGTCAAGGAGATCGGCAACAGTGAGTTCGTTATTCTGCTCGACGATTTTCATTACATGGACCGGGACTTGCAAATTGAAGTGGCGAAAATGCTGAAGGAAGCGGTGCGCCTAGACGTGAAGATTGTCACGGCTGCGGTAGCGCATCGGGGCGATGACGTTGTGAGAGCCAATCCCGAACTTCGCGGAAGAGTCCGCACGATCGACCTGGGATATTGGAGTAAACCAGAGCTGTTGGAAATCGCAAGATCCGGTTTTGAGTCGCTAAACGCCAAGGTGGAACTGGATGCCATTCAGAAATTCGCGGATGAGTCCGCTGGATCTCCTCAACTGATGCAATCTCTCTGCCTGCAAGCGTGTTTTGTGCTAAACCTGCGCGAAAAAATCGAAGGTTCACAACCTCGCCACCTGACTTTTGACCGCACCGCTCTGCAAAGCGTCCTGGAGCAGACCAGCGCGAGCACGGACTTCAGGTCGCTTGTCGATGTGTTGGACGCCGGCCGTCGTGTGAGAGGCACGGAACGAAAAACGTACAAGTTTCTCGATGGAAGTGAAGGCGACGTTTATCGTGTGATTCTGAAGGCCCTCGCCGACGACCCGCCCCGGCTGTCCTTCCCGTACGAAGAACTGCTGCGGCGCACGGTCAAAGTGTGTGATACAGAATCGCCGGTCGGCTCCAGCGTTACTAGCACGTGCGTTCACATGTCAAAACTCGCGCAAGAAAAGTTTCCGCGCGAACGCGCAATCGACTGGGACGAGCAAAAGCAGGTCTTCGATATTCCAGACCCCTATTTATTGTTTTATCTTCGGTGGTCAGGGCGGTTACGAGAGACGTAAACCCGAAACAAGCAACTAGCCGAACTCGAACCGCCGCGAATCGCGGCGCGGATATAATGACTTCCGGATGCCCCGACGTCTCCAGCCTCAGCTACGAATCGAGAGCGACGCACACCTTCGTCTAGCGCAACAATTCTTGGCATCGGCGGAGTTGCCCATCGATGCAACGGAGGCGCAGGTTCGGAACACCCTCTCACGTTCGTACTATGCGCTTTTTCATATCTGTAACGCATGGCTCGTCTACAAAAAAGTCCGCAGAAAAAAGCGCATGAACCACGGCCCTCTCCTGCACTCTATTTCCAAACACGGAGGGCCGGAAGCAAGGGAACGATTTCGAGTATTTCAGCGACGACGTGAGGATGCTGACTATAAGCTGGATGTACTGAAGACCACAGATTTCCGAGGAGATCTCGCGGGGTATCGAGCATTTGCATCTACGTCGCTGCAAGAGGTCCGAACCGTAATTGTCGAGTACGAAGGCTGGATCGAAAAGGCGAGAAACGAGGAAGAAGCAAAAGAAAAATCGGCTGTACGACGGGAGCGAGCGCATGGAGACAGATAGGCTGCGAAAGAATCTGGACGCTGTGATGAAGGACGTCGGTGTGGCGCGCGTCGTCAACCGTGAACTAAGCCAGGTCTTGGACATGAGCGACCACATTTTTGTTGAGGTTGTTCTGAACGACGCATCCAAGCAGGAAGAAGTCGAACGAGCTGTCGCGTCGCTGGCTGAGCGTCAGAAGAAACGCGATCAACCGATAGATTACATCGTTCGTTCCCGGTGGAAAGTTGGGAGCGTAGAACAATCTGATGCAATTAGCGTTTCGGGCGTGATGAGAGCGGCTATCCCCTTCATCGCACAGTTGGTGTCGGGCCGACGAACTCACTCGGTCCCAGTATGGCTAACATTCGCCGCCCGCGAATTCCTCGCGACAAAACCGCTTGCACCCGGGCTTTCGGAGTCCGCACTGATGAAAGCTGCGGTGAAGGAATTTTTGCAGGATCAATTGAAGCTGGGAGGAACGAGCTACTGGGATCCGCTCAAGTATCCGGTTTCGGACCTGAACGAGGCAGCGATGCTGTTCCTATCGGGATTCCGTCCCGAATTTTACCAGCTAAAGTGGGCGGTCGATGATTTCTTCGACACCGTGAACAATGAGCGACAGTTAAAAAGCCTCGTAGTCCGCCGCGTCAATCTGTTCGATTTTGAAAACGGTTTGTCTGAGTTGTCTACTCAACTCGGCGGAGCCATCCAGGGTGTGTCAACTCCGACGAGCGCCAGAGCACTGTTCCAAGTGCTCGACAATCACGAACGCAGTGCTCTCGAATTCTACTACCGCAGGAAAGTGAAAGATCTGTCCATTGAGAGGAATTCCGAATTTCCAGATTTATTCAAAGAGTCGCCAGCCACCACGCTGGAATAAAATTACGAAGCGGACGCAATCAGCCACGGGAGAAATCCTCGGCGGCTTTTTCGTGTCCAAACGAGAAAGTCAGCGGCGCGGGCCAAGGAGACAGAACCTACGCCGCTGCTGGTGATCGCGACGCTGCATGACGCCGCGCGATTCGCCGAAGAGGATGAAGGCTCCGGCGAAAATTGTGGCGACGCTTCGGGGAGCCCCCTCTCCGGGGCGTCGCCGTGTCCGCTGGCCGGTGGAGAGCGGCGAGCGAAAGGCTTTCAGCGGGTGAAGTGGAGAAGTTGCCGCGCGTCATTGGACGCCGTGCCCTGGTTGACCAGACCGGGGCGATAACTCCACCCGCCGAAACTCACTCTTGAAAAAGATGCTGGAACGCGGGATCGATTTTGTCGGCAGCGACCGGCACCGACATCCCGCCAGCGCGCGGCACAAGGCTTGAGCCAGGCGCTGGTGCCAGCGGATCTTCCATGCGCAGCACTTTGTGAACGCCCGTGGGCATGACCACATCGCCGAAACGCGCGTCCACATTCGCCATCACTGCGGACACGATCGCTTTCACCATGTCGCCCGAATCCGACTTCTTGCACGCCTCGCCCATCTTCGCGTAAGACTCGCTCATCGACTTGTGGCAGGACTGCAAATCGGCGTGCATGTCCTTCATCCCTTTGTGCAACCCCTCGGCTTGCTCGGCCTTGAAGCACTCACTCAGCGACTGGTGACAGTCCGCAGCCGCTTCGTGGGCCTTCGCCATGCACTTACAGTGGGCCGCCATCGCCTTCATCATCGCATCGTTGTTCAATTTATTTTCCCCCTCACAGTGACATCGGATTCCCGTTCACGAAGCCGCCCACGGTCACTTGCGGATTCGCGGTTGGCGCCTCGGTGTCCTGCTGAATGTAGTTGACGCCTTCCTCCACTTCGATTTGATTCGGGGGCGCGGCCCCGCTGATCGTGATTGCCGGATTCGCGGCCGGCGCGGCAACGTCTGGCTGTTGATACGGTACGGCGGGCTCGATTTGCGAAGGGTTATCGCTGGCTGTCACGTCGGCACCGACGGAGGAGGAAGAAATCAGGGTCGCCGCGGGGTTGGGGTCCTGATTTGGGGGGCCGGTTGGCCCAGGAAAAAGTCCGAAGTAGTAACTTCCGGCTACGTTCCATTGGTAGTTTGCCATTTACGCTCCCTTCTGTTTCGCTTCCTTTTTCTTGCGCTCGGCTTCTTCCGCCCGTTCGTATTCGACGCGGGCGAGTTTGTGATTCGTGCCCGCAGTACATTTTGCGGACGCGCTTCCTTCCATCACCTGACCGCAAAGCGAACAAAACTTTTTTGCCATTGGCGTTCTCCTCTCCAAAAAATTCCTTGACCGCCAGCCCCCGCCGTCGCACCATTCACGCGACACGACATGGCAGGGCTTGCTTGGGCGCGCTGCGGCTCAGCGAGGCCAGGCGCGTCATGGCGAGACGCGGCAAATTCGGGACCGTCGTGAGACGGTCCCTTTTTTATGCCGCTGCCGCGCTAATCACCCGCTGCGAATAGTCGCTCGTCGTGACCTGCCGCAATTGGCTCACCACGTCGGCACGCGAGCCACCTTGCGCTACGCGAAATTCGATCATGGCCTTCATCCGCTCGACGTGCCGATCAAATGGCGTCGCGCCCAGCACTTCGGCGGCTTCATCGTCCTCGTCGGCTTCTTCGTCCTCGATGTCGTTCGTCGCGCGGAAGTGATCGTCGCCGCCGCTCGACAATCTCCGTAGCACGTCCGCGGTGATTGCCGCAGTCGCCGCGTCGGGATCCACGCGGTTCGCCGTCACTTTCACGAAGGCCGCGTCAATGTCCGGCTGCGAATTCACAATCGAATAATCGCGCGGCTCTTCTGAATTCCAGCGCGGCCGCAGTCCCGCTGCCGCCTTGTCCAGCTTCCCCAACTGCTCAAACGTGATTGGCCCCACCGGGCCTTCGTTCAACTCGCTGATGATCGTGTCGATGTTCGCTCCGTTCTCCATCACAATCCTCCTGTTTTACGGCTTCAGATTCTCGCGCAACTCAACGTTGAATTTTTCCAGCCGGTCAATCCAAGTCTTGAACGTCGAGGGCAACAACGAAGAAAAATCTTCCAGCGCCTTTCGTGCGCGCGCAATTTCCCGCTTCTGCTCTGGCGTTGGCGTCGCGCTCCAATCGCCGCCCTGATAGGGTGCGCGTTCGGCGCGGTCGCAAAGAGCCTTCGCCCGCGAGATCAAGTGCCGCAATTCATCCAAATCGCTCTGCGCTTGCGCCACTTCCCCGCGTAATTTTTCACTGGGGTTTTCCAGCGGCCCCGTGTGCACGTATTCATCGCCAGAATAAAAGCGCCGGCCCGCTCGATTGCCGATCGGAGCTACCACTGGCGTCGCCGCCATCGTAGGCGCCGCCATCGCCGCCGCCTTCTTCATCGATTCGTACATTTTGCTCCTTCGAAAAAACTACCCGGCGCGAGAGGCTCGCACGACAACCACGCGAGGAAACGTGCGAGTCTGCCTAGGCCGCTGTAGAAGTCCAGCGCGCGCCGGGATCTCATCCTGCTGAATCTCCATCGCCGTGACAGTCGCGCAAATGCTTGTCGCGCGCTTGCTGCGTGCGAAACAGTTGCCCGCAGAAACATTCATGCGGAAGATGGACCGCACTCCGCATGTACCATCTGCGGCCCATTGTGTATCCGGCATAGAGTTGCTGCTTCAAAAGTCGCGGCCCACTCGATACCACCTGCGCACTCACGTTCGGCGTGTTCATTGCAACCGCGTCCCGATCTTCATCAGCTCCCGCAGCTTCACATCCACCGGCCGCCAATGCGCCCTACAGAACTGAAACGCCGCCAGTCGCCCCGCAAAGGCTCGCAGCAAGTCCCGCCGCTCCGTCATCGGCTGGCCCTCAATTACCTCTAGCGCCTGCGCCAGTTGATCGGCTACCTCTTCGCCGTCGCAGTAGGTTTCAGGCTCTGCCAGCGCCAAACGCATCACGATCTTTTCCGGTTCGTGCTGGTTCATCGTACCGGCCTCGAATAAATGTTTTCCCGCCAGCCTTTTTTCAGCCCGTACAAACCCACCAGCGAAGAATGAATCAGCGTCACCCCAAACGTCTGGATGGCTTCCCGCGTCTGCGTCGCCAGGTCCAGCCCAAACGCCGCTACCAATTCCATCTCCGTCGTTTCGTTCGTGCATTGCAAAAGTGACCGCGGCTGCCGTTCCGACACCAGCACGCTCCGGTTGCTTCGCACGATCGCTTCCGACAAATTCACTTCGCTGCCTCCTTCTCGCGGAATGCCTCAACGCGCCGCTCCTCTTCCGTTATGGCCTGCGTCTGCCACGTCACCGCGCATTTGATGCACTGCCTTTGCGTCGGCCCCGTTCGCTTCGTCGCACCACTCCCACAGTTCCCACAGTTCAAACCGCAATCGTTCGCAAACTCAAATGCCGCCGGTGGTGCGAACGTCGGATTCGCAAACCGCGGACCACGCCATCCGTTTCCGCTGCCACGCAATTCCCGCGAGTTTTGCTGCGCCATCGTCAGTCCCGGCGTTAGATCGGTCATTCCGCACTCCCCGGCGTGGGTTCGATGTACTCAATCTCCCCGCCTGTCTGCAATTGCTTCGGCGGCTCCATCGTGAACCTCTCTTCCTCCGGCTTCCGCTTCGGCAGCAGTCGCTCTGCATACGGCCTGAGCGCCGACGGAACGCTCGCAATCAGTCGTTGCAACGCCTCGCGCTCGAATCGCTGCTTCTGCGTCAACTCCTGTTCGTAACAGACAGCGATGACCGTGTTCCGATTCGCTTCGGCCGCATCCGGCTTCGCGTTCCATGCGCCGTCGGTGCGGTCGATTAATTCTCTGACGGCCCACGGCTCGCCGCGCATGGCTTCAAAGATCAGCCGCATCGCGACGAAATCGCTCGCGCACATCTTCGATTGCATCAGCTTGCTGTCCTGCTTGAATTCATCACGGTCGAGCGAAAGGAAGTACGCCAGCTTGTACTTGAAGATTGGCGCAATCTTCTGCTCGCGGAGATCAAACGGCACAATGGATTTTACTGGCGCGATTGGGAGCTTCCGCTGGCGAGGCTTACGCTTCGATGGCGTTGTGGCTGGGGCTGGCGAGGTCGCTGCGGGGCTGAATTCGTTCGTCGGCACGGTCACCCTCAAGCGGCGACCGGCACGCTGTCTGTAACGCTGGGATGATGCCGTGCTGCGAGACGCGATGCAAGAAAAATGTGCGCGTGCTATTTTGTTTGCCGAATCGCTCAGTCGTGAGCGGACAAGGAGAACGTTCATGCCATTCGCTAACAAAGATGCAGTTCACGAGCGACTTGATAATCCCGCGCTCCTGACCAGGCAGGACATCGATGATCTAAACCCGTGGCTTGGGACAATCGAAGGCGGGCGAGTATCTCGAATCTTCACAGACCTGGCGCTGCAAAATATCGCGGCTGTTCAGAGCTTCGATGCGAGCAGTTCGAAGCTGAGCCGTCGGCTGCTGTGGCTCACAGGCGCTATCTTCGTCCTAACCGCAGTACTTGCCATTCCTGTAGTTCAGTCGTTGTACAAATACGCCACTGCGGTGCCACAACCTTCTGCTGTTTCCAGCCACAGTTTCATGCACTGGTAAAACGTCTGTTTCTAGCGGTCTTTTAGGCTAAAAGTAAGCTGCGCCGCCTGCTGCGCTGCAAAAAAGCTGCTCTGCTTGGCCATTCTGCCTATCTGCACATGTCTGCTAAGCAAATTCACAGGCCATTCAGCTTCGGCTTGCGCGGCCTGCCTGCGGCATTGCCGCTCACTCCCTTCGGCCACGGCGCGTGCCGATGCGGAATCAAATTCGCAAGCTGCGCCCACGACTGGCGACGACGGCCACGATCTTTCCCGCGGTCACCGACGTATCTTCCGCGTCGCATTTTTCCAGCCAGCGGCAGACGGCTCATCTTTTCCAGTGATACCACACTTCGGTCCCGGAACGCGATTTGGTGAAACGAGGCGTCGGATGAGGCGTCGGAGAGGCGTCGGAAAGTGACTCAGAAACAAAGCGTCGGAAGAATGGCTTTCCGACGGTTCGTTTTTAGGCGTCACTGAAAACAAAAGGGTTTACGAAGCGTCGGAAGGGTCGAAGCGTCGGAAGCCTCTAAAGAGCGGAAGGAGAAAATAAGAATCTCTCTGTAACCGGCGAATTTTTCCGACGGTTCGATTGTTCAGTCGATAATCCACAGCGGGTTGCTCAGCCGGTTGGAGCCGTTCTGAGTCATCTTTTGGCAGCCCTTGAGGTTCTTTAGGGCGGTTGAGAACGCGCCGAAGCCGCCTGGGAATTTTTCAGGGCAGACGTCTTTGCGGATCTGACGGTCGCTGGCTGGTTTATTTTTGTGGCGATGAAAGTAGGCGAGGATGCGGTTCTCGAATGCCTCAGCGTAACCGAATGCATCTTCGGGCATGAATCTGGCGCTGAGCGCGATTTGGTAGTCGGCGAACGCGAGGCCGCGTTTCATTGCATCACCATCGATTTCGTTCAGGTTGCTCGCGGCTGCGAGGACGATGGCAAAGCGTTTCGCGTGGTCGAGCACTCGCGCAGCCTTGTTTTTCTCGGTGCGTTCATGCCACTCGATGATGGCTTGTTGAGCGGTGGGGTTCAGGAAAAGAGTGCGATCCGGGAAAAGGTTTCCGGCAAGTGCGGTGATGGCGCAGTTGATTTGGTCCTGGCGATTGGGGGTTTTTATTGGCGGTTGCTCGGCGTCGGAATGAGCCAGGCACATGCGGGACTGCAATCCGCCGGACGCTCCTGCGGTTCCCATCCACATGTGCTGATTGCGAGCTTCGGTTGCGCCACCGATTATGGCGAAGTGCAGCCCGTCAAGTTTGAAGGGCTCGGCATTTTTCTTGACGACGCGACGGCCCGTAGAATTCGATTCGTAGAGCCGAAGGATTTCCCCAAACAATGAATTGTGACCGCCTTGCGTCGCGCGGCCTTTTTCCCACTGGTCGGCCATTTCGTCGGGAGCCAAAAGTAGGCGCGGACGTTCAGCGAGAGCTTCGACAAGTGCGGGTCCGGAATCGACGGAGTATTCGATCCAGACGTCGCCGGCCAGCACAGTCGCCATTGCGTTTCTTACTTCTTTGTCAGCCGCGGACTTTCCGGTATTCGGTTCGCCGATCATTAGTCCATAAAAGCGCGGTTGCAGGTTCGGGTCGGTAGCGAGTTTAACGCGGCCGGAAATTTTGAGGCCCGCACAGGTGACGGCGCACAGTGCTTTGTAGCTATAAGGAATGTCGTGCGTGATGCCGTCGATCAGGTCATGTAGCGGGCCAATCAGTTGCGGGAATTCCGGCAGCGGTTCTGGTTCTGGCTCGGGCTCATCGACGGTGACCGTGACGCCGTGATGTTCCGGCGTCAGCTCGATGAGCGCGGTAATCATTTCGGCCGTGGCACCCGAATCAATCCAGTCGGACACGTCGTGATAATCGCCGGGCAGTGCGACGCGCCTGAGCGATTTCACTTTCGTCCACAGCAGTCCGACACAATTATCGGCGACGCTCTTTCCTTTGTCGTCGCGGTCCTCGAACAGCGCGACCGACACTTCGGGCGTGAGATGATCGCGCACCCATTCCTCGCGCCAGTCTTTGGAATTCGTGGCCGCGAATCCGAGCTTCCCGAGATTGATCGTGTCTTTCTCACCCTCACAAAACAAGATCAAGCCGCTCCTCATGATCGTGGGAAGGTTGTAGGGAACGTGGCGCACGCCATCGAGATTCCACACCCATTCGCCGTTCACCTTGCGCCGATGCCGGAAGTCTTTCGGGTCGTAGCGGACGTTCTGATACAACTCACGTCCCGCTTCATCGGTGTAGCTGTAGGCTGCAACGATTCTCCGGCCAGTCGGTTTTTTGCCGGTACCGTTCGCAGACAGGAACAGATGCGCCATCGTGAGGCCCAGGCAGCGGACAATTTCTTCGCTGGAGTGTCCGACAAAGCAGTGCAGCAAAATTCTGCCGGCGGGATGATCGGCGGGATGTTCGAGTTTAATCGAGAGGCTGCGCTTGCGGTCGGCTTCGGTTTTGTGTCCAGGAACCGGGCACGATGCCGTCCACTTTGGGTCGGAACCTTTGACGTTCGCTAAAAGGGCAAGTAATTCGTCAACGGAATTGAATCTTGACGCTGCGCCTGACCGTGGCATAAGCTCGAACCCTCTCTTTTCTTTCTCTGCTTCCAGTTCCGGCTCTGGCGTCCGCAACGACGCCAGAGCCACGCCCGCCACCGTTGGTTCCAGCACGCGCCAAGAGAGAGACCCCGTCTGGTGATAGACGGGGCAAGACGCATGCCACGCGTCCACGCATAAAATTTGGTCAGGATTTTTGCGGGGACAGATATGAGCGGCTGGTGATCGGGTTGTCCCCGCAAAGAGATTTCCCGACACGCCCAGCCGCCCAACGCAACGAGTCTATTCCTAAAAAATGAGATGGCAAGTGGGCCTCACGAATTTTTTCGTGCGCTATTCCGTCAGCACATGGCGCACGGTTTCCACACGCTCCCCGATTTCCTTGGCGATCTCATCGGGACTCTTGTGCTGTTCGTCGAGTTCCCAGATGCGATGGTTCCTGGCGCTGATCTTGGCGGCCCATACCATGTGCTCGCGCGTTTTCTTTTCCAGGTCTGCTGTGTCGAGCTGTTCGGTTGGGCGCACCACCACGCAAAACGAGTTGCTGTAGGTGTAATCGTTCGCATCACTAATGTCGGAAGGACCGTCTTGGTCCACCATGATCTCAACGGAATCGCGCGAACCAGGGGCAAGACTCTCGACGCAATGCGCGACATTCTCGCCAATGTCCGCGAGCAGGCTGTGACGCACGACGGCCCAGCCAATCACAGGAATTTCTTCGTGACTAAAGGTGCCGTCATCTGAGACCGAGCCACAGAATGCGCGATAGCCCGTGGCTGGAAAAAGTTGTCTGATCTGCTTGTACGTGCCCTTCATCGTTCCTCCATTTCTTCGCGTTCGCGCAAGCGCCGGGCCTGTTCTTCGGCCAGCACTTTTCTGATGCGCTCGTTGTAATCTATTTCGACTAACACTCTGGCCGGGAACAGTTCGTCGAGCAGCGCGGCGAGAAGTCGCTGCGATTCCGCCGGGTCAAGATTCTGATAGTCAGGATGCCGTTGGCGGAATTCGGCAGCCGTGCGTTCCACCACTTCGTCTATCGTTAACTTCACGGTCGTTCTCCTTTTTGTGCGATGAATCGGTTGACCTTTTCCCGCACGGATTTTCTGTGGTCATGCTGATAAGCACACAGCTCGCAAAGCGGTACAGCCACATCTTTTCCGCGAGACAGGAACACAACTTCGCGGATAGTCCGCGCGGCGCTGTCCGCGTCACAAACAACGCAGCGTCTAACTTCATCATTCATAGTCGTTCTCCTTTTTTCTCAGCGATGGTCGTGTTCAGTTGTCAAGGCTCGGGCGAGCTGCTCTATCAGCGATGCAGGCGCGTCGTGGTCCACCAGATACTGTTCGATTTCTTCAAGCACACCACGCGGAACGCCCACCGGCTCGCGCAGCAAAATCTCAATGTTCTTGTCCATTCCGGATTCTCGCGTCATGGTCGTCTCCTTTTATTTTCTCGATTCACTTCACGACACATCCGATAACGCGCTCGCCGCAACTCGTGAAGCAAGACGGCGGGAAAACTGTCGGGCTCATCGGGAGTAAGCCGGTGCGGAGTAAGCACGAGTCGGCCGATCAAGCGATGCACCAGGTTGAGCTCCGACTTCGTGCTCATGGTCGTTCTCCTTTTTTTTCGATGAGTTGAATCCATCTCATCGGCGTGGACGTCGCCGACGTGCGCGACGCGCGGGAATGGTGATTGTGTCGTTCGAGCGTCGGTTCGCCTCGATGAAGGCTTGCACGTCGGTCAACTTGTAGCGAATCGGCGAGCGAGGAGCGTTGCCCAATTTTACGAACGGTAACTTGTGCGGGTCTTTTCCATACCTCCAACTTTCGAGTGTCTTTTCATCGAGGCCCAGCATTTCGGCTGCTTCGGCTTGTCGGAGCATTTCCTTCACTGCGGTTACGGCCATTGTTGTTTCCTCCTGTTTGGGCAAAAAAAAATGCCAAGGCGAGGACTCTCTGGATCGAGAGTTCTCGTCCTGGCATTACTGGGTACGTTTTCGTAGCCCAGCTTGTAACCGGACGTTTCCGATTGCGCCTTAGGTGCGCGGCTCGCCAGCGGATGAACAACGTCATCCGCCGTACTCAAGGCAACTAAGACCTACTTCGGCCACGACGTTACGCTCATGTCCCAGCAAACGTCAAGATATAAAGGCTGCTATTTTTTCGCTTCCCCTTCGATCATGGTCTGATAGGCCGACTCGATCACCGTGCGAAGGGGATCCACATCGAGATGGGTGTAAACGCGCGTGGTGGTTCCAATCTCGCTGTGGCCCAGGATGGACATGATTAGAATCGGGCTCACGTTCGCGTCCGCCAAAATTGAAGCTAGGCTGTGCCGAAGATCGTGCACACGCAAGTCGGCGATCTGCGCTTTTTTGAGTAGCCGCAGCCACGACCAGCGAATCGAATTGCGGTGGCTGCCCGGCAGCTTGCTCGGAAACACAAAGCCGTCTCGGGTGCGACGGTCGATGATTTCGACGGCGGCAGGAATCAGCGGAACCCGGTAGCTCTTCGTTTTTGGATCGGGAATTTTCCAGACGTAGTTCGCATCGATGTCTCGCCGGTGCATCGAGAGCAAATCCATTTTCCGTGCGCCAGTCACGAGGGCCAGCACCGTGAAATCTTTTAGGTCCGGGTCGATCACTTCGGCGTCCAGTGCCTTCCACAACCGGATGAATTCTTCTTTCGACGCGCGACGTTCCCGCGGCTTCTCTGGATTGATTTCGACTTCCACTGGGCTGTCGCCACTCCACAGTTTCTTTTTCTTGGCGAAGCCGAACAACGCCCTTAGAAATTGCACTGCGCGATTCGCTGACACTGGACCATTCTCGTCGGTGAGCCGGACGTGCAAGGCTTCGATTTCGTCCGAAGTGATTGTCGAAATTTTCCTGTCCCGCCAGCCGTCGAAGTAGAGATTGAACTGATATTCCCGGAACTGGCGGGCGCGTTCGGGATGTTTAGCTTTTGCGAGCTGCGTGTCGGCGTACAACTTGTAGATTTCGCCCAGCGTTGATGCGCCAGTCTTGAACGGATCTCGGCCGCTGTAGCCTACCGCTTTCCATCCCGCTAGTTTCCGGTTGTACCCTTCGGCAATTTCGCGGGCCTGCTCGACGTTCAAGCCGGGATATTCGCCGACCGTCACCCACGTCGGGCGCCCGTTCAGTTTTCTAAACCAATAAAATTGAAAATTGCCGGACGGATACCTGGCGATTCCCAACCCACGGCACGCGGTATCGTGCTTCACGTTCCGGCCTTTCGCGGGTTTCTTCATGGTAGAAATCGTGTGCTGATTCAAACCGACTCGCATGCTCTTTTTTCGGGGTCTGGATTTTTTCATGGCAGACTTACCTCCAGCTTACCTTTGGTTGCTGATTTGCCATCACTTGCCAAGATTGGCTTGTACTGGCATGTCTAATAGGCTATACTTATCTTCAACACTAGGCAAGGTTTACAGGGCTTTGCATGGTTTGACAGGGGATTCTGGCATATGTCCTGGAAACAAAAAACCGCCCGCGCAAATCAGTAGAACGCGCGCAAATCCGGCATGTGCGGCAATTCTACGTCGAGCGCCCGCCCGTAATCGCCCAGCTTCAACTTGATCATCTCCGCCGGCCCCACATCGCGCACAGTCCAAGCCGTAGTCGGCATCAGGCGCGACTGCACAAATAAATTGCCGCTCTCAAAGTCCGGCCCCTTGGTCTGCAAATCCGAAGGAAAAACGTAATAAGCGACCTTCCCCTTGATGTCCAACGCCACAAATCGCCGCCCCAACTGCACCAACACCAGGTTCGCATCTTTCTTTTTCTCCGTTTGATAGACGTTCCACTGCAGCGGAGTCTTGTCCTCAAGCTTCAACTGCGCCCGCCCCACCGATTTCCACAAAAAACGCCCGTTGTCGGCCGCGTTGACGAAAAAATATCCAGCGTCGCCGCCAGCCCGTGCGCCAGCGCAGATCGCAATCGCGCAGATCGCCGCCACGACCCGAACTGCCGCACAATCGACTCGAAAATATACAGTCGGCCGAAAATGTTTCAGGCGCGGCCTGAAGCTTGGAAAGTTCATTCCCATTTCACGCGCACATGTTTCGCCGAAATTACCACAAACCCCTTCGCCCGACCGTGCTCCACCACATCGCGCAAAATCGCCACATCCTGCTCGCAATATTCCGCGACGCGATCTTTCTGCCCGGCGCGCCACCATTTCACGGCATCGAGCCCGTCGCCACTCTTCGCCGTCCCCAGCGTGTCCTTCGCCAATTGGTCCAACTTCACGCGATGTCCCAGCTGCTTGTGCAGCAATTCGTGAATATCCAGCGACCGCTTCCGTATACCGTCCACGGGGGCGTAAGCCCGCAGCACCTCAATATCAAAACGATTGCCGTTAAACGTAATCACGTGGGTAAACTGTTCCAGCTCCGAGATCAGTTTCAGCGCGTCCTCTTCATACCATCGCCGGAACGCATTCTCCTTGTCCCAAGTGATCGCTACAGCCAGCCCAAACGCGCGAATGTTTCCCCAACCACCATCCACCTCGCTCGAAAGCCGCAGCGTCTCAATGTCCAAGTATATTTCGCGATCGAATAATCCAGCCAGGTAAGTGTCCTCTCGTTTCCGTTAGCCCAGGTGTGAGGTTGTTGCGGCCAGCTGTCGCCGGGCGCCTTTGACTTGTCTTCCGTAGCAGATTCCGCCGCGCCACCCGCGCTAGTACAGACTCGACTCCCGCTTCCGCCCCGTGTAATCGATGTAAACGATCTTCAAATCCGTATAAAAATCAATCGCCGCGTGTCCCACCTCTCGCGGCCCCACACTGCTATCCTTCGCCCCGCCAAACGGCACGTGCGCCTCGCCGCCCACGGTCGGCGAATTCACATGCGTCATGCCCGTCTCAATCTTATCCACGAACTCAAAAATCTTGTTCGAGTCCGACGAATAAATTGAACTTGAAAGCCCGTACCGCACCGAGTTCGCCACTTGCAGCGCCTCGTCAAATCCCTTCACGCGAATCACGCTCAACACCGGCCCGAAAATTTCTTCCTGCGCCAGCTTGCCGTCCGAAGCCAAGTGATCGAATACCGTCGGCGCCACAAACCAGCCTTTATCGTAACGTGCGCCCGTCAACCGCTCGCCGCCGCACAAAAGTTTCCCCTCGCCCTTTCCAATCTCAATGTATTTCAGCACCGTGTTGAACTGGCTCTCGTCCACCGACGGCCCCATGTCCGTCCCCGGCTCCAACCCGTCGCCCACCACATACTTCTTCGCGCGCTCGACGAGCATGCCCACGAATTTATCTGCGACGCTTTCTTCAATCACCACGCGACTCGTCGCCGTGCAGCGCTGCCCCGTAGATGCAAACGCGCCAGCCAGCACCGACTCCATCGCCAACTGCAAATCTGCGTCTGCCAGCACGACTACCGGATTCTTGCCACCCATCTCGCACTGAATTTTCTTCAGATGCGCCGCGCCCGAAGCATAAAGCGCACAACCCACTTCGTTCGATCCGGTAAACGACAGCCCGTGCACGTGCGGATTCTGCACCAGCTCATCGCCCGTCTCGCGCCCCGAACCCATCACCAGATTCAGCACGCCCGCCGGCAATCCCGCCTGCTCGAAAATCTCCACGATCTTCATCGCCGTCAACGGTGTCAGTGTCGCTGGCTTGAAGACCACCGTGTTCCCGCACACCAGCGCTGGCGCGATTTTCCACACCGGAATCGCCACCGGGAAATTCCACGGAGTGATCGCTCCCACCACTCCCAGCGGCTGCCGTATCGTGTACGAAAAATTCTTGGGCAGTTCGCTGGTCAGCGTTTCGCCGTTCAACCGCCGCGCCTCGCCCGCCATAAACTCCAGAATGTTGATAGCCCGCTGCACTTCGCCCAGCGAATCCTTCAGCGCCTTGCCTTCTTCGCGCGTCAGCAGCCGCGCCAGCGATTCCTTCTGCTCTTGCATAATCCGCGTCGCCGCGAAAAGTATCTTGCCGCGATTCGGCGCCGGCATCTCCCTCCACGCAGGGAAGACCGCCTTCGCCGCCACAATCGCTTCCTTCATTTCCTGCCGCGTCGAAAGAGGTATCCGCGCCACCACCTCGTCGGTGTTAGCCGGGTTCCGCCGCTCCACAATCTTCGTGGACCTCGACTCCACCCACTCCCCATTAATGTAATTCCTGCAAAGCTGATCCGTCGTTATCGCCGTCGCCATCTACCGAACCTCACTGAACGATTTATCCAGCAACCGTATCCCTTCATCCACATCCGCCTTCGAAATATTCATCGGCGGAGCCATTCGTATCACGTTCCCATACATCCCGCCCTTGCCCACCAGCAAACCATTTGCGCGCGTGCGCTCCAAAATCTGATTGGTCTCCTGCGGTGCCGGCTCCTTCGTCTGACGATCCTTCACCAGCTCCAGCGCTTGCATCATCCCCATCCCGCGCACATCGCCGATCAAAGGATACTTCTGCTGTAGCTCTTCCAATTTCTTCCGGAAGTATCCGCCCACCACAAAAGTGTTCTCCCGCAGATTTTCTTCCTCGATCACCTCAATCACAGCCCGCGCCGCCACAGATGTCACAGGGTTCCCGCCAAATGTAGCTATATTCAATCCCTGAAACTTGTCCGCCAGCTCCGCGGTAGTGATCGTCAAACCGACAGGCACGCCGTTCGCCATACTCTTCGCCGACGTAATGATGTCTGGCGTCACTTCCCACTGCTCGATTCCCCACCATTTCTTCCCAGTGCGCCCCCAACCGGTCTGCACTTCGTCAGAAATATACTGACCGCCGTAATTTTTCACGATGCGATACACAATCTTGAAATATTCCGGCGGCGGCGTGATAAATCCACCCACGCCCTGAATCGGCTCCGCGATAAACGCCGCAATGGACCCGCTGGTGGTGGTCTGAATCACGCTCTCCACGTCATTCGCGCAAGCTACGTTGCACGATGGATACGTCAGGTGCAGCGGGCAGCGATAGCAATAAGGATTTACCGCGTGCGAAATCCCCACGCTGATCACTCCGCCCTTGCGCCAAGCCGATTGCGCCGTGACCGACTTCGCCAGCGCCGATCCGCCCGAATAAGCATGGCGTAGCGCCACGATGTCATAACTCGGCGACGCCATCCGCGAAAGCATGATCGCCGCTTCGTTCGCTTCCGTGCCCGAACTGGTAAAAAAACTCTTTTGCAATTTTCCCGGCGTGATCTCCGCCAGCTTTTCCGCCAACGCGACGACCGCCTCGTTCGGAAATAGCGTTGAGGTGTGTTGCAGCTTGTCCACTTGCGCCTTGATCTTCTCCGTCACCTTCGGATTGCAGTGCCCCACGCCGATGGTCACAATCCCGCCGAAGAAATCGAGATACTTGTTCCCCTCGATGTCCCACAGGTACTGCATCGAAGCGTGATCCGCCACCAAAGGATGCTGGTAGTAATTCGTCACCGACGGCCAAATAAACTCCTTATGCTTCCGCACCACCTCTTCGCTGCGTGTCGGTACCACTTTCGGCGTTGTAGTCATCGTCTTAGGCCCTCACAAAGTTCAAAATCACCACAGATGAACGCTGATAAAACTGATAAAACGGATAAAACCAAATCCTGAATTGAAAACAGCAAACCAGGCCCCGAATGTACCTGCTGTCAACAAATAAATCGCCGATACTCAAGTTTCGGCCGCCCAAAATTCAGTAGCAAGCCGACATGGACGTTGGCCGCACGCAGATAATTGATGACTTGGGCGCTATGACTCGGATCCAAAGATGCGCACGCCTTCAGCTCGATAATCACGCGACCGTGCACAATAATATCCGCGACGTAATCACCAACAATTGTATCCCGATACCTTATCTTCAGCGGGCACTCTTGAGCGCAATCAAGCCCACTTCGCCGCAATTCAATCGCAAGAGCGTTCGAGTAAACTCGCTCCACAAATCCAGCGCCAAGCACGTTGTGCACAGCAAACGCAGCCTCAAGAATCTTCCCAGTAAGCTCGCTCTCAGGATATGCAGGGCCCACAATGTCAGGGTGGTTTTTAATCCATAACGCTCTATCAGTGCTTTTATCAGTGTTCATCTGTGTTAATCAGTGGGGAATTTGACTTAATCCGCTGCGTCCACCGCTTTCGCGCAGGCATGCGTCCGCGTGACTTCGCCGTACGATTCCGGCCGGCGGTCCCGATAAAACTGCCAAGTCTGCCGCACCTTATCCATCTCCTCTAAATCCAAATCAGCCACCAGCACTTCGTCCTTATCCCGGCTAGCCTGCGCGATTATCTTGCCACGCGGATTGCAAAAGTAACTCTTCCCGTAGAACTCCCCAATATTCCACGGTGCTTCTTTCCCCACACGATTGATCGCCCCTACGAAGTATCCGTTCGCCACCGCATGAGCCGGCTGCTCGAGTTCCCAAAGATACTCGCTCAACCCCGCCACAGTAGCCGATGGATTAAACACAATCTCCGCGCCGTTCAAGCCCAAAACTCGCGCACCCTCAGGAAAATGCCTGTCGTAGCAGATGTACACCCCAATCCGCGCGAATTTCGTCTGAAACGTCAGATACCCCGTATTTCCCGGCGTGAAATAAAACTTCTCCCAAAAGCCCGGCGCCACCTGCGGAATATGATGCTTGCGATATTTTCCCAAATATTTGCCGTCCGCATCAATCACCGCCGCCGTGTTGTAAAAAAGCCCGGTCATCTCGCGCTCATACACCGGGACCACCATCGCCATCCCATACTTTTTGGCCAATTTCTGAATCCGCTCGACGGTCGGTCCATCCGGAACCGGCTCCGTCATCTCATACCAGCGCGCCTGCTGCTCCGCGCAAAAATAAGGGCCGTTGAATAGCTCCTGCAAACACAAAATCTGAGTTTTCTTCTTTGCGGCCTCATGGATCAGCTTCTCGTGTTTCTCCACCATCTTCTTAGAAATGTCGCGAATGGAATATTTCTCGGGCGACCACTCGCAATGCACCTGAATCAATCCACAACGCACCATACGAGACATCAAACTCCTCCCGCTCACCGCAAATCGCACACTTCGCGCAAATCGTCTGCAAAGTTTACTCTGCGTCGCCAAAAGCGGCAAGGGACCGCGAAGTCAGCACCATCTCCCGCACCATCCAATTTGCGCTGAAGCCTTCGGCTCAATCACACCCTCTCAGATAATTCGCACGATTGGTAGTGACTACCCGTATAATCCCGCGGATAACTTCGATGGAGCGCATACTCAAAACTCTCTACCGCAGCCTCGGCCGCATCTTTCCAGGCTGCATCACTCTAAGCCAAGCCATCGCCTTCAACATGTTCCTCGCATTTTTTCCCATGCTCCTCCTTGCGCTCGGCATCATCAGCAGCACCGCCTCCTTCCACGGCGCCCTCCGAGAAGTCCCCGACCGCCTCAAACTAATTCTCCCGCCCGGCAGCGAAGACGTCGTCGCCCAATATTTCGTACGCAAAGGCGAGCATCCTTGGAAATGGTTTCTGCTCGGTCTGGGAGGTACGCTGCTCGCCGGCTCGCAAGTCATGGTCGGCTTCATCGAAGGCTTCCGCATTATCGAAGGCGATCCGTTGCGCGGCGGTTACTGGCGCGTGCACCTGCGCGCGCTCCTCTTGCTGTTGCTCACAATTCTTCCCACCATCGTCATCGTCATCCTAACCGTATTCGGAAAACAAGCGCGCGCGTATCTCGTCCGCCAGTACGGCCAGCCTCTGCTAATTCACCAGCTCGAAATTGTTTTTCAAGCCGCCGTCGTCTTCGTGCTCTCGATGATTACGTTGATGCTTCTCTATCGCCTTGGCCGTCCCGGCCATCGCGGTTTCATGCGCCTGTTGCCCGGGGCAATGGTTTCGACAATCCTGTGGTGGGTTGTCGACGTCCTCTTTGGCGTGTACGTGCGCAAGATGCCCTACGACGTCGTTTACGGCGGTCTCGCCGCCGCTATCGGTTTGCTCCTGTGGATGTACTTAACTGCCGTGGTAGTCCTGATCGGCTCCGCCTACAACGCCGAGTCTCACGCTTCCTCCGAAGTTCAAACGCGCATCAGCCAAACCCTGCTCGGTTAGCTCCCGGTTGCGAAAGCCCGGGTACGTATTCCGCCCGCGCTTGTTGACCACTAGGCCCCCACACGCAACTTTTGCCCAATCCCAGGGTTAAACTGGATGCAAGCAACAAAAAGCCATTCGTCTTTCTTAGCGCGTCACGCGCTCCGGGGGCTCCAGCAGTGCACAAAAAGTGCGTCCTGCAGACCAGTAATCGCCTCGACGCCCCCGGCGCCGCGATCCTCGCAGCCGCCCTCTTCCTCGGGCTCACTGCCGCAGTCCCGCACGCCCGCGCTGCAGATGATGCCCAGTCCGGCGTCCCATCCGGCAAGGCTCCCAGCGCCGCCCCCCCGTCCGAACACATCGCGCTCGACAAAAAATTTAAAGGCAAGCTTCCCATCACCGAACTAACCGAAGACGAAGCGATTCTGCACGCCATGAATCGCCTGGCCTACGGCCCGCGTCCCACGGACGTCGAAGAAGTCCGTCAGCTCGGCCTGGAAAAATGGATCGAACAGCAGCTGCATCCCGAAACGATCAAAGATGGCGACCTGGATCAGCGGTTGCAACGCTATCCCTCTCTAACGATGTCCTCGAAGCGCCTGCTGGAAGAATTTCCGCGGCCCGATCAGGGCGCGAAGCAACAAGGCCTCACCAAAGAACAAGCCAAAGATCAATACGAGCAGCAGCTGAAAGCCAAACAGCAGGAAGCCGAATCGCAGATTATCGTCACCGGCAACGACAATCTGGACAAAGCCCAGCAACAGCTAGCGAAACTCCAAGGCCCCAACCGCATCATCGCCGAACTTTCCATGGCCAAAGTGGATCGCGCCGTTTACAGCAATCGCCAGCTGCAGGCCGTGATGGAAGATTTCTGGTTCAATCATTTCAATGTCTTCGCCAACAAAGGCGACGACAAGTGGCTGCTCACCGCCTACGAGCGCGACACTATTCGACCGCACGCCATGGGCAAGTTTCAAGATCTGTTGCTGGCTACTGCGAAAAGTCCCGCGATGCTTTTCTTCCTCGACAATTATTTGAGCGCAGATCCCGCTGCCGTCGCGCGCCAGGAAGCGCTGAAAAATTTCCGCCGGGCCCGCTATCAAGGCGCATTCGCCGGCGGCTCCATACCCACTCCCGGCACCTTCCCAGGACCAGCCACCAGCGGCCCGGCCCCCGCGAACAACGCCGCTCCCAAGAAACCCGAGCGCGGCCTGAATGAGAATTACGGCAGGGAGGTAATGGAGCTTCACACCGTCGGCGTGGATGCCGGTTACACCCAGCAGGACGTGATTCAAATGGCCGAATGTCTAACCGGCTGGACCATCCACGAGCCGCGCAAAGATCCCGAATTCTTTTTCGATGAAAAGATCCATGGCGAAGGCAAGAAAGTCGTGATGGGGCGGACCTTCAATTACGGCGGCGAAAAAGACGGCGAAGAAGCGCTGAAAATGCTCGCCAACAAGCCCGCCACGGCAAAATTCATTTCCACTGAGCTAGCGCGCCACTTCATTTCAGACGATCCGCCGCCGTCCCTTATTGACCGCATGGCGAAAAGTTTCACCACCAGCAATGGCGACATCCGCGTCGTGCTACACACCATGATCTATTCGCCCGAGTTCTGGTCCAGGGACGCCTATCGCGCAAAAGTAAAAACGCCGTTCGAACTAGTAGCCAGCACCGCGCGCGCTCTGAACTCTGAAGTCACCATCACGCTGCCGCTCTCGCAATGGGTAGGACGCATGGGCGAACCCCTCTATCTCTGCCAGCCGCCCACCGGTTATTCCGATAGAGCCGAAACCTGGGTGAACACCGGCGCGCTGCTAAATCGTCTGAACTTCGCGCTCGCATTCGCGGGAGACAAAATGGGTGGCGCTACGGTAGATCTAAAGAACATGCTCGGCGAAGAAGCCGCCACGGATCCCAACGCGGCCCTCGCGCGCTCGATACAAGTATTCCTGGATGGCCAAATCTCGCCATCCACGCAAGCAACTTTAGAAGCGCGTCTGAAAGATCCGCAAATTCTGCAAGCGCGCCTGGACGATCCAGTAAAACAAGTAAACGAAGGCCTGATAGTGGGCCTGGTCCTAGGCACCCCAGAATTTCAGCGCCGTTAATGCGCGCGCAACACAGGAGCTAGACAATGACCATCTCCCGGCGCTACTTTTTAAAAAACGGCGGCGTCGCCATGCTCGGCATGGCTGCTCTCCCATCCTTCCTCCAACGCGCCGTAGCCGGCACCACCGCGCCCAACCAAAAGAAAATGGTCGTCCTCTTCCAACGCGGCGCCATGGACGGCCTGAACGTAGTCGTCCCCTTCGGCGAACCAAATTATTACCACATGCGCCCGACGATCGCGATTCCGCAGCCCCGCCAAGGTGGCGCCGAAGCGGCTCTGGATCTCGACGGTTTCTTCGGTCTGCATCCCAGCCTCGCGCCCGTGCTTCCGCTTTTCCGCAATGAACAACTCGCGATCGTGCAAGCCGTCGGCTCGCCCGACCTCACACGCTCACACTTCGACGCGCAGGACTTCATGGAATCCGGCACCCCCGGCCGCAAAGCCACCGACGATGGCTGGCTCAATCGCGCCCTGCAAACCATGCCGGAAGAGAAGCCCTCGCCGTTTCGCGCAGTAGCCTTCGGACCGTATCTTCCGCGCACGCTTCAAGGCACAGTCTCCGCGATCGCCATCCCCGACCTGAAGCAATTCAAAATGAACGGCCCGCAGCAAACCACCGAAGGCGGCTTCGAAGCCATGTACGCGCAAACGGTAGATCACGCCCTACGCGGCGTAGGGACCGAAACGTTCGAAGCCATTGATCAGCTCAAAAAAATAAATCCCGATAAGTACGTGCCGGAAAATGGCGCGCAATATCCCAAAAATCGCTTTGGCCAGAGCCTCCAGGAAATTGCGGAATTATTCAAAGCTGATGTCGGTCTGGAAGTCGCGTTCCTGGATAGCGGCGGCTGGGATCATCACGTCAACGAAGGCGGCGTGCAGGGCCAGCTTTCAAACCTGCTGCGCGATCTAGGCCAGGGAGTCGCCGCATTTAATCAAGACATGGGCGACCGCATGGGCGACGTAGTCTTCGTCAGCATGTCCGAATTCGGCCGCACCGCCCACGAAAATGGCAACCGCGGCACCGACCACGGCCACGCCAACTGCATGTTCGTAATGGGCGGCGACATCAAAGGCGGGCGGGTTTACACGCGCTGGCCCGGCCTGGGCGAAGGCCAGCTAAACCAAGGCCGCGACCTCGCCGTCACGACGGACTACCGCAGTGTGCTGGGTGAAATCATCAACAAACATCTAGGTGACCGCGATCTGTCCACAGTCTTCCCAGGCTTCGCCAACGATCCCCGTCAATTCCTAGGCTTGGTAAAAACATAGCGTCGTGAGGAAAAGAATCAGCAAGGATTCCGCAGAGCCGATATCACTATGGAGTGCGGTGGCGTACCACCGCTTTTGCAAAAACCAAAGAAGAAGCGCGATCGATCTAGGCGAGGCTTGCCTCGCCCAAGAAAGCGTCAGCAAGCCTGGTGTATTGCAGAAGTGAGGTGACCTATTCCGATCCCTTAATGCGCATCCCGTAAAACGATCGGTAAACAAAGAAGAACGAAACCAAGAAGAACGCTGCAGCCAGAATATGCGTCAAGTTTCCGCCAGTCTCAGCCGTCAACTGCACCGCCAATTCCACAGCCAGCAATCCGAATAAAGTCGTGAATTTGATCACCGGATTCAAAGCCACCGATGAAGTATCTTTGAACGGATCGCCCACCGTATCACCCACCACCGTAGCGTCATGCAGCGGCGTACCTTTCTGCTTCATCTCCACTTCCACAATTTTCTTCGCGTTGTCCCACGCCCCGCCCGCATTCGCCATGAAAATTGCCTGGTACAATCCAAAAATGGCGATCGAAATCAAATACCCGATAAAAAAGAAAGGCTCGACAAACGCAAACGAAAGCGTGCCAAAGAAAACCGCGATGAAAATATTCAGCATGCCCTTCTGCGCGTATTTCGTGCAGATGGCCACCACCTTCTTGCTGTCTTCCACCGACGCTTTTTCAGCGCCCTCCAGCTTGATATTCGCCTTGATGAATTCCACTGCTCGATAAGCCCCGGTTGTAACCGCCTGCGTTGAAGCTCCCGTAAACCAATAAATCATCGCGCCGCCGGTCACTAGCCCCAGAAAAAACGGCGCATGCAGCAGCGAAAGCTTGTCCACGTTCTCCGTAATTCCGTTCGTCAACGCCATGATGATCGAAAAAATCATGGTAGTAGCGCCTACCACGGCCGTCCCGATCAAGACGGGTTTCGCGGTGGCCTTGAAAGTGTTGCCCGCTCCGTCGTTCTCTTCGAGCAATTCCTTCGCGCGCTCGAAATTCACATCCATATTGAAATCGCGCTTCAATTCTTGCTTGATGTTCGGAATCGTCTCGATCAACGAAAGCTCATATACTGATTGCGCGTTGTCCGTTACCGGCCCGTAGGAATCCACCGCGATCGTCACCGGCCCCATACCCAAAAATCCAAACGCCACCAGGCCAAACGCAAACACCGGCGCCGCAATCATCAAATTCCCCAGCCCCTGCAAGCTGACCAGGTAGCTTATGGACATCAGCAACACCATCGCCAGCCCGATGTAATAAGCCGAAAAATTCCCGGCCACGAACCCCGACAAAATTCCCAGCGACGCGCCGCCTTCCTCCGCCGACGCCACCACTTCCTTAACATGCCGCGATTCGGTCGAAGTGAACACCTTGACCAGTTCCGGAATAATCGCCCCCGCCAGAGTTCCGCAGGAAATAATCGTCGAAAGCTTCCACCAGAGGGTCGTGTCGCCATTCAGCACCGGAACGATTACCGACGAAATCGCATAAGTCATCGCAATCGAAACCAGGGAAGTGATCCACACCAGCGAAGTCAGCGGCGATTCGAAATTCATCTTGTCCGCTTTGCCGAAACGCGCTCGGGAAATGATATCGTTCAGGAAGTAAGCCCCGGCGCTGGCCACCAGCATCGCGATGCGCATCACGAAAATCCACACCAGCAATTGCACCTGAATTGTGGCCTGCACCGTCGGGTCCGCATTCTTGACGCCCAACAAAATGAATGTAATCAGCGCGACGCCGGTCACCCCGTAAGTTTCAAAACCGTCGGCGCTTGGTCCCACTGAATCGCCCGCGTTGTCGCCCGTGCAATCAGCGATCACGCCGGGATTCCGCGCGTCATCCTCCTTGATCTTGAACACAATCTTCATCAAGTCGGACCCGATATCCGCGATCTTGGTGAAAATGCCGCCCGCGATGCGCAAAGCTGCCGCACCCAGCGATTCCCCAATCGCAAATCCGATAAAGCACGGTCCCGCATAATCTCCCGGAATAAACAGCAGAATGAACAGCATCATCAGCAACTCGACGCTGATCAGCATCATTCCGATGCTCATTCCCGCTTCCAGCGGGATGTGATAAATCGGAAACGGTTTTCCGCGCAGCCCTGCAAACGCCGTGCGCGAATTCGCGAACGTATTCACGCGAATCCCGAACCACGCCACGCCAAAACTCCCCATAATTCCAACCATGCTGAACGCCAGAATGATAATCACCCGCGCCGCTTCGTAATGTAGCAGCACGCCGAAATACAGCACGATTACGACGGCGATAAACGCTTCCAGCAGCAGCAGGAATTTTCCTTGCGTAATCAGGTAGGTCTTGCAGGTCTCGTAAATCAATTCGGAAATTTCGCGCATCGCGCGATGTACCGGCAGGTTTTTCAGCTTGGTGTAAATCGCCAGACCAAACGCCAGCCCGAATACGCAGAACAAAATCCCGAACAGCAGCAGCTTGTGCCCGTTAATTCCCAAAAAATTTACCGAAGATAGATCCGGTAATTTCAGATTCGCTTCACCGCCGGCCGTTTCTGGCGCCGCATGCGCATACGCCGCCGTAGTGCTCAATAAAATCGCGGTACACCCTGCCGCACCCACCCTCCCGGCGCGACATCCCAGGTTCCACAGAATTTGCAGTGCTCGCAGCATTAGTTGCCCCCCGTCACACGCACGTTCGCGCACATGTAACCCCGTACTTGTACCGACATTCTTCCTCCGGATGAAGACTCCTTTAATCGGGGAGCCTGCTGACAGCGAGAAGTTACAGACCTGAATGGCCTTTTGTATCAGGAATCCCAGCTTACGTCAAGAAATGAAGGCTTTAACGCGACAAAGCCTCAAGGCGTCCTGACTCGCGATCTGATCTCGGGGAATTGCTGGAAGTGCTTCACGTTCCACGTGTAGATAACCTCCGCCTGCGCTTTGACTGCGCAGCGCGCCAGCAAAGCGTCGTAGATCGTGCCACCGACGACCCCATCTCTGGCGGCGTCTTGAATCGCCAATGCATATTCCTCTGCGGCCAGTGCCACGATGGATAGCTTTTCCAGAATGTCGCCAATCATGAGCAGCACTTCGTTGCTGTCCAAGCGAAACCTATTCTGAAAGCCTGTAAATGTGGAATAAAACTCGGCGAGGCTATGGGCACCGCAGCTTCGATCCTCGCGGCGCCCCTGCTGATAGGCTGCTTTACTGGCGGCGTGGTGTATGTGCTCCGTGAGAAATGCGGGGACCAGGACCGAACTATCGAAGAATAGTTTCACTTCAGCTTGCCAAGGATCTTCTCGTCACGCTCTCGACGGACTGCTTCGATTGTTTCTTCCACCATGTTCTCCGGTATTGATTCGCCGTAGGTGACGACCCACATTCCATCAATTCGTTGCATACGAGCCTTTGCGCGGACGGGTCTTAGCGTGATGTGCTGACCTGAAATCTCAATCTCGAGAGAATCACCCGCCTGTAACTGCAATTCATCGCGAACCGGCTTCGGTAGAACGATGCGCCCCGCCTTATCTACAGTGATCGTGGTATTCACAATGGCATTGTACCATACCATTTACCATTTTCCGATGCCATTTCCAATTACTTCACACGCGCATCGACGCTACCTAGCTTGTGATTCGAGTCAGATTCGTGTGTTTTATTGCGAAGGACTAGCAGGCGTCGGCGGCGCAGCCTTACCGAACCGCACTTCATAAAACATCAACGGTTTCTTCGACGCAATCACCGTCGCATCCGGCACATACAAAATCGCCGTATCCGCCAGCGACATTTCATTGTTCACATTGAAGTACAAAAATCCGTGCAGTGCACCCATCGGCGGCACCACGTCCGCATCCAGCGTAAACGGCCGCAAAATCTCCGCGAGCTTATCCGTCTTCTTATCCCCGCTCGGCAAAGGAATCCCCGCGATCCGCTTCTGGTTCGAAGGAGTCACTCCGCCAGGATGCGCCACCAAACCGGCCACGTCCTCCGGCGGCAACCAATCAATCTCCTGCCGCCCGCCTGCGCGCAATCGCACTTCCAGCTGGATCGTGTTAATGTCCACGTGGATCGGCTCGTCCGTCTCATTCCGCAGAAAAATTTCCACCGGCAGAATTCCCGCATCCAGCGGATTGGCCTTACCGAATTTTTCCTTGCCGCGCGCCTTGTCCGTATAAGGATCGGCCAACACCGTCAACCCATCATGATGATCGTGCGGCAGCGCCAATGCCGGATCCGCCGTCGCCTGTCTATCCTTCGTCGCCGCGGGATTGCTCTGCGCGCTCGCGGCCCGACTGCCACACACCACCAGCATCGCGATAGCTAAAAGACTGAATGATCGTCTCGTCATCCTGCTGTGCGATGCCTCCGCGGCCCCGGAAGTTGTGCGCGTTTTCTCGCGGCTGCCACTATAATACCGGGTCCGCGCGCGGCAAAGCCTCTTCGGGGTCCGCCTGCGCGGTTTTTCTTGGAATGCGGCAGCTTGTTGCCGCTTTGTGTTTGGCGAAGCTTGCTTCGCCGGTTTTGAATCGACGATTGTTCTGGGCTCGACGGCAAGCCACCTACGAAATGTATTTTTTCTATCGCATTCTCACCGCCGCAGGTATGTTCCTCCTCGCGCCGTATTTCGCGCTGCGCGGTTGGCGTGCCGGAGAACCATCCCGCGCCCTCCGCGAACGCCTTGGAAGTTTGCCGCCGGAAATCGCGGTCCGGGCGGCAGCTGCGGCCGCAAGGACGGCCGCGAACAATGGCCCCATTTGGATCCACGCCGTTTCCGTTGGCGAAGTTCTAGCCGCCCAGCCGTTGATTGACGGCCTGAAGCGCCGCTTCCCCAGCGCTGTAATTTTCGTCTCCACCACCACCGAAACCGGCCAGCGCTTGGCCCGCGAGCGCCTGCAAACCGCCGACGGCATCTTCTACTTTCCGCTCGACTGGGTAGTCCCAGTCCGCCGCGCTCTCCGCGCCATTCGCCCGACACTCGTCATCATCATGGAGACCGAGATCTGGCCAAATTTTCTCCGCGAAGCGCACCACGCTAACATTCCAGTCGTTTTCGCCAACGCGCGCATCTCCGAAAAGTCATTCGCCCGCTTCAAACAATGGGAATTCCTGGTCGGCCCGTTCTTCCAACGCACCATGCAAGACGCCGAACTTTTCCTCGCGCAATCTCCCGAAGATTCCACGCGCCTGCAAGCTATGGGCGCCCCGCCGGAACGCATCGCCATCACCGGAAATCTAAAATACGACGCCGCCCCACCCGCAATCTCCCGCTTCGGCCACTGGCTCGAACAACAAATTCGCCAACAGGAGCGCTGGCCAATCCTGGCCGCCGGCAGCGTAGTCGCCGGAGAAGAAGAAGCTGTCCTGGCAGGCTACGATCTCGTCCAACGCCAATGGCGCCGCACTCTTCTGGTTCTCGCCCCGCGCAAACCCGCGCAATTCGACGCCGCCGGTGCGATCGCCTCCGCCGGCGGATGGAAAGTAGTCCGCCGCAGCGCGCTCGATCTCACCGCCACGCTCGACGAAGCCGCCGACATCCTGCTTCTCGATTCCATCGGCGAACTAGCCGGCCTCTACTCATTAGCTGACGCCACGTTCGTAGGCGGTTCTCTAGTTCCCTCTGGCGGCCACAATATTCTCGAGCCAGCGTGGTTCGCGCGCCCTCCAGTTTTCGGCTCCTACATGGCAAATTTCAAAGAGATGGCCGACCAATTTCTCGACGCGCACGCCGGGGTCCAAGTCACCTCAGGACCCGGCCTCGGCAAAGTTTGGATTCAGTTGATCGAAGACAACGCGATGCGCCAGCGCATGGGCGCAGCCGCGCGCCAAATCTCCGAACGCAATCGCGGCGCAACCGAACGCTCCCTTGATCGCATCGCAGCTGTGTGGAGCAGCCGCGCCGCGAAGGAACGCAGCGCATGACGCTGAAGCAATCACTCCTCTGGCCGTTGTCGCTGCCGTACGGCGCCGCGGCCCACCTGCGCGCGCGAGCCTATCGCAAAGGCATCCTCAAGCAGCAGCATCTCGATGGCACTGTGATCAGCGTTGGCAACCTAACCACGGGAGGCACCGGAAAAACTCCCATGGTCCTCTGGATCGCCGAGTGTCTGCTAGCCGAAGGAAAAAACGTCGGCATACTAACCCGCGGATATCGCGGCGGAAAAATCGCGCCCGCATCCGAAAATAATTCGCCTACTGCCGCAAAAACCAGCAGCATAGACGCCAGCGCCACAAACGCCCTCACCACAACCAGCGACGAAGTCCGGCTGCTTCAGTCTCGCCTGGGCAATCGCGTGCATTTCGGCGTCGGCGCCAATCGCTACGAACAAGGCAGAGAACTAGCCAAGCGCGGCGTGAATTGGTTCATCCTAGATGACGGTTTCCAACATCTGCAACTGGCACGCGACGTGGACATCGTCCTCATCGACGCCACGAATCCTTTCAGCGGTGGCCGCCTCCTTCCGGCTGGCCACTTGAGAGAGCCTCGCTCCGCCCTCGCCCGTGCCGACATCATCGTAATCACCCGCAGCACTCACGCCCCAGCAATTGAATCCGCCATCCGCCGCGATTCGAGCGCGCCAATTTTCTACGCGCGCCCCAAGCTCGACGCCATTCACAGTTTCAGCGAAGGTCACGTCGCTGGCGCGGTCGCCCCCGAAGCACTGCCCAAACTTTTTGCCTTCTGCGGCATCGGCAATCCCTCCGCCTTCCTCGAAGACCTACGCAATTGGGCCCTAGATATCGTCGGCCACAAATTCTTTTCGGATCATCACCGTTATACAGATCACGACGACCAAGAAATTCTGCAGCTGGCGAGCGAGGCGGGAGCGAGGGGTCTGATTTGCACCGAGAAGGACCTGTACAACCTTCACGCAATCTATTACGGTAAATTACCGACGTTCTACTGCTCCATCTCCATGCAAATAGACAACCCCGACGATTTCTGGCGCACCGTGCTCTCCACAGTCGAATCGCGACGTAGACCATTACAGGTGCAACCATAAAAGCTCCAACGCGCGTCCAATTGCCGCACCGGACGCCCCTGTGATACGTTTCGACGCGGCGACCAAACGCAAACAAGAGCCGATCGAGGAGCTTGTCTGACCAACGCACGCAAAATCCGCAAACGCCCCACGCCACCCAAATCCTCGCCGGGGATCGCCAATAAATCCGACGCCTCCGTAGACCTGACCCGTCTCCTCGACATCGTAGCCAGCTTCCCCCGCCAAACCATCGGCGTAGTAGGCGATTTCGTCCTAGACGAATTCGTCTCCGGCGAAATATCCCGCGTCTCCCGCGAAGCCCCGGTCTTGATCCTCCGTCATCGCCGCAGCGAAACGTACCCCGGCGGTGCGGCCAACGCCGTCGTCAACCTGGCCGATCTAGGGGCGCGCGTTCTTCCAGTCGGCGTAGTCGGCGATGATGCTGGCGGCCGCCAGCTCCTCGATCATTTCCGCCGCAAACACATCAACATTTCCGGCATCCTCCGCGCCCGCGATTGGGCCACCGCCACAAAAACGCGTTACCTCGCCGGCTGGACTCACACCACCGAGCAACAAGTCCTTCGCGTGGACCGCGAGCCGCAAACAACCATTTCCGCAAGCACAGCAAACGCCATCGAGCAGAAAGCCAAGAAAATCGCAGAACGCGCGAATGCCGTCCTGGTGTCCGACTACGGATTCGGCGCCGTCTCTCCCGCAATGATCAAAAAGCTCAACGTCAAGCTCCTGACTCTCGACTCCCGTTACCGCCTGTTAGAATTTCGCGACGCCGGAATCACGGCCGCCACGCCCAACGAGCCAGAAGTCGAAGTCGCCTACCACTCCCGCGTTGGCAACGACACCCGCAAACTCGAGGACCTCGGCCAACGCGCCCTCCGCGACCTCAATCTCCAAGCTCTCGTCGTCACCCGCGGCAAGGACGGCATGGCCCTATTCGAACGCAGCCGCGTCCCGCGCAATATTCCGATCTACGGCTCAGACGCTCCCGTGGACGTCACCGGCGCGGGCGACACCGTAATCGCCGTCTTCACTCTCGCCCTAGCCTCAGGCTCGTCATATCTCGAAGCGGCGCACCTCGCGAATTACGCAGGCGGCATCGTAGTAATGAAGCGCCGCACAGCCACAGTAACGAACGCCGAACTAACCGCGGCTCTGCGCCAGGAAGCCACAACAACAGCGCAACGCTGACCCCAGCATGGACACCCGCGAAAAAATTGTTTCACGCCAAGGTCTCACCGCCATCCTCGAGGAACATCGCCGTGCCAGCCGCAAAATAGTTTTCGCCAACGGCGTCTTCGATCTCCTCCACGTCGGCCACGTCCGCTATCTCGCAGCCGCCCGCGCCGAAGGCGACATCCTGGTAGTCGGCATCAATTCGGATTCCAGCACCAGAAAACTAAAAGGCCCCGGCCGCCCCATCCTCACCGAACGCGCCCGCGCAACTCTCGTAGCCGCACTAAAATGCGTAAAGTACGTCGTGATCTTCGACGAGCTCGACGTCAACTCACTCCTAAAAGAATTACAACCAGACGTCCACGCCAAAGGCACCGACTACACCGCCGACACGGTACCCGAACGCGAACTGGCAGCCCTGCTAGGCATCCGCGTCGCCATCGTCGGCGACCCCAAACAACATTCCACGCGTGATTTGCTAGCGCGCCTGCGTCGAGAAGGCAATGGCTGACGCCCGCTTTCTCCTCGTTCGCCTAGGCTCGCTCGGTGACATAATCCACGCCCTGCCTGCCGCCTCCGCACTGCGCGACGCCTTCCCCGAAGCTCGTATTGACTGGCTAATCGAACCCAAGTGGCACCGCCTGCTCGAAGGCAATTCCAATCTCACCGAAATAATCACGCTCGAGAAGAAAAGCGCCGCAGGCCTGATCTCCACAATCCGCAAATTGCGCGCCGCACACTACACCTGCGCCATAGATTTTCAAGGCCTCTACAAATCCGCGCTCCCAGCCTTCGCTTCCGGAGCTCCGCGCCGCATCGGCTTTCCCAGCACCTACGCGCGCGAGGGTTTTGCATCCATGTTTTACACCGATAAAATCAATCCCCGCGGCGCCCACAAAGTGGACCACAATCTCACGCTCGCCGAAGCCGCAGGCGCGTCCGCCCGCGTCTCGTCCCCGCGATTTCCTTTGACCCTACGCCCGGAAGATGAGAAACAAGTGGCGCAAGATCTCGCCCGCCACAACCTTGGAGATTTCTACGTGTTAAATCCCGGCGGCGGATGGCGCTCCAAATGTTGGCCGCCCGAACGTTACGGCGAATTGCACCACCGCCTCGCAGCGCAACACGGCTGGCGCAGCGTTATCAGTTTCGGTCCTGGAGAAGAACGCTTGGCCCAAGAAATCGTCAGCGCAGCAGGGACTCCGGCGCCGGTCGCCCTTCCGCTCGGTCTCGGTCCGCTCATGGCACTAATGCGCCGCGCAAAATTTGTCGTCTCTGCGGATACCGGCCCTCTGCATCTCGCCTCCGCGCTCAGCACGTCCGTCGTCGGACTCTACGGCCCCACCGATCCCGCGCGCAACGGCCCGCACGGCAGCACGTCCGTCGTCATCCGCAACCCTGGCAAGAGCGAAACGACCTACCGCCGCGGCGCGTCCTATTCTGCGCCCATGCTTTCGATCACCGTTGATCAAGTCGCCGATGCGGTCGCACGTCTGCTGAACGCGCAATCCTGAGGCCCCGCGAGTGACCACAAAATCGAACGAACTCGTCGCAGCGCACCCCAGAAAATTCTGGATGCGCTGGCGCGTTCGCATCGGCTATCCGGTCGCCCTGCTCTACTGGCTCCTCGCCCAACCCACGCGCCACTGGATCGCCATGGGCGCAGCCGTCGCCGGATTCGGCATCCTGATCCGCGCGATTGCCGCAGGACACCTCAGCAAAGACCGCGAACTAGCCACCGCAGGCCCCTACGCCCGAACGCGCAATCCACTTTATTTGGGCAGTGCATTTCTAGCCGCAGGCTTCGCCATCGCCGGACATTCCTGGTATGCCGGCAGCCTGATCGCAATTTATTTTGCGGTGTTTTATTACGCCGTGATGCGCAACGAAGAACAAGATCTCCGCACCCGCTTTGGCATCGTATTCGATGAATACGCCGCCAAAGTCCCGCTCTTCTTGCCCGATTTTTTCGGCTCCGGCTACATGCCACACGCCGATACCACATCCGCTCAAGCATTTAGCTGGCACCTCTACCGCCGCAACCGCGAATACAAAGCCCTGATTGGCACCATCGTCGCGATGGCCGCAGTCTGGCTCCGCATGTACCTCCAACGCCGCTACGGACACTAGGAGCATTTAAAGAACGGTTTGTCCCGGAAGGGCGGGGCTTCAGCCCCGCCATAAAGGCGCGAAACCAAACGGGCTTTAGCCCCAGAAGCCGCTGTTTTCGATTGTGGCATCTCAATTTATGAGAGGGGTTCTAGTAACTTGGGGAGGGAACTACACACCAGCCGGCGGGTTCTACTGCAACCGATAAACCGCATGCATCACTCGCTGAAATTGCGGCCGGTAAATCAAATCAAACGCTCTCTCTTTCCCTGGAAACATATCCAGCGCGATCTTCCGCGTCTCCGCAATCATCTGCGCCGCATCCTCCGGAGACAAATCTCCCCCCGCAATCGTTTCCAGCGTAATATGCACCAGGATGCGCAGCCTGCGTATGCGGCGGCTCTCTTCGTCAATCTCTTGCTGCGTGGGCTGAACCGAGGGGTCGTCCATAAATTGACCGTGGCTACCGAAAACCAGTATGGACCTAAGACCGCGAAGCGCACAATAGTACTGTCGCACTGTTTTTGAGGAGCCCCCAAATGGCCGAGGAATACTCCAACGAAAAGGTAGTTATCGCGCACGTCGCTGAAAACGCCACCGAAGCCCTGGTAATCCGCGGCCTGCTCGAAAGTAAAGGCATCCAGTCCCCCGGCTCCGTCTCCACCGATCCATTCCCAATCCCTGAACAACCCGAAGGCCCGCACAACGTCGAAATCTTCGTTCTCGAATCCCAAGCCGAAGAAGCCCAAAAAATCATTGCCGAATACCAGTCCGCCAACAACGTCTCCCTGGAAGATTCCGACGACCCCGCTGAGTCGAACAATTAGATATGTTCGAGCGCCGTCGGCGTAGTGCGCAGCCGTACCTCAACGCGGCTGCTGCTCTACAAAACTCCAAACCACCAATCCATGCCCATCCGTAACTGTCGTAACCGCACCATCCCGATCCGTCCGAAAGAATCTCACGCCCGCTTGCGCATAGCGCGAAACTACACTATCCACCGGATGCCCGAACTGATTTCCCTCTCCCACCGAAACCACGGCCACTCGCGGCGCAACCGCCCCCACAAACGCATCCGTCGAAGAAGTCTTGCTCCCATGGTGAGGCACCTTCAGAAACTTCGCCGCCAGCGGCGCATGCTCATCCACCAATTCGTTCTCCACTTTCTTCTCGATATCTCCAGGCAACAAAAAACTCTCCGAGCCATCCGTGATCCGCATCACTAACGAATTGTCGTTTGCCGCCTTATCCACCTGCGACACATCCGCCGGCCACAACACCTCTCCGCGCACGCCATCCCGATCAAAAGTCCGCCCTTGAATTTCCTGCACCACCCGAACTCCCCGCGCGCGCGCTTCCGCGAGCAGCACCAAAAACGCCGGCGTCTCCTCATGCCGTCCAATCCACAATTCCCCAACTTTGAAATTCGCAAGCACGCTGTGCAATCCATCCAAATGATCGTGATGCGCGTGCGACAAAGCCACTACATCCAGTCTCTTGATTCCGCGCGACCACAAATACGGCGACACCACTTCCTCGCCCACATCCGGGCCCGCCCGGAAACCGTCCACCACCTCAGCCCCCGCCTGCCCGCCGCCATCCACCAACATCGTCCGCCCATCCGGAAACGCCACAAAAATAGAATCGCGTTGGCCTACGTCCAATACGCTTACCTCCAGCTTCCCGCGATAAAGCGATGGCGCAAATGGGTGCCACGCGACCAGAACCGCAAAAACAACCGCCCCCAACGCAGCCGACAACTCCAAAGGATGCGCGACAGGCAGCCACTGTCGGCGCATCGCGGGATCTCGCCGCCGTGCCGCAATCGCCCGCACCACCCCCGCCAGAAAAATAAATCCCACGAAGAACAGAATCATCAGCCACACCGGCGGCCCAGGTATTCGATAAGTCAGCCGCGGCCACCGCGCGAACCACTCTACGCTAGCGATGAGTAGCCCAACGCAAAAACTAAGCGCTTTCGCCAGCAAGAGTCCCGCGCGCACCCAAACCATCGCCATCCCCAAAGTCACAAATCCCAACGGCACAATAATCCCCGTGAGCAACACCGCAGGAATATTGCTCATCGGCCCCGCCAAACTTACGCGATGAAAATCCTCAGCCAGCAACGGCAACATCCCCCACTGAATCACCGCCGAAAGCAAAATGATTTCCCACAATCGCAATCCAGCCCGCACCGGAAATACCAGCAAGCCCGCGGCACGCGATGCGATCCTCGCCGGCATCCGAGCAGCCAGCCACTGCGCCGCGGCCCGCATTTCAATCCGAAATTGCGAAATTTTCGGCGCGTGCGCCGTATCGCGCGTCACATCCCCCAAATGATTCAGCCCCGCCCGATAGGGCGCGCTCGATCTCTCCATCCAAGGCAGCGCCAGCCCCGCAATCACGCCCGCAGCCAAGAAAGAAAGTTGAAAACTGGAATCGCCCAGCGAGGAGGGTTTCCAAATCAACAAAACGAGCGCAGCCACAGCAATCGTATTCAACAATTCCACGCGTCGAAACAGCGGCCGTGCGCACAAATAAAGTGCCGCCATCAAAGCCGCCCGCAAAATCGGCGGACGATCCTGCACAATCCCCACATAAGCCGCTAGCGCCAACAAAGTTACAGCGCTGCTTGCCAGCATCGAAAATCGCAAACGCTTGCCCACCCACCATATGAACATCACCAGCGCGCCCACGTGCAGTCCCGCCACCACCAGCACGTGATACGCCGCCGTTTTTTGAAATGCCAGCACCACGCTGGAATCCACAAAGCTGCGGTCACCCAGCAGCATCGCTCGCGCCACCGCACCGTGCTCCGGGTGCTCCACAAAAAGCGAATCGAGCCGGGCCAGCAAACTTCCACGCGCGCGCGCCAGCCGTTGTGAAATTGTAGGAGGAGGCCGATCAACCAACTGCAGCAATTCGCCACTGCGCAGCGAACCCAGCACGTCAATTTTCTCGCGCGCCAAAAATCCCTTCACATCAAAAGCGCCCGGATCCAGATAATCCCGCGGCGGCCGGGCCTTCACCAAAATCTCGACACGATCCCCCGCCCGCAATCCCGCCGGAGGCTTCGCAATCCGCGCCCCCGTATAAAAATTAACGCGCAGTCCGCCCGAAGCGCTCAGCGCTGCTCCCGCCACTTCCACCTGCCCCAAATCAATCTCGAATCGCCGCCCCCAGGGCAGCGTCAATGGGTCCTCGCGCAACCGTCCGCGCCAGCGCAGCGCAATGCCAGGATCCACCCGTCCCGCTGCAATCAATCGCGCAATATGATTCGCGGGAACCGTCGCGCGCTCAACGCCAACAGCCAATCCGCCGATCGCGACCCACGCTAAGAGCGCAAAAAACCACGCCACCGCCACGCAATGACACCAGGACAAGAATCCCGCCGCTAAAACGCCGGCTACCAAAATTCCCGAAGCCGCAATCACCGCCCACAGTTTCGGCGACGCTGGCCATCGCTCCGCCACTCCGATGCCCGCCGCAAATGCAGCCAGAATCCACAATGCCGGTAGTTTCATGCGCGTCGCAACCAATACTGAACGTCGGTTTTCGTAGCGCCGGCGTCTCGCCGGCTGTTTTGGTACCCCGACTCACGCTGACACATTTGGCAGTTGCGGCATATTCGTAGAAATACGGAGGAGGGAATCGGTAGTAAAGACGGACCACTTGCCCGCATTCAAATGAGGTGGACCCGTGAAGGCGGCTCGCGCGATGCTCAGCCGCGCCGACGCAACCGAACGACAGTCTCCATATGAAACGTCTGAGGAAACAAGTCAAACAGATGCACTTCCGCGCACTCGTACCCGGCCTTCACAAATAAAGCCAGATCACGCGCCAAAGTCGGCGGCTCGCACGAAACGTACGTAATCCGCTCCGGCCGCAACCTGCCCAATCGCTCCACGGACTCCGGCGTCAATCCAGCCCGCGGCGGATCCAGCACGGCCAACTCCGGCCGCTCCTTGTTCCGCTTCAAAAACTGTTCCACTTCTGCCGACCTCACCTCAATCGCTCCCTGCCCGCGCATATTTGTTTCCAAATCGCGCGCCGCCGCCGGATTCGATTCCACCGCCAACACTCGCGCAAATTTCTGCGCCATCGGAATCGAAAATAATCCCACGCCCGCAAACAAATCCAGCGCCAGTCTCCCCCCTTCCTCCCGCTCCACAACTTCCCGCGCCAGTTCCTCCACCAAAAACCGATTCACCTGAAAAAACGAAAAATGTCCCACGCGATAAGAAATTCCTCCCGCCGCATACTCTAAAAAGCCCGGCCCGTACAATTCCATCCGGTCATGGCTCGGATCGTGAAACAGCAGACTCGCAATCTCCGGCACCACACGTCTAAAAGTTTCCGCATGCTCCGCCGCCCGCGATGGAAATCCCGCAAACGTCGCGGTCAGCAGCAGCTTGGCGTCCGCCGCATCCACAAACGCCTCAATTTCCCGCAATCCCCGCGGCAAAGCCCCAGCCGCCAGCGCCGCGCGCAACGAAAGTAAAGTCTTCAGCAACAGCGGCGAAATAATCGAGCAGTCTTCCACCGCGCAAAGCGCCGTAGAATTCGCGCGAAAATATCCAATGCCCAGCCTCGCCCCGGCATCCGCGACATTTTCCGCCGACAGCGTCGCGCCGTCATCGCCCGCAATTTCCAGCGGCCGCATCTTCCACTGCGCCCGATTGCGATAAGCCCACGGCTGCGACCCGTGCGTCGTGATCTCCCCGGCCCATTCGATCTTCCCAATCCTCCGCAAGGTCTCGCGCAATATCTCACTCTTGAATTTCAGTTGCGCGTCATAAGCAATCTGCTGGTAATCGCACCCACCGCAAACTCCAAAATGTCTGCAACGGGCCTCGACACGTTCCGGCGCCGCCTGCAAGATCCGCTCCACCCGCCCGCGCACAAATTTCTTCTTCTGCTCTACAGCCTCCACAGCCACGCGTTCCGCTGGCAATACCAACGGCACAAAAACAGTCGCCCCGTCGTGATGAGCCAACCCCTCGCCGCCATAAATCAATTTTTCAATCGTAATGTCCAAACGAAGTCACCTCGTCCGCCGCGGCTAGTAGCCGCAGGCCCAGAAAAAATAGCCCAGCCTGAAAAATTGCCATCGCGGTGCGAAATTCTCTGCAGGTTTTTCTAGCCACTAACCACTGATCACTAGCCGCTGCCTTTTTCCCAAACCGCTCTATCGCACAGGCGGCTACGTCAAATAGAAAAGGCTCAACCGAGGCACCTCAAAATATTCAAACAACCGCTTCTGCGTATATTGCCTCTCCAGCTGTGCCAACTGCTCCGCAGACATCTTACGCCGGTAAGGCGCCAAGGACCGGTCCATTTCGCGCCGTATCGCAAGCAGCGCCTCCTCGTCTGCGTCCGCGGCCAGAGCAGCGGCCAATTTCTCCTCCAGCACCGTCATTCGACGTTCAAAATCCTCTAGATCGAGCGCACCCGGGGTATCGAGCAAAGGCAACGCGTCATCGAGCTTCGAAGCAGTCTCATCAAACCGCCCCGCCAACGCCGCAGCAGTCGCCGTCGCCCCCGCCTTCGCGCGCAACTTTCCAGCCGCAGCGCGCAAACGCCCCGCGTTTCTCTCCAAATATTTGCGCAACTCCTCGCGCGAAAATGGTTCCGCTCCCGCACGCGATGATTTCACCTCAGGTCCGCTGCCCGCAGCCACTTCCGCTGCTTCCGCAGCAGCATCCAGCACCGCATCCACGCAATAAGCCAGGCTCTTCAATTGCCGCCCGCCAGCCGCCCGCCGCGAACGCGCCCAACTTTCAAAGGCCCGGTCAATCCCCTTGAGTACCGCCCCAATCGGGATCCCGGCCTTCTGCCATGTCTCCAAAATCGCCCAATCCAAAGGCGAAACCAGCAAATGCGCTCCGCGCTTCCGCCAAAAACCACCTCCTCGCGGCATATCAGCTCCAGCTGCTTGCAGCATGGATGAGCAAAGAGTCACACAAAATTGAAGAGCGGCAAGAAATTGTAACGTGGGGGCAACCCTGCCGTAAGGTGTCAACTTATCTGTTATATTACCGTTGTTTGGGAATCGTGCGCTGTGGGGATACTTGCCATGCAAAAGCAGTCGGGTACCATGCCATGCAAAAGTTCGACCCTCAACTCGTCCAAGTCATGAGAAACGCGCTTGAAGAGGTGATGACAAAGGTTCCCTTAGAATATTCAAGTTCGTCAACAAAGGCGTATCTTGCTGAGTGTATTCTAAAGGCCGCCGCTCAAGGGCAGACTAGCTATGATCAGCTGGTAGCTGCGGCTGCTGATCAGATTGATCGGATACAGGTGGTCCTATTGCCGTTCATCTGAAGAGGACACCATAAATCACGCGATGTACAGCACCGACCGCCACACCTATTTGCAAAGTCGGTGTCCTCGATAGAGTGTTGCG
>CAVQBU010000029.1:0-81460 GCA_963710845.1 uncultured Acidobacteriota bacterium | reverse complement strand
CTTGCCGTCGTACATCATGCTCGAAATGAACTTCTGCACCAGGTCGCTTCCGAAAACCGGATCCCCTGGAATTTTGCGGCGTAGTACCCATCCTTTACGTGGCATCGTTCCGCTCTCCTCAATCTCCTGCGCGGCTTTAGGCCGCTTGGCGCCGTACTTCGAGCGCGCTTGTTTTCGATTTTCAACGCCTGCTGCATCCAACGTCCCGCGCACGATGTGATAACGCACGCCGGGCAGATCCTTCACGCGGCCGCCGCGCACCAGTACGATGGAGTGTTCCTGCAAATTGTGGCCGATACCGGGGATATACGTGGTGACTTCTGCGCTGTTCGTCAGGCGGGCACGCGCTACCTTACGCAGCGCGGAGTTTGGTTTCTTCGGAGTCTGAGTGTAAACACGGACGCACACTCCGCGCTTCTCAGGACATCCATCCAGTGCGGGTGACTTAGTCTTCACCCGGATCTTCTCCCGGCCGTTACGCACGAGCTGTGAAAACGTCGGCACGCTTTCCCCCTGTTCCTAGAAAAACTCGTTTCGAAAAACTCGCCAGTTGAAAAACTTCGCGCAAATTTCCGCGCACGGCAAATAAGCCCGCGCAGAATTCGGCGAGTGAATGATACGGAAAAGGCGCCACACCCGAAGGAATTACCAGGTACTCCGCGAAAACGAGTCACCCCAAGGAGTGAACTGCATCTTCTACTTATCTGCGGAGAGGCTCACACGGCTTTGCGGGGCTGGCGCCCCATTTCGGCCGCTCTTTCCTACCCCGTTCCGTCGCTCTTTGTTCCGGGGCACGAAAGACTTCCCTAATCACCACTGGGTCCAATGACCCTCAGACAACCGAGGAAGTATAAGAGAATCAATAGGCCTTGTCAACTCGATTCCATCCAAAAAATAAATCCGCCCGGTTGGCCTGTTCCTTGCTCTTCCGCTTCCTCCTCGGACCGCCGCCATCCTACTCTTGCCTAGCAGCCCGTCAAGAATTTCCATCTTCATTTCCTCAGGCGTCGCCACTAAATCGCCCCGGCCACGCCGTCTCAAAATGGGAAATATTGGCCAGCCCAGCGAATAACACACCCTATGACAGATTATACAAGACTTACATTAAAATCGCCGCCCCAGCGCGAGGCCGTCTCCGTCCCCCCTCGCCGACGGTCCTGCAGTTCTCCCGCGCGATCCGACCGCAAGCCGTTTCATCATTGCCTACGCCGCCAAGCCGTGCCGCTTTACCGCATCTGCCAACGCACCTACACTGCTTACGTCTAAGTAATTTCCACAGGGAGTACGGATGACCAGACTTTACACGGCTGCATTCTGCGCGCTTCTTTTCTCATCGCTCGCCGCAGCGCAGCAATCAAATTCCACGCAGAACGCATCCCCGGCCGCCACGAAAACCGCGCCGCAGAAATCATCACCGGCGGATTACTCCCAGGAGCCCTTCGTCATCGAGCAGTACCACACCACCGCGCGCTTTGAAAACGATGGCACCAGTGAACGCGATCTCGCCGTCCGGATCCGCGTGCAAAGCGATGCCGGCGTGCAACAACTCGGCGAACTCGTCTTCGGTTACAACTCAGCGAATGAAGTAATGGACGTCCGTTTCGTGCGCGTGAAAAAGAAGACGGCTCCGTCGTCACCGCAACAGCCGACGCTGTGAAAGACATGACCGCCAGCGTAGCCCGCGACGCTCCCGAATACACGGACTACAAAGAAAAACACGTCACCGTGCCCTCACTCCACGCCGGAGACACCATCGAATACGAAATCGCAACGCGCACCGTCACCGCACTGGCGCCCGGAAATTTCTGGTTCGATTACGCCTTTGTAAAAGATGCGATCGTTCTCGACGAGCGCCTCGACGTCAACCTGCCCGCCGGCCGCGTGCACAAATTCATAACCGCGCCGAAGATTGAGCAGGCAACTGATTTCGCCTCCGATCGCGAAATTCACCACTGGCAGCATGCCAACCTCACGCGCCCTCCGAATCCGAGCAAGCCAAGAAAAAATCGCAGCCGCCCGCGGAGCCTACGCCCGACGTGCAATTCACCACCTTCGCTTCGTGGGCGCAAGTCGCCGAGTGGTACGCCAATCTTGAAAAAGGCCGCACCGACCCCACGCCCGAAATCCGCGCCAAGACCCAAGAACTGATCCAAGGCCGCGCCACCGAACTCGAAAAAATCGCCGCGCTCTACGATTACGTCGCGAAAAATATTCGCTACGTCAGCCTCTCCTTCGGACTCGGCCGTTACCAGCCGCATTCCGCCGCCGACGTTTTCAAAAATCAATACGGCGATTGCAAGGACAAGCACACGCTGCTCGCCTCCATGCTGCAGGCCGCTGGCATTCCCTCCGAAGCCGTGCTGATTCCCTTCTCGCACAAAATAAATCCCGACGTTCCCTCGCCATCGCAATTCGATCACATGATCACTGCCGTCCCCATCGGCGACGAATTAATCTGGATGGATTCCACCGCCGAAGTCGCGCCCTTCCGTCTGCTTTCACCGCCGCTGCGCAATAAATCCGCTCTGCTCGTCCAGCCCGATGGCGCCGGAAAAATTGTCCAAACTCCCATGGACCCGCCGTTCCTCTCCACGCAGCACGTCGAAATCGAAGCCCGGGTGAACGATCTCGGCAAGTTAACCGCCACGCTGCGCTATTTCCTCCGTGGCGATAACGAGTACGCCCTGCGCGTCGCCTTCCGCCGCACGCCCGAAACCCAATGGAAAGAACTCGGCCAGACCATCGCCGCCCTCGATGGCATTAAAGGCGAAATCACTAATGTGAAACCGAGCGATCCCTCCGACACCGAAAAACCTTTCGAGCTCGATCTCGATTTCGCGCAAGCAAATTATCTGGACTGGTCCAGCAAAAAATCTAAAGTCGGCGTCCCGCTTCTCGCCATCGGATTGCCGGACGCGAACGAAGATTCCACCGATCCAATCCATCTAGGCAGTCCGCTCGACGTCACCATGGACCTGAAAATGACGCTGCCCGAAAATTTCTCCGCACGCGCTCCCGTCGCCGTTTCCGTCGAACGCGACTACGCCGACTTTAAATCCAGCTATCGCTTCGAAAATCACATTCTCACCGCACATCGCTCGCTGAATTTCAAAATGCGCGAACTCCCCGCCGCGCGCGTCAGCGATTACCTTGCCTTCTCCCGCGCCGTCGAATCCGACGAAACCCAGCTGCTCATCGTCGAAAATTCCACTACCGGCGCGCCCACGATCCCCACCACCGTCAGCGCCGACGAACTCCTCGAAGCCGGCATCGCCGCGCTCAATGCCGGAAATATTCGCGAAGCGATTCCGCTGCTGCAACACGCCGTCGAAATTGATCCTAAAAGCAAACAAGGATGGAACGATCTCGGCCTCGCCTATCTGCGCCTCGGCCAATTCGACGAGGCCGCCGCCGCATTCCAGAAACAAATTTCCGCCAATCCTTACGATGAGCACGTCTACAATTACCTGGGCCTCACGCTGCAACAGCAGCAGAAATTTCCCGAAGCCGCCGACGCGTTCCGCAAACAGATCGCCGTGAATCCGCTCGATCCCGTGGCCCACGCCGCCCTCGGCGCACTTTTCCTCGAACAACACAAATATTCCGAAGCGATCCCGGAACTCGATAAGGCCACGGTTCTCGCGCCAGAAAACGCCGAACTCGAAGTCAGTCTCGGCAACGCGCTGCTCAACACCGGGGAAAAAGATAAAGCGCTGGAAGCATTCGAAAAAGGCGTGGAACTCTCGCAAACGCCGGTCGTCTGGAACAACGTCGCCTACGCTCTCGCCGAGCACAATCTCGAACTCGATAAAGCGGCGCAATACGCGGAATCCGCCATCGCCGCCACCGCCGCGAATCTCCGCAACATTGAGCTTTCGCGCCTCTCACTCGACGATCTCAACCAGGTCGCGAGCATCGGCGTTTACTGGGACACTCTCGGCTGGGTCAATTTTCGCAAAGGCGATCTCGATCAGGCCGAACGCTACGTTCGCGCCGCCTGGCTGCTGAATCAGCACGGCGAAGTCGGCGACCATCTCGCGCAAATCTATGAAAAACGCGGTGACAAGCAGCACGCCGCGCGCATGTACGCCGAAGCCATCGCCGCCCCGCATTCGGTGCCCGAAACTCGCGCGCGCCTGATCGTTCTGCTCGGCGGAAATGCCGGAATTGATGAGCTCGTCGCGAAGAATAAACCAGAGCTCACGAGAATCCGCGTTTTCCCGGCAGGAGATCTGCTGAAACAAAACGCCCGCGCCGATTTTTTCGTTTTGCTCTCGCCCGGCGCAAAAAATCCAAAAGTCGAAGCCGTCAAATTCATCAGCGGCAGCCAGGACCTGCGCCCCTTCACAGAAAAACTTCGCGCCCTGGATTTCGGCCCCATGTTCCCAGACACTTCGCCCGCAAAACTAGTCCGCCGCGGCACCCTAGCCTGCTCCGCCACGACCGGAAGCTGCACCTTCACCCTAGCGCTCCCCGAAGACGTCCGCACCCTCAACTAAACCGCGCTCCGCGCCTGCCTCTGTTTTTCGCCGTCATCCTGAGCGCAGCGAAGGATCTCTCTTCGATTGCCCAAGCTCCAAAGCGTAAACTGCGATCGTCGCCTTTACTCTTCGCCTAGCCTTTATCAGTGTTCATCTGCGTTCATCTGTTGCGGCTTTGACGTTGCCTTGCATTTTTTCGCCGCCAAAGCTTGCAATGAGGGATACAACATTAACGAGGTACCTTAAGAGGTTCGCGTCCAAAAAAACCCGCCCTACTTGATCTCCATCACTTCCTTCTCTTTCGCCGCAGACAAATCCTCAATCTTCTTCGTCTCCGAATGCGTCACCTTCTCCAACTCATCCAACGATCTCTTCCGCTCATCCTCGCTGATTTTCTTGTCCTTCTCCAATTTCTCCACGCCTTCCTTGATGTCCCGCCGAATATTCCGTATCGCGGTGCGGTGATTTTCCAGCACCTTGTGAATGTGCTTCACCATGTCTTTGCGCCGGTCCTCCGTCAAAGTCGGAATCGGCACGCGCACCACTTTCCCGTCATTCGTCGGATTCAATCCCAGATCCGTCAATCGTATCGCCTTGTCAATCAAAGCCACCGCGCCAGGATCCCACGGCGAAATCACAATCGTCGAAGCGTCCGGCACATTCAACGTTCCCAGCTGATTGATCGGCATCGGCGTGCCGTGATAATCCACGCGCACGTGATCCAGCAGCGACGTATTCGCGCGCCCGGTGCGCACGCTCCCCAATTCCTTGCGGAAATCTTCCACGGCTTTTTCCATGCGCGTCTTGGCTTGCGCCAGTGCGTCTTTGCTGGTGGCAATCACAGTCATCGAAAAATTCGCCTCCGCCGTTCTTCTCTCACGCCATCGTGACCACTGAGCCAACGCGCTCGCCCAGCACCACGCGCTTCAAATTCCCCGGAACTGTCATATTGAACACCACGATCGGCATTTGGTTGTCCATGCACAGCGAAATGGCCGTCGCGTCCATCACTGAAAGCCCCTTCTGCAGCACGTCAAGGTAAGTGATCGTTTCGAATTTCGTCGCGCCCTTCACTTTTTCCGGGTCCGCGTCATATACGCCGTCCACCCGTGTTGCCTTCAGAATTACCTGCGCCTTGATTTCCATCGCGCGCAAGGCCGCCGCTGTGTCCGTGGAAAAATAAGGGTTCCCGGTGCCCGCCGCGAAAATCACCACGCGGCCTTTCTCCAGATGGCGCGTCGCGCGCCGCCTGATAAACGGCTCGGCCACCTGGTGCATTTCGATCGCGCTCAGCAATCGCGTGTGGCAGCCTGCCTTTTCCAGCGCATCCAGCATTGCCAGTCCATTGATCACCGTCGCCAGCATGCCCATGTAATCGCCGGTCGCGCGATCAATCGCCAATTCCTTCTGCCGCGTCCCCCGAAAAAAATTCCCGCCGCCCACCACGATCGCCACCTGCACGCCCAGGTCGCATATCTCTTTCACCTCATGCGCCATGCCCTGGATCGTTTCAGCGTGAATTCCGGATTCCTGCGGCCCCGCCAGCGATTCCCCGGAAAGCTTCAGCACGAGCCGCTGATAAACCGGCCCGCCGTTCGGCGCAGGCATCTCGCCCGCAATGGATTGAATTGACGTCTTGCCCTTGGAAGTCGCGCTTGCCGGAACCGTCTTCGCCTTGTTTCGTGCGGCTTTTTTCGTCACGGATGAGCCAGCCCCCTGGCCGCGCGTATTTTAGCAGAGAATCCCCGCAACCTCACACAACAAGCTGTCCGCGCAAAAAAAATCCGCCGCAAACGCGGCGGATCGTAAGACCCTTCACATCACACAAAAACTACGCGCTCGGCACAGCTCCCGGCGCCTCGGCCTCAGCCGCGCCCGCCGCCCGCTGCGCGCCATCCATCTCGCCCACCTTAAACCTCGAAAAACGGCGCACCGCAATATTCTCGCCGATCTTTGCGATCGTGTGGTCAATCAGCTCCTTCACCGTCAAACCCTCGTCCTTGATGAAGTGCTGCTCGTACAAACAATTCTCTTCGTAAAATTTTTCCATCTTGCCGCTGACGATTTTCTCGATCACAGCTTCCGGTTTTCCCGTCGCCTTGGCCTGTTCTTTGTAAATCTCCCGCTCGCGATCTAGCGTCTCCTGCGTCACTTCCTCGCGCCGCAGAAAACGCGGATCCAGCGCGGCAATGTGCATCGCCACGTCGTGGCACAACCGCTGAAAATCATCCGTGCGCGCCACGAAATCGCTCTCGCAGTTCACTTCGATCAGCACGCCGATTTTTCCGCCCGCGTGAATGTAGCAACTCACCAATCCCTCGGACGTCGCCCGCTGCGCCTTTTTCGCCGCCGTTGCCTGCCCCTTTTTCCGCAGCAGATCAATCGCCCGCTCGATGTCGCCGCTCGCTTCCACCAACGCTTCGCGGCACGCCGCGAAACCCACGCCCGTGCGGTCGCGCAGTTCCTTCACCTGCTGCGCCGAAATATTCGGTTTTCCGTCTGCCGTTGCCATAATTGTACTCAATTCCTTTTTATGATTTGGGGACGCACTCTGCGCGTGGCTGGACTGCCCCGCTCAACTCCAGCAATTGAAAATTTAATCGCGAGGAATCGCTCTTACCGAGGCTGCGTCTCGTCTTCGGTCGGCACGGCTGCGGCGGCTGCTTCTTCGCTCACGACCACATCACCCGGCTCGCCTTCCACGAAATCGCCTTCCTGTTTCTCGTAAACTTCGTAGGCGCTGGTGTCCACGTAATCCACGCCTTCTTCGCCGCTGCCTTCAATCGCCTTCTGATCGGCGATCTGCGTCTGTTCGAAGGATTGGTGGCCCACAATCACCGCATCCGAAATCTTCGACGTGAACAGGCGAATCGCGCGCAACGCATCATCGTTGCCCGGAATCACCCAATCCACCAGATCCGGATCGCAGTTCGTATCCACAATCGCCACCACCGGAATGCCCATGCGCCTCGCTTCGTGGACCGCGATCAGCTCGGCGTTCGGATCAATTACAAACAGCGCATCCGGCAGCGTGGTCATGTTCTCCACGCCGGAAAAATTCTGCTTCAAATGTTTCAGTTCGCGTTCCAGCCGCGCCGCTTCCTTCTTCGAAAACTGCGCCATCCGCCCGTCTTCCACCATGCCCTTCAGCAATTTCAATCTCTTGATGGATTTCTGCAGCGTCACCCAGTTCGTCATGGTGCCGCCCAGCCAGCGGTGGTTCACGTAGAACATGCCGCAGCGGTTCGCTTCCTCAGCGATGGCTTCCTGCGCCTGCCGCTTCGTCCCGAGAAAAAGAACTCGTTTGCCTTGTCCCGCCAGTTCGGCCACGTAACGCGCGGCGTCGCGGAACATCTTCAAGGTCTTCTGCAGGTCAATAATGTGGATTCCATTGCGTTCCCCGAAAATATATTCCTTCATCTTCGGGTTCCAGCGGCGCGTCTGGTGGCCAAAGTGAACTCCGGCCTCCAGCAGCTCTTTCATCGTAATTTCGACTCCCAAAGTTCCTCCTCTCGTGAAGGGATGCTTATTTCCCCGCGACTCGCGTGCAACCGCTAGGGCAGCATCCTTTTTTGCCGGTCCCTTCCCGGCCGTGAATTAATCAAGCCCCGATTCCTCGAAGCCTGATCCGTACCCAGCGACCGTCAACTGATTCGTCACCCCGAACACGCGAAGCGGATGAAAGATCTCTCTTCGCCTTCCGCCACGCTAGCTCCAGCAGCAAACTACCGCTTGCTGAACTGGCTTGCCCAGAGGACCCGACAGAGTCGGGTCCGAAGGGAGCCGGCCACTTTACCGCTTACTGAACTGGAATCTCCGTCGCGCGCCCTTCTGTCCGTACTTCTTGCGTTCCTTCATGCGCGGATCGCGTGTCAAAAATCCATTCTTGCGCAGCGCCGGCCGCAATTCCGGGTTCAGCCTCGAAAGCGCGCGCGAAAGCCCCATGCGCACCGCTCCCGACTGTCCACCCACGCCGCCGCCCTTCACAATGCACTTCACTTCCACCTGGTCCAGCATCTGCGTGAACTTCAACGGCTCCACAGCCGCCGTGTTCCACGCCACGTTGCGGAAATATTCATCCACCGGCCGGCCGTTCACCGTGAACCGCGCCGCGCCCTGCTTGATGTACACGCGCGCGATGGATTCCCGCCGGCGCCCCGTGCCATAAAATTGTTTTGCCGTTCCTTCCAGCGAACTCGCACCTGAACTCAAAGTTCCTCCTAATTTTCCCGAACGCGCTCTGTAAACGGAGCATCGCTAAGGACAAGCCTGAATCGTCCCTGCGGACCAATCCGCGGAACGGTTTTTTTTCGGTTCCCGTGACTTCCCGTGAACGAGGTTACAGCGAGAGTGGCTGAGGCTTTTGTCCGGTGTGGCGGGCGAGGCCTTCACTTCCGGCATAAACACGCAGCTTCTTTGCTCGACGCGCGCGCAGCTTGTTCTTCGGCAGCATTCCCAGCACCGCCTCGCGCACAACCTCTTCCGGCCGGCGTTGCAGCAACGTGCGGATCGGCACTTCCTTCAATCCACCCGGCCAGCCGCTGTGATGACGATACAACTTCTGATCAATCTTGTTACCCGTCAACTTCACTTTCTCCGCGTTCACCACTACCACATGATCTCCGCAATCCAGATGCGGCGTGTACGTCGGCTTATCCTTCCCAATCAGCAAACGCGCAATCCGCGTCGCCAGCCGCCCGAGCACCACTCCTTCGGCGTCTATCACGAACCAGTTCTTCCCTACCATCAACTCTTCGGCCTCGCGGCCTCTTGGAATATACGTCGGCATCTCTGCAGTCACACCTTTCCGTCTAGGGACAAACAACGAGTCTAAAGTACGTCGCCATTTATGTCAACGAGGACTAACATGCGGAAAAACTAAAAGAAGGACGTGTCGAGGCGCAGCGCAACGAATTCAGCGGCGGACCACCCGAAGCGGCCCGCCACCTTGCAACTCCCAGGAACCAAACCTATGAAGTAGTCGTCGCCGCTGCGCCATGCTTCGCGCGCGAAAACGCCTTGCTGCTTTCGTCAGCCGCGTCGCCCGTCTTGTCAATTTCGATCGAGCCCTTAAAATAAGCTCCATCCTCGATCGAAATCCGCGCCGTGGTCAAATCCCCCACCACCGATCCGTCCTTCTTGATCTCAATCCGGTCGCGCGCGCGCAGGTTGCCCTTCACGTTGCCGTAAACGACCACTTCGCGGGCGATCACATCCGCCGTCACCTTCGCGCTTGCTCCCACCGTCAGCTTGCGGTCTTCCAGCTGAACCAACCCCTCGACCGTGCCATCAATCAGCAGGTCTTCGTTGCCGGTGATCTCGCCTTTTACGTGCAGGCTTGAACCTAGCCGTGCCGTGTTGCCCGAACTTGTATTCGGATACGTCGGATCATTCGGTGCCATTGTTTTTGCCTCCCCAGGATAAGCCGGTGCGTTTGCACTCGGTACGGTTGGTTTAGCCGGTTGCACTTGCTGAGACGGTTGCGGCTGCTGCGGGACCGCCTTCTTCCCGGGAGCCTCCGGTTTCTTGTCTCCCCACATTTACCCTCCTACCTTAGGACCCAATTTCGCCTGCCACGAACAATATCGCCAACAAGGACCGGGGTCTTTGAATGTAGTCCCGCGCCCTATCGATGCCAAATCCAAAATGGAACAAGTGTGTCCGGCGAGATAACTCCACCGGTCAAGCTGGGGAAGTGCATCCTAATACTTTTTACCGGTGCTTTGGTAGGAGAATTTTCGCTAAAGCGCAAGCAAGATTTGTTTCGATCTACCGCTCGGCAGGCCTCCGTCGTTGGCCTCGCAGCGGCCGCCTGCGCTCTACTCTACTGGCGCCTTTGACTTTGGTAGCGCCGGCGTCTCGCCGGCTCAGTTGCTTTGCCTCGTTGCGACACACTCTAACGCGCAATCCGCAGCGCGGCGCCTAATACTTCCGCAGCACTCCCACAACTCGCCCCTGAATCTTCACGTCCGTGCCCTGCACCACAATTGGCGCCATCGTCGAATTCGCAGGCTGCAGTCGGACCTTCCCACCCGGCTCCCGGTAGAACCTCTTCACCGTGGCGTCATCTTCCCCTACCAACGCCACAACGATCTCTCCAGGGTTTGCCACCTGGGTCTGCTCCACCACGATGTAATCGCCGTCCAAAATATGGTCGTCTCGCATGGACTCGCCCTTCACCTGCAGCACGAACGTATTCTGCCCGCGCGCGAAATCAGCCAGCGAAATCGTTTCATTTGTCTCTACCGCTTCCAGCGGACGTCCCGCCGCAATTCGCCCCGCCAGCGGTAGCTCGATCACGTGGCGATCCAGCACCTGCTCGCGAATCGGCTTCGGCAGCTGCACCACTTCAATTGACCGGCTCTGGTTGTACCCTCGGCGAATGTAGCCCTTCTTCTCCAGCGTCGAAAGGTGCTTGTGCACCGTCGCCAGCGACGTCAGCTTCAGCGCGTGAGCAATCTCCTCAAAACTGGGCGAATACCCGTTCTTGTTGATGAATCCCACCAAATAATTCAGTACTTCTTTCTGCCTCTTCGTCAGCGCCATTATCACTCCCCTCTGGGCCCAGCCTGAAGCTTACACCCTAGGCGAACCAAAAGCGAAAGTCAATGGTACTCTGGGACAGGTTCGGTCCAGCCTACTCCCACCTGACTTCCCGCGACGGCCAGTGTCCTTCGTTCCAGACACCGGAATGCATAACGGTCGCACCGCTCACCGCCTCGACCCTGAGCACGCGCCGCCCGTCACTATAAGTACTCAAAAAGAAATTTAACCTGCTGCTACTCGCCATTTGAGATATGCTCGACGCTCACAGAAGATAAATTTCTCAGGAGTGGCCGTCATGAAACCCGTTCGTTTCCTGGTGCTCCTAGCGCTAACCGTCTTCGCAGTCCCTGCATCCTTCCCGCAGACGCAAAAACCGCTCACCAACACGGACATCATCAACATGACCACCCAGGGTTTCGAAGCCGCCCTGATCGTGAAAGATATTCAGTCCAGCAACACGGATTTCGACACCTCCCCGCAGGCGCTCATCGCCTTGAAAAACGCGGGCGTGGACAAATCCGTCTTGGAGGCTATGCTCGCCGCCCAGTCCGCGAAGCCCTCTGGCAATGTGGAAGCCGTGCGTGGCGGGACGCCTGCGGACGCCTCTCAGCCTACGTGCAGCGCGAACAACGGCTGCCTGCTCAAGGAAGGCGTGCAGGTTTCTCTAAAATTCGCGGCGGATCTAAACTCGAAGACTGCTCACGAAGGAGACCCCGTAGAATTCCTGCTCGATGATGACTTAAAAGTGGGAAGTTCGATCATCGTTCCGAAAGGCGCGCATGCCGTAGCCACCGTCACGGACGCCAAAAAGGCCGGCATGATGGGAAGACCAGGAGAACTCAGCGTTCAAATGCAATACTTGGTCTCGGGCAGCAACCACGTACGGATTCGCGGCACGAAAGGGCGAGAAGGAGACAGCAAGACCGGAGCAACCGTGGCGTTGACAGTCCTGTTCGGTCCCATCGGCCTCATCAAACACGGCAAAAATGTTGACATCCCCGCCGGAACCCCGCTCACGGCCTACGTAGATCAAGACATCTGGCTCGCACCAATCAACTAGCTCGACGAGCCGCCACCTGCGCTATCGCCCGCCGCCGATCTCCAGTATCGTTCCTGTCGTATACGATGCCGCTGCTGAAAGCAGCCACAGCACACCCTGAGCAAACTCAAGTGCCGTGCCCGGCCGTCCCATGGGAACTGTATGCGCCAAGCGCTCCAGACGATCCGGCACTCCATTCGCCGCGTGCAGCTCAGCCTCAATTAATCCCGGCGCCACAGCGTTAACGCGAATTCCCTCACTCGCCACTTCTCGCGCCAACCCGATCGTAAAGCTATCAATCGCCCCTTTCGACGCCGCATAGTGCACCCATTCCCCAGCGCCACCCGTCCTCGCAGCCAGCGACGAGATGTTCACGATGGATCCGCCCACCCCGCCGTGGCGCACGGACATCCGCCGAACCGCCTCGCGCGAACAAAGCATCGTGCCGGCAACGTTCGTAGCCAGGACTTGCGCGATTGCCTGCGCCGGCACCGCATCCACTCGGAATAAGCCGCCAGTGACGCCCGCGTTATTCACCAGCCCTCCGATCTGCCCGAGTTCGCGCACCGTCGCCTCGAACAGCCGCAGGATTTCATCTTCACGGCTAACATCAGCATGAATCGCGAGGGCCCGTCCGCCGCCCGCCACAATGTTCCGCACCACCTCTTCGGCCCCGGCCCGATTCGTCAAAAAATTTACGGCGACTGGGAATCCGTTCGCGCCAATCAGCCTGGCAATCGCAGCTCCGATTCCCCTGCTCGCGCCAGTGACAATTACCGCTCTACGGTTTTGCTCGCCCCGAACCGGATCCGACGCCGATTTCCCTTGAATCGCTGGATTGGTCATTGGCGACATTCTAGCCGAACGACGGCGCATCGCAGAATCGTCACTGACTGCCGCGCACCAGCGCCGTAGGCGCTGCATAAGTTATGCCCAGGCCGGAAGGCCTGGGAAAATTCGGAAAGCAAATCCGGAGCGTCGTAGGTGCGACACATGCTTTGCACCGATCGCTCGTGCAAACGCTCGTCGGCAATCCCGTCTCGCCCGAAATCCAAAAGACCCCGGCTCTAATCTCCGCCCGCCAGCGCTTCTCGCTTTCGCCGGTATCGCTTAATCAACAATACCGCCGTCACCACAACCGCCAACCCTATCGTCACGTACAACGCCACTTCTCCATGCGCCAAAACCACCGCGAAAATCTTCCTGCCATACAGCGCTCCCAGGTACGCCAGAATGCAATACCGCACCAGCCGCCCCAAGGACATCGCCAGCAAAAATTTTCTCTGCGAATACTGCAAGGCCCCTGCCGCAATCACAAACGGCACCATCGGCATCGGCGGCGGCAGCAGCGCCGGCAGCGCGATGGCCCCGAATCCCCAGCGCTCAAACGTTAGCACCACTTTCTTCGCGTTGCGCTTCGAGAGCCTCTCGTGCAGCGCTTTCTCCCCGCGATTCCGCGCTAGCCGGTATGTTACATACGCTCCCACTACCGACCCCACCGTCGCCATTACCGCGTAATACGGCCACCACGTCCGCTGATGCGCCGATAGCACGATCGTCATCGCATCCATGCTGCCCGGCACGGGAATCACCGAGCTATCAATCAGCCCCAGCAGAATCAGCCCCGGCCCTCCGAGCGCCAAAAACCAATGCCTCACCACATGCGCGGTCGTAGGCGCGGTCATCGCCAGCTTTTCCAGGCTAGATTTCATCGCAATGCTACCCCATGCTGCGCTGATGATTGGTCCAGCTAGTGGCTACCGTTCCGCTCACTCGCATCCCCGAACGCCGTACCCCAATCGCTCAACACGATGATCTATCACTAGGACGTTGCCGCTCTCAGCCCGGTTCCCCGCCGGTTCCCATCGGGCGCCCATGCTCATCTTGCCATGCGGACATCCCAACTCTTACGAAACATCATCTTAGTGTGTACAGGGCAAACCCACGCTCGTTGTGATAGCCTATTATCGGACTTGGGCACTCTGTCTTCGGAGTTATGCGAGAAGAAGCGAACCCGCGCAAGCTTTTGCGCCGCGCAGTTGACTACGGCGCCTCACAGCTCCCCATTACTTTTTCTCATTCTGGTTTTCGCAAAACGGCTGTCTCTGCCCCTGGTGCTTTCCGCGCGCTTTGCTCCTTAGATTCGTCAAAAACCGTCGCGCCGCTCGCATTTCTATTCGATACAAATGGGACAAATAAAACTTCGGCAGCTCCCGTAACTCCTTCAATACCAACAAAAATGCCAATTCTATTGAATACTTTTGGACGCATCATTAACCATCGCCTCCCCTGCATTTCCCGTCCCAAAAACAGGGTTGTCGGGCGATTCTTTACATCCAGCGCCGCGAGGGCCAATTAGGAATGTCTACAACAATCTCCGAAATCTTGGGTCGCAAAAGAGAAACGATAGATCAGGCAGTCATCCGCTTCTGCGGTGACTCCGGTGACGGCATGCAGATTACCGGCAGCCAGTTCACCAACACCGTCGCCCTCTACGGCAACGACCTGGCCACGTTCCCGGATTATCCCGCCGAGATTCGCGCCCCCGCCGGCACTCTTCCCGGCGTCAGCGGATTCCAAGTCCATTTCTCCTCGAGCAACGTGTACACGCCAGGCGACAGCGTGGACGTCCTGATCGCCATGAATCCCGCCGCGCTGAAAATGAATCTGCCGGACCTGAAAACCAATGGCATCCTCATCGTCAATTCCGATGACTTCGGTGAAAGCGACCTGCGCAAGGCGCAAATCACCGTCAGCCCTCTCGAAGATCATTCGCTCGATGGCTATCGCCTTTTTGCCGTTCAGCTCACCAAGCTCACGCGCGCCGCGCTAAAAGACGTCGGCCTGGACGCGAAGAGCATGGATCGTTGCAAGAATTTCTTTGCGCTCGGCATGTGCTACTGGCTCTACAACCGCTCCATGGAGCCGACCCTCCGCTATCTCGACGATAAATTCAAGAACAAGCCGCAGCTGGTGACCGCCAACAAACTCGCCATGCAGGCCGGCTACAGCTTTTGCGAAGCCACCGAAGCATTCCAGATTAGCTACGAAATTCCTCCGGCCAAGTTGTCGCCGGGCGTGTATCGCAATATCAGCGGCAACGCCGCGCTAGCGCTCGGATTCGTCGCCGCGTCGCAGCAAGCCGGTATCCCGCTTTTCCTGGGTTCTTATCCCATCACGCCGGCTTCCGACATCCTTCACGAACTCTCGATGTACAAGGATTTCGGTGTCACTACTTTTCAGGCCGAAGACGAAATCGCCGCCGTCTCTTCCGCCATCGGCGCTTCTTACACCGGCGCGCTGGCGATCACCACCACATCCGGTCCCGGCATGGCGCTGAAAACCGAAGCGATCGGCCTCGCCGTTGCCGTCGAACTACCGCTGGTGATCTGTGATATTCAACGCGGCGGGCCTTCCACTGGCCTTCCCACAAAAACCGAACAAGCCGATCTTCTCCAAGCCTTGTACGGACGCAACTCCGAAGCTCCCGTCCCGGTGCTCGCTCCTTCCACTCCCGGCGATTGCTTTTGGATTGCCATTGAAGCCAGCCGTATCGCCATCAAATATATGGTTCCAGTGATTATTCTCTCGGACGGCTACCTCGCCAACGGCGCGGAGCCTTGGAAAGTTCCGACAGTCGCGGAGTTACCGCAAATTCCCGTGGTCTTTGAAACGAATCCCGAGGGCTTTCTCCCGTACAAGCGCAATCCTTCCACGCTCGCGCGCCCGTGGGCCATTCCCGGCACCTCCGGCCTGGAACATCGCGTCGGCGGCATCGAAAAGCAGGATGTCACCGGCAACATCAACTACGAACCTCTGAACCACGAACACATGGTTCGCACCCGCGCCGAAAAAGTCGAAGGCATAGCGCAAGATATTCCCGAAATCGTTCCCGAAGGCGATCAGTCCGGAGATTTGCTCATCGTCGCCTGGGGCTCCACCGCCGGCCCCATCACCGCCGCCATGAAACCCATGCGCGAGAAAGGTCATCGCATCGGCCACGTCCATCTGCGCTATCTGAATCCCCTGCCGCGCAATCTAGTCGACATTCTAAAGCGCTACAAAAAAGTTCTCGTCCCAGAAATGAATATGGGCCAGCTCTCAATGATTCTGCGCGCAAAATTCTTAGTCGACGCCGAAAGCTACGGCAAGATCCAAGGCAAACCCTTCAAGCAATCCGAGATCGAAGCAAAAATCGAAGAGCTGCTTGATTAACTTTTCGTAGCGGCGGTCTTCAGACCGCCAGCCGTCGCAGTTGAATTTGTAGCGGCCGCCTGCTTTTTTCTAGGCGGGCGTTTTTGCCTTTGCAGTTGTTGCGGGCCATTTTTTCAAGGAGCGCCATAATGACCACGGCCACACTTCCGATTTACACGAAAAAAGATTTCCAAACCGATCAGGAAATCCGCTGGTGCCCCGGTTGCGGCGACTACGCCATCCTCGCTGCCGTGCAAGCCGTCTTCGCCGAACTCGGGGTCCCGCGCGAAAAATTCGTCTTCATCTCCGGCATCGGCTGCTCCAGCCGCTTTCCCTATTACATGAACACTTTCGGATTCCACACCATCCACGGCCGCGCGCCCGCTATCGCCACCGGCGTCAAACTGATCCGCCCCGATCTCGACGTCTGGGTAGCCACCGGCGACGGCGACTCCCTCTCCATCGGCGGCAATCACACCATTCACATGCTGCGCCGCAACGTCGGCCTCAAAGTCCTGATGTTCAACAATAAAATTTACGGCCTAACCAAAGGCCAATACTCCCCCACTTCCGAAGTCGGCAAAAAAGCCAAATCCACTCCGTTCGGCTCGGTGGATCGCCCCTTCAGCCCTCTCTCGCTCGCTCTCGGCTCCGAAGCCACGTTCATAGCGCGCTCCGTGGACGTCTTCCAGCAGCACCTGAAAGAAACCCTCAGGAAAGCAGCGGCGCATCAAGGCTCGGCGTACATAGAAATTCTGCAAAATTGTAATATTTTCAACGACGGCGCGTGGGAAACCATCACCGAGAAAGAAGCCCGCAGCGAGCAAGTCGTCCAGCTCGAACACGGCAAGCCGCTAATTTTCGGAAAAAATCGCGACAAAGGAATTCGCCTCGTGGGCCTCGATCTCGAAGTAGTCGCCCTAGGAAACGGCATCACCGAAAAAGATCTGCTGGTCCACAACGAGCACAATCCCAATCCCGTTTACGCCTTCGCCCTCTCCCGCATGGATTCCATGCCCGGTTTCCCCACCCCCATCGGCGTCCTCCGCGCCCTACAAGGTGTCCCGCGCTACGAAGATCTGATCCAACAGCAAATCCGCGACGTAATCGCCAAAAAAGGCAAAGGCGACCTGGCCAAACTCCTCCGCGCCGGCGACACCTGGGAACTAAAAGCGTGAGCAGCGCCTAGGGCGCGACAAAGTAGCGTTGGCATCCCGCCGGCCCTTAGCATTTGAATTTGCTTTTGACTCTGTAGCGGCCGCCTGCTCATTTTTAGGCGGGCGTTCTTGACTTTGATTTCGGATTTGTTCTTGAATTTTTCAGCTTCGCGTCACCGCTAATCTCGCAATTTCCGTCTTTTCCCCGTCGGATCAATCGGTAGCGACGCTGTCTTCCAATCCACGCCTGCGGGCCTCTTGCCGACTCCCGCAACATACAAAACTCCTTCCGTCACTCCGTCAATCCCCAAATCCCGATCAATCTTCGAATCTGCCATCGCCATCGTGCAAAACGGCGCAAGTCCCAGCCAAGTCGCCACCAGACAAAACGTCTGGCACAAATGTCCCGTCTCGGCCAGGACCACGCGATAAGCGCGCGGATAGCGATACTTCCACTGCGTGCGCGTGAAGACTGCAGTCATAAACACAAACGAAGCAGCTTCGGAAAACCATCGCTGCCCCATCACGTAATCCGACATCCGATCACGCGTCATCCCGCGCCGCAACAATTCCAGCCCATGTCGAGTAGCATCGTAGTGATAAATCCCCGGCGAAATTCCCTCCACATCCCGCGCCACCACATAGGCCTCAATCGGATGCAAAGCTCCGCCCGACGGAGAAGTCTTCACCGCAAATCGCCCCAGCGGCGGCACAGCAACCCATTCGCGCACTCCGAACGTCAGCCCCAGAAGCGTGGCCAAATCCCCAAGCGCAATTTTCCCCGGCGCAAATCTTCGCCATGTTCTCCGCGTCGTCAACACGCGAGTGAATTCGCCCTGCACGCGCGGACGCGGCAAAGCCAACTGTGCTGCCCGCGAATAATGCTTTACCGGCACAGGCATCGCTTTCTCGTGGGTCAGCGCTTCCATGTAACGCCCCATGCCCACCAGGTCAGCTTCAAACGGAAGATCACGCCCCGTGAAGTGAAAGAACCCCGTAGCAGGATTCCAATCTTTCCACGCGCCCATCGCTTGTTCGAGAGGTTGTCGCTTGAGGTCGGAACGTTGCAGCAGTGAGTGTTGCACCAGCTCCTTAAGGGCCGCGCGCAAAGACGAAACAGAATATTGCGGAAAGTTACGGAAAAGAGCGTCGGCAGAACACCAACGGCTGAAGAAGCTCAGCACTTCGGTCGCGATCGGCGCGGCGCTGACGCCTTTCCCCGTCGCGTAATTCTCAAAGATCAGCTCCGCATCGTTCCAATAGGAAACCAAGAACGGAGACCGCCGGAAAAGCACCCGTTTCGCTTTAGGCATGCAGAATTGCTCGCGACCACGTGCAGATAAGCAAACGTGCCAGCTCTCCTGCGTGCGTTACTTGGGATTGGTCGTGAACCACTGGCCGAACGGCAGCTGGAACTGAGTCGCCTTTACTTTCGGACAAGGGAATCGCAGCAGGCGATAGGATTTCTCCAGCATCCGCAGGTTCAGATCGATTTTCTTCTGCTCAGCCTTGCTCACTTTAGGCCGAATGGCGCGCAACTTCTTCTCGGCCCTGCGAATTGCGCTGGTAATCGGATGAACCGAAAAAGCAACTTTCGCCATGATGTTCTCCTTCCGCGTACTTCAAATCCTGGAAGCGGGATATGCGTCTCCCGCGCGCGCCCCTCTGGCACTGCGCATGGCCTTAGTTCGTTCAGGCTTTGGCTTTGGTTTTCTTCGTGAACGTCTGCCCGAAGTGCGTGGTGGGTGGCCTGCAAAAATTCCTGACGATGCCCTGGCATTTCTCCAGGCCCTGCAAGTTCAAATCGATCTTTTGCTGGTCGCGCGCGATGACTTTCCCTCGAATCGAGCGCAGTTTCTTCTCGGCTTTGATGATTTCCTTGGAAATACCCTTCAGCGTGAAGCTAATTTTGGCCATCTGGCTCTCCCTGGTCGGCGCACGAATAATTCCTTGGACTGGAGACTAGGGCCGATTTCGGGGCGGCGTGCGCGGAACGGCGAAAGTGTAGTAGAGGCCATACACAGCGTCAAGAAAGATTGCATAGCAGTCATTCTCTCAGCGCACAACGCAGCACCAACGTGTTCGCTGAGAACGAATTCATTTCGCTTCTCCGCCGGCCATCACGAGAGGCAACCCGATCCGCTGCACCAGCGCCGTAAATCTCGGATCGGAACGTAAGCCGGCAAATCGCGGATGCACGACGATATTGATCAGGCGCACCGAACGCTCCGCATACGCCTGATCCAGCCATTGGAATGCTTCATCCTTTTGACCCAGGCCGACATAAACGAGCGCGATGCTGTAAGGCGAAACATATTGTCGCGCTGACTGCTGCAGCAATTCATGCAAAATCCCGAGCGCCTCTGCATTCTTTCCCGCGACGGCATTGGCGTTCGCAAGTTCGGCCTTGAACGAAGTTTCGTTACCAGAAAGCGTCAGCGCCTGTTGCAACTCGTACAGCCCTTTTTCGTATTCCTGCATTTGCAGATAAGCCTGGCCGAGGTAGCCATGCGCAACCGCGAAGCTGGAATCCATAGCAATGGTTTTCTGCGCTTGCGCAATGGCTTCGTCATTCTTCCCCGCCAGGTACAGAACCCACGCTAGATTCGCATTTATGATCAGAGAACGCGGATCGAGTTCCTGCGCCAGCTTCATCTCCGAAATCGCTTCGTCGCTTCTTCCGGCAGCGGAGAGCGCCAGCGCGTACCAGTGGTGGCTATTCGCTTCGCCGGGATTCAACTGAATCGCGCGCTGAAACTCATCCAGAACCCCGGGCCATTCCAGGCGGAAAAGCCGGATGAAGCCCAGCACGGCATGCGCGGAAGCTAGATTGTCGTCGAGCTGCAAAGCTTTCACGGCCGCAGCTTCAGCCTCAGGCAACACTTCAGAGGACGGCACATCCTTGTAATCCGCCGCCAGCGTCAGCGCTCCCGCGAGCCCCGCATAGGACGGCGCATATGTGGGGTCCAGCTGGATGGCTTGGCGATAATAAGAGATGGCTTGCGTCACCGCGTCGCCCGTGCGTTTCGCCGCGTAGTAATTTCCTTGTAGATAGGCGTCATAAGCTGCGGGAACGACCGTGCGCGTTTTCGCCAGGCGCTCCTGCTCCGGCTGCGTCAATTGAATTTGGATCTGAGATACGATGTCGCGCGCCACGTCGCTCTGCAACGCTAGAATGTCTGTTACCGTGCGTTCATAACTGTGCGCCCAAAGATTCTGGCCCGTTTGTGGCTGCACCAGCTCCGCAGAAATTCGCACACGATCGTCCGAACGCAGCACCGAGCCTTCCACCAGTGCGTCCACGCCCAATTCCTGAGCGATCTGCGCGGGGCTTTCGTGCTTGTCTTTGTACTGCATCACCGAAGTGCGCGAGATGACGCGCAGTTTCTTGATCTGCGAAAGCTCGGTTATCAGCGCGTCAGACATTCCATCGGCGAAATAATCCTGTTTCGGATCGCCCGTGAGATTTTCCAGCGGAAGCACGGCCAGCGATTGGATAGACGCAGCGCCCACCGCCGGCGTCCCGCGCCACTTCTCATCCACCAGTTTCCAGACAAACGCGGTGATCAGCAGCGACGCCGCCACGACCGACGAAACCAGCAGCGCGCGACCGAGCCGCGAGCGAGGCGCTGCAATGGACGGAAGAATGACCGATGCTTGAATCGCGCTAGCCGGTATCACAGCGGAATTCGTGCGCAAGGCTTCCAGCGCCGCGCGAATTTCGCTGGCGTGTTGATAACGCTGCGCCGGCTCTTTCGCCAGGCAGTGCTCGATCACCGAACGGAGCCCCAGCGGCACGTTGTCCCGCAACGGCGGCGGTGAATCGTGCAAGATCATTGAGCTCAGTTCGTACGACGTTCTTCCGCGGAACGGCCGCTTTCCATTGGCCATTTCATAAAGCACCACGCCCAGCGCCCACACATCGCTGCGCGCGTCCGCCGGCTCGCCGCGAAATAATTCCGGCGCCATGTAATGCATCGTCCCCACAATCGCGCCTTCCGACGTGAGCGTGCTGATGGATTGCGTCTTCAGCGCGATCTCGCCCGGAGTCAAGTGCTTCGCCAGGCCGAAATCCAGCACCTTGACGCGGCCTCCGGGCATGACGATCACGTTGGGAGTTTTCAAATCGCGATGAATCACGCCGCGTTCGTGCGCGTGCGCCATGGCGTCGGCGATTTGCTCGCCGTAGCGAATCACCGTTTCCACGGGCAGCCCGTCTTCCGGAATTTGCTCGGCCAACGAACGGCCGCTAACGAATTCCATGACGATGTAGCTCTTGCCGTCCGCTTCGCCTACGTCATAAATCGTGCAGATGTTGGGATGGTTCAGTGCGGACGCTGTCCGCGCCTCACGAATCAAAAGCGCGCGCGCGTTTTCATCATGATTCAGTTCGTCAGGCAGGAATTTCAGGGCGACGTCGCGGTTTAGCCGGTCATCATGCGCGCGATAGACCACGCCCATCCCGCCGGCGCCGACTTTTTCGACGATTCGGTAATGCGAGACGGTCTGGTCGCTCACGTGTGCAAAACGCTCAAGCGAGCATCTTAGGCCGTCGCAGAAACCCAAGTCAACGCGGAAGCCGTGCGCGGTTTCGGGCCACTGCCTCTCGGTTATTCCAACTGCAAATAAGCTCCGGAGTTCGCAACGGATCACTTTCCGAATACGCGACGTGGCAGGATTCAACCCTTATCGCTGTCTTGTCTCAACTTCGGGCGATGCCATCCCTTACTCGCTAGCCATTCCCGCCACCAGCGATAATTCCGCTCCAACTTCTCTCGTTCCTCCGCGGGCAGTTCAGGACCTGGCTCAGGAACGGGTGGTAGCGGCTCGAGTCCAACTTCGGCACGCAATGCGTTTACGTTCTTCGGGTCAGCAATTGTCCATGGGCGAGCACGTCCATCGCTCGGATCATCGATCCATTGCGTACCGTAATGCTGCGGCTGGCCCCCATACATTGCAATTCGGTGCTCCAGATAGGCTGCTTGCCACGCAGGATCATGACCGCTGGCTGTCGAGAGACGCAACAGCTTCAATACGTATCGCTGGAACTCCGGTTCACCGATTGCGTGCTGAGTAATCAGCCATGCTGCTTCGCAGCCTTCTTTCCCTGCAATATCTTCGGATGGCCAGCCATGCAGATCCATTAACTCTCGCAAGCGGCTTGCATTGAGCTTGTGCACAGCCTCCATTTTCGGAACATATTCGCCGCCTAGCTCGCCCGAGGCGATTGGTTCCCCGCGCACGCGCAAGTCTTCATCCCGCATAGTCTGCAATTCTTGTCGCAAGGCATCTTTTAACATCGGTGGGCTCTAAATGTCGAATTCGCTCATTCTAAACCCAACTGACTCCTCGTGCTGCAGGTTGAGGTGGAACCGTTGATTGACGCGGTTACCGCAGCAGTGAAATTCTGCGGTGGCACATGTGTGGTTAGGCGAAGTTTTAGGCGCACGTTTTGTGGTGGCGGGGGCAGTCTGGGGTCATCACATGACCGCACGAACAAAATTGCCACCTGCTGACACTTCCCGGAGTTTTCCATTCGTTCGATTCTATTCGGACTATGTTGCGCGATTGCTTGTATCGAGTTCGGTATCGTAGAATGGACGCTCTGTGCCCGAAACCTCCTACGTAGGCCGAACCATTTCCCACTATAGCGCCCTGGAAAAATTGGGCGGCGGAGGGATGGGCGTCGTCTACAAAGCGATGGACACACGCCTGGGCCGGAACGTCGCGCTGAAATTCCTTCCCGATGACATCTCCCACGATCCTCAGGCTATCGAAAGGTTTCGCCGCGAGGCGCGCGCTGCATCCGCGCTCAATCACGCCAACATCTGCACCATTTACGACATTGGAGAATTCGAAGGGCGCCCGTTCATCGCGATGGAGTTGCTGGAAGGCTGCACGCTAAAGCACCGCATCGGCGGAAAGCCGGTCGAAGTATCGCAGCTTCTGGAGATTGCGATTCAGATCGCCGATGGACTAGACGCGGCGCACGCCAAGGGCATCGTCCACCGCGACATCAAGCCGGCGAATATTTTTGTGGTGGAGCGCGGGCAGGCGAAGATTCTGGATTTCGGATTGGCTAAGCTCACCCCCGTGCTGAAGTCGGCGGCGGAATCGGCGGGCGCAACCGCCATGGCGACCCGGACCCAGCTGCTCAGCGAGGAACAGTTGACCAGCCCCGGTAGCTCGATGGGAACCATCGCGTACATGTCCCCCGAGCAAGCGCGTGGTGAGGAGTTGGACGCACGCTCCGATTTATTTTCGCTAGGAGTGGTGCTCTACGAGATGGCCACGGGGATGGTTCCTTTTTCCGGCGCAACGTCAGCCGTAATTTTCGACGGGATTCTCCACTCCGAGGCGACTCCGGCAACGAAGTTGAATTCGCGATTGCCGCCGGCCGTAGAAAATATTCTCGCGAAGGCTCTAGAGAAGGATACCGATCTGCGTTACCAGACCGCTGGTGAACTTCGCGGCGATCTAAAGCGCATCAAGCGGGACCTGGATTCGAGGCGGCGTCCTGCGGCAGAGAAGAGCGAAGTTTCGCATGCACCGCTCGCAGCCGGGACTCCGGCGAAGAAGTCCGTCGCTGTTCTTTATTTTGAAAATCAGAGCGGCGCGAAAGAAGACGAATATTTGCGTGACGGCATAACCGAGGATGTAATCACCGAGCTCTCCAAGATTCGGGGACTCAATACGTTTTCCCGCCCCACCGTCCTGGCGTTTCGCGACAAGTCCGTGACCCCGGCGCAGATCGGCCAGCAGCTTGGCGCGGCTTACGTCCTAACGGGGACCTTGCGCCGTGCCGGCACGCGCCTGCGCATCAGCGCCCAGCTCATTGATACGCGCACCGATTTTCCGCTGTGGTCGGAACGTTTCGATCGGGAGATGAAGGACGTTTTCGAAGTTCAGGACGAAATGGCGCGTAAAATCGCCGAAGCCCTGCGCGTAACGCTTTCACCGCAGGAACTGGAAGCGCTGGCCGACAAGCCCACAGAAAACTTGCAAGCCTACGATCTCTACTTGCGCGGCAAGCGCTACGCACGACGTCAGACGCGCCAGGACGTCGAGTTCGCCTTGCAGATGTTCGATAATGCGGTGTCTCTTGACCCGAGTTTTGCTCTGGCATACGCCTCCTCGGCCAATGCCTGCGCCATGTATTACTCCATCTTCAGCCGCGATCAAGTCTGGATCGACCGCGCGCGTGAGGCTTCGGGCAGAGCCGTTGCGCTGCGCTGGGACTTGCCCGAAACGCACGTCAGCCAGGCCTGGGTGCTCTACGCTGCAGGACTGCATGACGAAGCCGTGCGCATGGTCAAGAAGGCCATCGAACGCAACCGCGGTTGCGATGGCGCATACTACCTGCTGGGCCGCGCTTTATTTGCGGCCGGACGCTACCAGGAACTCATGGACGTGGCGGAGTCGGCGATCGAAGCCAGCGGCGAGGACTACAACATCTATGTCCCCATCCGAAACAGTCTCGGCGCAATGGGAAAAGAACAAGCCAAAACGAAATTGAGTGAAAGATTTTGCCTCGCGCTTGAGGTCCACCTGAAACAGGTGCCTGAGGACGCGCGAGCGCGCATTTTGCTGGGCGGCACCTACGCCGAATTGGGGAGCGAACAAGACGCCCTGCGCGAGCTAAATCTGGCCGTCACGTTGCGCGCCAACGAAGCTTCGATTCTCTACAACGCGGCTTGCGTGTACTGTCTGCTAAAAAGAGCGCCCGAGGCCATCGATGCTTTGCGCAAGGCCTGGGAGGCGGGCTCCAAGGATGCTGTGTGGACGCGCCGCGATCCCGACCTCACGCTGCTTCATGGTGACCCGGAATTTGAGCGCCTGTATCCGGAAACGCCCATCTCCCCTTCCACTTCCGTCTCTCACTAGTTCCATTCGATAAGACAAGCCGGGCATCGGATTTGGATTTCAGCGGCTGGCCTCACACCAAAGACGGGACTCGCGGCTGTTGCGTTTTGATCGGAGCGTGCCCATTCGAATTTTCCGTCTTGAATTATTTACGAACCTGTAAGATAAACAGTAAATACACACTGTGGTAACCTAGCCACTCACAGAAAACAACCCACGGCAACACGCTCTAATCGATGATTGTTGCATGGTCGGATATTTCGCGGATTCCGTGTCGTCGCGCGGCTTATCATGCGCGACAAATCACCGCTGCTGCCTGGTCACACTAGCAAGCGAACTACCAGGCCGTTAGTTCGCTGGAACCGCAGCGACGAGGACCGGCAAAGAGGTTGGCGGCGAATTCTTGGCCACGGTTGGGGATTGCTGCGACGGCAGCGGCGGCATCAGTGCCAGGGCGTGATCGCGCGCTGCTGCGAATTCGTTCCAGTCGCGTTTGGATACTGGATCTGACGGCGGCAGCGGCAGGCGCTCGAAATTCAGAAATTCTGTGCCACGCTGAATGCGGAAATCCAGGTGCGGGCCGGTCGCCAGGCCGGTCATGCCGACGAGACCAATCCGCTGGCCCTGTTGGACGCGTTCGCCGGAATGCACCAGCACGCGCGACAAGTGCATGTAGTACGTGGTGTAACCGTTGCTGTGCTGAATCTCGATCAGATTTCCGGCGCCGCCTTTTCTACCGGCGAAAATTACGCGGCCATCGCCGATGGTTTGCACGGGCGTGCCGGTAGGCGCGGCGTAATCAATTCCCAGGTGCGGGCGGTATTCTTTCAGAATGGGATGATATCGGTGCTGGCTGAAGTGCGAGGTGATCACCGCGGCAAATTTCAGAGGCGAATGCAGGAACGCCTTCTTCATGGACTTCCCTTCCGGCGTGTAATACGCGGGCTCGCCATTGGGGCCGTGAAAAAGGACCGCGCGGTAAGGAAGCGGGCCATTGTTGTACTCGGCGGCGAGTATGCGTCCGTAGGAAACCACTTCGCCGCTTTCGAGCGTTTTCTTTTCCACTACCACGCGGAACGTATCGCCTGGGCGCGGATCGGTGTAAAAGTCCAAGTCCCAGCCGAATATTTGCGCCAAGCGCATGGCCAGCTCCGGTTTTTCGCCAGCGTCCAGCACGGCATTGAAGAGCGAACCGTTCACTTGGCCGACGACGCCTACCTCTTCGGTTTCCGACGGGATCGTCTGTACTTCGGCGTGGAAATCATCCCCTTGCGGCCGGATGTAAAGGACGCGATCCGCATCAATCCGATAGCGCACTTCGCGCAATTCGCCCAGCGACGAGCGGCCCACTGTAAAACTGTTTCCCGCGCGCAGGTGCCTTAGATCGAAAACGGATTGCGCCGAAGCCATCAGGCGCGTGGCGGCGTTCGAGCTGAACCCCATACTCTGCAGGAAAGCTGGAAAAGACTGGCGCGCCGGTACGGCCGCTTCGCTGAATAGCACCAACTGCTCCTGCATGCGATGCGCGTCTTCGCGCGAAGGAGAAGGTTGGGTCATGACTTGGTAATCGGCGGCGGCTGTGCGCAGGTAATTCACGCCTACGAAGCCCGCTACAGCTACGGCAACCAACAAAATGCAGCTCAGAATCTTGAGTGTTGTTCCCATAATTCCCTACAGCGAATATTTTACGAAGATGGGAGCATAGCGCAATGCGCTGCGCCCCAGGAAGTGAAATGCTGCGGATTTGTTGATGGGGTAACAGGCGAGATTGACGTATTTCCGCGCGCTGATACAAAAGGCGTGCTACCGCAGACACGCAGAGAAAATCTTTGGCAACGGCAAAACCGCAGGCGAGACGCTTGCGTAAGGGCCGGCAGGCCGTTGCTACCAGAGCGGCTAGTGGGAGGCGCCAGCGGCCGTGGCGTACTGCGCGCGGCGCGCGGATTCGGCGAAATAATTCCGCTCGCGTAGCCCGTGATAAATCCGGCCGGCAATTTCAGAGGCGTGCGGGCCGCTTACCGCGCGGCCGCCTCCGCGAATCAGAACCACCAGCACGATTTTCGGATGCGCCTGGTCCGCATAAGAAACAAACCAACCGAGCCGCCCGCCGAGCGATTCGTCATTGCATGTGCCGGTCTTTCCCAGAGCTTGTTCGCCGTCAGGGTCGTAGCTCTGCTTGGCTGTGCCGTACATCACGGCGGCCAGCATCCCCTCGCGCAAGTCGGGCAGCAACGGAGCGATATCAAGTTGCTGACGCACGCGCGGCTGAAAATTCTGGCGCGCTTCTGCCGTGCGAGGATACTGCAGGTAATACTGCGTGCCGCCGTTCGCCAAGGTCGCCACCAGCGACGCCAGTTGCAACGGCGTCAGGCGGATTCCTTCGCCGAAACTGGACATGCGCGCGACGCCGCCATAGGCCGGAGGCACCGAAGGCACCAGACCGGGCTGCTCTTCCGGAATGTCGTAACCGGCGCGCTCGCCCAGGCCGACCAACCGCGCGTATTGATGGACGCGCGGGAAACCCAGCCGCGTGCCGACTTCTTCAAAATAAACGTTGTTAGAATGTGCCATCGCTTCGGTCAGGTCCATGTAACGGCGATGTCCGACCTTGAGCATCGTGTCGCGCGTGATCACGCCTTCCTGCAATCCAGCGAGCGCGATGACGGGCTTGATCGTGGAGCACGGTTCGAAGCCGGAGGAAAATGCCATCTTCTGATTGACGATCGTAAGAATGCGGCCGGTGGACGGGTCCATCGCCAGCACCGAGCCGTTCGCATGGCCCAGCGCGTTGACGGCGACCTGACGGATCACCGGATCGTCGTAATCCGCATTGTCGTTCTTCGTGGGATCACCGTAAGCCGAAATTCCGGATTTTTTGTGGCGTGTGTGAGTGGTCGAGGCCGCGGGAGTTGCCGCCGACGCGACAGCGAAGGCTCCCGCGAGAAAAAGACACAACACCGGTACAAATTGTTTAAAGGCTGGGCCAGAATGCATTGAGTCCTATATCGGCCTGAGAATCACGGACTTCAACCGACTGACTGTCAGTTTACGGAAGGGGCGTAGGCAAACGCAACTGCTAAGGAGCAACGCGTTCCTCCACGCGTAACTGGACGAAGGGACAGATGTGCTGCGGCTCCGGACTGGAGTGCCCCGAAGCGAAACCGCGGAGGACGAGGGGGCGTGGGCCGCCCCGCATCCCGCGTGAGATTGTTCTGGTCGTTCCGCGGCCGTGCGGCTAGCGGCCCGAGCGACCCTGCGAGGAAGCCGTGGCGGCAGCCGCTTTCGGCGGCTGCTTGCCAGCCTCTGCTGTTGCCAATTTTTGCGCTTCGGCCGAGGGCTTACCGTTTCCATCGGCTGCAACAGCGGGATGCGCGAGCAAACCCAGCGCCTTGCGCAGATCGTGTTCGATCTTGCCGCGAATGTCGGTGTTTTCCTTCAGGAAAACGCGGGCGTTTTCGCGGCCTTGGCCCAGACGTTCGTTTTTATACGAAATCCAGGTGCCGGATTTTTCGAGCAGGCCGTTGGTGACGCCGAGGTCAATCAAATCACCTTCGCGCGAGACGCCTTCGCCGTAAATGATGTCGAACTCAGCTTCGCGGAACGGCGCCGCAACCTTATTCTTCACGATCTTCGCGCGCGTGCGCGAACCGATGACGCGGTCGCCTTCCTTGATGGCTTGAATGCGGCGGATATCCACGCGGATCGAAGCATAAAACTTCAGCGCGCGCCCGCCAGTGGTGGTTTCCGGATTGCCGAACATCACGCCGATCTTCTCGCGGATCTGGTTGATGAAGATCAGGCAGGTCTTCGATTTCGAGACGATGGCGGTGAGCTTGCGCAGCGCTTGCGACATCAGGCGCGCCTGCAGGCCCATCTGCGCGTCGCCCATATCGCCTTCCAGTTCAGCGCGCGGCACCAACGCAGCCACCGAGTCCACCACAATAATGTCCACGGCGTTCGAGCGGATCAGCGCTTCGGCGATCTCCAGCGCCTGTTCGCCGTTGTCGGGCTGCGATACCAGCAGGTTGTCCACGTCCACGCCCAGCTTGCGCGCGTAGGAAGGATCCAGCGCGTGCTCGGCGTCAATGAAGGCTGCCTGGCCGCCCAGCTTTTGCGCCTCGGCGATCACGTGCAGAGTAAGGGTGGTCTTACCGCCGGATTCCGGGCCGTACACTTCGATCACGCGTCCGCGCGGGAAACCGCCAACACCCAGCGCCGCGTCAATAGAAATAGAGCCGGTGGGGATCACGTTGACGGGGACCAGAACGTCCTTGTTCCCCAGACGCATAATGGAGCCTTTGCCGTACTGCTTTTCAATCTGCGAGATTGCTAGATCCAGGTTTTTTGACTTTTCGTCGTTCACAGTGCCACCTCAAGAGGAGTATCTGTTTGGTCTTAGCTGGAGACCGAGGCGGAGTGAGTTTAACACTGAGTGCTCGTTCCCGGCTCGGCCATTTCTAGGAGCATAATATCACTAGGCGAACAAAAAGCAAAAGGTATTTTTCGCACCGGGTCCGGGCCGGGATGATAGGATTCGCAAACCAGCGGTCTCGCGAGCGACCGGGAGTCAAAATGAGGGGCTCCAGACATGCTAATAACACGGGTAGATACGGACGACCTGATTGTCCTCTCAGTGTTTCCTCCCATTGTGGCGGGAATGCAGCATCTCTTGGCTTGGCTCCATTATCGTCGAATTAACCGCGATGCTCCGCTTACACCGTATCAGCGGCGGCTGACGATGCACTTGGACTACTTCATCCTTGGCATGGGTTACGCAATGGTTCTCGCAGCCGCGTTTCAATGGCCGGCTCAAGCTTGGATTGGGCTTTCCGGAGGTTGGGCTCTTTCTCTTTTTTGGATCTACAAGAAAAGGCGGGAGCGAGAGAGGAAAGTTCTCCCCAACGTTCCCCTCGGTTAAATTGAATTTGGTAACGACACGCCGACACTATGAATATTTATAGAAGCCGCGGCCGGATTTGCGACCTAGCCAGCCTGCGGCTACGTATTTTCGAAGCAGCGGACAGGCGCGATATTTGGGATCGCCGAAGCCGGTCTGCAGCACTTCGAGGATATTCACGCAGACGTCCAGCCCTATGAAATCAGCAAGCTCGAGCGGTCCCATGGGATGGTTCATTCCCATTTTCATTACGGCGTCTACTGCTTCGGGAGTGGCGACGCCTTCCATCACCGCGAAAGCGGCTTCGTTGATCAGCGGCATCAGGACCCGATTGGAAACGAACCCGGGCGCATCGTTCACTGCCACGGGTTTCTTCTCGAGCTTCTCGCATAGCTGCGTTGTGGTCTGAAAAGTGTCGTCGCTCGTCGCTAGGCCGCGGATTACTTCTACCAGCGCCATGATCGGCACCGGATTCATAAAGTGCATGCCGATAAATTTATCGGGGCGCGAAGTTTGCGCGGCGAGCTGCGTGATGGAGATCGAGGATGTATTGCTCGCGAGGATTACGCCGGGCTTTAGCACCGCGTCCACATCTCTGAGCACGCGGAGTTTCAGGTCGAGCTGTTCGGGGACGGCTTCGACGGCGAAATCGGCGTCGGCCAGCGCCGAGACTTCTGTGGTGGGCTGGATGCGCGAGAGCGTGAGCGGCTTATCCGCGGCCTTGATTTTTTCTTTCTTCACTTCGCGGTCGAGGTTCTTGCCGATGGTTTCCAGGCCGCGTTCGAGAAAGCGCGATTCGACATCGCGCAATATTACGCTGTAGCCGGCGCGAGCAAACACGTGCGCGATGCCGTTGCCCATAGTGCCGGCGCCGAGCACGGCGATTTTCTTGATTCGGTCGAGTGACATAGGTGCTGATGATAATGGAAGTCGAGGAGCTAAAGGAAGCAAAGGAACTTGCGGAGCTTCATGCCGCGGGGCCCGAGCGGCGAAGGTGCGATGCCTTCGAGGCGAGCGCGAGCCACGCAACCAGCGACGCGAGTTTCTCGTCCTGAGACCAAGGTGCGCCCAGGGGACGGCCGAGATCAGCGATGCGACGCGTCAGAGCGCTCGGCGTGAGATGCAGAACGCGCGATGCCTCGTCCGGGAGTTCGCGTTCCTTCGCGGTCTTGCTCATAAGGTTGCAGCGAACGCCGGCGTGGAGCAGCGCTTCGCGAAAGAGTTCGCCATCGGCAGTGTGTATCAGTGCGTGTGACGCCAGAATATCCGGGAGGTTCGGCAGCGGCCTTCCCGACGCGAGAACCAGACCACAACGCGTCAGCCGGTACCCTTGCGCATGCAGACTTTTGTGAAGTCTGCAGATCGCGCGATAGGCGAGGCTTCGCGCTTGAGTCTGAACGCCGGCAATGAAGGCACGCGCTTCGTCAAGCGGCATATTCTTCGCGGTATGGTACGGCTGCCGCAAACGGTACGTGAAAGTTTCCACCAGGTGAATTCGCTGCCGCGCCAAAACGCAGGGCGCACCTTTGGATACGGAGAGGGCGACCAGAGCAGTCCAGCCAGAGTGGGCGCGGAATCCGAGGGCTGCCGATTTCAAGGTGGCTCCAAGGCGGCGAAGTCTCGCAACGACGCGGAGAATGTAGAGGCGATAAAGGAAACATACTAGCTCGAGGACCGTCAAGCGCAACTGAACTCAGGCGGCTGTTCCGTTTCTGACTCGCGCGCAGGTAGCCCGCTGGATCGCTTTGCTGACCGGCGCTACATGCCAGGATACTTGCCGAAAAACATCAGTACGAAATCTATCGTGTCGGCAACGCCGTGCGCGAGGATCGGCACGGCCAGGTTGCGCCCTGTGCGCAGATAAATCAGGCCGAGGAGCAGACCCATCAGGCCCTCGTCAATCGCGCCGGTGAGGCCTTGATATGCGTGCGCGGCGGCAAAGCCCACGTGGACGACAATCAGGCTAAGGATCCAGGCGCGCCGCGTCCGGTTGAACAGGTCGGCGACGCGGTTCATCAGGTAGCCGCGGTAAACCATTTCCTCGCCGAAGGCCGCAAGGGTCCATGCTAGTGCTATGAAAATTAGGGTCACTTTGAGATTTCCTATTAGGGGGCGAAAATCCTCGAGGTCTGGGTTCTTCCCCAAAAATTTCACCAGCAGTGGCTGGCTGACGAAAAGTTCAAACGCTTCCATCAGGACTCCTGCCGCGACGCCCCATGCGAGGGTGGTCTTCCAATTACGAAACACACTGAGGCCGACGTCTCGCCAGCGCATTTTGCGCGCCCAAAGAGAGAACCATGCAAACAGCAGCAGGTACGGAGTTTTGCTGAAAAAGATGAGATGTTTGAAATCCGCGTAGAAAATCAGCACAACGACGGCCAATTCTGCGATCGCCAGCCATTTGCTCTGGCGCCAGCCCGTTGCACCTCGCTGTGGATTCGGTTCAGGGCTTCCCGCCGCAGGTATTGCGGAGCCCTCGCCGCCGATGATTTCACTCACGACCATCTCCTGAATTTCGTTGTCGTTCGGCTCGTTAACTTCACGACAGAACATTTGGCCGGCGATATCTCCGCGCGCACCAGACTGCGAAGCGCGTGGTTAACATCACCAGGCCGAAACCTGCGACCAACCCGATCGGCACAATCCACCAGCCCAGCAGTTCCCTCCCGGCCGGTATGCTGCCGAACCCAAGGCGTACCGAAATCTCCGAATCACCTGCGCCGTCTGGAATGATCCAGAGGCCCGCAGTGTGCGGATGAAATGGTTTCAACAGCGCGCAAAGCAAGAAAACAATTCCGAGAAAATATCCAGCAAGCGAGCCAAGGAGTACAAAGAAGCCCGCAACGCTCAGGCTTGCCCAGCGGAAAAGGCTTTTCAGGATCTGCAGCGGCGAGCGGCTGACCTCCGCCCGCGCGAGCAGATTTTCGGTGATGTACTGGCTGGCCAGTTCTTCCGGAGTGCCCAACGCTGCGAGTGTAGCGTCCACTGCGGCGACGTTGGCCCCTCCGGTAGTCGCGAGTGTGTCTGTAATGTGGCTGCGCAGCTCATCAACGACCTCGCGAACCTCTGCGTCATTGAATCCGCGCAAGCGGCCGTGCAATTTGGAGAGATAAGTTTCGATCCGCTGTTGCGCGTCGTCCGCTATCGTAACCATCTACTTCCCCCTCGCGAGCGGAGCGAGCAGCTTGCTCATGCTCGAAGAGAAACGCACCCACATTCCTGCCATTTCGCGCGCACGCTCTTTTCCTGATGCCGTAAGCGCGTAATACTTTCGCGGATGCCCGGCATCGGATTCCACCCACTCGCTGCGCACTAGGCCGAGCGCTTTTAGCCGGCTGAGTAGCGGATAGACAGTGCCCTCGGAAACGATCAAATCGGAGTCGGTTTCGAGGCGGCGAAGAATTTCGAGTCCATAGAGCTTCCCATCCCACAAGGCGGCGAGGATGGCAAGTTCGAGGCAGCCCTTGCGGAGTTGCACTTCCCATTTGTCAGCGGATTCGGGGTCGCTCGCGCCGCGCGGTTTCATTGTAGAGCATACCTTGCATTACAAGGTATGATGCTGTCAAGCGTAAAAACGGACGAGCTGATCAGGACAATCACCAGCAGCGCCGAGGGACTAGTGGACGGGACTAACTGGTCGGTGCCGTGGCGGACTCTGGCTACGGAAGTTCGATGGCGAGGGCGACAGCGTTGCCGCCGCCGAGGCAGAGGGCTGCTATGCCGCGTTTCAGATTGCGGCGCTGCAATTCGTAGAGCAGCGTGACCAGGACGCGGGCGCCGGATGCGCCGATAGGATGGCCGAGCGCTACCGCGCCGCCGTTGACGTTTACTTTTTCGGGGTTGAGTTTCAGCACGCGGGTTACGGCGATCGCTGCCACCGCAAAGGCTTCGTTCAGCTCATAGAGGTCCACGTCTTTATCGCGGTCCCAGCCGGTCTTCTGCAGCAGCTTTTCGACGGCTTCCACCGGCGCCATCATCACCCATTTAGGCTCGACGCCGCTGACGGCTTGCGCGACGATGCGCGCCATGGGCTGTTTTCCGAAGCGCGCGGCATTTTTTTCGCTGGTGACGATTACGGCGGCGGCGCCGTCGTTCGTTCCCGGCGCGTTCCCGGCCGTTACGGTGCCGTCTTTTTTAAATGCGGGCTTCAGCTTCGCGAGAATTTCGAGAGATGTATCTTCGCGCGGCGATTCGTCGGTCTTAATGACAACGGGATCGCCCTTCTTCTGCGGAATTTCCACGGGCACGATTTGCGCGCTGAAGAAACAGGATTTCATAGCGCGGATTGCTTTTTGATGGCTTTCGAAAGCGAACTGGTCCTGTTCCTCGCGCGAGATTTTATATTTTTCGGCGACCAGCTCGCCGGTGACGCCCATGTGAAAATTTTCGTACACGTCCCAAAGGCCGTCGTTGATCATGGAGTCAATCATTTCCTGATTGCCCAGGCGGAAGCCGCTGCGCGCGCCTTTCAGCAGGTACGGGCAGTTGGACATGGACTCCATGCCGCCGGCCACGACCAATTCGGATTCGCCGAGCTGCACTGCTTGCGCCGCGAGGCCGACAGCTTTCAAGCCGGAGCCGCAAACTTTGTTTATGGTCATGGCGGCGACGCGCGGGTCGAGGCCACCGCGCAAAGCCGCTTGACGCGCGGGATTCTGGCCGAGGCCGGCTTGCACAACGTTGCCCAGGATCGCTTCGTCAACTTGATTTGGCTCGATGCCGGCGCGGCGCACTACTTCGGCAACCACTTTCGCGCCGAGTTCCGTCGCTGACAGAGGCGACAGTCCGCCCATGAATTTCCCGATAGGCGTGCGCACAGCGCTTAGGATGACAGGTCGTTCCATGATGATTGCTCCTTCAGGCTGCTGCGGTCGGAAACACAAGTATAAGCGTGGCGCGAAACGCGGTCAATTTTGTCGGCGTCCGTCGTCCTGATGCGTCCCGCAGCGCCCGGCGCGGTTGACGGCCTATGCTACCAGACGAGAGCAACTACCGGAAAACGGGAAGTTTTCGCCTTCCGTTCGCCTACGGAAAACTCTGTTAATATACTCGAGCGAAGATTGCAACCGATGAAAGCCAATGAAAATCCGGAGCGGAATGCCGGCTTGAATCCAGCGCAACGGGCAGCGGTGGAGCATGGTGATGGGCCGCTGCTGGTGGTGGCGGGCGCGGGCACGGGCAAGACGCGCGTGATCGTGGAGCGGATTCGCAATTTACTGGAGACGAATCCGGAGTTGGCGGGCGAGAGCATCCTGGGACTCACGTTCACCGACAAAGCTGCCGGCGGGATGAAGCACCGCGTGGTGAAAGCGATCGGCGAACGTGCGGAGGGCGTGTGGCTCAGCACGTTTCACAAATTTTGCCTGGAAAAGATTTTGCAGGCGACGAATCCGGATTCGCAGCCTCTGGATGAAATTGATCACAAGATTTTGCTGCGGCGGCATATCGGCGAACTCGACCTGAAACATTTTCGCAGGCTGCAGGAGCCGGGCGAATTCATCAGCGACTTCGTGAAATTCTTTTCGCGGTGCCAGGATGAACTGGTGACGCCGGAAGATTACGAGCGGTTCGTAGAGGGACTGCGCAAGAAGCACGACGCCGGCAAGAAATCTCTGGAACCCGACGCGCTGCAAATCGCGGAGGATGGAGTGGCGCGGCAGGAAGAATTGGCGCGCGTGTATCGCGTCAGCGAGCGTTTGCTGCGCGCGCGCAACTTGCTGACGTTCGGCGAACAACTTTTACACGCAGTACAGAGGTTGCGCAGCGACTCAGCGCTGCTGAAGCAGATGCACGAGCAGTATCGCTACATTCTGGTGGACGAGTTTCAGGATACGAATATTGCCCAGCTCGAGCTACTGTGGCTGCTCGCCGGCGAACGCCGGAATATCGTCGCGGTGGGTGACGACGACCAGGCGATTTATCGCTTCCGCGGCGCGTCGTTCGGCAGCTTCACGATTTTCCTGAAACGCTTCTGCGGCGTCACTGACGCGAAGCTTGGTGCTGCGACAAAGAAGTTCCTAGTCTCGCTATCGCAGAATTACCGTTCGACGCAGCGTATTCTGCGAGTGGCCGGCGAAGTGATCCGCCACAATGAAAAATCCCCTCTGCTGCCGCCCAAGGCGCTCACCACCGAAAATCGCGACGGCGAAAAAATCCGCATCGCGGAATTCGGCATGCCGGAAGAGGAGGCGTATTGGGTCGCTTCCGAAATGGAGCGACTCCATGCGGCGGGCGCGCCCTGGCGCCACTTCGCCGTGTTGTACCGCAAACATACGCACCGGGAAAAGCTGGTGGATGAACTGCGCCGGCGCGAGATTCCGTTCGTGATTCGCAAATTATCTATTCTATCCAGCACGCTCGTGCGCGATTTGCTGGCGTGGCTGCGGCTGATTGTGGTGCCGGGGGACAACGTCGCCTGCGCGCGCGTGCTGGCTGCGCCGTACTGGGGGCTGGAACCGCGCGACCTCGTGCGCATAGCAGAGCGCTCCGAAAAAAATCACCGCCGTCCGTTGGGTGACGAACTAGAAACAGCGCAGAACGAAGCGCCGTTCAACGAGCGCGGACGGCTGGGCGAGCTGGTGCAGTTGCTGAGCCAGCTGCGTCAGAGCGCGAAGCGCTGCAGCGCGACGGAAGTGCTGGACGAATTAATCGCAGGGCTGGCGCTGTTGCCTTCGGATCAGGATCGCTACTATCTCGATCGATTCGTGAAGTTCGTGAAGGAGTGGGAACGCAAGAGCGAAGGAAAACAGCTGCGCCATTTCATCGAATACCTGGCGTATTTTTACGAAGCGGGCGGCGACATCGCGCTTGAAGAAGAAATCTCCGACGACGCTGTGCAATTGATGACCGTTCATTCGGCGAAGGGACTGGAATTCCCGCACGTTTTCATTCTGCGCGTTTCCAAGAACGACTTCCCTTCCGGGCCGCGCAAAGTGGTCTTCGAATTTCCGCCTGAGATGATGAAGGAAGAACAGCCTAAGGGCGATTTTCAAATTCAGGAAGAGCGGCGGCTTTTTTACGTGGCGCTTACCCGCGCGGAGCGGCAACTGACGCTTTCGACGCTGGTGAATAAACGCAAGAGGCCTTCGCCGTTTCTCGATGACTTCCTGACGAACGCGAAAATCAAGACTCTGGACACGCATCAACTGACACCACAAGTTCACGTGCCGCCGGCGCTGGAAACCTCCGGGCCCGACGCTGATTCGAGCGGCCCGACGCAACTTTTTCCTCCCGGCAGCGAACCTTCGAGGGCGTACTCGCGCGTGGCGCTATGGGCCAAGGCATTCCATCCACCGCGCCCCGAGCCGCTGCAATTGAGCGCCTCAGCGATTGACGCGTACGACCGCTGCCCAATGCGCTACATGTTCCAATACGTGTGGGGAATCCGCGGCGGCGCGCACGCGTTGGCCACGTTCGGCAACGTGATGCACCGCACAATCAAGGAATTCGTCGCGGAACATGGCAAGCGTAAGAAATTTCTGTTCGAAGAGGTGTCCGCGATTTACGACCGGGAGTGGTCCGCCGCAGGATTTATTGACGAATATCACGAAGAGGAATATCGCAAAGCGGGACGCGAGCAACTCGAAGCGTTCCATCGCACCTATACTGGCGCGCCGGCAGAGGTGCTGTACCAGGAAAAAACTTTCGAGCTGGCGCTGGAGCACGACGTAATCGTCACGGGGCGGATGGACCAGGTGAACCGCCTCGACGGCAACCAGGTCGAAATTATTGATTACAAAACCGGCCGGCCAAAAGACGCGAAGGCCGCGGCAAAGGATCTGCAGCTCGGCGTGTATGCGCTGGCGGCGGGAGAGGTGCTCGACCTCGATCCTGTGCGCCTGGTGTTCTACAACCTGATGACCAACGAAGCGGTGGCCGCATCGCGCGACGCCAAAGCGTTGAAAGAGACAAAAGAGAAAATCGCGGAGGTGGCCGACTTGATTCGCGCGCGCGAATTTTCCACAAAACCGGGATTTGTGTGCGGATACTGCGATTACAAACCGCTGTGCCCCGCGCACGAACAGTTGATATCGATCCGGCCGGCCCAACCGCAGGCTGGCGCACAAGAAAATACAGAGTCCTAGCTGCGGTTGAGATGGCGCAGCGTGCGAGAATCCTCACCGCAAAAAAACGGGGCGCCGCGATTGCTCGTGACGCCCCGTTTCATTTCCCGATTGGGCTTCTCTGCCTGACTAAGCCCGGGATGTTCCGCGCATGAACTACTGTGGAACATTCTCCCCGCGATTCAGCGGCGCCGCAAATTTCACAACGCGCTTGATTCGCTTCGTCAATCTATAAAGGCCGCCGCCGTTGAAGTCAAGCAGAAAAACTTTCACGCCAGCGCAATTTTTAAATCGTCGAAGCGTCACGCAGCGGCACGTTTAGAAAATTTAATGCAATCCACTCTGGTAATAGCCCTGGCGCGCGGTTACGTCAAGGTCCGGGCGGCGCACACGCACTTCGATGCTGTGAAAATCCTTGCTGCGGTCAGTGTCTTGCGGCTGAAATGTGATGGTGTACTGATTGCGAGCCTGTTCGGTGACGGATGCGTAGAGATTTTCGAGGCCACGATCCTTCCCCGCGTAAAAAGTGTCGCCGCCCGTGGACGTGGCGTATCGCTCCAGCCGCGTGCTCTCCTTCTGACCGAGAGCGTGACCGACGGAAATGGAATAAACCGAGACATCAGACTTGAGCAAGAGTTGCAAGGTCTGATCCAGCGTGTGTTCGTTGGTGCGGGAGTTATTTCCGTCCGAAATCAGGAAAATTATTTTGCGGCGATCGCGCCCGCGGCTCTTCAGCATCTCGCCCGCCGCGAAGACCGCGTCGTCCATGTCCTTGTCCTGCTTCTGCTGCTGCACGCCGAGCGTCGTCGGCGCTCCAGTTTCCAGCGAATGTCCGTTCGAGGTCGCGCCAGACGTCAAGGGACCTCCCACGGGCGAACCCGGATAGTGCGAATGAAGGTCCATGCGCTTGAGTTGCGTGAACAACAGGTCGTTGTTGAAAGTGAATTCCGACACGGTGTTCGGAAATTGATCGTAGGTCACGATTGCCACTTCATCGTTGGGCCCGAATCCGCCGGAGATGGCGGCCAAGCTCTTTTGCACCTGGTCGGCAGACTTGATCGAGAGATCGTCATCAATCAGCACGACGGCGGAAAGCGGATAAGGGTCGGAGGTGAAGTAAACAATTTGCTGTTCCACGTTGTCGCAGAAGACGCGGAATTCGTCGCGCTGCAGATCTCCGATCAGCTGGCCGTCGCGATTCTTTACGGTTACGGGAACGATCACCAGGTTTGTGCGGACTTTGAGAACCTGCCGCGTGTCCTGACCTGTCTTGGGATTCTGCTGCGACGCCGGCGGAGGCGGCGCGGGTTGTGACTGACCGGTCTGCGGCTGCGGCGTCTGCACCGGCGGAGCTTGCGCCGGAGCGGGGGTTTTCGGGGGTGGCGCCAGCTGCCCGGGCTGTACGGGCGGCTTGGACTCTTGCTGCTGCGATCCCGGGCCGGTGGACTGCCGAGCACCCGCAAAAGCGCCGAATAGTAATACAATACCCAGCGTCGAAATTAATCGCGTCATCTGAGATTCTCGATTCGGCCGGACGGAGCCATATTAGAGTCCTGCTCGCATTTCGCAGCGGGCTGCTTCTGCGAACATCCGCTGGCGCGCTCGGTGCATCGTATCAGACGCTACCGGTTACAGGGAGATTATACAATGCGGCGGACCAGCCTCGCGGCGGGCATTTTCACAATGGCGTTGGCAGGGTATGTAGGCGTCACGACCGAAGCGCCGGCGAAGGGCGCCGCCGGGCCAGTTCCGCGCGCGCGGGCCAACCAACCAACGGGCCTGCAAACCAGCCAGCAGAATGTGCCGCAAGAACAGGGGCAGGGGCCTCTGAAAGTTCAGACCAACGTCGTCAACGTGTTCGCCACAGTTCGCAATAAGCAGCACGGGATCGTCAACGATCTGACCAAGGACGATTTCAGGATCACTGAAGACGGCGTTGAGCAAAAGGTGGAATTTTTTGCGAAAGAAGTGAATATGCCGATCACGCTGGGTCTGCTGATTGATACCAGCGCCAGCATGGATCGCATGATCGACGCCGAACAGGATGCCGCTTCCCGTTTCCTGCGCGAAGTAATGCGCCCGAAGGACGAAGCGATGGTCATCACGTTCGACTTCGACGTGGACCTGCTCGCTGATTTCACCCAGGACACATCGGTGTTATCGGCGGCTATTCGCCGCGCGCGCGTAAATTCAGTGGGCGGAGGCGGCGTCGTGACGCCCGGAACGATTCCGCAAGGTAGCAATGCGGGCGGCACCGATCTTTACGATGCTATTTACTTGGCGTGCCACGATGAACTCGCCACCGAAGCGGGACGCAAGGGCGTGATCATTCTTACCGACGCGGAAGATACCGGGAGTAAATTGCGCATGCAGGACGCCATCGAAGCCGCGCAGCGTTCTGACGCGGTGATTCACATTTTGTTGATCAGCGATCGCATGGCGACGTTCGGCACTGGCCCGGGCGTGGCGCACCGCATGGCTGAGGACACGGGTGGCCGCGTGATTGACGTGCACAACGAAAAGTCGCTGGAAAAGGCTTTCGACGAAATTTCCGAGGAGCTACGCTCGCAGTACGTGCTGGGCTACTACCCCACAAATCTCAAGCGCGATGGCGGCTTCCGCAAAATCCAGGTGACGGTCAACCGGCCCGATGTGAAGGTTCTGGCGCGCAAAGGATATTACGCGCCGTTCAAATAAAGTCTTCGTAGCGGCGGTCCTGCAAAGCGGGAGCGTCATTAAGGCTAGGCGTAACGCCGATGGTGCACTGAAGTGCGCCGCTCTAGAACCCACTCCGCGGACGCAATCGGATCGGAGGAAGATCGCCGGCTTACTTGCCTGGAGATGGCGGCACGGTGGGCGACGTAGCGTAATAGCCTTTGCGGGTGCGCACGTTCAGGCCTTTGCGATCAGTCTGCACATCAATCTTGCGATATTTCCCCGTGGACTGCGGATTCGAAGGCGAATACGCGATGAAATACTGGCTGCGTAGTTCTGTTCCAATGTCCACGAACGACTGCGCCAGATCATCCACCTTATAAGGATAGAAAACCCGCCCGCCGCTCTGGTCCGCGAATTCCTCCAGAACCTTGTCGCCGCCTTCCACGTGCATTTTGCGCGGCTTGTCGCCGTCAATGGCCAGCCAGTCGGTGTTCGTGCTGACGCAATAAATCGCGGCCTCGGCGCGAATGGCCGCTTCCACGGATTCACTCAGCGCATGATCGCTTAGATTATCGTCGCCGTCGCTGATCACGATCAGCACGCGGCGCACTTCTGGATTCGGTCCCTTGGGCAGCGGCGGATTGGAAAGTTTTTCAGCGGCGCGATAAATGGCGTCGTCCAGCGCGGTGCCGCCTCCGGCGCGTTGTTTACGGATCGCATCGGAGAGCAGCGCCAGATCGCCGGTGTAGTCCTGGATCACTTCCGGCTCGTTATCGAAGGTCATCAGGAACGCCAGATCCTTATTTCTGCGGATTACGTGCTGCAGAAAATCGTTGGCCGCTTCCTTTTCGAATTCCAGACGCGGACGGATGCTATTGGAAGTGTCCAGCAGGATGCCGATGCGCAGCGGCAAATCGGTGTCGCGTCCAAAGTAGCGAATTTGCTGCGGCGTGCCATCTTCCAGGACTTTGAAATCGGCCTGATCGAGGTCGGTGACGAACTCATGGCGTCGGTCCATCACCGTGGCGACTAGATGCACCAAGCCCGTGGTTGAAACGATTGGTGGTGTGGCGGCCTGCGCGCCTGCGGGCTTCGCCGGGCTTTGATCAGGATTCTGGGCCGGCGCGTCGCTGCCAGTGGCGGGCGGAGGCGGAGGTGGTGGCGCTTGCGACGGAGTTTGTTGCGCGCGAACGGCGCCTGCGAAAAACAGCAACAGCGCGGGCAGCGACAGTATTGAACGCGAGGCAATGGTGCGCAGAGTTTTCACGTGAATTATCATAGGTAATCCCGCAACGCGGCGTCAATCCTACCGGCCGCTGATTTCGTGAGCGAGCCGAGAGTCCGTAGGTACGTCAGCAACTCTGGCGGCAGCGGCGCGCGAAATTCGATATGCTGGCCCGTGCGGGGATGTTCCAGTGCGATGCGCGCGGCGTGCAGAAAGTTGCGTCCCAGCGAGGGCAGCTGTTCGCGTCCGATTGATTCGTGATGCGGCGCTCCGTACAACGTGTCGCCCACCACGGGAAGCGCCAGCGCGGAAAAATGCACGCGTATCTGGTGCGTGCGTCCCGTGTGCAGGTCCGCTTCGATCAGTGAAAATGCTCCTAACCGCAAAAGCAGGCGCCAATCCGTGCGCGCTTCGCGGCCTTCGCTGCGGCGGGCGGTCATGCGCGAGCGGCGGCGCAAATCGCGCGCTACGGGCAAATCGATGCGGCCTTTTTCTCCCCTAGCGTTGCCGTGTAGAAGCGTCAGATACGTTTTTTGTACACGGCGCGCGCGAAATTCTTCCACAAGCTTCAGATGAGCGGCGTCGTTGCGCGCAATTACCATTGCGCCGGACGTTCCCTTGTCCAGGCGATGCACGATTCCGGGCCGCAATGGTCCGCCGACGCTGGAGAGGCCATTTTCGAGGCCGAAACGATACAGCAGCGCTGCGACCAGCGTGCCGGTGTCCGCACCTGCGCCGGGATGAACAATCATTCCGGCTGGCTTATTCACGATGGCGATGTCTTCGTCCTCGTAAAGAAACGTGAGCGGAATATTTTCAGGCTCCACGCCGGGCAGCGGAGGCGCGGGGATCTCTACAGTGATGGTTTCTCCGGATTCCAGATGATGCGAGGGCTTTTTGGTGATGCCGCTGACGCGTACGCGGCCTTCGTCAATCAGCGTCTGCACATGGGTGCGGCTAACGTCCGGAAATTGCGCGGCGAGAAAACGGTCCAGGCGCTGGCCGGCGTCCTCTTCGGCCACCACGAATTCGTGATGACGGAGCGAGTCGTCTGGCGCGTCGAAATTGTCGTCAGTGTCGGTGCCTGAATAATCGTGCATGAAGGGATTCGTTGGTCCTGTTTCGCGCTGCAGCCTGCAACTGCACTTTCGGGCAGTGCCGCCGGCGCGCCGGGTCTAATCGCCCGCTTCGGCGTGCGCCGTAGTCACCGGCTGAATCGGCGCCTTACCTTGCAGGCCGCGCCACCACAGGTACGCGCCGGTGAGGATCAACACCAGACTCGTGATTTGCATCAGCGAAACCGTGTCGTGAAACATCATGGTCCGCCCCGGATCGCCGCGAAAGAATTCGATGATGCCGCGCTCGGTGCCATACAGCATCAGGTAGGCGCCGAAAATTTCGCCTACGAAGCGCTGCCGTTTGCCCAGCCACATCAAAAAAAGAAAATTCAGAAATTCCAGACCAGCTTCGTACAGTTGCGTCGGATGCAGATGAACGCCCAGCGGCGTTCCGGCCAACTGCTCGGCCATGGGATTTTTGAACACGACGCCCCATGCCACTGTCGTGGGTTTGCCGTAGCAGCAACCCGCCGCGAAACATCCCAGCCGACCGATGGCGTGGCCGATGGGCAGCGCGGCGGCGCAAGTATCGAGCGTCGGCAGCAGCGGCATTTTCTGGAAATGTGTGTACAGCAGAATCGTCAGCACGCCGCCAACGACGCCGCCGTAAAATGTACCGCCTGATTGAAACGTGGCGACGCTGAAAATATAGCGCGGATTCGCCATGTAAAAATCCCACGCGCTCAGGATCAGCCAGATTTTCGCGACCAGGAGCGCCACCAGGACGAAATATATTCCCATGTTCCAAAGCTTGTCGGGATCAATGCCCGCGCGCGGCGCCTGGCGGCGGCCGTACCACAAGCTGATCAGCACGCCCGTAGCGACCAACACCCCATAGGAATAAATCGGGATCCCGAAAAAATTGAAAAGAATCGGATGCATGTGCCTATGCCGGCTCCTGATTAGGATGCGCCTGTTCGCGAAAGAGTTCCAGCACCACCAGCGCAGCGCCCAGCACGATCGCGGAGTCCGCCAAATTAAACGTGTACCAGTGGTGCATGCCGATGTGGAAGTCAATGAAATCGGTGACGCTGTGGCGCAGGAAGCGGTCCGCCACATTTCCCAGGGCGCCGCCTAGAATCAGCGCGAGGCCGCACTCGCCCAGGCGTCCGCCGGCGCGTCCCGTTGCGAGCAGCCACAGCAGCATGGCGATCACGGCTACGGAAAATGCGATCAGCAGCGGACCTCTCCAGGGATTTTCGGAATCGGCGAAGAGGCCGAACGCTACTCCAGGATTGGTGGTGTGCACCAGATTCAACAAGCCCGGTATCACGACGCGCAGCGAACCTACCGCTGTGTATTTTTCCACCGCGTGTTTGCTTAGCTGATCGGCCGCCAGCGCGACCAGCGAAACGATTCCTAGCGCAGGCCCACGAAAACTTGAAGCAGCTGGCATCAGGACTGCGAACTCCCGGCGGCGAGTCCGCCATCGCGTTCGATTTCATTCAGTGCAGCAACGCACCGTTCGCACAGGGTGGGATAATCCGCGCTCTCGCCGACGTGGGTGGAATAGTTCCAGCAGCGCTCGCATTTTTTGCCGTGCGCGCGCTCAACGCGGATCTGCAAGCCTTCGATGCCGCTCGGCGCCGCGCCCTCCGCTTTTCCGTCGGCGATTTCCACTTGCGACACGATGAATAGTCCCGGCAGATACGGCGCGCACGTGCGCAGCAGCGCGGCCAATTCAGCGTTGGCTGCGAGCGTTACGCGCGCTTCGAGGCCTGAGGTAATCGTCTTCGCGGCCCGTACCGGTTCCAACGCTTTCAATACTTCCTCGCGGACTTGCAGCAGGCGATCCCAGTTCTTCGCATGCGCGTCGTCCAGCACGCGTTCCAAATCCGTAGCGACTGGGAACGTCGCAATATGCACGCTGGCCGGCTCCGAAGCAGCGCGCGGCAAGTGCTTCCATACTTCTTCCGCGGTAAACACCGTGATTGGCGCAATTAGCCGCAGCAAAGTGCTGGCAATGCGATACACCGCGGTCTGCGCTGAGCGGCGCCCGCGACTTTTCGGCGCGAATGTGTACAGGCGGTCCTTCAGCACGTCGAAATAAAACGAGCTGAGGTCCACCGTGCAGAAATCGTGCAGCGCGTGATAGACGCGATGGAATTCGAAATTGTCGTACCACTCGCGGCACTCGCGCGCGAGTGCACCCGTGCGCCGCAGCATCCACGCGTCCATTTCCCACAGGTCCGTGTCAGCCACGGAATCGCGCGCCGGATCGAAATCGTACAAATTGCTGAGCGCGAATCGAAAAGTGTTGCGGATCTTGCGATACGCTTCCGCCAGCTGCGTCATCATCGCTTCGGAAATACGCACATCCGCCGTGTAATCCTGCGAAACGACCCAAATCCGCAGCAGGTCCGCGCCCCATTTCGCGCAGATTTCCGCCGGATAGATGGCGTTACCGAGAGACTTGGACATCGGCGCGCCTTTTTCGTCGAGCGTCCAGCCGTGCGTCACCACTTCGCGATAGGGCGCACCATTGCGCGTGCCGATGCCCACCAGCAGCGAACTTTGGAACCACCCACGATACTGGTCCGGGCCTTCGAGGTACACATCCGCCGGCCAGCGTTGATTATCACGGGTCAGCACGGCCAGATGCGTCGATCCGGATTCGAACCACACGTCGAGAATGTCTGTTTCCTTTCGCCATTTCGCTTGGCCACAAGAACACTTCGTTCCGGGCGGCAGCAGTTCTTCCGCCGTGCGCGTGAACCACACGTCCGCGCCTTCACGTTCGAAAAACGGCAGCACGTGGCGCAGCGCGACGGGATCCTTCAGTTGCAGCCCGCACGCATCGCAATAAAAAACGATCAGCGGCACTCCCCAGAAACGCTGACGGGAGATACACCAGTCCGGACGCCCCGCGATCATTTCGCGCATGCGTTCGCGGCCCCACGCCGGGAGCCATTTCACTTTTTCGATTTCTTCGAGAGCCCGCGGACGCAGAGCTGGCGCTTTCGGCGCGGGAATCGCAGCCGAACCGGCATCCATCTGAATGAACCACTGCTCGGTGGCGCGGAAGATCACCGGATTGTGGCAGCGCCAGCAATGCGGATAGCTGTGCGTGATTTTCTTCTCGCCGACGAGCATGTCGCGCTTCTTGAGCAGCTCGATGACGATGGGATTCGCTTCAAATACAGTCTTGCCTTTGTACTCCGGCAAACCCTCGATGAAGCGACCGTCGTCATCCTGCGGCGCGTAAGACTCGAGGCCATATTTCAGGCCGGTGCGGAAGTCGTCCGCGCCGTGGCCCGGAGCGGTGTGCACGATGCCGCTGCCCTGATCGAGCGTCACGTAATCGGCCAGAACGCCGGGAACCTGCGTATCGAGAAACGGATGCTGAAACAAAACACCTTCAAACTTCGCGCCTTTCCACGTCGCGTGCACTGCTTGAACTTCAATGTGCAGCTCGGTTTCGAGCCCAGTGACGCGCTCTTTCGCCAGCAGCAATTTTCCTACAGATGTATCCGTCACGACGTACTCGTATTCCGGATGAAACGCCAAGGCACGGTTCGCAGGCAGCGTCCAAGGCGTGGTGGTCCAGATCAAAGCGCTGACGTCGCCGTCGAGACCCAGCTCTTTCGCCTTCTCGCCGGCAACCACCGGAAACCGAACCCAGATGGAAGGGCTCGTGTGATCCTCGTACTCCACTTCCGCTTCGGCGAGCGCCGTGCGATCAAATATGCACCAATACACGGGCTTCAATCCGCGATAGACGTAACCCTTCTCGTAGAAATCCAGAAACGCGCCCGCGATCGAAGCCTCATCGCGCGCATCCATCGTCAGATACGGCCGGTCCCACTGCCCCAGAACTCCCAAGCGCTTGAATTCCACCTTGTGCTTCTCGACAAACCCCGCGGCAAACTGCCGGCACATGCGTCGAAATTCCGCGGCCGGCACCTTGCTGGTCTTGCCTCCCAGTTCTTTTTCGACTTTCGTCTCGATCGGCAAGCCGTGGCAATCCCAACCAGGAATGTACGGCGCGCGAAAGCCAGACATGGTCTTGGACTTCACGATCATGTCTTTCACGACTTTATTCAACCCAGTGCCCAGATGGATTTCGCCCGTGGGGTACGGCGGCCCGTCGTGCAGCACAAATAGCGGAGCATCCGCGCGCGATTCCAGAATGCGGTAATACAATCCCTGAGCTTCCCACGCAGCGAGCTGTTCCGGCTCGCGCTCGGGCAGCTTGGCTTTCATGGGAAAATCTGTCTTCGGGAGATTCAGCGTGCTTTTCAGGTCCACAGGTTTAGCCATCTCTAGGGGCTCGGAAGCCTTTCTATCTTGCGAGATAGATTTGCGCGCGGGCAGCTGAAACACCTGGCTCCACGACTATTCGAGCGGAGCGCAGTTGTGAGTTGCTGCACAACGAAACTTGCAACTCGTATGTTACAATGGTTTTTGAACGGTGTCAGCCGCGCCCGGCCGGACATCCTTTTTCGTGGCGGCGCGTCTAAGATTACATAGGACTGCGGCAGGAGACACCAGGCAGCTCAAATGGCAGACATTCCAACGCCAATCACTGATGCAGGCGGCACCAAGGCGGAACCGACCCTCCAGATCGGCCGCTACAAGTCCCCGGTCGCGGATTCCGAGCTGCGGAACTTCTTTTCCAACATAAGGGAGTTCCTCTTCGAACGGCCCGTAAACACGAAGGGGATGAAGGCTACGGTATTCAACACCCCCGGATTCGGCGAAAGCCTGCGCGACAATCTTAGTGAGTTTTTCCGCTCGGCGCCGAGCGGGCCGGTGAATTCCGACCTGCTCATCAATTGGAGTGCGGGATTTAGCGGCTTCTGGCAGAATTTGCGCGACCTGATCTCTCCGCCAAAGATGGCGCCTCTGAAGACCACGAGCCAGCCGGTGGCCGTGCCAGAGCTGTGGTCCAAGAACACGCAGTTTACGCGCGTGCAAGCGCTGTCGCTGGCTGTCCACGTCGTTATTCTAGTGCTGATCATCGGCCCGTTGCTGCTCGTGCTGCCTTCGCCTTCAACGACCAAAGCCAATTCGCAGGTCGAGATCACCACAATTTCACCGTTCTTGCCAAAGCTGCCCCCGGGCGCGAAGAAAGCCGGCGGTGGCGGTGGCGGCGGCGCGCATGACCCGCTGCCCGCAAGTCGCGGCAAGCTTCCAAAATTTGCGATGACGCAGTTCACTCCGCCGAAAGTGGTCACGAATCCGAATGCACGGCTGGCGATGACGCCAACGGTTCTGGGTCCGCCGGAACTAAAGCTGCCCAGCCCCGACATGAATAACTGGGGCGACCCGCTATCGAAAGTAGTCAACGATTCGAACGGCCCTGGCAGCGGCAATGGCATCGGCTCCGGCAACGGCACTGGAGTCGGCAGCGGCAGCGGCGGCGGCGTGGGCCCTGGATCAGGCGGCGGCACCGGCGGCGGCGTCTTCAACGCGGGCACCGGTGGCTACGGCTATCCGGCGTGCGTTTACTGCCCGCAAGCGCAGTATTCCGACGAAGCTGTAAAAGCAAAGTATCAGGGCACGGTCACGCTGGTCGCGATCATCACCGCCGAAGGCAAAGCCACTGACATCCAAGTGCTCAAAGGCCTCGGACTGGGCCTGGACGAAAAAGCGATCGAAGCAGTGCGCACCTGGCGTTTCCGGCCGGCCGCTGGTCCGAACGGCAGGCCCGCGCCGGTCCGCCAAACGATCGAAGTAACTTTCCACCTATACTGATCTCTTTTCGTCCGCGAGATTCGTGCGCACCCGGGCGTTTACCTTCACGACCATCCCATATCTGAGCCTTCGCGTATCTGCTACGATTGGCGTTATGAAAATTTATTCCAGGATTTTGGTCTCCACGCTTTCCGTGCTCTTCCTAATCGCGGGCGTCATGGCGAAAGCTCCGCGCGCGGCCGCGCAGACCGGCACGGTGCAATTTACGGCGCGCGTCACTCCCTCGGCTGGCGAAGACGAACCCGTCCGCACGCTTCCTTTCTACTTGCTGAGCAAGAGCTATGCGGACATTCAGAAGGAAGCCGAAGCCGCCTCACCGGTTGCCAATCAGGATAAGTTCATAGACGCGCTGGACGTTTCCAAGGAACTGAAAGCCTGGATGAAGACGAACCACCGCGTTAATCTCTCCGGTGAAGATTTCACCAAAATGCTCAAAGCGGACGACATCATGAACGTTCCGGAATTTTTTACCGCGTACACGGAGCGAATGGTGGGCGACCACGCCGAGGGTTTCCCCACGCCAAAATACAAGCCTGAAGACCGCACCAAGAATCCGGCCAAATACGATCTCCAGGTAACCGAGTACCACGATGCTATCCGCGCGTTCATTATCGCCGATCCGCAAAGCAAGGATGGTTTGGACCTGGGCCTGGAAGAGGTGAACCCCGGCCACAAATGGGACATGTTGAAGGCCAAGCACTCGGCGGAATTGACCCTGGAAACTGCGGACCTGGCGCGCGGAAAATATCTGGTTGCTCGCGCCGAGACCGACATGCAAGGCCAAGGCGCCCTGCGCGGAATTCCTCCCGGGAATTACTGGCTCGGCACGCTCAATATTGAAGCGGTCGCCGGAGACGCGCGCGAACGCTGGGACGTTCCGGTAACGGTCCGCGCTGGCCAGCCCAGTTACGTCACACTCACCAATATCAACGCTGTGAAACCGGCACATACCGCGGCACCCTGACGGCTGGCGCAGATGACAGATGCAGCCGGAATCACTCGATGGATTCACGACCTTACGGGCTCGGACGCGCGGCTCAAGTCCGAATCCGGAATGCGGCTTTATCTTGCGGGCGTAAATCTCTGCACGCCGCTGCTGAGCCGATGGGTTTCCGATCCTGAGTTCCGCGAACTGACGTTGCCAGGCAAGCCGGCTAAGGCGACGCACGCCCACCTCGGGCCTTCCACAATCGTCGTGGGCATCGCCGTGCAACCCGAAACATTTCAAAAAATTCGCGCGGCCAATAATTCTCCGCAGCTGGCGCAAGTGCCCACCGATCAGGATGCTCAGGAATTCGAGCTGCACCTGGACGGCTCCATCGAATTTGATATTCTCAGCACGCGCGAGCCTGGTGGTTCCGGCGCGATTTCGCGTTTTCTGGAGAAGTTCGGCGAAGGAATCCAGCAGGTCGAAATCTACGTTCGCGATGTGGATCGCGCGACGGAAATCCTGCGTACGCGTTTCGCGCTAGAACCGCTCTATCCCTCCACGCGCCCTGGGGCAGACGGAACTCGTGTCAATTTCTTCCTCGCTGCCGGGCCGGACGCGAAGAAAGTTCTCGTCGAACTCGTAGAAGCCGAGCGGTAGAGGGGAACTTTTCTCCGCGCAACCGTCATCAGGCAAATCAATCCGGCGCATCCATTCGCGCGATAGCGCGATGTAACCTCCCATTCATTTGCGCGTGATACAATCCGCGAACGCTCAAATTTCACTTTTATTCAGCGTCCATTTCATGCGAGGAGCAAGACTATGCCGTTTGTGAACGAGATCGAAGAAGCCCAGGCGGACGGGCGCCTGCGCGAACTCTACGGAAAAATCGAACAGAAATTGGGATTCCTGCCGCATTACTTCAAAACCCTGGGAGCCAAGCCGGCGGTAATCGAAGCGCAATTGCAAATGAGCGACGCGGTGATGACTGACGGCGCGCTTTCCATGATCGTGAAAGAACAGATCGGCCTGGTGGTCAGCGGCATCAATTCGTCCGCCTATTGCGTGATGTTTCACATGGAGCTGCTGCGCCGCTTCGGCGTGGAAAAGGCGCTGGCACGAAAACTCACCACGGAATATGAAAACGCGGCGGTGGATTCCAAAGTGAAGGCGCTTTTCCGGTTCGCGGACAAACTGACGCGCCATCCGGATGACATCGAAGAATCCGATACCGACGCGGTGAAGAATGCCGGGTGGGACGACGCCGCTGTGCGCGAAACGGTTCTTGCGGTGGCGTATTTCAACTACATCAATCGTGTTTCGCTGGGACTTGGGTTGGTCTCGGATTTCTGAAAGCCAGACTTCGCGAACGCGAAACAGCCTTGCCTATTCCCCGCTCTGCTCGATGAGTTTCGCCACGAGCGCGGTCCATCCCGTCTGGTGGCTTGCGCCCAGCCCGGCCCCGTTATCGCCATTGAAATACTCGTAAAACAATATCAGATCGCGCCAGAACGGATCCTTCTGGAATAATTCCACGTCGCCATACACCGCGCGGCGCCCGTCCTTTTGCAGAAAGATGTGTGAGAGCCGCCGGGAAACTTCGCGGGCCACTTCCCACAATGTCTTCTGTTGTCCCGATCCGGAGGGAAATTCAACCTTGAAGCCGTCGCCGTAATAGTGATGCACGCGCTGCAACGATTCGATCAACAGGAAATTCAGCGGGAACCACACCGGCCCGCGCCAATTGGAATTCCCTCCGAACAAAGCTCCCGTGGATTCGGCAGGCTCGTAATCCACCGCCTGCGAAAGCCCATTCACATGCAAAACGAATGGATGATCCTTGTGATATTTGGAAAGCGCCCGCACCCCGTGCTGCGACAGAAATTCATTTTCGTCCAGAACGTATTTGTAAATTCGCTCCAGCTTTTTGCGGTTGGCAATGCTCAACAGCAGCCGCGCGCCTTTTTCCGTATGCTCGGTCATGTCCACGTGCTCCGAGAGGTCCGGGTTGTGCGCCAGAAACCATTCCATACGCTTGCAAAAACTCGGCACTCGCGCCAAATCTTCTGGCTCGAAGGCCTCTACTGCAAATAGCGGAATCAGGCCCACCATGGAACGAACCTTCATCGGCACATGATTTGTCGCCCCCAGGTGCAGCACGTCGTAATAAAAACCGTCCTGCTCGTCCCACAAGCCGACTCCTTCGCCACCGATGTCGTTCATCGCCTGCGCGATATACACAAAGTGCTCGAAAAATTTGCTGGCCACATCCTCGTACGCAGGGTCGTCGTGCGAAAGCTCCATGGACATGGCCAGCATGTCCAAGCAAAACATGGCCATCCAACTGGTGCCGTCCGACTGCTCGATGAAATTTCCGGGGCCCAGAGGCGACGAGCGGTCGAACACGCCGATGTTATCCAGGCCGAGGAAGCCGCCTTCAAACACATTCTTGCCTTCAGGGTCCTTGCGGTTCACCCACCACGTAAAATTCAGCAAAAGCTTATGAAACATCCGCACCAGGAAGTTGCGGTCCTCCTTGCCTTCCACACGCCCGGCGATTTTATAGACGCGCCAGGTGGCCCACGCTAATACCGGCGGATTCACATCTGAAAAATTCCATTCGTACGCGGGTACCTGCCCGCCGGGATTCATGTACCACTCGCGATGAAACAGAATCAGCTGCTGCTTCGCGAATTCCGGATCAATCAGCGCCATCGAGACGCAGTGGAATGCCAGATCCCATGACGCATACCACGGGTACTCCCATGTGTCCGGCATGGAAATCACATCGGAGTTGTAGAGGTGCGTCCAGTCGTGATTGCGGCCGTTTTTGCGAGCCGGATCCGGCGTCGGCTGCGTCGAATCCCCGTCCAGCCAGCGGCGTACATCATAGTGATAGCTTTGCTTGCACCATAGCAGGCCCGCGAAAGCCTGTCGCTGCACGCGGCGCGCATCTTCGCTTAGCTTCGGGTCAATGCGCTTATCGTAAAATTCGTCGGCCTCTTTCTTGCGCTGGTCGAAGATAGCGTCGAACGCGGGCCCGAAAATATCCCGAGCCGGCATGCGATTCTCCGCAAGGTTCTGGTCCGTCAGGCGCGCGCGGATTGTCCAGCATTGCCCCGGCGCGATTTCCGAAGCGAAATGTGCGGCGGCTTTGGTGCCGGTCATCGCGGGATTCACGGCTCCGCGTTCGCCATTGATCAAGTAGCGGTGGAAAGCATCCTTCACGTAGGGTGTCTTGCTCTTCTGACCGAAAAGACGCTCCATGTTCGTTTCGTTGCCGGTAAATAGCGGCTCCGGATTCCCCTCGATCAGCAGCCAGCGCTGGCCGTAATGGAATTCAGTCAGTTCGAGCAGCTCGCCGCCTTCGTATCCCGCCACGCGCTTCACTTGTGGAGTGCTGTACTGATCGCCCCAATCCCAGCGGTTGCGAAACCACAACGAAGGCAGCAGGTGTAGTCGCGCCGCTTGTGGGCCGCGATTCCATGCTGTAATACGCACTGCAATATCTTCGAACGTCACCTTCGCGTATTCCACGAAAATGTCGAAGTAGCGATTCTCAGCGAACACTCCGGTTTCAACCAGCTCGTACTCCGACTGGTGGCGCGTGCGCCGGGCGTTTTCTTCGCGCAGCTGATCATAAGGGAATGCCGCGTGCGGATATTTATAGAGAAACTGCAGGTAGGAACTGGTGGGCGTCGCGTCCAGATAGTAGTAATACTCTTTTACGTCCTCGCCGTGATTCCCTTCGCGGTTGGTCAGTCCGAAGAGCCGCTCTTTCAAGATGCGATCTTTTTCATTCCACAATGCCAGCCCGAAACAGATGTGCTGGTGGCGGTCGCAGAATCCGGCGATGCCGTCTTCTCCCCAGCGATACGCTCGCGAACGCGCGTGATCGTGCGGAAAATAATCCCACGCGTCGCCGTTCGAGCTGTAGTCCTCGCGTACCGTGCCCCATTGCCGCTCCGCCAGATACGGGCCCCAGCGTTTCCAGTGCGCGACGCGCTCGGCGCTAGCCCGCAGCCTCTGCTCTTCGGCTGTCAACGTGGGTTCCATTCGCATCCTTTATCAGCCATGCCTCGCATGCTCATGAGGCCGGGTTTCGTGCGTGCGAAAGCGCTTTGCAGATTATCGGCGGCGCGCAATCCCGAAGAACTCTACCCGCACCGGCAGCATATTGGCAAGAGCGCCGCTTGCACGCATACTCTGGTACGCGACGCCACGCGCCATGGATTGCAAGCGCCGCAGTTGCCCATGGCGCTCTTGGTCCGAGTCGGGCACTGGCGCAACACGCGCGCAATTCGGTATTCTCTGACGGTTCACTGCGGAAACGAGCTGGTGGATCCGGCAATTCTCAATGGGACAAAAATCATTCATTCGAGCGTAACCACCGAACCCACGTCGCAGCCTGCATCGCACGCATCCGCGGACTCGCCACGCCTGGCGCTACTGCTCGTGGCGGTTGTAGCGACGGCCGTGATTGCGCCCATGTTTTTTCTCGGCAACGCGTCTGGCCACGATTTCCAGTTTCATCTCGCTTCCTGGCTCGATGTTGCCGGGCAATGGCGTGAAGGCATTATCTTCCCGCGCTGGGCTGAATGGGCCAACTGGGGCTACGGAGAGCCGCGATTCGTTTTTTACCCTCCGGGCTCGTGGATGCTCGGTGCGACGCTCGGTTCACTGCTTCCTTGGCGGATGGCGCCGGGAGCATTTATCTGGCTGGCATTGCTGCTGGCGGGATATTCGATGTGGCGCTTCGCCCGTGAATGGCTCTCGCCGCGCGAGGCCGCCGCAGCTGCCGTCCTATACGCGGTTAATCCGTATCACTTGATCGTCGTGTACTACCGCAGCGATTTTGCCGAGTTGCTCGCGAACGCGCTGCTGCCACTGGCGTTGTGTGGCATGCTGCGCCTGTTACGCGAGGGCTGGCGCGGTCTACATTTTCTCGCCGTTCCGTTTGCACTGATCTGGCTGGCGAACGCTCCCGCCGCGGTGCTGGCAACTTACTCGCTGATACTCCTTTTCTTTGTCGTGTCCATTTTGCGGCGCAGGCTGCGGCCCTTGCTGCTCGGCGGCGTTTCCATGGCTGCGGGCTTCGGCCTCGCCGCGTTCTATATTTTCCCCGCGGCCTACGAACAGCGCTGGGTGCAGATCCGTCAGGTTCTCGCCGATCTGCTGACCCCGGACCAAAACTTTCTGTTCACGCGCGCGATTGATCCCGAATTTATGTTTTTCAATTGGAAGGTCTCCGGCGTGGCCATGGGTGTGATGCTCATTACCGGTATCGCGGCGGTGGTTGTTGCGCGCCGCCGCCGGGAATTTCTGGAGATATGGTGGATGCTTCTTGCCCTCGGCGCCGCCGCGGTATTGCTGATGTTTCCTCCCAGCATGTTTTTGTGGCGCGTGCTGCCGAAGCTGGAATTTGTGCAGTTTCCCTGGCGCTGGTTGGGTGTGCTGGGCGTCGTGTTCGCGTTTTTTCTCGCCGCGGCCATCGGACGCGCCAAGCGGCCGTGGATTGGCGGCTTCGCGATCGCAATCACTCTTGCAATGCTCGCCACCATCCTGGTGTGCGACGGCTGGTGGGACAGCGAAGACATTCCTGTACTCACGAAAGCCATTCAATCCGGCCGCGGCTATGAAGGCACCGACGAGTATCAACCGCTCGGCTGCGATCGCTACGAATTACCGGGCAGCGACCCCGAAGGCGAAATAATCGGCAAGCCTGCATCGCGGATTCAAGAGCTTGTCGTGGAAACAAAGAGATTCAGTCCCACGCCAGACAGCACGCGTGCGCCTCGAGCGCTGGACCGCAAACGAGAAACGTTTCACGACGGAAGATGCGTCGCCGGCCACGCTCGCGCTGCGCGTCTTGAATTATCCGGGATGGCACGTGCAAGTGAACGGGTTATCCGTTCGGCCCGGCGCTGCTCCAGAAACCGCTCAGACGCTCATAGCGCTTCCGCCAGGCAGCCACCAAGTCGAATTGCGGTTCACGAACACGTGGGACCGCACCGCGGGAGCCATAATCTCAGTAATTTTTGCAATCCTGCTGCTCGCCTACCTCCTCTTAATGCTAAGGGCGTACAAATCGTAGGTGCACTACACGCCGTGCCCGCCCTCAATAAACACCGCGGGGGATCCTAATCTCACGAAGGGGCGCTGCTTCCTGCGCCCCAGTTTGCCGCGACGTCAACACGGGAAGACTTAACGGCACCAGATCACAACCAACTACGACCCGCGGTACAACTCAAAGGGCGCCCAATAGAATGGCCGACGATAGACGCCGCCGGAGTGCAGAAGCGCGAGTTTCGCGTCACGCAAAGCGGGATCTGGCGGCACACCCTTGCCAATTTCGGAATAGAGATGATCCATCAGCTGCGGCGTGGAATTGTCATTCACTTCCCACAGCGCGGCGATCACGCCATGCGCGCCGGCGCGCAAAAATGCCCAGGACAAACCGACCAAACCCTCCCCTGAATACGTGCGCACGCCCTCGCCGTGGCATGCGGAAATCGTCACGAGGTCGGCGTGCAGAGGATGCTGAATGATGTCGCGGGCGTAGAGCTTGTAGTCGTCGCCTTGCTTGGAGAGAATTACCGCCGAATCGAGCGGGCTGGTGCGGCTCGCCGTGCCGTGCGCCACAAAATGAATGTATGAAAAATCGGCGGGCTGGCCCTTCAGATACGAATCGGGCGTCGCCTCTGCGCCGGAAAAAACCGTCCGCTCAGCCGCGGGGAAATAATTCTCGATCCCCGCCATTTCTGCCGCCGCCTGAGGCAATTTCGGAAATTCCGCGTCCGGCGAAACGGGATCGCCAACCAGCAACAGCTTCTTTACAGGTGACGCATGCCGCGAGGCCCCGGCCGCGAGCAGCGTCAAAGAATTCGCGTACGAAACATCCACATCCTCGATCCAGTAATGCAATTGCGGCTCAGGCGCTAGCAAAGTCTCGAAATTCAATCCATACAGGCTGCCATCCGGCAATATCGTGACCCGCGCCCCCTTCGGAATCATTTTCGCAGCCGGCGCCACCAGCAAATCATAAAGCTTCCGCCCCGCCGCATTCTGCGTCTCCAGCACATCGCGCGACCCCAGCAGCGCCTGCCGGTAAGACTGCACCAACGGATCAATCTCCGCCGCCGGCGGCAGCGTGAGAAGCGTCACACGCTGCGGCGTGATCACCCATAAGTACGAGCGGCCAACACCTATCCAATACGAAAAGACTGTTGAATTCGATTGTCTAGCAGTCTGTTGGGGATTGAACCCCTTGATCGGAAAGCTGATGGCAGAGGAGCCCAACCCGAGCCCTTCGACCAGTGTCTGAGCCCTGCTAACTTCGGCGACTTGTAAGGCCTCTTTTTCCCTGTGCTGCAATGCGAGGAAGCGGATGTACTCTTCGTAGGAACTAATCGCACTGGACACGAAGGACATTCGCGATTCCTCGCGCTTGAACGAGGCTCGGGACACGCTCAGCGTCAATATCTCTTTTCGGAAATACGCACCGGCCTCTGAGGTTCGATTCGCGTCTGCATAGAGACCAGTAAGCCCTGCCTGTGCTTCCCAGCGGAGATAGCTATCCGCGCTTTTGTCCGTGTCCACGGAACGGAAATCAGACTCGGCGAGCGCGAGATTGTTGTCAGCTGCCGCAATATACCCACCGGTAATAAGCGAGTAGAGCTCGGATGTGTGATCGTGTCCCGCCCGCGCCATAGCAGTTGCTTCCTGATTGTAGGCCTCCGCTTCGTCGTTCCTCCCCTCATGGAGTTTCACGTTCGCAAGGCTGTACAAACACACCACAGCCACGGCCTTATTTTCCATTTGTCTTGCCAGCCGCAAGGCCGCCTGATAATCACGCTCCGCCTCAGAATAAGATCGCTGGGCGATCTCGACCGTCGCTATGTTTCGAATCCAAATCGTTTCATCCTTGATTCCCCCTAAATCGTGAGCGGCTTGTTTCGCTTGCACTAGCAGCGACCGGGCACCTTCCAGGTCGCCCATTTTGTAATAGTTCCAACCCTCGTTTCCCAGCACTTTTTCGACCGCGATTTGAGAGTCGAGAGATCGCGCAAGATTCAATGCCTCAGTATCCCAGTCGATCGATTCGTCGTAGTGCTCTTGCTGCATAGCAATTAGGCCAAGGCTACCGAGGGCTTTCAATCGAAGGAATGGCTGGTTCCTGCTGCGAGCGAATTCAAGGGATTGACGATATGCGTCCTCGGCAGCAGGATAATCATTGCGGGCCACGAAGAGGTTTCCACGGCCTAAGATCACTTCACCCGATAAGCCGGGCTCATAAGACTCCGCTAGCTGCTGGGCTTTGGAGAGATGATCCGCTGCGTCATCAAGCTCTTGCAGCGCGCAATCGGCAAGCCCCTGGACAATCTCACGGCGCACACCGACGTCTCCGTGCACAAGAACAGCGGGCAACTGCGGTTCAAGAAGCTGTAGGGCGTCTCTGCTCAGGCCACGCCATACCAAGATCTCAGCCTCGAGCACTCGGAAACGCCAAGCCCATTCGGGGTCTCGCGTCGAAAGGTTTCGATAAGCTTCGTCCGCTTCGTGATATGCACCGACCAAATCACCGTGCTGAAATCTGCGCAGTGCGTCTTGATATTGATCCTGTGGTCGCCGCAATCCAAGACACCCATTGCATCCGTACATTCCCGGTAACGTAGTCAGCACAAGAACGAACATCAGGGGAAAGTTGTCCCGCCGCCTCCGCCCCCAGGCCCACCACCCGAACCGCCAACGGCTGAACCCAGTTCCACGCGGAACGTGGAAAGCTCGCGTTGATCGCGCTGCAGCGCGATTTCGCCAAAATAAATTTTGCCGAATTGCGGTATGACGACGACGTTCCCGTATATCTGAAGTTCCGGACAATTGCTCTTGATTTCCTTGACCAGAGTGCACAGCACGATCCCTTTTGACCCAAACTTGTCCTTGTCGAACCAGTTATACCTCTCGTGGAGAAATTCCGGTACGTCGGATTTAGACTTATTGCCGAGTAGGCGCGTTTGGAGCAATTGCTGCGTCTGCTGATTGCCTTGGTATTCATCTGTGAAAGATTTAAAGGTACCGAGCCGGCGGAATAGGTCGTTATCGAACTCGACCTGGACCGGACAACCGGCAATGCGCAGGTTTTCAATGCGGGTTCCGAGGGTGAGGATGGTCGGCTCGGGCTCATCGATATACTGTTTGGACGACACGCGAGCAACGATTCGATCCGCCGTGACCATGTCCAATATGTTCAGTCTCTCGAGCGTTGCGCTAGCCAGCGTGTTAAAACTGCCGTCCTTTTCGTTCTTATTTCCGCTCACCACGGTATAGGCCGCCCCGTACGTGAATACCTCATTTAAGCGAAAATTCTCAGCTCGCGCTTTCTCGAAGCCACCCGTGGTGGGCAGCGCGCTTCCGGCATGTACCTCCTTCGAGTGTGCGAAGGGCCGATCAATCGCGCCGCTGAAACCGTATGCGTGTGCGTTGTAGATGTATGTCTTCTTGATGGGGTCGGTCGCCATCGGAATTATCCTCCTGCTTCAGGAATGGATTATTTATTGCGAAACTACGAGTGTGAATGGGTAGCGAGCTACTTCGGTGGCACTGCCGGCCGCGCTGTCCTGCGTCCCAAGTCCGCGCACAACCAACACGTGCTTCCCGGGTCCCAAGCTCGATGAAGGAATCAACAACTGCACGGCATTCTTAGCCTGTTCGGCGGAAATGTTCAAGTTAAAATCCGTCGCGCCGGCGGAATTCACAATTTCGCAGCTATACGAGGAGTAATGTCCGTCCGGAGGAATATCAAAATACAAACTGAACGGCTGGCCCGGTGCAAGCGCCACCGTCAAGGGTTCCCCGCCGCGCGAATCCGCTGTGATCAACGAAAACGAAGCCAGCGCTTGCGGCGCAGCGGTCGCCAGCGCGCCAACAGGCTGCGGCGAGCTGCCCTTCAGCCGCGGAATCTCGAGAAGAGTTTGATAAGCCACTAGCAGCAACAGCGCCGCGAATACCGGCACCGCGAAGCTCGGTCGTAAGAGCGCTCCCAACCAACCGCTCGCAGCTGGCCGCTCCGCCGTCGCGCTCACCGGAAGACGGACAGGCGGCATGACTGGCTCGGAACCCATAGCCGCCCGGCTATTCTCAACGAACGCCGCCGCCAGGCTCAGTTCTTCCGCGCATTCCACACAATCGAAGAAGTGCTCCTCGTATTGTTCGCGAAGGTTGCTCGGTAGTTCTCCGAGGACGTACCGCTCAGCGGCTTTCAATTGGATAGCTTGTCGGTGTTCCATTTATTCCGTCCTACTAGTAGTGTCGCGGGACGCCAGATCGTTTCATGCAGCTTCTCTATTGTTTCGGCGCCCGGGCGCCCTCTGCCCCGCTCTTCTCGTAGAAAACGCGGAAGTTATTCTTGGCGCGATGCAACAAGACCCGCAAATAATCGCGATCCACGTCAAACTCCCTGCAAACCTGGTCTTTCTCCTTTTCTTCCAGAAAGATAGCGCACAGTAGCTGCCGGTCCTTTTCGGGAAGCTGGTCCAGCACCTTTCGGACCTGCTCCCGGGTTTCCTTGCTCACCAAAAAGCCATCCAGATCCAACACATGGTCCACTGGTTCCGGCGTGTCCTCATCCAGCTGTGCGCCATGACCTGATGACCGGTAGAATTCCTGCAACACATTGTTGCAAACGGAGTTAACAAACGCTCCAAGCCTCTCCGGCTGGCGGATTCCCCTCTCGGAACTCATCGCCTTGAACACCCTCAGAAATGTCTCCTGCGCAATGTCCTCTACAGCTTGCGATCCCCTTAGCCGCGATCTCAACTTAATGACCAGCAGTTTTCGGAAGTATGCAACGAAGTGCTGCTCCGTCGGGAAGTCCCGTTCCCGGAGCCGTTTAAGGTAGGCCTCATCAAAGGAGAAGAATTCCACACGCGCCTCGAAAGGGAACCGAGTATATCCCGCCGTGGATGAGCAGCGCAATCAAACGCCAGCCTAGGACTACCGGACCTCATCGCGGTGGTCATCCTCTTTGCTTCCTCGATTTGTGCTCGTTGCGGACCCCACAAAATATTTCGTTCTAGGCTGAAACGAATCGTCACGCACGCGCACTACCTATGCGTACTTGTACTGAGATTGGATTGGGAAATCAGATGGCCCAGTCCGCACGATGGCGTGAAGCCGATGTCCATCCCCCGGGCGCGCCCCGGCCCTGACGGTCAGGGAACCCCACCGGGGTGCGCCTCCCCATCTGCGGCCGCTCGGCATTCGGGCGGAAGCGAGGAATTTGTAGAATGAGTTCATCCACGTATCTGGAATTAGAGGCGCCCACGAAACGTGATCGGCAACCCCGATGCTCGTCTGGCGCGTCTCTTCTTGGGATCGAGTCAACACATGGATGCCGCGAACTTGAACGCACGTGCGGTGGAATTTATCGCTAAGGCAGGAAGAGAACAGCAGCTGCGGAATTGCATGCGCCGTGAAGTCGCTGAACTTCTGAGGCGGAAAACTGGTTTCGCCGGCATTTTCGTGCTCACGTCGCATAAAGAGCCGCGGCTGATTCGTGTGCTCAGCCTGTGGGATACGGAACCACAGGCCACCGAGAACCATTGGGAAGATTCGCCGGCGGTGCGCAAACTCGTGGCTGCGCTGATTGACGTCCGTGTGAAAGTTCACACCTATGAAGCGGAACTTCCCGAATCCGCCGAGGCTGCGCCTCGCACCGATGAGATGTCTGGCGTGCGCATGTGCTGACGCGAAACGTAAACGCCGAATGGATCAACCGAGTGGGTAGCGTCACCCGCACGCAATTCGAGGCCTTGGGACCTATGAATCTGATGATCGAAGATGCACAGCAATTCCCGGACGAAACACAAGGATCTGAAGGCCAACAAGACCGGCCATCCACCGCGCACAAACCGGCTCGCTGCGACACCGGAAATTGCGGCCGCCCCGCGATGTCCTCGCTGGAACTGAAGCATCTTTGCTTGGATCACTTCATTGCGCGCTGTTACGCGCGCCTGAGCGCGTGCAGCGCGAACCGCTTTGCCGATCCCGATGAGGCCACGTCCGTTTCCATCGATCGCTTTCTGCATTCCTGCGCGCAGCAAGCTGCCGGACTGGTTCACCCCATGCGCGGGCTCGACAATCTGGAACGCGCTCGCCTGTTCGATATACTCCTGTGGGCGTCCGAACTCGCCGCCAAAAGAGGCGGCGCATGCCCGTCGAAAATGTCAGCGCAATCCAGCGGCTCCTAGCGCGCTCAGCCGGGCTCCCCGGACGCTCAGCGACGCGGCTCGTCGCTCGCTTCTCTGCTAGGACATCCTCGCCTTAAATGATGTAAAATCCGCTTTTCCAGAAAAGTTCGTCGCACGCGGACCAGGCGGCAGGGGACAGCGCGTTTATATAGGAAGCATGCACCCGAGATCGTCTCGCGCGACATCTTTATCGTTTCGAGTAACAGATAAGAATGAACCGCCCTTGTCAGCTGCAATCGAATCGGGAGGAATCCAGTGAAGCCACGTCGCGTCTCCGCGGGCCTGCTGTCGGCGCTGCCCCTCGTCGCATTAACTTTGCTATACGGTTGTAACACCGGCTCGACGGCTAACGCTCGCTCGCAATCACAGACGTCCACGCAACCTGCAGCGCCGCCGCAACAGCTCACACCCGAAGGCCAAGCATCCTTGCTCGCCATCATCCAGGCGGGAAACCTCGCTGACCTGCGATGGCCCGACTTCAGCGACTACGGCAAACTCGTAAAAGAATTTTACGATTCATACAACAATTCCCTTCCCTGGGTCAGGGGAATGCAGCCAACCCCGCAAGCGCAACAGGTGATCGCAATCCTTTTGCTGGCCGATCAGAAAGGATTGTCCGCCGATGATTATGACGGCCCCCGCTGGAACGCCCGCCTCTCAAAACTCAAACCTTCCGCGACACTACCATCGGAATCAGATGCCGTGCAATTCGACGCCGCGCTCACCGTCTGCGTGATGCGCTACATCTCCGACCTGCACATCGGCAAGATCAATCCCAAGCATTTTGATTTTGATCTCGATATCCAAGCGAAGAAATACAAATTACCGCAATTCGTGAAAGAAGTTGTGGTGGACGTCCCCGATGTCGCCGCCAACCTCGCACAGGTCGAACCTCCCTACCCCGGTTACCAACGCACGATCCAAGCCCTGCACGGCTATCTGCAATACGTGAAGGAATATAACGGGCAGCCTCTTCCGGCGGCTGGAAAAACCATCGCTCCAGGTGACAGCTATCTCGGCGTCCCGCAGCTCGCTCAATTTCTCCGGCTGGTCGGTGATCTTCCAGCTGATGCGAAAGTCCCGGCAGACGCCAGCGTGTATCAAGGCCCGCTCGTGGACGCGGTGAAACACTATCAGGGCCGTTTCGGTCGCACCGCGGACGGCAAAATCACCGCGCAAACTTTGGCCGATCTGAATACTCCGATATCGGCTCGCGTGCAGCAGATGCAACTCACTCTGGAGCGTTGGCGCTGGCTGCCGATCGGACTTCACGCCGCGCCGATCGTCGCGAATATTCCGGAGTTTCGCCTGCGCGCTTACGATGAGAACTTCAATATCGCCCTCACCATGAATGTGGTCGTCGGCAAGGCCTATGACCACGACACTCCAGTGTTTGAAGACAGCATGCAGTACGTGATATTCCGGCCGTACTGGAGTGTTCCTTATTCCATCGCCAAAGCCGAATTCATTCCGAAGATCGTTCGCGACCCTGACTACCTGGAAAAGAAAGGCTTCTCGGTGGTGGATAGCCGCCAGCAGGTCGTCACCTCCGGACCAGTGTCAACTGATGTGCTGCAGCAGCTGCGTGCGGGCAAGCTTTTCATCCGGCAAAATCCCGGCCCCAAAAATTCGCTCGGCCTGGTGAAATTTATCTTTCCGAATAGCTACAACATCTACATGCACGACACGCCCGAGCAGGTATTCTTCTCGAAGACGCGCCGCGATTTCAGCCACGGCTGCATTCGCCTGGAAAAGCCCGCCGATCTAGCTGTGTGGGTGCTGCGCGGAAATACGGGAAACTGGGATATGGCGAAGGTGCGCGTGGCTATGAACGGAGACGCACCGCAGCAGGTGAATCTCGCGCGCCCGATTCCGGTCTTGATTCTTTACGCCACGGTGATCGTCACGGAGGATGGAGTGGTGCACTTTTACGACGACATCTACGGGCACGACGCCGCGCTTGCGAAGGCTCTCGCTAAGGGTTACCCGTATCCGGGCTAGTTTGACGCGGGCTAGTCACCAGTGATCAGGCTGGCGGGACAATCGAAACACCACTGCCGCACGCGGCCAGTGTCAACGTGGATGAAATCGGAGTGCGGATAATAGCCCACGCCGCCGCGACGCAACGCCAGTGCGGCCCGACGAAGAGTCAACGTATTGACTCCGGGCATGCGCAGGTCAATTGCTTCTGCTTGAATGTGCAGGCTGTTCTTCGCGACTCCGGTGGTATGGGCGCGCAGCGATTCGTTCGTGGAAGGAGTACGGTAGCCGCAGATAATATCAATCTCGCCGGAAGGATGACCCACCGACGCCGTCAGATCCGCGAGAATATCGTACAAGCGCGGATCGAAATGCCGCACTTCGCCGGTGTTATGGTCGCGCAGAAAATAATCCAGCTTCGCAAGCGCGCCGGGAACGTAATCTTCTCCGCGGCGGAACACAATCTCCAAGCGTTCGCCGGTGTGCGTGTTATAAAGCCGCAGCACGTGATCCTGGCTATGCTGTGCGGATACGTCGCCTGCCTGCACGCGGGCACCGCTCAGTGCGAGCAGCGCCAGCATCGCACCAGCCATCAACGAAACCCTGGCAGTCTTGCCAAACAAGCCCATATCTTCCCTCTGACCTCAATTTTAACACAGCCCGATGAACCGCCAAAAAAACTTGGATTGCGGTTGTCCAGTCGTTTCATAGCATTGCAGCGAATTTTACCGCATTGTAAAAGTTGGCTGGGAGGCCTGGACTCGAACCAGGATAATCAGATCCAGAATCTGATGTACTGCCAATTGTACGACCTCCCAGCCGAGGGGGAGACAACAAAAAAGGGCCGTTCGCACGACCCTGATCTACTTTACTGAGGGATCGGTTTTTCGTCAACCACCTGAATGCACATCGAAGCCGCAGCCTCCCAAGATTTCCGCAAGAATGGGGGTCTGAAAATGATGTGAAAATCGCTGATTGCCTGCTGCTCGCTAAGCGCCGCGACCTCGCTGCCATTCAATTTTAGCCAGTTTGTAGAAATTGATGATGCGGCCGCGCCCAGGAATTACCTCCCGTCGCACATATTTGAATCCGCATTTCTGCAAAATATGTTCCGACGCGACATTCCCCTCTTCCGCATCCGCCTCGACGCTTTCCAGTCCGAGCCGCGCAAATGCAACGTCAATAAACGCTTGCGATGCCTCCGATCCCAAGCCGCGTCGCCAATAAGGCCGCGCCAAATAATACCCGAGACTCGCGCCCACCCCGTTCCCGGGAGCCCGCAGGCCGCAACAGCCGATGTACTTCCCTTCATCCTTGAAGACTGCCGCCCACAAGCCGTAAGTCTCCGCGGGCCTTCCCAGGTATTGTTCTTGAAAACGAGATCGGGCTTTCTCCGGCGTCCAAGCCTGCCCTCCCACATAACGTCGCCCTTCAGCGTCGGTATGCATGCTCAGAAAATCGGCCTCGTCGATAGCTTCATGCGAGCGAAAGAGCAATCGTGGTGTTTCGAGAAAAATCATAATGCCTGCCAAGCGGATTCGAACCTTTTCACGCTACCTTTTCTAGCCGATCCCAAAAGCTCGCTTGCCGCACACTCCGCCAGTAAGTTAGGCTCTGCCCATCGTGAACGATTACAAAGAACCTGACATTCGCGTAGGCACTTCGGCATTTACCGCCGCCGGCTGGGAGAGCGCCTTTTACCCCGCCGGAATGCAGCCCCGCGATTTTCTCACCTACTACGCCACGAAATTCAACACTGTTGAAGTTGACAGCACTTTTTACCGCACTCCGGCGCGCTCTACCGTCACTGGCTGGGCCAACAAGACCCCGCCCGGTTTCGTATTCTCGCTGAAAATCCCTCAAAGCATCACCCATGAAAAATGTCTGGAAGATTGCGACGAGGAATTCAAGACGTTCGTGGACACTGCGGAAATCCTGGGCAAAGAGAAGCTCGGCCCCATGCTCTTGCAGTTTCCCTACTTCAATCGCACCAGATTCAAAACCGGCGCCGAATTTCTCACGCGCCTGCGCCCGTTCTTGAAAAAACTTCCCAAAGATCATCACTTCGCCATGGAGATCCGCAACAAGACTTGGCTGGACGAACATTTCGTGCAGTTATTGCGCGAGCACCACGTCGCTCTCGCAGTGATTGATCAAGCCTGGATGCCGGGCATCACGGAATTGACCAGCCGCCTCGATCCCGTCACTGCCGACTTTGCCTACGTCCGTTGGCTCGGCGACCGCAAACGCATTGAGGAGCGGACCAAGACATGGGCCAAGACCATAGTGGATCGTCGCCCCGCTCTTTCGCATTGGGTCGATTATTGTTACCAAACCACGCGTCGCGGCATCAAAGTGTACGCCTACGCCAACAATCACTATGCAGGCTTTGCACCTGCGACCGTCGCGTTGTTTTGGGAGCTTTGGGAAAAGCGTGAGACGAAGACCTGACATGCTCTGCTCCCGCGGCGGCTATTGGGTAAGATGGTGAATGAATGAACGAGGTTCTCAAACAGGCGATGTCCCTCGGGCTGGTCGAGAAGTGCGTCGCCGCAATTATCGGAATCCTGATCATTCATGGCGGCTTTCGCCTCCTGGAGCAAACGCTGCCCCGGCGCTTCGGTCGCGCCGACGCGCGCTATAAGGTTCGTAAGTTTGTCGTCTTTACCGGATATCTCGCGATCCTTGTTTTCCTGGCGATCCTTTTTGAAGATCGCTTAGGCCGGCTAAGCTTCGCGCTTGGTGTAGCCGGCGCGGGCGTGGCGGTCGCGCTGCAGGACTTGCTTGCCAGCATCGCGGGCGCCTTCTCCATCGGCTTTTCGAAGTTATACGACGTGGGAGACAGAGTTCAGATCGGCGAAACGCGCGGCGACGTGATTGACATCGGCTTGTTGCGCACCACCTTGATGGAAGTCGGCAGCTGGGTCGGCAGGGACTTGTACAGCGGACGCATCGTGCGCATCCCCAACAACGCCGTCTTAAAGGGCTCAGTTTTCAACTACTCGCAAGGGTTTCGCTTCATATGGGACCAGATCAAAGTCGTTTTTACCATCGCTAGTGACGCCACGCTCGCCAGGTCCACGCTCCTCCGCGTCGCGAATGAAGTGATTGGCGAATATCTGGTGGAGGCGCAGAATTCCTGGAACGCGGTGAGCGACGACTATCGCACTGAAAATCCGCCCATCGAGCCGGTCGTAGCGCTCGCGGTGACTTCCGCCTCGTTGGAATTTACGGTGAACTACGTGGTGGACTACACCAAACGAACAGAGATGCAAGATCGCCTGTTCACCAAAATCGTGGGCGAGGTCGCCAATAGCAGTGGCCGCCTCGTATGGAACTCATCGGGAGTCACCATCATCAACCAAGCGCCGAATCCTGACCCGCTCGCGACGCGCCCACCGTCAGCTATCCCCGCCGCGCGCCATGCAACTGAAACCCGCTGAGCACTTCGCAAATTAGAACTCTTGCTGCGGTCGCGAAGTTATTTAGTGGCGTCCGCACAAATGGCCTGCGTAGTCCCGCAGGCTCGGTGCTTCATCCCTCCGCTCCCTCGCGAGCGTGTTTTGTCACTTGGCCTCGGCAATATTGCGGACGCGAATCATGTCCGACCGTCCATCCAGTACGCCGATTACTACCACGTTCTTGCCAAAGTATTTTTGCGCCTGCGCTTGATCGTCCAGGTGATACCAGACTTCGTTCACCTCGTCCCGCAATATGAACCGGTCGCCATTCTGCGAAACGATTTTGCCTGTGAACGTTGAGGCCGTCGGTTCATCGCCCGGTGCCACGCGCATGTAAGCGGTCGGTGCAACGGAAGCTCGCAGTTGGCCCGATAACGCGCCCGCAATCAACAAAGCGGCGCCAGAAAGAAACAGCAGTGTACAGCGCAGCGCTAAAGTTTTGCTCACAAGCCACCTCTCCAGAAAATTAGGCGGGCGAGCAAAATAATAGTAGCGGAAAGGAATTTGTTCCCTCGGGTATTCCCTTCAAACGAACACGAAACAGAGCTGTAGGGATATGTCGGTACGACTGAAGGTTATTTGTAGGTCGTGGCGTCAGCCACGACATCCGCATCGCTGCAACTAGGGCAGCGCCGTCGGAGCTAGGCCTGCTCGCCGGGCGGCTTCTTCGTTTTCGCTGATTGCGTTTTGGATCTGGGAGGCGCGCTCGTCGAGCGACTGGATACGGTTGGTCGTTAGGTTCCCGCCCCAGTTCGGAGTCACCGGCAGCAGCGTGATTCCCTGGGCCGCGGCCGCGTTCGACATACCCGCCAGCTGATTCTGCACGCCGTCGAGTTTGCCGATTAGCTCGCTCTGTCTCTCTCTCAGCTCCGCGCGTTCCTGTCCCGGGCTCAGTGGCTTCTGCGCCGCTTGCAGAATCTCGGCTGGATTTTGAAATACTGCGGGCGACACGCCATTTTGCCGCGCCGCAACTTGCAGCTCATCAATCTGCTCTTCGATTCCCCGCCGGCGCATCTCTAACTGCGCGATCGCGTTGTCCGTGGTGATGCCATCGCACGGCGCGTCGAATTGCAGGCCGATGGTCAATCCTGGGCCAGTTCCCGTGGCGCGGAAATCGCGTAAACTCGCTTCTCTGCTGCTGATGCTATCCAGCTCCACGTTCAGCGCTTCCATCTGCGCAGCGTACCGCACCGGGTCCCGTTCAGGGCTTACTTGCACGATTCTAGCGCGTGCCGCGCGAGACACCGAAAAGGACCTCCGCACCTGTGCCGGACCAAGAGCGTTCGCCGAAGCTGTGGGCGCAGCGTTGGCCGCCCCTTGTTCCTTCGGCCACATCTGATCAATGTCGTCGTTGGTGTACACTTTCTTTTCTCGGTCCGGCCGCGTCGCGCTCGGCGCGGGTGTCGCGCTTGGCGCATACGTCGCGGTCGGCGCCGGCGCCGCGGGCTTGTCGTCGCCAGCAGCAAACGCGGGGATCGCTAGCATAAAAGAGAGAATCACGGCGAGAACCGCCGTGAAAAGAGATACTGCTAGAGTCTTGTTGCGCATGGACGCGCCTCCGTCCCTCAGTCCCGGAAGTATGGCACCACCCCGAACGGATGTAAATACGGTGATATCCTGTGTCGTCGAAATAAACATGAAGGAAGCCACATGAAACTGGAACCAAAAAAGACAGCCCTGCTGACGCTCGATCTCCAGAATGGGATTTTCGGATTTGTCCCTGCGGCCGAGGCGATCATCCCAAACGCGGCCAAGGCCGTGGATTTTGCGCGCAAGAAAAACTTTTTCATTATCCATGTAGGGCTTGGTTTTGCCCCAGGGCATCCCGAACTTCCGGATACGGAGTCGCGTTGGAACCGGCTGAAGGACAACAATCTTTTCGTCATCGGCACGCCATCCGCTGCATTCCACAGCGCCGTGGCTCGTCCTGAAGATCTCGTCGTGTATAAACAGCGCGTCGGCGCGTTCTCCGAGAACCAGCTGCACCTGATTCTGCGTTCGCGCGGCATCGAAAATCTGGTGCTCTTCGGAATTTCCACCAGCGGCATCACGCTCTCCACGCTGCGGCGCGCCGCCGACCTGGATTACCGCTGCGTCGTCCTGCAGGATGCCTGCTTCGACGCCGATCCCGAAGTTCACCGCGTGCTCACTGAGAAGATTTTCCCGGCGCAAGCGACCGTCCTTACCGTGGACGCCTTCCTCGCAGATCAGGGTGAGTGACGGAGCGCTCGCTGCGGCAGCCGTCGCCGTAAAATCGACTCCGCGAAGCTCCACGCCATCCGACTGAAGCGCGGTGGAATTGCGTACGAACAGCGACAGGTGTAATTTATCCGTCGGTCGATCCGTACTTCAAGATGGAGTTCGCGCTGCACCTCAGGAGGAGGCAGTTTATGCGCCGAGCAATGTATCTGGCACCGGTTCTTTCAGTGGGAATGGCGCTGGGGTGCGTGGCGCCTGCGCTTCACGCTCAAGATTCGCGCGCCGAAATTCAAAAGCGCCTCGCTGCGGAGTTCAAGCGCACCAAGATGACCGCAGACCGCTCGGATATTGCGACAGCCGGCTCGGTTCTCGACCTGCACACGGACGGCCTGGTGATGGCCAGTACCGAAGCAGTCGCGCCGCCCACCAACACCTACAAGAACGGCGCGATATCCTTCGGCTTTGGCGCCAACATGGCTTGGGGCATCGCTTTGTCTCCGGCCAATCAGCAAACCACCGCTATTCCACAGCGCAAATTCGTCACGGGTGAAAAGTTTTGGGCAACGGACTATATGGTGAAATCGGACGGCGTCGTTTTTCAGTTTTACAGCGATCCGTATAACGACGTGCGTTACTATTGCCAGCTGAAATTTCCATTTGCGAAGAACGTCGCCCCTCCCGCCGACGAGGTCATGAAGACCATCGAAGAAGTAATTACCGCGGAGGCCGACACGCAGGAAGCCGCGCCCGCGGACAATGCCGCACCGCCGCAGCAAGCCGCCACACAACCGGCCGCAGCTCCGAAGACTATCGCTCTGGGCCAAACTACCGACCAGGTCGTCGGGATCCTCGGCCAGCCGCAGAAGATTGTCAACCTCGGCGCCAAGCAAATGTATTTCTACTCCGAAATGAAAGTAATCTTCACCAACGGAAAAGTCAGCGACGTTCAATAGCCGGTGACCTTTACATGTTCAGCGCTTTCTGTTGAGTCTTAACTTTTCGTGCCGCACTCTGAAGTCCCATTTCCATTCCCAGTTATCAAAAGTGGCTGAAGTGCAGCATCAAGAACCGGAACAATCATCGGGCTATTTTTTGAGCGGTTGCCACTCTATTTCGGCCCAGCCCCCTGCGAATCCACCTGCAAACCGCATCACGCCTACGGCCCTGCGCTCTTCGACGCTCAATATTAGAAACCCAAAGGATTTGTACTGAATCGGGTGCCCAGCAAAAGCGCTCAGTATATCCAAGGGGCCGAAGCCAATGCGCTCCGAAGACAAAAGTAACGCAACAGCCTTCGAATCGGGCGACCAAGTGACGCCCCGTACATAATAGCGAGGCGGAATCGAAGCCCGAAAAACCTCTGTGTGGTCACTCACCCGTTCGACGAAAATCGGGACATGACCTGCACCACTCGACTGATTCGCGCCATTCTCGGATGAGGCCACGACGTAGTGGCCGTCTGGCGAAGCGATTCCCGCGAAGTTATGGGACGAGCCAGTGTCAATGTGGGCGCCGGTGAGCGGGAGGCCTGGTGAGTTTGCAAATTCTTCACGTGAAACGGATTTATTTCCCAACTCCAAAACTCGCCCTTCGTTCACATCAATCTGATAAAGGTAAGACTTGAACTCCCACAATCCGGAATCGAGAATATGCACGTCAATCACCCCGCCGACAGACGCCAGAGGATCGAAGCTGCTTTTCGCTGGCGGCCAGCTTTCGAGGCAAAAACTTAAGATTGCCAACAACGAATACAACCCGCACGCGGCGACCGCGGTCTTCCATACGACCTTTGCGCGATATCCTAGAGGCAACGATCGACTCCTAGACCCCAACCAGCTTACTCGGGCGAACTCACAAGTCTCATACCGCTGCGCGCTGATGCGCCCTCTCCTCGGCGATGCGGCGGCCTACCGCTGGGGCGATCATTCTTGCTTCGGCCATCAGTTGGGCGAATTGATCGGGGTAGAGGGATTGGGCGCCGTCGGATAGGGCGCGCTCGGGGTCTTGGTGGACTTCGATCAGCAGGCCGTCGGCGCCGGCAGCTACCGCGGCGCGGGCCATGGCGCCGACTTTGTCGCGGCGGCCGGTGCCGTGCGACGGATCAGCGACCACCGGCAGATGTGAGAGCTGCTTGATCACCGGAATCGCGGCGATGTCCATGGTGTTGCGCATGTAAGTGTCGAAGGTGCGTATGCCGCGCTCGCACAAGATCACGTTGTAGTTTCCGCCGGACATGATGTATTCGGCGCTGAGCAGCAGTTCTTCGATGGTGGCGGACATGCCGCGCTTCAGCAGCACCGGCTTCTGAATTTCGCCGAGCGCGCGCAGCAGATAGTAATTCTGCATGTTGCGCGCGCCCACTTGCATCACGTCCACGTAGGGCAACATCACGTCAATCTGCGATGGGTCCATCACCTCGCTGACCACCAGCAGGCCATTGTCGTCGGCCGCGGCGCGCATCAGCTTCAGCCCTTCTTCGCCGAGGCCTTGAAAGGAATAAGGAGACGAGCGCGGCTTGAACGCGCCGCCACGCAGGAGTTTCGCTCCGGCACGCGCCACTTTTTCGGCGATTTCGCCGATCTGCGCGGCGGATTCCACCGCGCACGGCCCGGCCGCAGCGACAATTTCCGTTCCGCCGATGGAAACACCCTTGCCCAACTCGATCACCGAGCCTTCGGGGCAAAAATTTCGAGACGCCAGCTTGAAGGGATGCGTGATGCGGATAATTTCCTCCACGCCCGGCGCGGCCTGCAGCGCTTCCAGTTCCCCGCGATGCTTTTCGCTTTTGCCGACGACTCCAATCACGGCTCTTTCCTCCCCGCGGCTCAGATGCGCCTGAAAACCGCACTCCTGAATGCGTTTCACGACGTGGTCGATCTGCTCTTCCGTTGCGTTTACGGCCATGTTGATGATCATTGATTCCCCTCGGAAGCGAATTTGGCGGCAGGCACTGTTTCCGCCGATTTGTACGAGCCAAGAACTTTCAGTTCCACTGCTTGCTGCGCGAGTTCGGCTAGCGCGGCCGCGAATTCTGGATCGGCGGCTGAGGCTTGCAGGTCCAGATAGAAGCGATATTGCCAGGGACGGCCGTGGACGGGGCGGCTTTCGATTTTCATCATGTTGATGTTGCGGCGGGCGAAAGGCTCCAGTGCGTGATGGAGCGCGCCGGGTTCGTGCGCGAGCTGAAAAACGAGCGAGATTTTATCGGCGGCGGGAAATTCCTTGGGAGCTTCTGTAGACGCCGCGAGCAGGAAGAAACGGGTGTAGTTTTCGCGGTCGTCTTCCAGATGCTCCTGCAGAATCACGGCGCCGTAAAGCTCAGCGGCGCGCTTGCTGGCGATGGCCGCGCGCGTGGGGTCGCCGATGCTTATGATTTCGCGCACGCTCCCCGCTGTATCTTCGGCGGGAACACGCTTCAGGCGCGGATGTTCGATGAAGAATTGTTCGCACTGGGCTAGCGCCACGGGATGCGATTCCACCGACGTGATCTGTTCGAGAGACGCTCCCCGCACGCCGATCAAATTGTGCAAGATCGGAATGATTACTTCGCCGACGATGTGCAGGCCGCTTTCGACGAGCAGGTCGAACGAACGATGCACCGAGCCCGCCAGACTGTTCTCCATCGGCGCGAGCACATAATCCGCGGCTTGGTTGCGAATCGCTGAGAACGTCGCGTCGAAAGTGGCGCACGGCACCAGCGTGACGTCCGCGTCCAGCAGTTTCAGCGCGGCTTCTTCGCTGAACGCGCCGCGCTCGCCTTGAAACGCGATGCGCGCTGTGGCAACGCTTTTCATGCCGCCGCCACTTTGCGCCGCTTTTCCGGCAGGCGCGTCTTGCCCCGCCTGAGAACCTGCGTCGAGCCCAGACCATGATCTGCCTGGATGCGTATGGATTCGTGCAGGATCTGACTGTAGATTTTACCAACGGCTTCGCTATCGAGCGGACCGGGATTCAACTTCTTCATGCGCGTCAGAATTTCCTGTTCGCGCGCGGGAACGCGCAAGGCGATGCCGCGAGCGCCCTTCAGACGGCCCACTTCGAGCGCAAAGCTCGCGCGCACGTTCAGCAGGTGCAGCAGAGTGGTGTCAATCGCGTCAATTTTCGCGCGCCAATCGCCAATTTTGATTTCCCTCATGCCGCTTCTCCCTTTGCGTCCAGCATTGAAAATGAGCCCGAAAACAAAAAAGGCCGCGTTCCCCTCGGGGGTCGCGGCCGGCTTAGAAGACTTGTGCGGTTCTCAGTTGCTAAGTGCTAGGTGATCCGCGCGCGTCTCGCCGGCCCGCTTCCCCGATAAGGGAAGCGGCTGGTAAAAGCGAAACGGTAATAAAACTTATTACCCACGCGCCTTATGTCCTTTAAAGTCTGTAACTCGACCCACTATACGAAAGGCGCGGGCGGGCGTCAAGCGTTGTGTGCGTAAATCTCATATAAGCTTCGTTTATGAATTCGCCAAGAATTACAAATTGGACTTATCCCCCTTGCCGGACGCCTACTGATAAAGACGACATGCAGAGCGACGCCATCAAGAAGGGGATTTCCCGCGCGCCCGCGAGGGCGATGCTAAAGGCCACCGGCCTCACCGACGCCGACTTGGCGCGCCCGCTCGTGGCGATCGCCAACACCTGGACCGAAGTTACGCCCTGCAATTTTCATCTGCGGCAATTGGCCGAACGGGTGAAAGACGGCGTGCGCGCCGCGGGTGGCACCCCGATCGAATTTGACACCATCACGATTTCCGACGGAATCACCATGGGCACGGAAGGAATGAAAGCATCGCTGGTGTCGCGCGAAGTGATTGCCGATTCCATCGAGCTTTTCGTGCGCGCGCATGCGTTCGATGCGGTTGTGGCGATTTGCGGCTGCGACAAGACCATTCCCGCGACGGTGATGGCGCTGGCGCGGCTGAACCTTCCTTCCCTTTCGCTTTATGGCGGCTCGATTCTGGCGGGGCATTTCGCGGGGCACGAAGTGACGATCCAGGATGTGTTCGAGGCCGTGGGTGCGTGCGCTGCGGGCAAGATGACGGAAAAACAGCTGGGCGAGCTGGAAGACGTTGCCTGTCCTGGCGCGGGAGCGTGCGGCGGGCAATTTACGGCGAACACCATGGCTACCGCGATCACGTTCCTGGGCGTTTCGCCCATGGGCGCGAACGAAATTCCAGCGACGGATCCGCGCAAGGGCAAGGCTGCGTTCGATTGCGGCAAGCTCGTGATGCAGCTGCTGAAGGACGACATTCGCCCGAAGCAAATCATCACGCGGGAATCGCTGCACAACGCGATCGCGTCGGTGGCGGCTACGGGAGGCTCGACCAACGCCGTGCTGCATCTTCTGGCGATTGCTTCGGACGCGGGTGTGCCGCTGACGCTGAAAGATTTCGATGAAATTTCGGCGAAGACTCCGATTCTGGCGGACCTGAAACCCGGCGGCCGCTTTACCGCGCCAGATATGTTCCGCGCGGGCGGGATGCGCCTGCTCGGCAAGCGTTTGCTGGAAGCGGGACTGCTGCGCGACGGTGTCACTACCTCGGGACGCAAGCTCTTCGAAGAAATTCAGGACGCGACAGAAACGGCGGAGCAGGAAGTAATTCGGCCGCTAGCGAAACCCTTGAAGGCCGACGGTGGCCTGGCAATTTTGCACGGCTCGATTGCTCCGGAAGGCTGCGTCGTAAAACTTGCGGGGCACGAACGCGTGCTGCATACCGGACCGGCACGCGTGTTCGATTCCGAGGAAGCTGCGTTCGCCGCGGTGCAGAGCCGCCAAATTCAGCCGGGCGACGTGGTCGTCATACGTTACGAAGGACCGAAGGGCGGCCCGGGCATGCGCGAAATGCTGGCTGTCACCGGCGCGCTCGCAGGCCAAGGGATTGACGGAAGCATCGCCCTGATTACGGACGGGCGATTCAGCGGCGCGACGCACGGACTGATGGTCGGCCATATTGCACCAGAAGCGGCGAATGGCGGACCGATCGCTCTGTTGCGCGACGGCGACATTATTAGTTTGGACGTAAAAGCGCGTCGACTGGACGTCGCGGTCAATTTGGATGAGCGCCGCGCGCAGTGGAAAGCGCCCGCGCCGCGTTACACCACAGGCGTGATGGCCAAGTACGCAAAGCTTGTCACATCCGCATCGCTGGGCGCTGTAACCAGCGCCGCATAGAAATTGCAATTACAAGGAGAATGACGATGGCGAAAATGTTCTGGGACACCGACACGAATCCGCGCGCGCTGGAAGGAAAACGCATCGCCGTGCTGGGCTACGGCAGCCAAGGCCGCGCGCACGCGCTGAATCTGCGCGACAGCAAATTAAATGTGACGGTAGGACTTCGCCGCGGCGGCCCGTCGTGGAAGCAGGCTGAGCAGGACGGCTGGAAGCTTAGCGGCCCGGCGGAAGCAGTCGAAGGCGCGGACGTAATCGTGATGCTCGCGCCGGACATGGCGCAGCCGGCTTTGTATCAGAACGAAGTGGCGCCGAGTTTGAAAGAAGGCGCGATGATTCTGTTTTCCCACGGATTCAATATTCACTACGGGCAAATCACGCCGCCGAAGACGGTGGACATCACCATGGTCGCGCCGAAAGGCCCAGGAAATCTGGTGCGCCGAACCTACGAAGGCGGCGGCGGAGTGCCCTGCTTGCTCGCGATTCATCAGGATGCTTCGGGCCACGCGTTTGATCGCACGCTGGCTTACGCCAGTGCCATCGGCGGCACGCGCGCCGGAGTAATTCAGACCACCTTTGCCGAAGAAACCGAGACGGATCTGTTCGGCGAACAAGCCGTGCTGTGCGGCGGCGCGCGCGAATTGATTCAGGCGGGCTGGGAAACGTTGGTGCAAGCCGGTTATCAGCCGGAAGCCGCGTATTTCGAGTGTCTACATGAACTGAAGTTGATTGTGGACCTGATTTACGAAGGCGGGATCGCGAAGATGCACCAGTTCGTCAGCGAGACGGCCAAGTACGGCGACATTACACGCGGTTCGCGAGTGATTGACGAACACGTCCGCGAAAGCATGAAGAAAATTCTCACGGAAATTCAATCCGGCGCATTCGCCAAGGAATGGATCCTGGAAAATCAGACCGGGCGGCCGGTTTACAACAAGCTGCTGGAAAAAGACAAGAATCACCCGATTGAAAAAGTGGGAGCTGAACTGCGCGCGCAAATGTCCTGGCTGAAGCCGGAGACGGCGGCGACCGCAAGAGGTGCCAAATGAAGGGCGCAGAATTTTTGGTAAGGGCTCTGGAACATGAAGGCGTTGAGATCATTTTCGGTTACCCCGGCGGCGCGATCATGCCGGTGTACGACGCGCTGCTGGATTCCAAGATCCGGCACATTCTGGTGCGCCACGAACAGGCCGCTGCGTTGGCCGCGGACGGCTACGCGCGCGCGACGGGAAAAGTGGGCGTGTGCATGGCCACGTCCGGCCCCGGCGCAACGAATCTGGTGACGGGGATCGCGAACGCTTACATGGATTCTGTACCCATGGTTGCGATCACCGGACAAGTCGCCACTTCGCTGATGGGCACCGACGCGTTTCAAGAGGTGGACATTTTCGGCATCACCCTGCCCGTGGTGAAGCACAGTTTCCTCGCGAAAACTGCGGCGGAGCTGCCGCGCATCGTGCATGAAGCATTTCGCATTGCGCGCTCGGGACGTCCCGGCCCAGTGCTGATTGATATGCCGAAGGACATCGCCAATACCGTCGCCGAATACGAATTCCACGAAGACGAAGCGAGCGAAAAAAGCGCCGAGCCATCCAACGAATCCATCACGCGCGCGCTAAAACTGATGCGCGAAAGCCGCAACCCGGTGGTCTATGCCGGCGGCGGCATCGGCATGGGCAACGCGCTCGATGAATTCCGCGCGTTCATTGCCACGACGCGCATTCCGGTGGTGGCCACGCTGAAAGGCCTCGGCGCGCTGCCCACCACGCACGAACTCGCGCTGGGAATGATGGGCATGCACGGTACGAAGACCGCGAACCACGCGGTGCAAACTTGCGACTTGCTGATCTGCGTGGGCGCGCGATTTGACGACCGCGCCACCGGCCGGCTGAACGCCTTCGCGCCCAATGCCAAAGTAATACATCTAGACGTGGACCGCGCGGAAGTAGGCAAGCTGCGGCGCGCGGATGTTCCGGTGATCGGCAACCTGCGTCATGCCTTGAAAGCGCTGACGTGCAAGTTGACGGAAATCGAACCGTGGCGCCGCGAGTGCACTGCCTCGAAAGAAACGCACGCGTGGGATTACGCCGCGCCCGGCACGGAAGTCTACGCGCCCGGTTTTCTGAAAGAACTTTCGGATCGCGCGGATGATGATTCCATCGTCGCGTGCGACGTGGGCCAGCACCAGATGTGGGTGGCGCAGCATTTCCATTTTAACCGCCCGTCGCAACATCTGAGCAGCGGCGGCCTCGGCACCATGGGATACGGCCTGCCCGCGGCGATCGGTGCGCAACTCGCGTTTCCTAACGCCACGGTAATCAACGTGTCCGGCGACGGTTCGATCATGATGAACTTGCAGGAGCTCGCGACGCTGCGGCGCTACGATTTGCCCGTGAAGATTGTGCTTTTTGACAATCGCGCGCTGGGGATGGTGCGCCAGTGGCAGGAGTTGTTCCACGACAAGCGGTACAGCGAAGTGGATCTCTCGGACAATCCCGACTTCTGCCGGGTGGCGGAATCCATGGGCATTCCCGCGTTTCGTGTGGAAGATCGCGGGGACGTTTCCAGCGCGATTGACCGGCTGCTGGCGGAGCCTGGTCCGGTACTCGCGCACGTGCTAATTCATCAGGAAGCGAACGTCTGGCCGATCGTGGGGCCGGGCCGCTCGAATTCTGAAATGCTGCACCAGCACGAAGTGGCGCGCGAGGTTGCGCGGTGAACAAATTCACCCTACAGCTGCGCGTGAAGCAGAGCGAAGGCGCGCTGGCGCGCATATTGGGAGTGACTCGCCGACGCCGCTTCGACTTGCTTCATTTGACGGCGGACACAACCGAGGACGGGCACTTTCTCGACGTGCAGATGACCGTGCAGGCTGATCGCGCCGAAAATACGCTGGTGCGGCAGATCGAGAAGCTCGAGGATGTCTCGCAGGTAGAAGTCGTCGAGCCAGATGCGATTCAAGGCGAACGGCGGGCGGCGCGTTCCACCGCGCACTGACTGACGAATTTCGCTGATTTGCATTAAACTATCGCGTGCCTTCGACGACTAGTGCAATTCCCTTCTCACGTGTAGCCATCCTCGGAACCGGCCTGATCGGCGGCTCGTTCGGGCTGGCGCTGCGCAAACTTTTCCCGGACATTTCAATTGTAGGATTCGACCGCGAGGAGACTCTGCACGCGGCTCTTGCCCGCGGAGCCGTCCTGGAAACGGCGCACGATCTTGCGGCTGCAGTGCGCGGCGCGGATCTGGTCTATGTGGCGCTGCCGATTGGCGCGACGATTGAGGCGCTTCCGGCGATTGCCGGAGCAGCAAAAGACGGCGCGCTGGTGACCGATACTGGCAGCACCAAGGCGTCATCTGCCGCGCGGCGAAAACCTTTTTTGCTGGAGGTGCGCGTTTTCTTGGCGGGCATCCCATGGCCGGGAAGGAAACATCCGGAATCGCGCGCGCCGATGCTGAATTATTTTCGGCTGCGCGGTATGCGTTGATGGGATCGGCGGATGATCTGGATCCACGAGTTCAGGGATTCGCATTGCTGGTGCGTGCACTTGGCGCAGAACCAGTGTGGAGCGATGCGGAAATGCACGATTGGGCCGTTGGGATCGTTTCGCATTTGCCGCAGCTGCTCGCCGTGGCGCTCGCGCGCCTAGTGCAAGACGAGACGGACGAGACGGGCCTGCCACTTTCGCTTTCCGGTCCGGGATTACAGGATATGCTGCGACTTGCGGGCAGCCCCTACAGTGTGTGGCGCGACGTCGCGCATACCAATACCGAAAATATCGCGAGGGCGATGGACCGGCTGGAGCAGGCCGTCGAGTATTTGCGCACGCGGCTGACTTCCAAGGAATTGGAGCAGGAATTTTTCGTGGCGAATGATTGTACAAGCAGCTGAAGAAAGCGGAGTAAGCTACTCGCGCGGCGCGGTTGGAACGAGGCGTTTGTCGCGGACATGAAATTCGCGGCCGCGCCAGTGGATGCGTTGCGGAAAGAAGCTGGCGATCCACACGATGAACGCAAAGGCGTCGCGCAGCGGTAGCAGCTCCAGATGTTGTCGCGCGCCGGCGTCGCGCATACCGTACACACCGACGACCCACGCTGAAATTCCTCGCAGCAGCAAATAACCGACTAGCAAACTGATCGCCATCGCCGCCGATGGCGCGACGATTGCTGCCAGCAACGCTAGCGGCAACGCCTGCGTAAAATCAGGCCGAGGTGCCCGGCAGGACGCGAAAAGCGGATGCTCACGTTCCAGCGCAGCTGGTGGCGAAATGCGTCGGCAAGGGTCTGCTGTGGATACACGATGGAAACCGGAAAAGTGCTGAGCTCAACGCGATGGCCGCGCGCGGAGATGCGATTGCCCAGCTCGTAATCGTCGGAAAAATGGTCCACCAGCGATTCGAAGCCGCCAATTTCGGCCAGGCGCGTCTTGGTGGTGGCCATGGTAGCGCCGAGAGTGAAATTCACAGGAGCGAAAAGCCACGCCACCAGCACTCCCGCAGTGAAGTCCGTACTGTTTCCGATTGCTTCCAAGTTTGCGGCGAGGGAGCCATCGGTGAGGCCGCGATAGAGGCACGTGACCGCGCCGACAGAGGGATCTCGAAAAGGCTCGACGATTGCGCGCAAATAATCAGGCTCGACGCGCACGTCGCTATCACTGACCGCCAGAATTTCGTGACGCGCCTCGCGAGCCATGCGGCAAAGCTTGTTCACTTTGTCGCTGACGCCCAGCGGCTCTGGGCCGATCAGAAGATTAATGCGGCGATCAGGAAAATCACTGGCCAGCTTCGCGATCACCGGAATCGCCGGATCCAGTTCGTCGCTCACACAGAACAATATTTCGTAATCCGGATAATCCTGTGCGCAAAAACTGGCGTAATTCTGGTACGTCTCGCGGTCCAGTCCGTAAATTGGCTTCAAGATGCTGATTGGCGGCGTGAAATTAAAATCGACAGGGACCTAGCAGCATCGCGGCGGCGAAAAAAACGCAGCGCCGCGACGATAGCGACAAGGTAATAAGCGAACGCTGCGAGCGCTAGTAGAAGCAGCGCGTCGCGAATAACCGTCCAGACCATCAACTCGCTCTGTAGTTCGCGGCGGCGTGTAGCCCACAATCAGAACTCCCAGGCAGAGCAGCGCAATCCCGGCCCAGCGCAAGGGGCTGACAAACTCATGCAGAAAAAAATGCCCCAGCAGCGCCACGATCACGTAGGAAAGCGAAGAAGCCGGCTGCACGAAACTAAAATCCGCCCAAGAAAGGACGAGAGTGTAGGAAATAAAAAACGCCAGCAGCAGAATCACGCCTAACCACACCGTGCCGGAAGCAAACGCTCGCGCAAAGAAGTGAAACATGGACGCAGGATCCTGCATGTTCAACGCGCCTATTTTTTTCATCCCGTCAGCCAGAAACACGTCGCCCAGCGGGCCAAACGTGACCATGAACAAAAGGAAAACGTAGGTTTTCAGGTGCAGGCCGTGCGAAGACCTCATGCGCCCTGTGATTCGCCCGCCGCACCGGAGGTTTGCGGCTCCATGGGAGGCGCTTGTACTTGC
>CAVQBU010000028.1:0-167855 GCA_963710845.1 uncultured Acidobacteriota bacterium | reverse complement strand
TTTGTGTTGCATCGACCTACCGAGACCACCCGCGTAATCGGAAACTGACCCAACGCCACGTCATCAGATGTGTGCACAACAGAACAGATACGCCCAGCGATCCCGACTACTATTCTGATTCGTGGGTAGCGATGCGGCTGATTCGCGAGGGTGTCCGCTGACTAGATTCAAGGGAGTGCGGTTCTAACGTGCACACAGTAAAAAGGGATAAGGGGCTGAGATGCTTTGGACAATTTTAGTGGTTTTGTGGCTCCTGGGGATCGTCACTTCGTACACGATGGGTGGGTTCATCCATCTTCTGTTGGTCCTGGCGGTCGTGGTCCTGGTGATTCGGGTGCTGCAAGGTCAGCACGTAGTAAATTAATCGCGGAGCCAATCCTATGAAACCAATCTCTTTGGGCGGTATTTTGTTGATCGTTCTGGGTGCGCTGGCGCTCGCCTATCAAGGCATCAATTACACGCATCGCGAAACGGTTCTCGACGTGGGGCCGATTCATGCCACCGCAGATGAACAGAAGCACATACCACTTCCTCCGATCGTCGGAGGGCTCGCGCTTCTGGGAGGAGTCGCTCTGCTTTTCGCTGGCACTAAGCAAAAGTCGTAACGGAAGTTTTTCCGGTTGGGGATGGTTGCAGGACATTTTTCATTCAACGGCTTCCCCCGGCTCACGGCGTGGTGCGAAGCACCCTGACCAGGCCTCGGAGATCACAAGTTTCGCGGCCGCAACACTGATCATGGAGGTCAGCAATGATACGCAAATCAATTCTCATCGTATGTTTGGGCCTGCTCGCGACGTCGGCCGTTTATGCGGACAACAAAGAACAAAAGCGCCTGGAAAATTCGGGCGTGGTGATGCAGGAAATTATGAACATCCCGGATAGCATTCCGCACGAAGTGATGGAAAAGGCGGAATGTGTGATCGTGTTTCCGTCGGTGCTGAAGGCGGCGTTCGTGGTGGGCGCCAGTTACGGGCGTGGCGCGATGGTTTGCCGCTCGGGCAAGGAATTTCAGGGACCGTGGGGCGCGCCAGCGATGATGGCGCTAGAAGGCGGCAGCGTCGGATTCCAGATCGGCGGACAAGCGACTGATCTGGTCCTGCTGATTATGAATGACCGGGGAGCGCAATCAATTCTGAGCAGCAAGGTTAAGTTGGGTGGAGATGCTTCGGTGGCCGCGGGTCCTGTGGGCCGCGACGCTGCGGCAAGCACCGACGCCTTCATGCGCGCCGAGATTCTGAGCTACTCGCGGACGCGTGGAGTTTCGCTGGAGTGTCGCTGGAAGGTTCCACGCTGCGTCCGGACGATGGCGCCAACGAGGATGTGTATGGCCGCAAACTCGCCTCCAGGGAAATCGTGTTTGGCGGAGTGGTTAGGGTTCCTCCTTCCGGCCGTCACCTGGTTCGGGTATTAAACAAGATTCGCCGCACAACGAATCGAAGGAATCCGCGGGGAATAAGTAGTCGCTGGAGATTTTTCGGTTGAATCGAATCGCGGCAAGATTGGGACCCGGTAAGGAGTCTGCTGCCGGGTCCCCGATTTCTCCGGACTCTCTGGATTCCAAAAGCTCCGGATCAGCATCGCCCACCCTGCGGAGGGGAATTCTAGGCGTTGGCGGTTCGCGCGAGCTTAAGGTTTGGCCGAACAACTGGGTGGTCGCGTGTATCGCCGACGCCCAGCCTTGGAGCGCCGTGGATATTGGCAACGTCTTTTGCGCCGTAGAAATTCTCCTTCTCGCAGGCTTTACACCGCAAATTAAAAACTACCGGCTGGGTTTCGCCCCCCGCTCCGGGTGCGCCGGCCTGGCTCGCTGTCATGGCCTTTTCGGCTCTGGCAGGCAGAGAAATTGGCTCACCACAGGCGCGACGATCGACTCCAGAGTATTGCTGCGTTACGGTTACTTGGGTCACGGGACGCCTCATTTGGAAGTCGGTTTGTCTTGGGTTGGAAGAAACATTATACAATGTTGGCACGTACGAAAGTAGCTGCATCCTGTGAATTCCACGGCGAAGCTGTGAATTTCGGGAGGGCGGGAGGATTCATTCATTGCCTCAGTAACTCTATTTATATCTGCATCTTAGAGACAGTCTAACGTTTCTCAATTCCTCGGTTTTAGTCATAATTCAACGGATATTCCACAGAGCGCCGTCACCCTGGCCGCATTAATTTCCAGCGTTCCGTGGGCGCCTGAATTCGCGGGTTGCGCTCCGCTACCGGACGGATTTCGCGAATCAAAATTGGACCTCGATTTGGCTGAGTTCGCGCGGTGGCGGAGGCACAAGTGCGGCGTTGAACGAGATTCTATTTCACGGCTTGCTTGGCTCTGTTTTCCAGAAGTCAATTCCGGCGGCTTGGGTGGGGACGTCTAGGGTGGCTACGGTTTTGAGCGCATCGAGGTCAATGACTTCTACTGTGCCGGGATCGGAGCCGATGCCCTCGACCGAAATGAACACGTAGCGATTATCTGGCGTGACCACTGCACCGTGGACGACCTTGCGTTTGGTGGGGAGGCGCGCCAATTCTTTGCCGGATTTGGGATCGAAAATGGAAACGGATTGGTCGCGCTTGTTGGTGGCGACCAGGCGGCCGTCTTTAGTCATGGCGAGGTTGTAAACACCGTTTGCGGCGGGGAAACGTTTTACCAGCCTCCAGCTGGCGGTGTTGACGACGACGATGTCGTTGGATTTGTTGCAGGCGACGTAAATTTCGGAGCCGTCGTTGGAGGGTTGCGCCCAGGTGGGGACGCAGGTGAGGTCGGCCATTTTCATTTGCGATTGCGGGGCGCCTTCCATGCCCATTTCTTTTCCTGCGGAGAGCATGAAATAGCGCGAGACGGCGAATTTTTGGGTGTCAATTTCGGCGAGCATGTCGTCCATCATGCAGGCGGAGTAATGCTTGGTGCCATCGGGGCTGAGGCGCGAGCCGTGAGGCATGGTGCAGGTGGTGATGCGTTTTACCTCGAGCATTGCTTCGGTGGCAACCACGGAAATTGAGGAGGGGACCATGTCGCCGTGGAAATTGGCGTTGGCGACGTAGAGAAATTCGCCATCTTTGGAAATGTCCGCGGTCGCGGGGAACAATCCCAGCGGGGTGTACTTCACCACTTCTTCGGTGCCGGCTTTGAGTTTCCAGGCGGAGCCGTCGGGGCGGCCGTGGCCTACGGAGACGTACACGAATTGCTTGTCGGGTGATACCGCGATTCCGTGAGGGCCGTTGATATCTACGGGAAGGAGGCCGATGTGGGTTTCGTGCTCTACGTGAAAACCGTGCGGGCCGAAGCGCAGCAGCACGACTTTGTCTGCGGCTTCGCAGACGACGTAGACCAGGTAATCCTGGGTGGGGCCGGAAGACGATGCCTCGGGCGAAGATTGCGCGGTGGCAAGCGGCACGATTAAGGCCAGGAGGAACGCGGCGAGAATCAGGACATGGGTGATGGGCGCAACGCGGCCAATGCGGGGTTGGAGCGATCCTGAGTCATCGGCGATCGTCGCCGTGAGCGCGCGTCTGGCGGGGTGCATTATTCATTCACCTCGTTCCTATTAAAGGTATCTGCGAAAAATGGATTATTTGTACGCAGGCGAGTTTACATCCGAAAGTTTCCAATTTTGGAGAACAAATCACCGAGATAGATCGGGCAGCGGATAGCGGCGCCGACGATGGTATTTCGCAGCGACGGGCGGGGTTGGGGCGCGGCCCTCGGGGGAGGAGCGCCAGAAGCCCGGAGCGGAATGCAGAAATTCCAAGCCTGCCAGGACCTGGCCTCCATCGCTGCGAATCAGGCGCGCCACGCGGCAGGTGAGGTCCTGGTCGGTCTGCAGGTTGGTGAGAATCAATTTTTGAGCGCGCACGATGCTGGCAGAGATTGGCACCAATCCGCCCCATGCACTGACGTTGATGGTTTGCGTGTTTTCGGAAAAAGGCTCGCCGTCGAGCTTGCCGTACACCTGCACGGGCAGGTAAATCGGCAAACGCTGCGCCCGGCGTTGATCGTCCAGGGAACCGATCATTTTCTTGCCCGCCTTTTGGTGAAATCGGCGGCCGCGCGTCCCTCCAAACCAGGAGAAAAACTTCGCCCAGCCCACAAGAACCCCAAGAAAGGTATGCGCCCATCCGAATTGACTCGCAAGGAATTTCGATGGAGGGAGGTTACCCAGAGGTCACATCACGTTCAGTCGGCGCGCACAGGGCCGGCAAGCGCGGCCGCACTAGGCGAGGGCCAGATTCAGATTCTCGATGGCCTCGTCAATTTCCGCGGTGTTTTTGTAGCCTACCGTGACGCAATCAACGCCGGCGTTCTGTAATGCGAAGCGCATCGCGGCCTGGCGGTCCTCACGGTTGAATGTGCCCTCGCCGACGAGCTTCATGCTGATGACGCCCATGCCTTCTTTGCGTACTTGTTTGACGTGGGTGACAACTTCGGGGACATTGCCTAACCCGGCGGTGTTGTAATCCTCGGCGTCCATGCGGGTGCCTTTGTGATTCACGCGGATCATGGCGACGTCCAGCCATTTGTTTCCGGGGACCTGTCGCAACGCGGGAAGCCCGTGAACGGACGCGCCGTGACTTACGATCGCTTTTTTCGACTGCGCTTCGAGAATTCCATCCTGCCACTTGGCGGTGTCTGCGGGCCACGTCGCGGTGTGCTGCCAGTGCAGCAGCATGATGTCGAAGTACTCTGTATTCGCGAGTTTGCGCAGCTCGTCGAATTTCTGTTGCGGATCCACGCCGGGCACGGTGGTGACTTTGGACATGAGGCGATAGTTTTCGCGCGGAATGCCTTGCAGCGCTATGCCGAGCATCCGGTGCATGTCGCCGTAGGACTCGGCGGTTTCGAAGAAGCGAATGCCGTGATCGTAGGCGTAGCGCACCAGGCTGGTGAATCCTGCTTGCCCCAAATCGCGCTGCACCATGCCGCTGATGCTGCCGGTGCCGAAGGCGAGGCGGGTGACGTTCACGCCGGGTTTTCCCAGCATGACCCAGTCTGTCGCGGTCTGGCGTGTGGCGCCGAGCGAGAGGCTTCCGGTGGCGGCGAGAGTTCCGGCAGCGAGTCCAGTTTTGAGGAATTCACGCCTGGTGTAGTGGGACATGGAAGCACCTCGATTGATGCGAGTGATAACGCAGATGTAAGGGAGCGGAGTTGTCGCTTCGACGGGGGGCGACAGAGTGTCGAGAGGCCATGAGAGGACAATCGTATTACGAAAGCCGAATCTTGGGTACAGCAGAGAAGTTGCGCGCTAGCCGGGACGACCGGGATGTCGAGTTGAAATTGTTCGGGGCGCCGGAGATCGTAAGTTCAGATCTTGGCGCCCCGATTGTTCACTTTTTTTTACGCAGCGCGAACACTTTCTCGCTCGCGATGTGACTACGCTGACGGATGCTTGAGGATATCCGCGAGGGCTTGTAGCCGTTTCGCATCCGCCGGGCTCTTCGCTGACGAGGCGCTTTGTTCGACGGAAGGCGCGAGGCTTTGCAGCTTGGCGACTTTGCCTTTGTTCATGTGCGAGCTCTCCGCGCTTTGGATCGCCGTGCGCAGAGCCGCGATGCGGTCCGCGGGCAAAGCCTGTGAACGCTCTACCTGATCGAGGTAAGCCTTGGCGACGGTCAAACTCGCCGGCCATTCAAGCTTCTGCTGGTCCTGTACGTTCAGCACGGGCACGCGGACAGACTTGGCTGCGTCAATTTCGTTCTGCGTCAGGAATTTCGTCGGCGTGAGTTCGAAAATGTCCAGGCCGCGAGCGATTTCCGAGCCGAAGATGTGGCCGTTGTACCAGTAGGCCGACCAGTCTCCGCCGAGGACGAGCATTTTGGGACCGATCGGGCCGCGGTCGAAGTAGGCTATTTCAAAAGGCTTCGTGGGGTCGGTGAAATCCATGACGGAGATGCCGCCCTGATACCAGGCTTGGACTTCGATATCGCGGCCGGGAACGGGGACGAGCGAGCCGTTGTGCGCGACGCAGTTTTCGGTGTCGGATTGCGCGGCGGGGAGCTTGTAATAGCTGGCGAAGGTCAACTTGTCGTCATGCAGATGGAAGATGGCGTCCGCGCCCCAGTGGTTAGGATCGTTCGGACGGCAGCGTGCGCCGAGGCCGCCACCCCATTCGTCGGTGAAGACGACTTTGCTGCCGTCGTTCGAGAACGAAGCGGAGTGCCAGTAGGAATAGTTCGGATCGTTCACGGCGTCCACGCGTTTCGGATGAACTGGATCTTTGACATCGAGCAAAATCCCGTTGCCGGAGCAGGCGCCGGCTGCGAGGCCGATTGCGGTGTACACCGTGATGTCGTGGCACTGATTGGTGTCCTCAGGCTTCTCGACAGGCTTGGTCGCATCTTTTCCATGGCTGCCGCCGTTGTTCAGGCCGTTGAGCGCGCCGGTACGCGGATCAATAAAGATGCGCGGGCTGGAGACAATCTTCGCATCCTGCGGTGCGGCGACCGGAACCTTGATTATGTCAATTCGGAACAGCGCCGTATTCGGATCCTTGTCGGGAGCTTCGCCGGAACATCCGGCGAGTTCTTCTGCTTGACGCACGAACGAGGTACCGGAAATGTAGATATAAACATTGTTTTTGTCGTTCGGATCTACGACGAGCGTATGGGTGTGCGAACCGCGGCAGCTTTGCACGGCTGCGACTTGCTTGGGGTTCTTGATGTCCGTGATATCGAAGATGCGGACGCCGCGGAATCGATCTGCTTGAGCTGCAGGCGGGTGACGTTCCTTCTCGTGGCCTGGCGCCGGCGGAGGTTCCGGCGGGAATCCTTGCGTGCCGCAATCGAGGCGGCCGTTGGGCATTTCGACGGACATGAACAGGAGGTTTTTGTACACCGAGACGTCGCCTTGGCCGCCGGGGCAGACCATCGAAGTCAGCAGCGCGGTCTGCGCGGGATTAGAGATGTCGTAAATATTCACGCCGTAAAAATTTCCCTGGAAAAGGTGGTCGCCTTGGAACGCCAAGTCTGAGTTGGAGAAGGCGAGCTCGGCGATGACGATCTGGAGCGGCTTGGGAATCTTCATTCCGCCGCCGATGCCGAGCTGTTGAACGGTTTTCGCGACTTTCGGATCGTCGGGATCGGTGGTGCCGAGTTGAAACGCGTCGGGCTTCTTCAGGAGTTGCAAGTGTTTCATGCCCATGGAAGCTTCACCGGCGTCGTAGAGGCCGGGTGTGAGCTTGTAGCGCGGATCGTTGACGTCGGAGCCCGTCATTCCAGCGGGCAGCGGCGGGGCGGGCGAAGGCGCAAAGGGGTTTCCGTCGGCATCCGGCGCTTTTTCGGGTTCCGGGGCGGACTGCTGCGCGACTGGTGGGGGTGTGGACCCCTGCGCGCGGACCCGGCTCACACCGGCAAACAAGATAAGCGCGGCCATCGCTGCACGAAAAGCAAGGCTGGAAAATCGATTCATTGTTTCTCCTCTGGGGATTTTTTCTCGAGCATGGACCGCATGATTTTGATTTCGGCTCTTTGCGTATTGTCCGCGTCGGTTGCAAAGTTGAAAATGTCGGCTTCTTGGCCGGCGCCTGCGGTATTGAACAAATCCTTCACCATGATCAGCGCGCCGTTGTGGTGCTGAATCATGCCGATGAGGAATAAGCGGTCGAAGTCGGCGCCTTTGGCATTGCGCAGCGCTTGCATTTGCTCCGGCGTCAGCATCCCGGGCATTAGCGGGATCGACTTGCCGGAAGCATCCATGCCGGACATTCCGGGCATGGCCATCGAAGTGGATTCTCCGCGTGCGGCCAGCCAGCGCTGCATGAATTTGATTTCGTCCGATTGCGAGCTGCTGATTTTCGCTCCGAGTAAAAGCAAATCTTTGTTGTCTGTGTGCGAGGGGATCAGCGCGGTCATCTCAACGGCCTGCTGATGATGCATGATCATGCCCTGCATGAAGTCCACGTCAGCCTGCGAGCGTGCGGGCAGCGTGCCCTTCGTGGAGGGCGGCAGCATCTTGCTGGGTTTTCCCGGTGCGCCGGGCTGCACCACGACAGGCTGCACCGCGGGTGGCGGAGCGGAATCGGTTTGTTGCGCGTGTTCCGACAAAGCGAACGTAGTGACGGGAACGCCCGTGACGACGACCAGAACGCCAATCAGAAGCAGCGCGAGTCCGCTTGCGGCGCGGAGTTTGTGCTCGCATGCGCGCAGAATGTGGCAGCGCTTTGGTTGTGGTGAGTTGTTGAGCATTCTTAATGTTCTCGTGTTCAATACTTTCGTGAGAACGGGCTGCAGCAAAGTGCCGAACACAGAAATACGGCTTACTCCTTCAGAATCTTCGGGAATTTTCGCCGAATCACGCCAAGCGAGCATCACTCCAGATGCCACACGCGTCCGCGCACTGAGTTTCAATCACTGCGTCTTTCGTTGACGCCGTCGGACGGGCGCTGGTTGTGGAGTAAGCGCGTCCCACCGCCGCTCACGCCAAACATGCAGCATAGACCAAAAGAGCGGGCGATAGCAACGCTTTGAGAGTGGTGCCAGGCTGCTGCGAATGTTGTCTAGTTATTAGTTTTCACGCCAGCCGGCGCGGCAGGTTGCGTTGCCGCGCCGGTTCGCGCGTTGGTCTTACATTCCGGAGCCGATGTAGCCGTCTTCCGCAGTAACCAGACCGGTGTTGGGCATTTCAGTTTTTACTTTCACCGGCTGAAGAGTAGGCTTCTTTGCGCTCTTGGCTATGAAAGTGAGCCCGTATTGATTCTTCAGGTTGTTGCTTATATCCCGCAAATACGGAGTTATGTCCACTGGAGCACCGTATCCGAGGTAGTAGGTTTCCCCGCCGGTTTTTTGTGACAGCAGGTCCAGGCCACTCTGTGCCAGATTCGTGCGGAAGAAACCACGGCCAGCGCGGCCGACTCCCGGTGAATAAATTGAATAGACGATGAATCCACCTCGCTGCGCTTGTTCGAAAGCCGCATCGAGGTAAGGGTTGGAGAATGGATCATTTGAAAAACCGCCGCCCAGAGGATCGGTTCCACTGCTGATCATCAAGATTTCGCGACGATCTTTGGTCTCTGGCCATTTCTTCATCAGATCGGAGAGCGCCAGGTACGGGCTGGTGTATGCCGCTCCAAAGCCAAGCGGCAAGCGCAGCGATTTTTCGGCCAAGGCGTGATCCGTCGTCAGGTTTTGTGCCGTGTACACCGTGCCGTTGCGCATATATCCGACGGCAATCGCAGTGGTGGCCGGCTGTTCGTCAATGAACTTGTCAATGCTGCTGTACTGCAAGGCGAGGGTGGATCTGGAAGTGTCGTCGATCAAGATGTAGAGCTGCAATCCGGCGCGGTCTCCTTGCAACGGGACCCAGCTTGCCACGGTATCGAGCTGACCCTTCTGATACACCTTCACGTCGTTCGCCGCCACCGCGGGAGCCTGCGTGCCGTGATGCGGCTTCACGGTTACTACCATGTGCACGGGCACGTCGGTAAAGGAGTTTGCTTGTTGAGCCGAGGCCGATGCGGGTCCGAAGATTACGCCGAGAAATAGTCCGAGCAGCGCGCCAAACGTTATTGAAGATTTTCTTATCAAGTTGCTGAGCTTTAAGTTTCGCATTCGTTTTATCCCTTCTCTCGAAATCCGAGAGTCTCAGCTGGAGTTGGCGCCGCGCTTTTCGCGGCGCTCGATTCGCCAGCCGAGTTACAGCATGTCGCCCCTATTAATGAGACGGCGCATAGGGGAGGTTGGATACGTGTGGACACGCCCATAACCGCCAGATTCTATGCGACTTACTGGAAGGCATTTCTGGGGTGAAGGATCCTCTGACCAAACTTGGTGATTCTGTACGACACGCGAGGAGGTGTGAACGCGCTACGCTTGGCTCGCGTCCGCAACGGTGATAGATTCGCGCCGCCTGCTCACGGCGAAATCGGCACACGTTGCGGGCGCGTTTATTCTTGCCAGATTCCATTCCATCTCGCGGGGCACCAACAGTTCCGCCGCAAACGGAGCCGCGGCCAACGCTCGCGGCGCGGCTGGGATTATTTGACGCGACGATGCTGGTGATGGGCGGCATTGTGGGCTCGGGGATTTTCATCAATCCTTACGTTGTCGCGGGGCTGGTGCACACACCGGCGCTGATTCTGGGCGCGTGGCTTGCGGGGGGAGCGATTGCGATGGCGGGGGCGTTCATTTACGCGGAGCTGGCCGATCGCATGCCAAAAGTCGGCGGACAGTATGCTTATATTCGCGAGGCTTACCATCCGCTGCTGGGATTTTTGTACGGCTGGAGCTGCCTGCTGGTAATTCACGCGGGTGGCAGCGCGGCGGTGGCCGTGACTTTCGCGAAATATTTCAGCGTTTTTTCGCACGGCGCGGTTCCAGAAAAATTTATTGCAGTTGCGGTGGTGCTGATTTTCACGGTAGTGAATTGCCTGGGCGTGCGCGCGGGAGGAGGCGTGCAGAGCGTTTTTATGGTGCTGCGCATCGTAGCGATTGCGATGATTGTGGTGTGCGGGGCGCGACTGATATTTTGGCCGGCTTCAAACGCTGCACAAACTGCATGGCTTCCGGTGCTGGACCGGCCGCTGTCGTTCGATCTGCTGACGGTTTTCGGCGCGACGATGATTCCGGTGTTATTCGCTTATGGCGGCTTTCAGACTTCGAACTATGTAGCTGGGGAAATTCGCGAGCCGCGCAAGAATCTACCGACGGCGCTGCTGCTTGGCGTGATTGGCGTGATTGTGTTGTACGTTGCCGCGAATTTCATTTACGTACAGGCGCTTTCTCCGGCGGGCCTCGCTGCTACCGCTACTCCAGCGTCGGCGGTGATGAGCCGGGCGCTCGGGTCGCTCGGAGGTTCTCTGATTGCCGTGGCCATCGCGACTTCCACGCTGGGATTTTTGAGCCAGGCGATGCTGAGTTATCCGCGCGTGGCGTTTGCGATGGCTGAGGATGGCGTGCTGCCGTCGGTCTTTGCGCGGTTGGGTCCGCGGAGCCGCGCGCCAGTGGCTGCGATCGCGCTGCTGGGCGCATTGATTAGCGCTACCGTGCTGCTGGGAACTTACGAGCAAATTTTGAGCTACGTGGTGGTGATGGACTGGCTATTTTTCGGCTTGTCGGCGAGCTGCCTTTTTATTTTTCGCGCGCGCGATGCACGGCGCGGCAGTGCAGGGGCGCAGGAACCCGGATACCGCGTTCCCGGACATCCCTGGACCACGGGCATATTTGTTGCGGTTGCGTGGTTGGTGGTACTCAACACCATTTACAAATATCCTCGCAATGCGGGCGTCGCTCTGTGTATTCTCTTCGCTGGGATCCCCGTTTATTTCCTGTTTCGCGGCCGCTCAGGGCGCCCGCCCGGTTCCAAATAAGAATCCAACGAGTCCACTATATGAGTCCGCAAAGACGAGAAATTCGTTCCGGCTATATTGAATGGGCGAAGCTTCGCTCCAAGGCCCGTTACAATCTGGCGATCAGCGACGTGGTGCATTTTCCGCTGGCGGATCTGCACCCGCAGCTTGACGACCTGGAGCTTTCTGGCGCGGACGGTTACGGGTACCCGCCGTTGCTGCAAAAGCTTTCGGCGAAATCCGGCGTGCCGGTGGAATGTATTGTGCAGGCGCAGGGCACTTCGATGGCGAACCATCTGGCGATGGCGGCGCTGGCGGAGCCGGGTGATGAAGTCTTGATCGAAGAGCCGACGTACGGTGCGATCTTGGCCACTGCCGAATATCTGGGCGCAAAGATCCGGCGCTTTCCGCGCAAGTTTGAATCGGGATTTCAACTGGACCCGCGCGAAGTGGAGCGCAATATTTCGGCGCGGACGCGGCTGATCGTCATCACCAACCTGCACAATCCCAGCGGGGTGCGCACGGCTGATTCCAAGCTGCGCATGGTGGGCGAAATTGCGCGCAGCATGGGCGCGCACGTGCTGGTGGACGAAGTGTACCTGGAAGCTTGTTTCGAATCGCCGTGGCAGACGGCCTACTTGCTGGGACCAAATTTCGTCACGACCAGCAGTTTGACGAAAGCCTATGGATTAACGGGATTGCGCTGCGGCTGGATTTTTGCGGCGAAGCCGCTAGCGGAGCGCATGTGGCGGCTGAATGATTTGTTCGGGGTGATGGCGCCGCATCCCATCGAGCTGCTGAGCGTGCTGGCTCTGGAGCATCTGCCGGAGATTACCACGCGTTCGAAACAGCTGCTCGCAACGAACCGCGCGCTGCTGAAGGAATTTTTCAAGAGCCGCAGGGACCTGCTAGCGATCTGGCCGGAAGCCGGAACGATCGCGTTTCCGCAGCTTACCAGCGGGCATGCCGACGCTTTTTGCCAGTTGTTGCGGGAGAAATACGAAACGAGCGTGGTGCCGGGGCGCTTTTTCGAAGAACCGGAACATTTTCGCATCGGCGTGGGCGGGAAGACGGAGGATGTGCGCGAAGGCCTGGCGCGCATCGGCGGGGCGCTGGATGAGCTGGCGGCGAAAGGCTAGTGTTGCGCGGGGCCGGTCCTCACTTTCGCCGGCGCTTTTTTCCGCGGAAGGATAATGTCCACCAGAGCGCGCGCTGCAGCGGTGAGCGGGCGATCTTGCCGGTAAACTAAATAGAGCTTTCGCTCGAATTTCATCTGCTTGATTCGCAGTTCGCGCAAATCTCCGCGCGCAAGTTCGCCTTCGACGCACATGCGCGGCACGATGGCCACGCCTTTTTTCATTTCCACGAAGCGTTTGATGCTTTCGATGGTGGGTAGCTCTACCTCCATGCGCAGCGGCACTTTGTGTTTCGCGAACAATTGGACCACGCGGTGGCGATAAGGAGATTCCACGATGTGGGCGACGAAGGTCTCTTCGCCCAGCGCGGTGATGTCCACTTCCTTACGCTTTGCCAGGCGATGGCCGGGCCAGACGACGAGCACCAGCGCGTCGCGATAGAATTCCGCGGTGGTGAGCTCGCGTTCTTCCGGCAGGTAAGTGATCACGCCGATATCGAGTTGATGATTGAGCAATTCGCGGGGGACTTCGCGCGAGAACACGCGATGCACGCGAATGTGAATGCCGGGATGCAGGCGGCGGTAACGTTCGAGAGCGGGCAACAGGGCGTGGATGGAGCTTTCGTTCACGCCTAATGACAATTGGCCGCGCTCTAGGCCGCGCAGTTCCTGCAGGCCTTTGCGAATCTCTTCGCGCATATTCAGCATGCGCTCGGCATATTCCAGGAGCAGCGTGCCGGCGTCTGTGAGGGTGCGCGCGCCCGAACCGCGCACGAACAGCGGCTGGCCGACCCAGTCCTCCAGCTTGCGCATGGCGATGCTGATCGCCGGCTGGGTGCGAAAGAGTTTTACGGCGGCGCGCGAGTAGCTGCGCTCACTGGCCACCATCTGAAACATCTGTAGTGCAGCCAAGTCCATGCCACGGGCCTCCTCAGGCCATCCTCTTGTATAAGAGAGATTTATCCAACATGCAAGAATTATAAATTGGACTCCTCGCGCCGCACAGGAAACACTGGTATGGTCCAAAGGAGTCTGCATGGAACACGTTCACATTTTTGACACGACGCTGCGCGACGGCGAGCAGTCCCCGGGCTTCTCCATGAATACGGAGGAGAAGCTGCAGCTGGCGCGTCAATTGGAGCAGCTGGGCGTGGATGTGATCGAAGCGGGATTTCCGATTTCGTCACCTGGCGATCTGGCGGCTGTGCGCGCGGTGGCGGCAGAGATCAAGGATTGCCGCGTGGCTGCTCTGGCCCGCGCGAGACAGGAAGATGTGGACGCGGCGCTGCGCGGGATTGAGCCCGCCGCTAAGCCGCGGTTGCACATTTTTCTGGCTACATCGGATTTGCACCTGAAACACAAGCTACGGATTTCACGGAGCGAGGCTCTGGCGCAGATCACGAAGGCCGTCGCGTACGGCTGCACGCATTGCGACGACGTGGAATTTTCCGCGGAAGACGCGAGCCGCACGGATCTGGATTTTCTGTTTGAGGCGATCGAAGCTGCGGCTGCGGCCGGTGCGAACATCATTAATCTGCCAGACACCGTCGGCTATACGACGCCTGATGAATATGGCGACATGTTCCGCGCGGCTCGCAAGCATCTGGCTGCCTATCCCAAAATAGTTTTCAGCGCGCATTGCCACAACGACCTGGGACTCGCGGTCGCAAATTCACTTGCAGCGATTGCCGCGGGCGCGCGGCAGGTGGAATGTACCATCAACGGCATCGGCGAGCGCGCGGGAAACGCTTCGCTCGAAGAGATTGCGGTGGCGCTGCAAGTGCGCAAGAGCCACTTCGCGGTGCGCACCAATATTACACTGGAGAAAATTTACGCCACCAGCCGGATGCTTTCTGCCATCACCAGTATTAATGTGCCGCCAAACAAGGCGGTGGTGGGCGCGAATGCCTTCGCACACGAAGCAGGAATTCACCAGGATGGAATACTGAAAAATCCGCTTACGTACGAAATTATTTTGCCGGAAAAAGTGGGAGTTCCGGCGCGGCGGCTGGTTCTGGGAAAACATTCCGGGCGCAACGCGCTGCGTGCGCGATTGGAAGAATTGGGTTACACGACGAGCGACGCGGAACTCGCGGAGTGCTACCGGATGGCGACGGCGCGGGCCGACGCCGCGAAACAAGTGACCGATCGCGACCTGCTTTCGATCATTCACAAGGTGCGCCGCGGGCGCACGCAAGCGCCTAGTGGGCAGAGCGCGGCCGCGGGAGTGACGCGCTGAACCATTTTCACCGGGGCGAGTTTAACCGGTACGGGTTGCAGCGGTAAGGGAGACTACAGTCATGTCTGGAGTCAGGAAGACCATCGCCGTATTGCCGGGCGACGGGATCGGGCCGGAAGTGACGCATGCCGCGGTGCAAATCCTCGGAGACTGCGCGAAATCTTTCGAACACAAGTTTGAATTCCGCGAACTTGCATTTGGCGGGGCCGCGATCGAGCGTTTTGGAACTCCGCTGCCTGCGGAGACGCTGGCCGGCTGCCGTTCGGCCGACGCAATTTTGCTGGGCGCGATCGGCGGACCGCAATGGGATGCGCTGGCGCTCGATAAGCGCCCGGAAGCTGGATTGCTGGGGCTGCGTAAGGCGCTCGGCTTGTACATTAATTTGCGGCCGATCCGGCTGCGTCCGGCGCTGAGCGGGATTTCGCCGCTGCGGCGCGAGCGCATCGACGATTGTGATTTCGAAATTGTGCGCGAGCTTGCGGGCGATATTTATTTCGGGGAACATTCGCAGACTGGGGAAGGTAGCGGAGCACGCGCGCGGGACGTGGCTGAATATACTGCTGCGGAAATCGAACGCGTGGCGCGCTATGCATTCGAACGAGCTGCGGGGCGAAATCGTCGCGTGGCCAGCGTGGATAAGGCCAATGTGCTGGCAACTTCCGCGCTGTGGCGGCAAACCGTGACGCGCATCGCGCGCGATTATCCCGAAGTTACGCTCGAACATCTTTACGTTGATAACGCCGCGATGCAGCTGCTGCTGCGGCCGGCGCAATTCGACGTTATTCTGACGGCAAATCTTTTTGGCGACATTCTCAGCGACGAGGCGGCAGCGCTGGCCGGGTCGATCGGGCTGATTCCTTCGCTCAGCCGCGGAGGCGACGGGCAGCCCGCGCTGTACGAACCGATCCACGGCTCGGCGCCATCGCTTGCCGGCAAAGACATTGCATGCCCGCTCGGCGCGATTTTTTCAGCGGTGCTGCTGCTGCGCGAATCGTTTGGGCTGGAAATTGAAGCGCAGTGGATTGAAGCGGCGATTGATCGCGTGCTGGATCACGGCTTCCGGACCATTGATATTGCGGAGACGGGCGGGCGCGTGCTGCGCAGCTCTGAATTCACCGAGCATATTCGAGCGGAATTACATGACGCGCTGGTGCATTCGGAGCGTTACGGCTGGGGAGTGTAGGCGAGGCTTCAGGGGCTGAAGCCCCGTCCTTCCACGGCCTCAGTTTACAGGCTACTTCTAAGTCCTTCTCAACACGAGGCAGCCCGCGATCATGTCGTGCAGCGCTTGCTTCTTTTCCGTGAATCCCGCCATGGCGTAACCGATGCCCAACGGAATCAGCCCGGTGATAATTTTTGCGAAGTATCGTCCGGTGGCGTGGCCGAAACCGATCGGACGCCCTTGCGAATCGGTGACGATCAATCCCAGCGCCATTTTCCCGAGCGTCCCCTGATGTTTGGAACTTTCCATCCCAGCGTTGTACAGCCACGCCAGCACGAGAGATGCAATCGACACCAGAAGGATTGCGGAGATAATCGCCCCCGGCATCTGGAAGTCTTCCCCCTTCATGCTTTCAGCCATTGAACGAATAGAGTCAATGCCAACCATCGCCACGCCGATCAGCACCAAGATCCCGATGCCGATACCTAGCAGCAGATCGTCAATCAAGTGCGCTACGACGCGCAGCCAAAATCCGGCATAAGGAGAGAGCAGGATGGGCGCGAGCACGGGCGGAGTATGGGAAGCCGGCAATCCCGGAGTTGGGCGTGCGGGCGCGATTGTTGGCGGTCCGGCTGTGGGTTGACCGCACGCGCTGCAAAATGCCGCGCCATCGGTGACGTTCGTCCCGCATTTTGAGCAGTACATTGCGCTCCCTTAACTAGAACTACGCACAGGCACTGCCAGATGTTCCTACAATTTTCGGATTACCAGCGTGCCGGCGAGAATATCGTGCAGCGCTTGTTTCTTTTCCGTGAAGCCCGCCATGATGTAACCGATGAACAGGATAATGCTGGAAATGATTTTCGCGAAGAAGCGACCGGTGGCGCGACCGAAGCTGATGCGGTTACCATCTAGATCCGTGACTTCCAGCCCCAACGCTTTCTTGCCCAGCGTACCCTGCCACGCGGAACTTTCCAGAAGAGAATAGTATAGCCAGTGAATAACCATGCGAAGAAGCGCGAGCCGGAGCATGGCGTGGATCATGGGGAATATTGTTTGCACGTCCGGCGGGCGGCCCGTCATCATTCCGCGCATGCCCATACCCATGGAAGCGGCAAACGGAAGAAACAAGATCATCCCGACGAAATAGAGAAGCAGCTGGTCAATAATAAAGGCGACGAGGCGTAGCCAGAAGCCGGCATAGGCCACGGCTGGACGCGCGGCTGGAGCATAACCTGGCGCTGCTGGCGCGTAAACTGTTCCTCCTGGAATTGCGGGCGCAGCTGGATTTGCGGGAGATGCTTGCCCTACGGAAAATCCCACCATCGGTTGTCCGCACGCGCTACAGAAGGCAATTCCATCCGCAACAGAAGCCCCGCATTTTGAACAATACATGGCGCCTCCGCGCAGCCAAGCTGGGGCCGCGCATCTGAGGATATTGCTGCGCATCGTATCCAAGCGGCGAGCAGCGGGTCAATGCAAATCGTTTTGCTTCGCGCGGCGAAGTTCCATGAATGCAAGGTGTTGCTCGACGTCCGTTGCGAGTCTGGCGCAACCTCGCTTAAACTCGTCAGCGTCACTAATCGCGAAGGAGAACAAATGGGAATCCAGCTTTCGAGCCTGGGAAAGATTTTTTGCGGCGTGCTTGCGGCTGCGGCGCTTTTTGGCGGCGGATATGTAGCCGGGCAGAACCGTTTCGGCCAGCCGAAAACAATTTTGCACGTGGTGGAATTGAAGTGGAGCCCCGCGGCGAGCGATGCCCAAAAGCAACAAGCGATTGACGGCATCAAGGACATGGCTGCCAAAATTCCCGGCATCAAAAATATCTGGATCAAAGGCGAACGCATGCAGCCGCGCGATTTCAGCGCCGCATACGCGATCGAGTTTCGCGATCGCGCCGCGGCGGACGCTTACGCCGAAAGTCCCGTGCACGCCGCGTGGGAAGCGCAGTATGTACCACTGCGTGCTGCGAGCGTCTCCATTCAAGTGACGAATCCCTAGCCGCTCTGCTTTCTGATGCGGCGCGGGAAACCCGCAATTCGCGCAAGCGCGAGCCGCATATCTCTGACAAAGCGGCTCGTGAGAAGACCTCCTAACAGATCGTCGCGCTGTTTCATTTCGCGCCGAGTAGAAATCGCTATCGCGTACAGCAGGCCGGTGCTAGGCTGCGCCTATCGAGGGGTGTCAACACGCGCTCCGAGCTTTTCCTTCTCAGGCATTTCCCAGGGCTCAACAATTTAGCGACAGGAGGCGAACACGTCCATGAAGAAACTGCTAGTAGCGATTGTGGCGGCGTATATCGTGCTGATGCTCACGAATTATTTGGTCCACCAGATCTGGCTGATGAGTGATTACGCGGCGATTCCGGCGAGCCATCGCTCCCCGGCGGGAATCATGCATCGCTTCTGGGCCATGGCTGTTGGCCAATTCATTTTTGCGGCGCTGTTCGCTTACATCTACAGGCGCGGTCTGGAGAAAAAGCCGTGGCTCGTTCAGGGCATTCGTTACGGCATCCTCATCGCGTTGCTTACGGTAGTTCCAACTGCGCTCAGCGAATATGTCGTGTACATCGTGCCGTACCAGCTGGCGATCAAGTGGATGATCGCGGGCGGGATTCAGATGATCGTCCTGGGGCTGCTTGTCGCGGGTATCTACGGCGAATCGGCGGGTTGAAACCGCGCGAGACCATTTTATCGATTATTTTGGCGCGACCGTCTGCGTCGTTCGGTGGGGGTCGGGGATGCCCATCGTCTTGCGCATTTGGCGATCCATCGCGCGATCGGAAAGCAACCAGCGGAAGAAGATGCCGATTTTCGCCTCGCGCGTTACGGGATAGCGCGCTCGCGGCGGATCGGCTTCGATTGCGTGCACGATCACACGCGCGCAATCTTCCGCAGTGTAGTGCGATGATTTCGTGGTCTTGGCCCACGCGTTGAGAAAACCCTGATAAACAGCTTTGTATGGGCTTTGTTCCGCGCCCTTGGCGTACGCCGACGAAAGCTCGGCCGCATTCTGGCTCATGCTGGTGGGAATGTAGCCGGGCTCGATGAGCACGACTTGAATTCCGAACGGATAGACCTCCAGGCGCATAGCGTCGCTCACGGCTTCTACGGCGTGTTTGCTTGAGCTGTAAGGTCCGAAAAGCGGCGAGACCAGCTTGCCGGCGATCGAGCTCATATTAATGATGCGTCCGCTGAGTTTGCGGCGCATTCCGGGGAGCACTCGCTGCGACATGCGCACCAGTCCGAAAAAATTGGTTTCGAATTGGCGCCGCAAGTCTGTGAGCGTGATTTCTTCCATCACGGCTGCGATGGCGATGCCGGCGTTGTTCACCAGCACGTCGGGCGTTCCGGTGCTCTTCTCGATTTCCGTCACGGCGCGGTCCACGGAGGCGTCGTCGCAAACATCGAGTTCCATCGCGGTTAGTGGCAGCTTGCGTTCATTCGCGAATTGTTGGAGCGCGGTGATGCGTTACGCGTTGCGCCCGCCTGCGAAAACTCGATAGCCGCGCTCGGCCAACATCAGTGCTGCAGCGCGGCCCAGGCCGTCTGTCCCGCCGGTGATGAGTGCGATTCGGGCCTTGTTCTGTTGCATGTTTGGCACCACCGAGGGCCTCCTGACATTCATTGCTGAATCCAGCGCGCTTCATTCTCGCGGCTGACGCGGATACTCCCACACTTTTGCGGCGAATCACAACTGCTGCTGGCCCGCGCCAGCCCTACAGCAACGAGGGTATTGAAAGCGCGGCCCGATCGCGCGAAATTGGATGCGGGAGGGTAGCGCATGATAAAAAAACTAAGAGATGGATACAAAGTGGTGTCGGAGAAGAAGGGAAAAAATCTTGGCGGCCCGTATAAAACGCGGGAGGAGGCCGAGAAGCGCTTGCGCCAAGTAGAATTCTTCAAACACAGCAAGGGATAAAAAAGCGACTAACACTGACAAAATGATAGTATTAGGTGTCCACTGATAGAACCATCTGGACAGCACACATTTATGGCGCCACCATACAATGACGCGTACAACGAGCCCGCGTATGGTGTGTCCGAAGCCGCTGTCTATCTCAAAGTTCCATACCAAACTCTCCGTTACTGGCTGACCGGATTCAACGCACGTGCTCCTATCGTTGAGCCAGTGGAAAGCGATCCCGTCCGTCTGTCCTTTCTGAATCTTGTCGAATGCCACGTGCTCGCAGGCATGCGGAAGGTCTACGACCTCAAACTGCCGAAGGTCCGAAGCGCGCTCAGAAAACTGAGTGAACATGATCCGCAACCACATCCGCTCATCAGCCAAGCATTTTTCACGGACCACAAGAACCTCTTCATCGAAAGATTGGGAAAGATGATCAACGTCTCTCAACACGGGCAAATGGGTCTGACCTTTTACCACTTGCATCTTGAAAGAGTTGAGCTTGATCCCAAAGGGATGTTTCGGTTTTTCCCGTTCGTGAGCCAACCTCGCCCATCCGAGCCGAAACTGATCGAGATCAATCCTATGGTCGGATTTGGCAAACCCGTCATCGCCGGCACTGGCATTTCGACTGCTATAATTGCGTCGCGATTCAACGCCCGCGAGTCCATTGCTGAGCTCGCTGCGGAATATGGCTGCTCGACGCCACAAATCGAAGAAGCGATCCGGTGGGAGAGAGCGCTCCCAATCGCCGCCTGAAGATTTCGTTATTTACCTCGACGAAAACCTGTGTAATTCAATTGCCATCCTAGAGACTCTGAAAAAATTAGACGTTCGTCACGAGCGCCACCTAAGCCATTTTGAACGTGGAACAACGGACGAATTGTGGTTACCGTTTGTCGGAGACCACGGCTGGATCTTGCTCACTGCTGATAAACGAATTCGATACAACTTCCTTGAAAAGCGCGCGTTGGAAGAAAATGGAGTGCGCGAATTCGTCTTCGCTTCCGGTAATCTGTCGGGCATTGAAATGGCGGCTGCCCTCGAAATGGCGATTGAGAAAATGAAGAGGGTCTACAGAAAATTCGATCCCCCATTTGTTGCATCAATTTCGAGAAAGGGTGACGTATATCTGCGTTGGCAAAAATAGACCTGGCGCGACGTGTCGAATGATCCGGAGCACAGGGTGTCGAAATCCACAGAAGCAGGTGAAATCCACAGAAGAACGCTGTAAAAATAATTCATAAACACTTGACGAAATTTCTAAACTTGCTATACTCCCCTGATGCGAACACAGGCCTGCAAAGGCGTGCGCGTCGCAGACGAACCGGTTTCCGCCTTCTAAATCAGAGGTGAGTTTGGATACAAACACCGGGTAGAGAGAAATCGAGCAACGAGCACGTCCGCTCTAGGCGCCAGTGATATGGCCCGCAGGATCGGCGGATCCGCCCGGCGCTCGACGCCGGGTTTTTTATTGCAAAAAACAGTTTTCGCGGCTGAGGCTCCAAACCTCTGACGCGCTCCCCCGGGAGGGGAGACAATCCAGTCGGAAGTTGTTGACAGGATTGAAGTTCTTTGACAACTGAAGGAAGCTGGCACTACGTTATGCGGGTTTCAAGTCTCGCATGGCGTAGTAAACCGCAAATATTTGCTCGAGAGTAGCGCAATGTGGAAAGACGAATTTACTCCACGCGCGGTGTCGGACTTCTGCATGAGTGATCATCCAGGGGCCGGCGATGGCGACGTGTTGGGTAAGTTTTATGGTTAAGCTACTAAGGGCGTACGGTGGATGCCTTGGCGCCAACAGACGAAGAAGGACGTGGCAAGCTGCGATAAGCCTCGGGGAGCCGCAAGCAGGCTTTGATCCGGGGATTTCCGAATGGGGAAACCCATCCTGGTAAAACCAGGTTACGGCCGACTGAATACATAGGTCGGTGCGAGTCAACCCAGGGAAGTGAACCATCTCAGTACCTGGAGGAAAATAAATCAACGAGATTCCGAAAGTAGCGGCGAGCGAAATCGGAACAGCCCAAACCGGGGTATTTATATCCCGGGGTTGTAGGATCCCATAAGTAGAGTTACCAATCCGGAGGCTAGGTGAACTTGCTGGAAAGCAGGGTCAAAGAGGGTGAAAACCCCGTAGCCGAAAGCTTACCGGACTCGAAGGGATATCCTGAGTACCACGGGGCACGAGAAACCCAGTGGGAATCCGGGGAGACCACTCTCCAAGGCTAAATACTCGTTGGCGACCGATAGTGAACTAGTACCGTGAGGGAAAGGCGAAAAGAACCCCTGCTAGGGGAGTGAAATAGAACCTGAAACCGTATGCTTACAAGCAGTCAGAGGGCTATGCCGTGTCTTCGGATACGGAAATGCCTGATGGCGTGCCTCTTGCTTAATGAGCCGGCTAGTTATTCTCACACGCAAGGTTAAGCGAAAGCGAGCCGTAGCGAAAGCGAGTCCGAATAGGGCGCTCAGTGTGTGGGAATAGACGCGAAGCGGGATGATCTACCCTTGGCCAGGTTGAAGGTCGCTTAACCGCGACTGGAGGACCGAACCGGTGTGAGTTGAAAATCGCTCGGATGAGCTGAGGGTAGGGGTGAAAGGCTAATCAAATTCCGTGATAGCTCGTTCTCCCCGAAATGCCTTTAGGGGCAGCCTCGTATGATTTGCCACGGTGGTAGAGCACTGAATGGACTAGGGTCCCATCCAGGATACCGAATCCAATCAAACTCCGAATGCCGTGTACAACAGTACGGGAGTGAGACTACGGGGGATAAGCTCCGTGGTCGAGAGGGAAAGAACCCAGAACGCCAGCTAAGGTCCCCAACTGTAGACTAAGTGGGAAAGGACGTGTGAGCGCACAGACAGCCAGGAGGTTGGCTTAGAAGCAGCCATCCTTTAAAGAAAGCGTAACAGCTCACTGGTCAAGTGTTCACGCACCGACAATCCAACGGGGCTAAGTCTACGACCGAAGCTGCGTAATTGGCGATTTCTACGGAAATCGTCATTTGGTAGGGGAGCATTCTGTTGAGTTCGACGGTAGATCGAGAGAACTACTTGACGCAACGGAAGAGACTCTGCCGGCATAAGTAGCGATAAACACGATGAGAACTCGTGTCGCCGAAAGTCTAAGGTTTCCTGAGGAAGGTTAATCCGCTCAGGGTTAGGCGGGTCCTAAGGTGAGGCCGAGAGGCGTAACTGATGGACAACAGGTCAACATTCCTGTCCCGCCATTTGAACGTTATACGATGGGGTGACGCAGAAGGATATGGGAGTCGGGTGATGGATGTCCCGATGTCTCGGTGTAAGCCGGATCTCGCAGGAAAATCCACGAGGTCATTCAACGGTCAGACCGGGTCCGAGGCCACACGGCCACAAAGTCTCTGATTTCACGCTGCCAGGAAAAACCTCTAAGGAGTTCAGATGGTGCCCGTACCTCAAACCGACACAGGTAGACAAGGTGAATATCCACAGGCGCTCGAGAGAACGCTGGCTCAGGAACTAGGCACATTAGCCCCGTAACTTCGGGAGAAGGGGTGCCCCGCTAGGGTTTATAGCCCGAGGGGGCCGCAGTGAAATGCGTTCGGCGACTGTTTAACAAAAACACAGCTCTCTGCTAAGTCGAATACGACGTATAGGGGGTGACGCCTGCCCGGTGCCGGAAGGTTAAAGGGAGGGCTTAGCTGCCGCAAGGTAGCGAAGGCCTGATCTGAAGCCCCGGTGAACGGCGGCCGTAACTATAACGGTCCTAAGGTAGCGAAATTCCTTGTCGGGTAAGTTCCGACCTGCACGAATGGCGTACCGATCGAACGACTGTCTTGGCCAACGGCTCGGCGAATTTGTGGTTCCGGTGAAGACGCCGGATGCCCGCATCTAGACGGAAAGACCCCGTGCACCTTAACTGCACTCTGGTCATGATTAACGGTACTGCCTGCGTAGGATAGGTGGGAGCCTGGGATCTCCTGGTTTCGGCTGGGAGGGAGGCAACGGTGAAATACCACCCTGATAGTTCTGTCGCTCTAACTTGCACCCCTAGACGGGGTGGAGGACACGGCCAGACGGGTAGTTTGACTGGGGCGGTCGCCTCCTAAATGGTAACGGAGGCGCTCAAAGCTCGGCTCAGGCGGATTGGAAACCCGCCGTGGAGTGCAAGAGCATAAGCCGGGTTGACTGCAAGACACACAGGTCGAGCAGGCACGAAAGTGGGATCTAGTGATCCGGTGGTTCTGCGTGGAAGGGCCATCGCTCAACGGATAAAAGGTACGCCGGGGATAACAGGCTGATCTAAGCCAAGAGTTCACATCGACGCTTAGGTTTGGCACCTCGATGTCGGCTCATCGCATCCTGGGGCTGTAGAAGGTCCCAAGGGTTAGGCTGTTCGCCTATTAAAGCGGTACGTGAGCTGGGTTCAGAACGTCGCGAGACAGTTCGGTCCCTATCTGGTGTGGGCGCAGGAAACTTGAGAGGAGCTGTCCCTAGTACGAGAGGACCGGGATGGACGGACCTCTTGTGATCGAGTTGTCACGCCCGTGGCATAGCTCGGTAGCGAAGTCCGGAAGAGATAATCGCTGAAAGCATCTAAGCGAGAAGCTCGCCTCGAGATAAGGTTTCCCAACCCTCCTGCGGGGGGGTAAGAAGGCCAGTCGAAGACTACGACTTTGATAGGCGGGAGGTGGAAGCGCAGTAATGCGTGTAGCTAACCCGTACTAATCGGCCGTTCGGCTTAACCATAAAACTTTCCTAAACCGTCGCTTAACCCTGAGAGACCCGCTCAAGCGGGTGTCGAAGGGCACGGCGCGGAGGAAAGACGCACTTTTCGCATTGACTACGATCAAGCGAATAGGCGGTTTGTTGTTACCAACTTCCTTCAGTTGCTCATCGAAGCCCTGAATTTCGGTTTCGAGCCGCGGCGTTCGCGTCGCGGTTCGGACTCCGATCTCCAGTTTCGATGCACAAGTTTCCTGGTGGTCTTACCGCAAGGGTCACACCCGTTCCCATCCCGAACACGGAAGTTAAGCCTTGCCGGGCCGATGATACTGCGCTGGAAACGACGCGGGAACGTAGGTCACCGCCAGGATTTAAATTCAAAAAAGGCTCCGAGCAATCGGAGCCTTTTTTATTTCTGCTACTGTTTGGAAGTTTCCTGCATTGCGACGGCGCAAACGCGACTCGCTTGTAGATGCACGCCAGCCGGGTTAGCATGGGCACATGAAGGCAATGGATTTCAAAGTGTTTCTGGAACCAGTCGAGGACGGTGGCTACGTTGTCGTGTGCCCGTCGCTTGCGGGATGCTATTCGCAGGGAGAAACAGTCGAAGAAGCTCTTGCCAATATTCGTGAAGCCATCGAACTGTGTCTCGAGGATTTGCACGAACACGGTGAGCAGATTCCCGACCCCACGAACGTTCTGATTGGCAGCGTCATCGTCAATCAATGAGCTCGAAGCTACCCGTCATTTCCGGAGACGATCTCGTAAGAGTCCTCGAAAAATTGGGATACGCGATTGTACGACAGAAGGGCAGCCACGTCCGCCTGCGTCATTCAACCGATCCGCAGCGCAAGTCGCTAACTGTACCGCGTCACAAAACGCTCAAGCGCGGGCTGCTACATCGCCTCCTGCGTGATGCGCGCATCACTGAAGAGCAGCTCTCTGATATCCTCTAACCATGCCCGTCTCGTCTCTCGCAGACCCTGAATAGCCGGCAATGAGTGCGAAGCCGAAGCACAACTCACTTCACTTTCAAGCGGTCATCTACAAAATCTGGGTGATGCGGCACGTGGATGTGCCGGCGGAAATTGCCGACGGGCTAATCGCGCAGCTTCGCGGCGACGAGGGCGGGCCGAATCGCAGCAAAGGCAAACCTGCCGGCGGCGCACGCAAAGCACACATCAAGGGTTGCAAGCTCGCGAAAACGAAATACGTGCCGGCCGTTGCGGTTGTGAATGGCTGCGACGCGCGCGTCACGTTGATGCCGGCGGGCGGCGGGCGCTATCGCATTCAGCTCAATACGGCGCTGCGCAAGGCTGCGCGCGCGGATGTTGGCGACGTCGTCCGCGTGGAACTTCAGCTGGACCGTGCGTCGCGAGAAGAGCCAGTGCCTGCGGAGCTGCGCCTGGCGCTGAAAGAGAATCCCGCGGCGCGCCTGGCATTCGATGAACTCACCACGGGGCATCGCCGGCATTTCATCAAGTGGTTCGACTCCGCCAAAGGCGCCGACACACGCATTCGCAGGCTGGGCCGTGCGATTGACCACCTGCTAGAGCGAGTACTTTCGGGCCGAGCCAAGGACGACCGCCGCAGCGGCAAGTAAGCTTTCGATGATTTTCAGCGGCGCGCCAGAAGTGCGTGCCGCCGGGTGACATCTGCGCTATCGTATTCCTTCCTAGAAACTATGTACGGCCAGAACATCCAACACTCCGAACCAATTTTCCTGCTGCTGTTGCTGTGCATCGCCGTGCTTGCGACGCTCGCCAAACGCTTCAAGACTCCTTACCCCATTGTGCTGGTGATCGCGGGCCTATTCCTAAGCCTGATCCCACGCATGCCGCGCATCGAACTGAATCCGGAAGTGGTTTTCCTGCTGTTCCTGCCGCCACTGCTCTTTTCCGCCGCGTTCCAGACTTCCTGGCGCGATTTTCGGCATAACATTTTCAGCATTTCGTTTCTCGCGCTCGGCCTGGTTTCGTTCACGGTGTATGGCGTGGCGTTCGCCTCGCGCTGGATTTTGCCGGACTTCACCTGGAAGCTCGGCCTGGTTCTCGGAGCGGTGATTTGTACCACCGACGCCATCGCAGCCACGTCCATCACCCGCCGACTGGGATTGCCGCAAAGGGTCACCGATGTGATCGAAGGTGAGAGCCTGGTGAACGACGCGAGCGGCTTGCTCGCGCTGCAGCTCGCGGTCGCGATGGTCGTCACCGGACACACGCCGTCGCTGCACGAACGCGTGAGTCTTTTATTCTACTTGATCGCCAGCAGCATCGTGATCGGCCTGGTAATCGCGAAGCTACTGGCGTGGCTGATCAAACAAATCACGGATGCGCCCGTGGAGATCACTCTGAGCATCATCACGCCGTACTTCGCGTATCTCGCGGCGGAAAGCGTGCACTCTTCGGGCGTGCTGGCGACTGTGGTGTGCGGAATGTACCTGGGTCGCGAGAGCTCGCTGTATTTTTCCACGCGCGCGCGGCTGCAGGGCGCGGCTGTGTGGGAAACTCTGAGCTTCGTGCTCAATGGCATCGTGTTTATTCTGATCGGACTGCAACTCCCGTACATCCTCGGCGAGATTCGCAATCACAGCCTGCTTCACCTGATCGTCATCGGCTTGTTGGTCAGCGCCGTGGTGATCGCTCTGCGGATGGTTTGGATGTACCCCGGCGCGTGGGCAGCGAATTGGCTGCGACGTCATGTACAGCATCACGACGTCGCAGCGTTGCCGAGCGCGGGATATATTTTTATTGTTGGCTGGACGGGGATGCGCGGCGTGGTGGCGCTGGCCGCAGCGATTTCGTTGCCCAGAGCACTGCAGGACGGCTCTCCTTTCCCACAGCGGAATATGATTATTTTTTTGACGTTCTGCGTGATTTTCGTGACGCTGGTGTTTCAAGGCTTATCTTTGCCGTTCTTCATTCGCCGCCTGGGATTGGCCGGCGCTGTGGTGAAGAATCCGGAAGAGGAGCGCGCGCGCTACGCGATGATCGAGGCCGCGCTCGCCTATTTGGAACAAGCGCGGGAACTGGACAACGCCGGCTTTGCGCCGGTTTATCAAGATCTGATTCGCATTCAAAAACATCATCTGAATTTGCTGCCCGGCGACCGGTCCGTCGAGACCGGATATACCGCAGAAGATTACGTGCGCTATCGCGAGCTCTCGAAGAATGTCCGTGCACTGCAGCGTGCGGCTCTGCTCAATATGCGCAATCACAATAAAATTAATGATGAAGTGCTGCGGCGGCTGGAGCAGGAACTCGATCTCTTTGAGGTGCGCTATGCTTCCTCAGCGTGACCGCGTGATGTTCGGCGAGAGTGATATCATTTGAGGGCCATGGATACTGCTGGAAATTCTGGGCCGGTCGTTTGTGCATGGTGTGCTGCGGAGATGCGGCGTGGAAACTTGAGTTCGCCCCTCTCGCACGGCATCTGTCTGCCATGCATGGCCGGCGCTGCAGGCCAACCGGTGGAGGATCTATCGGGCTTTGACGCGGATTTGCTGGACGCTCTGCCGTTCGGAGCGATTCAACTGTCGGGCGACGGGGTTATCGTCGGATACAGCCGCGGAGAATCGGCGCTCTCCGGCCTCGCGGCGAAAGATGTGATCGGTAAGCATTTCTTTCGAGATGTGGCGCCTTGCGCTTCGGTGAAGGAATTTGCCGGAAAATTTGCGGAACTACGTTCAGGCGATAGGAGTGGCCTCGTCAAGTTGCGATTTGTCTTCAAGCACGCGCGGGGCGCAAAGTTGGTTGAGATTGCGATGGTGCATGACGCCGCGACGGACGTCACCACGCTGCTGGTGAAAGCGATGCTGTCGGAACCGAATCTCTAGCCATTCGGATTCTCACACCTTTGCTCGGAGTTTCCTTTCGCGATTCTGCCGCTTGTGCACGCGCTGCAACGAATGACGTTTGGCACCGACCATACTAGAATTCCCAGGGACTTTATGACGATGAAGATTTTCTTTTCGCTGTTGATTGCGGCTGGGTTGATTGCTGCTGGCCTCGCCCCCGTCTGCTTGCCGCAAACCAAGCCCGCACAAACGAAGGCGGCCGACGCGGACCGGCTGGGGCTTACTTGCGCGCAAGTTTTACAAATGACGTCCATTGCTTGGGTTGCACACTTTGTGGAAAAAACCGGCACACCGAACAATGAGACTGCGCGTGCGACGGTGCGCGCCATTACTGCGTATGGAAAATGCTACGAGGGGCGCACGAACCAGGTGGCCGCGTCGTTGGGCAAGAGCGGCAGGGGGCCGCTGATGGGCGCGCTGGGAAACTTTCGCGACTTTCAAAAGGCGCTGGATGATTTCACCGCGAAGGCTCTGGCCGTGTCGAGTAAGCCGAACGGAACGCAAGAAGCAGCCTACGCCGCGCTCTACGAGAAGCAGTTTCGCTACGAGTTCTACCAGAGGTACGAGCGACGGCTTTCGGCAAACCGCCCGATGACTGCCGAAGAGTCCGCCGAATATTCCAAGGCCAAGAATCGCTTCGGTGAATTTCTCGGATTACTGCCGGAAGATCAGGCGCACATCATTCACGCCGCCTTCAGCCATATTTTCGACGCCGGCCCGGTGAGCGATGTCACGAAACTCGAGCTGTACCGCTTCGCCATCTCTGTTCTCGAATCGCCGAAAGACACGCCCTTCTCTCCGCCGCCGTTTTGACGCTGGGACCCACGTCTGCTAGGCTCGTTTGTTCCTTTCCTGGGAGAGAACAATTTGAAATCTCGGACTTTGTTTGCGCTCGCGCTCGTCGCGAGCCTTTTCTGTGCTGGCGCGTTGCGCGCGCAAGTGAACGACAGCACCAAGCAGCTTTCCCGCGACATCTTCAAGCAGCTGGTTGAAATCAACACCACGGATTCAGTGGGCAGCACCACGATCGCTGCACAGGCCATGGCTAAGCGCCTGCTCGACGCCGGTTTCCCCGCGAGCGACGTCCAAGTCCTCGGCCCGAACGATCGCAAAGGCAACATGGTGGCGCGCATTCACGGAACGGGCGCGAAAAAGCCGCTGCTGTTCATCTGCCATCTGGATGTGGTCGAAGCGCGCCGCGCGGACTGGTCCATAGATCCGTTTCAGTTCATTGAAAAGGACGGATACTTTTATGGCCGTGGCACTGGAGACATCAAGGACGGCGATGCGTTTCTCGTCACCACTTTCATTCGCCTGAAGCAGGAAAAGTTCCAGCCCGATCGCGATCTGATTCTCGCGCTTACCGCCGATGAAGAGGGCGGAGCATCGAACGGCGTCGCGTGGCTCATCAAGAATCATCGCGATCTGATCGAAGCCGAATACGTGATCAATCCCGACGCTGGGGATTTCGAGCTCGACAACGGAAAACACTTGCTCGTTGGCATTCAAGCCAGTGAAAAGCTGTATCAGGATTTCGAGCTGAAGGTCAGCAATCCCGGCGGGCACAGTTCGCTGCCCACTTCCGAGAATGCGATTTATCAGCTGGCCGAGGGCCTGACGCGCCTGGAAAAATATCAATTTCCATTCGAGCTGAACGAAGTGACGCGCGAATATTTTAAGCGCGAGTCCGACATCGTTGGCGGCCAGACCGGCGCGGACATGAAGGGCATCCTGCAAACGCCACCTGATCCCGCGGCGCTCGCGCGGCTCTCCGCGATTCCGTATTACAACGCGCGGTTTCGCACCACCTGCGTCGCCACGCGCCTGGATGGCGGCCATGCCAATAACGCGCTGCCTGGAATGGCGCATGCGAATGTGAATTGCCGCATACTACCGGGCCATTCTGGAGACGAAATCGAAGCCACGCTGGTGAAAGTTCTCGACGATTCGCGCATTGTTGTCACTCATGCGCCGGGTCTTGCGTCCAGCGGCATACCCAATCCGCCGTCACCGTTGCGCCCCGATTTGATGGCCGCGCTGCAAAAAGTGGCCAACGAAATGTGGCCCGGCTTACCCATTGTCCCGGTGATGGACGCGGGCGCGAGCGATGGCGCAATTTCTCGCGCGGCGGGGCTTCCGACTTACGGGCTGCCCGGATTATTTATGGATGTGGACGACGATCGATCGCACGGCCGCGATGAACGCGTGCGCGTCGCTTCCTTTTACGATGGCGTGGATTTCTACTACCGCCTAATCAAAGCGCTTTCTTCTCCGCAGTAATCGTCAATTGAAGAAGAATCGGCTAGCGCCGGTCACGAGCCGGCAATAGGCCCGCAAAACGAGAACCAAAACGAGTCAAAGATGAGATGGTCATGAATCCGATGCGCCGCGCAATTTTGGCGGCTTCAAAAAATCAGTGGATGCGAGAGCACGCACCCCGCTTCGGATTCATGCGCCGCGCCTCGGCTCGGTTTTTGCCGGGCGAAGATGTGCAAGACGCCGTCACCGCCGCGCGCGCGCTCGCCGCAAGCGGCATCCAGTCCGTGCTGTCGCGCCTGGGTGAAAACATCGCCACCCGCGACGAAGCTGCGGAGGTGACGCGACATTTCCTGGAGCTCTACGACCGCATTCGCGCCACCAGCATTCCGGCGGAAATCACGGTGAAGCTCACGCAGCTCGGGCTCGACCTCGATCCCAACTTCTGCTACGAAAATCTCGCGACGCTGATCCAAAATACTCCTACCGACAAGATTCTGTGGATTGACATGGAGGGAAGTCCGTATGTGGACGTTTCCCTAGAGCTATATCGCCGCGCGCGCAAGGCCTATTCCAACGTCGGCATCTGCCTGCAAGCCTATCTCTACCGCACGGAAAAGGATCTCGACACGCTGATTCCGGAGGGCGCGGCGATTCGCCTGGTGAAAGGCGCGTACAACGAGCCCGCGGAGATTGCCTATCCCAAGAAGAAAGATGTGGACGAAAATTTTCTGCATCTCGCGCAGCGCTTGCTGAGCCCCGAGGCGCGGCGCGCCCGCGTGCGCGTCGCCGTCGCCACGCACGACCGCGCGTTGATCGCCAAAATCATTGCCTGGGCCACGGATCAGGGAGTGCCGAAAAATCTGCTGGAGTTCCAGATGCTGTACGGGATTCAACGCGAGGAGCAACTGCGCCTGGTGCAAGCCGGATACCGCTGCGGCGTGCTCGTCTCTTACGGCACGTTCTGGTTTCCGTGGTTCATGCGCCGCCTGGCCGAGCGGCCTGCGAACGTGTTATTTCTCGCGCGAAATTTGTTCTCGAATTAAAGGCTGGAATTTCCTAGCGGGTTCTTTCGTCGCGTTCCACTTTGCCGTCGCGCAGACGGATCACTCGATGCGCGTGGGCCGCGATATCCGATTCGTGGGTTACGAGGATGATGGTGTTGCCTTGCTGGTGAAGGCGCGCAAACAGCGCCATGATTTCTTCGCCGGTCTGCGAATCAAGATTTCCCGTCGGCTCGTCCGCCAGCAGTATGGAAGGATTGTTCACCAGCGCGCGCGCAATGGCCACGCGTTGGCGCTGACCGCCGGAAAGCTCGTTGGGCTTGTGCATCATGCGCTCGGCCAAGTCCACTTGTTTCAGCGCGTTTTTCGCGCGTTCCAGGCGTTCTTCGGACGCGGTGCCGTTGTAAATCATCGGCAATTCCACATTGTGCAACGCGGTTGCGCGCGGCAATAAATTGAAGGTCTGAAATACGAAGCCGATTTCCTTGTTGCGGATGTATGCCAGCTCGTCGTCGTCCAACTGGCTCACCAAACGGCCGGCCAGCCAGTAACTTCCCTTCGTCGGGGTGTCCAGGCAGCCGATCAAATTCATCAGCGTGGATTTTCCCGAGCCGGAAGGGCCCATGATAGCGACGTACTCGCCCTTGTGAATCTCGATGGTGACGCCGCGCAGCGCGTGCAATTGCTCCGCGCCCATTTCGTAGGTCTTCCACAGTTCCTCGGTTTGAATAACGATGCCGGTGTCAACGAGGTCCTGCCGGAAATTTTGCGACGGGGCGATTTCTTCGACGGCCATCTACAGGCGCTCCTGGATTCCTATTGCTTACGTCGCGGACTCTTCGCGCTTGGGCGTCGAATTATCCACCTTTACGGCGGCGCCAGGCCGCAGCGTGCGCAGCGCTTTGTAATTGCCGATCACGATCTCGTCGCCTTCTTTCACTCCACTGGTGATTTCGATGTCCGTGACGCCGGTGATTCCCGTTTGCACCGGCACGAACTCCGCTTTCTTGCCGCGGATTACAAAGACGCCCTGAACATCCACTTTCTGTTGCGCATCGGCCGTAGCGGAGGGCTTCGATGCTGCCAGGGTTACGTTGCCGCCTTGCTCTTTCTGCGCTTCCTGCAGTTCTTTCTGCGTGCGCACCGCCAGCGCCTGGATTGGAATCGTCAGAATGCCCTTTTTCTGTTCCGTCTGAATCTTCGCGCTGGCTGAAAGTCCTGGACGAAGGTCGGCCGGCGGATTATCAATGGTCACCACCACTTTGAAATCCCGGGCTTCTTGGGTGTTCGCGGTTGCCTGTGTGGTGGCGGCTTGGCCCGACGAGCGCAAAATTGCCAGCTCGCCCACCTGGGTCACGTGGCCTTTGAAAATCTTCCCGGGAATTGCATCAATCGTGACGTCCGCGGGGTTTCCCTGGCGCACATTGGTGATATCGGTTTCGTCCACTTTCACTTCGGAGGTGACGACGCTCATGTCTGAGATCGTCATCAGGAAACTGCCTTCGGCGTTCTGGATTCCGGGCACCACGTTTTCGCCTACGCGGACGGCGATGTAACTCACGATCCCGTCAATCGGCGCGACGTAGGTGGTCTTCCGGAGCACGTCTTTGGTGTGCTTCAAAATCGCGCTGGCTTGATCGAGGTTGTATCGCGATTGCTCGCGTCCCGCGCGGCTCTGCTCCACTTGCGCCTTCAGCGCGTTCAGGCCGGCGGAAGCAGCGTCGTAGGTAGCTTTACTTGCGTCGTAATCCGATTTGGCGATTAGTTGTTCTTTGTAAAGCTGTTGGGCGCGCTCCCAGTCGAATTTGGCCTTCTCCAGGTCCGCCTGCCGCTGCGCCAAAGTGGCGACCGCTGAATCGTAACTCGCGGCCGCGGCGCGGACCGATGCTTCCGTGGAATCAATGGCCGCCTGCTGCGCCTGGACGTCGGCTCCGGGCTGGATATTCTCCAGCCGCAGCAAAATGTCGCCCTTCTTCACATGGTCGCCTTCTTTGACGACGATCTCGGTAATCTTCCCGATGCCCTCGCCCAAAACGTTGGTGTAATTCTTGGGCCGAATCTCGCCGGACGCGGTGACGATGGACGTGAGGTCGGCCTTCTGCACCTTGCCGGTTTGCACCGCTACCACACCCTTATTGACCTGGTAGGCGCTGAACCACGCCATACCCCCTAGTACCAGGACGACACCCGCACCAATTCCCACTTTTTGCCACGTTTTCATTGCTTTACCTTTGGACTGCCCCTCGAGGCGACAGCATTACCATGACTTAACTACGTTCCGGGGGCACAAAATGTTTCTCGGTTACAGTTAGACGGCGGCGCCAGCAGAAAGACAGGCGCGAATATGACATTTCGGATGCCGTCGCTCTGAGCTACTGTTGCTCGGGGCCGAGCAGGCCATCTCGCACATACAACTCTGCATCGGCCACGGTCAGCGCATAACCCTGATCGCTGCTCCATTGTAGAGCTAATTGGACACCAAGAGAATAGGGCATCGCCAAGCTCGAGCACCTGGCATGAATTCGGGCATCGGTTGATTCCTGGTTGGGTATGATTCTCGACGGCGTCCTAACGATCCGCGCGTAGCCTGAGTGACCCCTCGTACGCCCCATATCGTTGAGAAGGTCCAGGCAACCCCGCGGCCAGCATCCGATTCCAATGGTTCAAGGGCAGTTAGGGGAATCCGGCATTGACCTGTACTTTTGGACAGGTTAGAATTTCGTGCCTCGGGGCAAAGGCTTAACGATGCGTTCTGCGGTCAAAGTGTTTCTTTTCGGCGTTTTAGCTTGCGGATTCGTGTATCTCCCCAAAGCTTCCGCACAAGGCGAATCTGCCACTCAACAGCCGGATCAAAACGACAAGAAGGCCGCGAAGCAGGCAGCAAAGGCGCGTTCCAAACGCGACAAGGATCTGTTCAACGAACTCGATTCGCAATATAAGAAATGGTTAAACGAAGACGTTGTGTACATCATTTCACCCGAAGAGCGCAGTTCATTCCTTCATCTTTCCACCAACGAAGAGCGCGAGCAATTCATCGAAGCATTCTGGCAGCGCCGCAATCCTGACCCCGACTCGGCGGAAAATACTTTCAAAGAAGAGCACTACCGGCGCATCGCCTACGCCAACGAGCATTTTTCTTCCGGTATTCCCGGCTGGAAAACCGATCGCGGCAGAATCTACATCATGTGGGGCCCTGCGGACGAAGTTCAATCGCATCCGTCGGGTGGCAGCTACGATCGTCCGGCTTCCGAAGGCGGCGGTGAGACTTCCACTTATCCGTTTGAAGATTGGCGCTACCGCTATCTGGAAGGGATTGGCGAAAACGTCGAAATCGAATTCGTAGATCCGACCATGAGCGGCGAGTACCGGCTCACCATGGACCCCAGCGAAAAGGACGCATTGCTCTACGTTCCTGGGGCCGGTCTGACCCAGATGGAATCCATGGGCCTTGCCAGCAAGACTGCCCGTTTCAATAACACGGACGGTACTCATGACGCGCAGGCGATGGGCATGACTCCGGAAACCATGCAGGAATTCTCGCGCCTGGAACTGTATGCGAAGATCCAGCAAGCTCCCCCGGTAAAATTTAAGGACCTGGAAGCAGTGGTCTCTTCCCGCTTGGTGCGGGATCAAGTGAAATTCCAGTACCGCACGGATTTCCTGCGCATCACGTCCGATACTGTTCTGGTGCCCATCACGATTCAAATTCCGACGCGCCAGCTGAGCTTTCAGCAGAAGAATGGCGTTGAGTCCGCGTCCGTCAATTTGTTCTGCCGTGTCACGAGCCTGAGCGGGCGCATCGTCAACACGTTTGAAGACAATGTGCGCCGCGACGTTCCGCAGGCCTTGCTGCAGCAATCGATGGCGACCGCATCGATTTATCAGAAGGCCATCCCGCTCAGCCCTGGACTCTACCGCCTCGACATCGTCTTGAAGGACACGAACAACGGGAACGTGGGCGTAGTGAATACTCGCTTGGCGGTGCCCCGATTTGAGGACGACAGCTTATCCTCCAGCACTCTGATTCTTGCCGACGAAATTAAGCGTGTCTCCAACCGTGATATCGGCTTGGGCCAGTTCGTCCTCGGCGACGTGAAAGTCCGCCCGCGCATTGATTCTTCCTTTACCGCCAGCGACGAAATGGGCGTTTTCCTGCAGGTTTACAACCTCAAAGTGGACGACAAGACCCACAAGCCCGACGCGACCGTGCAATATCGCGTGACCCTGGACAAGGAAAACGATCCGGTCCTCAAGTACGATCTTGGCGGAGACAAACTGCCGCTGCACGGCGAAGAGATGACGCTGGAGAACATCATCACTCTGGGCTCGCTGAAGCCTGGAAAGTACAAACTGGAAGTCGCTGTCACCGACAATCTGACCAAGAAGACCATCACTCCGGCTACGGAATTTACCGTCCGGCCAACCGGTGCGCCACCGCCACAGGCGAAGTGAGCTTCATGAATCTGCGGACGATTCGCTCCATGGGCCTTGGCATTATTTTATGCCTGTCCTGGTGTGTGATCGCCGGTCCGGCGATGGCCGCGCCTGCCTCGGGAAAGATCTCTGGATTGGTCGTGGATTCCACTGGAACTCCTCAGATGGGCGCCACGGTGATCATTTCCTCCAGCCAGCTTTTGAACAGCATGGCTTTCCAGCTGCTGACCAATGAACACGGCCGCTTTTCCAGCGCCACCCTGCCGGCCGGCCTTTATTCCGTTAAAGTGACTCTCGCGGGCTTCCTCCCCGCCGTGGAGCAGGACATCCAGGTGCGCGATGAGCACACCACGCTGCTCGAAATCGTGCTTGGCTCCGTGTTCAGTTCTCTGGAAAAATTGCGCCGCCAACCCGATCAGCAAGTTTCTTCCGACGATTGGAGTTGGGTGCTGCGCACCTCTGCCGCCACCCGCCCGGTGTTGCGCTGGCAAGATGGCGATGTGGTTCTCGGAGCTCGCGCCAACCCGTTCGAGAAGCCGCAAGATCAGTCCGCGCGCACGCGCCTGGAATTTACTTCCGGATCCGATCACCCTGGTTCCATCTCAAATCTTGCGGATACGCCCGGCAGCGCGTTTGCGTATGATTACGAACTGAAGAACCTCGGCAATCTTTTAATCGCCGGCCAGTTCAGTTACGACGCCGGCTCCGAATCGAATGGCTTCGTCGCGCAATGGCTGCCTTCCGGCGATTCCAGCGCTGGCCCGGTAACCACGCTATTGATTCGCGAAACCCAGCTGGGAGACGCCGGCCCCGCGTTTCACGGCTTGCGCATGTCTCACGATTCTTCTTTTCAATTGGGTGAGCGGGTCAGCATTCGCTACGGCACCGATTTCCTGATGGCGGGTTTGGGATCCACGACAACATCTGTTCGTCCTCGCGCGGAAGTGGCTGTACGGATCACGCCGACATGGCAAGCCTCCGCGCTGGTCACCACCAATACCTGGCAGGATTCCGCCGGCGAGCCGGGAAATTTGCAGTCCACGATCAATCAGCTGGACGCTTTTCCCACTTTGCTGTTGCGTGCCGGGCGTCCGGTGCTGGAAGATGATCTTCACACTGAAATCGCCGTCGAGCACGATCTCACCAAGAAATCCAGCGTCACTGCTGCAGTGTTTAACGACCACTCCGACAACACCGCCATCTTCGGCCACGGGAATTTCTCCGGACCGGACTACTTGCCGGACTATTTTTCGAACGTTTTCGCCTATGACGCTGGCAGCTTTAATTCCCTGGGCGCGCGCCTGGTCTATCAGCAAAAGATCGCCGGTAATCTGGACATGACTCTGATTTATGCCTATGCGGGAGCACTGGCACCCAATGAAGATCCCGCCGAAGGAGCGCTGCGCACTCAATTGGCCGCTCGATATCGCTCGAGCGTAGCGACGCGATTTTCCGCCACGATTCCGCGTACCGGCACGAAAATCATCTCCAGCTATAAATGGATCAGTGGCCCCGCAGTCTCCCCGCAGGACGCCTACGGCCAATCCACCTACCACGTAGATCCGTACCTGAGCATTCAGGTTCGCCAGCGTCTGCCGGGATTCATCCCCGGCCATGCCGAAGTTCTGGCGGATTGCGGTAACCTTCTCGCTCAAGGGTACGTCACTCTAGCCACCACCGACGGTCAGGTCGTCCTCGTGCCGACTTACCGGTTCTTTCGAGGTGGCTTGAGCTTCCAGTTCTAGGTAGGAATCCGATATTGTAATTGGGAAGCTGCCTTCCACAAATGGTATGAGCGCAATTCCCGGTTCCGAGTGCGTCTGCAACTGTCTGATACTTAAGCGCTTACATATTTCGGAATCTGTGATTCGCTGGAAGTTGACGTGCTACCATTCTACTCTAAGGAAATTGGTGTACTCAGATGAACGATAGTCTGCGCATGCGACTCGGAGCGGTAATCTTGGCGCTCCTCACGTTGGCAGCTATTGTTTTTGCTGTCCTGAACTTCCAGCAGCGCTCCCTTTACGTACTTCCCGATGACGGCGTCACTTGGATGGACTCGGCTCAGGGCGTGGCTGCCTGGCATGTGGTTGCTGATTCGCCCGGCGCGAAGGCCGGCATCCGCCAGGGCGACATCGTCGAAACCGTCCGTGGCTTCACCATCCACCGCGCCGTCGACGTGACCCGAGTGCTGTTCCACGTCGGCCCCTGGACCGAAATCCGCTATCAATTGGTTCGCGACGGCCGTTCCTTCGAGACGCCTGTGGTCACCGCTCCGCAGGAAAATCCCTCCTCCATCGAAAACTATTTGCGCGTGCTCGGGCTGCTATATCTCTTCATCGGCCTGTTCATTTTTGTGCGCCGCTGGAACGCGCCGCGCGCGATTCATTTCTACATTTTTTGCCTGGTCTCCTTCGTCCTTTACAGTTTTCATTACAGCGGCAAGCTGAATTCGTTCGACTGGATCATTTATTGGGCGAACGTCGTGGCGCTGCTGCTGCAACCGGCGATGCTGGTGCACTTCGCCCTAGTGTTTCCCGAACGGCGCGGCACGCTCTGGCCCAAGCTTGCGCTCGTTTACAGCGTTCCCGCGGCGCTCTTCACGCTGCATCTTTTCATCGCTACCGGTACGCTGGATTTCCTGCCGGCATTTGGCACGCGCTACTGGCTCGATAAAATCGAGCAGGCAAATCTAGGGATATATTTTGTCCTCGCAGCGTTCATTTTCTATTTCAGTTTTCGGCGCGCTCCCAGTGGAGTGCTGCGCCAGCAATTGAAGTGGGTAACGGCCGGAGCCTTTGCCGGCAGCTTGCCGTTCGTCTTTCTGTATATCGTGCCGTACGCCCTGGGGCTGGTTCCTGCACCCTGGATGAAATTGTCCGTTTATTCGCTGGTGTTAATTCCCCTCTGCTTCGGCTACGCCATCATCCGTTACCGCTTGATGGACGTAGACATCATCTTCAAGCGCGGCTTGTCTTACACTTTCGCTACGGCGGCCGTCGTCGGTATTTATTTCGCGTTGATCGCCGTGATCGGCGAGCTTTTCCATCGCCCCGGACTTTCCACCGGCCCAGCCGGCGGCATTATCGCGATCGTCGTCGCCGCTTTCCTGATCGAGCCGCTGCGCGAATGGGTTCAGACTCGCCTGGACCGTTTCTTCTATCGCGATCGCCTGGATTACCGCCGCACGCTGATCGAATTCGGCCGCGCACTCACCAACGAAGTGCGCCTGGAACCGCTGGTCGGTTCGGTGCTCGACCGTGTTTCGCAAACACTGTTAGTTGACCGCCTCGCCGTGTTTTTGGAAGATCCTGCATCGCCGGGACAGTTCGTGCTCTCGCGCTCGATGGGTTTGCGCCCAGAGGGGCCGCTGGATCTGTCTTTCCTCGACCCCGGTCGACCGGCGTTCGAGCGCGGCTGCCTGTTCTTCGAATCCGCGCGCACCGCCTTGCAGGAATCCGAATCCGTTCGCCGCACGCTCGAAGAGCTCGACCTGAACTATTTCATTCCTTGTCGTTTCCGCGAACGCACCGTCGCGGTTCTCGGTCTCGGCAAAACCGTGGACGGTGATTACCTTTCCAGTGACGACCTCGAACTGCTCTTTACCATCGCGGGATATGTGGCCATCGCGATTGAAAACGCCGGTCTCTATCATTCTCTCGAACAGAAAGCGATGCAGATCGAGCGCCTGAAAGATTTCAGCGAAAATATCGTCGAGTCTCTCAACATCGGCGTCGTGACTGTGGACCTGGAAGATCGCATCGAATCCTGGAATCCGCAACTCGAGGATTTGCTCGCCATTCCGCGCGCTGAAGCGCTGCAGCGCCGCTTGCCGGAGGTGCTGCCGCAGGATCTGGTCGCTGAAATCACTTCACGCGCGGCCAGCGATCACGTCTCGGGCATCTACAAGTTCCGCCTGAATACGCGGGCGGGGCGTCATCTGGTAATCAACGCTTCCATCGCGCCGCTGGTCGGCAAAAATGGCGCGCGCCTGGGCCGATTGATACTTCTCGACGACATCACCCAGCGCGTTCGCCTGGAAGACCAGATGGTGCAGACCGAAAAGCTCACCTCTCTCGGGCTGCTGGCCGCTGGCGTGGCGCACGAAGTGAATACGCCGCTCGCGGTGATTTCTAATTACATTCAGATGCTCGCGAAACAAATTCCCGCGGACGATCCGCGCCAGAAAACTATCGAGCGCATCGTCAAACAAACTTTCCGCGCCAGCGAAATCGTCAACAATCTGCTGAATTTCTCGCGTACTGGCGCCGCAGAATTCATCGAAGTGGATATTAACAACGTGCTGGAAGAAACTCTCACGCTGGTCCAGCATCCGTTCAAGACAGCGCAGGTGAATGTCGTCAAGAATTACAACCAACAATTGCCGCCAGTGCTGGGTTCCATCACCCGCCTGCAGCAAGTTTTCCTGAATCTGTTCATGAACGCGCGCGACGCCATGCCGCAGGGCGGACTGCTCGAAGTGCGCACCGGAGCGCAGAACGGCTCGGTTGAAATTGAAGTAACTGACACGGGCTCGGGGATTCCGCCCGAGCACCTCCACCGTATTTTCGATCCATTCTTTACAACCAAGGCCACCGGACGGGGCACCGGGCTGGGTCTTTCGGTGAGCTACGGCATCATTAAAGAGCACGCCGGCAAAGTCGACGTACGCTCAACTCCAGGCAAAGGCACTTCCTTCCGCCTGGAGTTTCCCGTAGCCAGGAAAGCCGTCCATGCCTAGAGGTTCGATTCTCGTTGTAGACGATGAAATTGAAATCAGGGAAGGGCTCGAAGCCCTGCTCACTTCCGAAAGTTTTCAAGTGACTCTCGCTGAAACAGGCGAGGCCGGCCTGCAGAAGCTCGAAGATCAGCCCTTCGATCTGATGCTGCTGGACGTCAGTCTGCCCGATCGCAACGGTTTGGAATTGCTGCGTGAAATTCGCCGCCGCGATCCGCAGCTCTCCGTCATTTTGATTACCGCGTTCGGCTCGATTGACATGGCACGCGCGGCGTTCAAAGGCGGCGCGCAGGATTTCATCACCAAGCCGTGGTCGAACGACGAATTGATCGCGCAAATTTCTCTGGCGATCGAGGGCCGCCGCCTGCGCGATGAAAACGTGCAGCTGAAGCGCGCCCTGAAGCAGCGCTACAATTTCCCGAACATCGTCGGCAAGAGCGACAAGATGCAGGCCGTGTTCGACCTGGTCACTCAGGTCGCGCCGTCCCGCTCCACGGTGCTGATCTCCGGCGAAAGCGGCACGGGAAAAGAAGTCATCGCGAAAGCCATCCATTCCGCGTCCACGCGCGCGGATAAAGCTTTCATTCCCATCAATACCGGCTCGATTCCGGTGGACCTGCTCGAATCACAGCTTTTCGGCCACGTGAAGGGCGCGTTCACCAGCGCCGTCGCTTCGAAAAAAGGCCTCTTCGAAGTGGCGGATCAGGGCACAATTTTCTTCGACGAAATTTCCACGATTGGCCCGGAAACACAGGCCAAGTTGTTGCGCGTGATTCAGGAACGCGAATTCATGCGCTTGGGTGGCACTGAAACCATAAAGGTTGACGTGCGCATTCTCGCTGCTTCCAATGAAGATCTCAGCAAGCTGGTGCGCGAAGGCCGTTTCCGCGAGGATTTGTTCCATCGCTTGAACGTGATTTCGCTGCACCTGCCGCCGCTGCGCGATCGCAAGGAAGATATTCCGCTGTTGATTGACCGCTTCCTCGGACAGTTCTGCACAGACAATGGCAAGCCGCCGCGCCTATTCACTCACGGTGCTATGAAACTCCTGATGGATTACGATTGGCCTGGGAACGTGCGCGAGCTCGAGAACGTCGTCGAACGCGCCGTTGTTTTGTCCACTCAGGAAGCCATGGACGCGGACATTCTTCCCGAAAGCGTTCGTACGCGCGAAATCGTACGCGGCGTTCGCTTACAGCTCGCGGAATTTTTGCCGCCGCTTCCCGGACAGGTGGGCGCCCCCGGCACCGCGCCTTCGCTCTTTGAAATTCTGGAAGAAGTCGAGCGCCGCATTATCGTGGACATGCTCGAGCGCACCAACTGGAACCAGACCGAAGCATCGGAGCGTTTCCAAGTGCCGCTCTCCACGCTGAATCAAAAAATAAAACGCCTTGGCATCGAAACCCGGCGCCGCAGCATGTCGCCGCGCGGACCTGGCGGCTTTGGCGAAGACTCACCCGAATTCGCCGCGGGCAAATAACCGCAAACCGTCTTGCAAAAACATGGCTCGGAAGGGCGGGGCTTCGGCCCGCTGTCAATCCCCGCGAAGATCAAGGCTTTAGCTCGTGAAGCCGCGCCTTTCCTTTGCCCTCGCTACAGCAGCCAACTTTCGTTGCCAACTAGAGCACGGCCTTCTCTCGCTGTCTTTGACTTGCCCAGACGTCAATCCTAAGCTGGCTACGAAGCTATTTCACCCGCTCAAGACAAGAGACCCATAGTGCCGGAATCCCTGCAGTGCACGAAGCCAATCGGTTCATCCGCGCCTTCCAGTGACACAAGCTCGGAACGCATCGCTGAGACTCGCCCCGACTCAACTCCCTCCGCGCGCTCAGGCGGCCTTTGGAGCAAGTCCCGCGAGCTGCGTTTGCGTTTCCCCTGGCTCACACTGCTCCTCGCGTCGCTGATCGTCGTCACTTACTGCATGCAAGTGTTCTCCGATCATTCCACGCCCAAACATCCGTACGATCCGGTCCTCCTCGCAATCGGCATGAAGGGCGAAGCGGTATTCGCCGGCCAATGGTGGCGCCTGGTCAGTGCAATTTTCGTGCACATTGATCTGTATCATCTGCTTTCCAATCTTTGCTTCCTGCTGCTCTTTGGCTCCATCGCTGAGTCGGTTTTTCAGCGCGGCGGCTACGTGACACTTTGGTTTCTCACAGGCCTCGCGGGCAGCACGGCCCAATTAGTCGCTCTTTCTCCCCAATACTACGGTTTCGGCGCGAGCGGTGTGGCCTTCGGTCTAGTGGGCGCGCTTTGGGGCGCGTATTTTCTGGAGCGCGTGCCTTCCCCCGCCATCAGGCGGCGCTGGACTGTCGTCATCCTTCTCGGATTTTTCATCGTCCTCGGATTCTTGCCGGACTGGCTCTCTTCCAGTTCGTTCAACACGGCGCATCTGGGTGGCCTGCTCGCAGGAATGGTCCTTGGCTTGGTTCTACCCACTCGTACCACGCCTGCGCCCGTCCGCCGGCTCTGCGCGACCGTCGCAGTCGCCGCCGTCCTGTTGCTAGTCTGCGCGAAAATCGCCCGCACCAAACACGAACCACAATTGCTTCATGCCGGCCGCGCGTCCTCCAGCTCCCCATCAGAATCGCCCGCTGTTCCGCAACCTTCGCGATAATCTCGAACTCTTGAATGCGACGGTGTTGCTAGGGCGCGCGGTGATATCATTTCTCGCCGGAGCAAAGCATTCGGCACATCGAATCTTTCACGCGCGCTGCGCGTTGGACGGGCCGGCTACGCACTCAAAATTTTGCATGCACAAGGAGCGGTTCTTCCCCGCTGACGAATGGCATCGGTTCCCAGAATCACTACTCCATCACGCGACGAACTCCGTCGGCAACTCGGCCTAGGTTCCGCCGCCGCAGTCGTCGCCGGCGAAGCGATCGCCGTGGGCATCTTTCTGACGCCCGCGGGCATGGCCAAATCTCTCGCTTCGCCCTTCTGGCTTCTTATTGTCTGGCTCGCCGTGGGCACCATGACGCTTTGCGGCGCGCTGTGCTTTGGCGAACTCGCCGGACGTTTCCCCAGTGCGGGCGGCCCGTACGTGTACCTGCGCGAAAGTTTTGGCGCTCTCACAGCTTTCCTCTATGGCTGGATGAGCTTGCTGGTGCTTGATCCCGGACTGACTGCGGCATTCGCCGTGGGGTTCGCGGCGTACGCGGCATACATTTTTCATTGGCCGCCACTGATCGTAAAAATCGCCGCTGTTACCGCCATCTGGGCGGTTTGCCTGTTGAATATCTTCAGCACGCGAATTAGCGCGGGCTTTCTCCGCTGGATTACCTGGCTGAAATTTGCCGTGCTTGCGACTCTCACCATTTGGGCGCTCGTATTTCGACTGGGTTCGTGGTCACATTTCGTTCCGTTCGTCGCGCAGCGTTCCGGCGCGTTGCCATTGGCACCGGGACTGGGTGCCGCCTTGGTTGGCGCCTTCTTCTGCTTCGGCGGCTGGTGGGATGCCGCCAAAATTGCCGGCGAAGTGCGTGACCCGGGCCGCACCCTTCCGCGCGCTTTGGCTCTTGGCGTGATTGCCGTCACTGCCGTGTATATCGTCATCAGCGCTGTTTTCATTTATCTTGTGCCGATCGAAAAAGTCTCCTCCCGCGGCACCTTCGTCGCGCAGGCAGGAGAAGTCCTGTTCGGTCCGGCCGGCGGCATTGTTTTTTCCGCGATCGTCATGGTGTGTGTGCTCGGTAGTCTGGCCGCATTTATAATGTCGGCACCACGCGTGTACTACGCGATGGCTCGTGACGGCGTGTTTCTGAAATCTGTCGCTCGACTTCACCCGCGCTTCGGCACGCCCGCGCGCGCCATCACGGTTCAGGGCGTCATTGCGTCCATTCTGGTAGCGTTAGGCTCTTTTGAACAGATCATCGCGTATTTCTTTTTCGTCGCGGTTCTCTTTCTCGGCCTTACCGTCGCGGGCCTCTTTGTAATTCGCCGCAGACCGCGGCAGGCGGAAACAATAATTCTCACCGCGGGCTACCCTTTCACACCTATTGCATTCTTGATGCTCCAAGCTACTATGTTGATTCTCCTCGCCATGGGTAATCCACGAGAGGCCGCACTCGGTTCGGCAGTAGTGCTGGCAGGCTGGCCCGTTTTTATCTTGAGCCCGAAGATCCTTGCTTGGTTTCGCAGTCGTCGCGCCGTGCATGGAGGACCCGATGTCGACCGATGAAAAAAGCAAATCGCCGAATGCTGGAGCGGTTCCCGATTCCGCAGCTGAAAAATATTCGACGAAAATCCGCATCACCGAAGACGCCGAAGCCACTGGTGAAACCGCAGCCGCTTACGATTTCTGGCGCGCTGGCTCCGGACGCAAGCAAGTCCCCGGCATCATCAAATGTTTCGGCGCGCGGCCTGATTTTCTTCGCCAGGTGGTGGAATTCTCCAATAGAGTTCACTTTTCGGAAGGCCATCTCGCTCGCCGCCACAAGGAGATGATCGCCAGCTACGTCTCCTTCCTCAATCGCTGCCCGTATTGACTGGACAGCCACGCCTACTTCCTGCGTGTTCAGGGAGCCACCGATCAATGCGTAGGCGCAATTCTGGAAGGCAAACTCGATGAGGCAGGCCTGACGCCCGCGGAGCGCGCTCTAATGGTTTACGTCGCGCAGATTACTAAGGACGCGGCGCGCTCCACCCACGCGGACGTGCAGAGATTGCGTCATGCCGGATGGACTGAAGATCAAATCGCCGAAGCCGTGTACATCACTGCGCTTTTCGCGTTTTTCAATCGCGTGGCTGACGCGTTCGGCGTCCCTTCGCAGGATTATCTAACGAAGGGGAGAATGACGCCGTAAACGTGGTAGGAAGTGAACTTCAGGCGGGAATTAAGAAACTAGCGGCCGTCCGGCAATTCCTTCGAGGATGCGAAACGGGGCTGCTTCTGGCGCCACCAGCGCCTTCGGCGGAATCAGGAAAGTCTGTTCCACTGCATATTGCCCGCTCAGCGCAGCGTGCGCCACGCTGTCGGTAAACACCACCCAAGTCGCCATGGGCGGAAATTCCATGCGTATCTTTGGGCAATTCGCCTGGAACGCCGCATTCTCCTTCAGATAGTCGTGGAACCGCAGCATGAACATGTCATACGGCGTGCGGCTCATCGTGCCAATTCCCAGCTTCGCTCCGAGGCTCTGCACGGTGCGTCCCAAAAAAGAGTCGTCCTCAGCAATTTGTTGCAGCCCGGCGGGTTTCGCATATTGCCGCGCCAGCGAGTCGAAACTTTCCGTGGTGGTCCACACCCGAGGCCGCGTGGCATTCAAATTCGTGAACACGCGCAAGATTCGCCCGCCGCGCGTGGGCCGGCTGGGAAATGCATCCACGTGCAGCAGATCGTTGCGTTTGTGTACCGGCAGGTCGCGATTTTCTTCCTCCAGCGGGCGGAAGCTCGCGAAATCCAGATTCCATTTGCCGCTGTAGGGCGAAAGAAAATTCCCGACGAATTGAATGATCTGCGCACTGTAATTGCGCATAATCGTGTGCAGCCGCGCCACGGTTTCCGCTTTGCCGGATACTCCGCGCAGAATGTCTTCACTTGGGCGGTAGGAAACATTTTTATGCAGCCGCAGCTCGGTCCATTCCTGCTCGCGCAAAAATTGCTGGTCTTCGGCAGGCAAATCAAAGGGTAATTCGCGAAACAATAGTATTTGCCCGCGCTCCGCCAGCTCACAGTAAGCCCGAGCGCGCGCTTCCTGCTGCTCGGCGCCAGCCCAGCCGGTGGGGTACTTATAGTCTTCCACCATGATCCACGGCAGGTTGGCCATAGCCTTACTTCTTGCCGCTTCCAGCCGCCAGGTACCCCGGTGGCAGCAGAGTCGTGCTCAAATCCAGCCCTGAAAGATCCACACCTTCCAGGTTGGTTTCACGCAAAATCGCGGTGCGCATTTCCGCGCCGCTGAAATCCGCTCCGCGAATCTCGGCGCTGCGAAAATTTGCCGCTCCAAAGTTCGCGCGCCTCAAAATCGCTTGCCGCAAATCCGCGCGGAATAGTTCCGCGCCTCCCACCTGCGCTTCCGTTAAGTCCGCGCCTCCTAGATTCGCTTCGGTCAAGTCCGCTTTGCGCAGATCGGCGCGCTTCAGATTCGCCTTGCTCAGATTCACCGACGAGAGCCGCGCGTTGTAAAGCCGCGCTCCTTCCAGATTCGCTCCCTGGAAATTTATCAGGTCCAGATTCAGGCCCTCCAGATTTATGCCCTTCAGGTTGGCGCCGGAAAAGTCCGCGCGCGAGCCCGTCTCGTCGCCGCGCACGAACCGCTGGTGCGCTTCGATGATTTGCGATACTCGCTTGCCCTTGTGCTTAATGCTCTTGGGGGATTTCACACTACTCCTTTCAATGCCGCCCGAATTCCCACGAACAATGGCTCCGTCTGGATGGTCGCTTGCTGTCAAATTTTACTAGAATTCGCGCGCAGTCGCGCTAGGCATGCACTATTTCGGTGCTGTCTGCTAGAAGAGTCAGGCCCTTGTCGCGATATTCGTCAGCGATAATACTAAAGACTTTCACCAGGTCCGCTAGCGCTGCGTCGCGCGTTTCCGTCAAAGCACAACAATCCGGCATCGCGGGGATCTCAGCGACCCAGGATCCATCTTCCTGGCGATGCGACACTGTTTTGTAATCGCCGACGGTCACGACGCCTCTTCCGTGCATCAAAGTATAGCATGGGAGAAAGCGCGAGATTTTGTTGCCGCGTTGGAACTTGTGGTACCGTCGAGTTATGAGTGGGCTTTTCTGCAGGTCTTGCTACGGTCATCGCAATGCCGCAGCAATACTTTTGCTTGCTGGAATTGTCTGCTTCATTTTCTTGCCGCCTCCAGCCGCTGCCCAGCAGACTCAAGATGTACCCTCCGAAGAAATCGTCGTGAACTTCGCGGCCGGCCGCGTCGTCATCGCCGTCGTCAAAGATGCGATCCTCATCGGCACAATCGAAGATAGAATCGAAATGCAAACCCATCCTCCCATTCCCATGGCAATGAACCGCACCCGCGCCGGTATTCTTCTGGGCGCCGTGGATTGGTTTTCACCCTCCTCGCAACTCCAACTCGCGCGGCTCGACATCGAATTGCCATACCTCCACGGCCACTTCATCGCGCCAGGTCCCCATATCAATCAGGTGCAAACCACTGGAGAGGCTTCCGACATCGAAAGCGTCGGCCAGAATCTTTACGAACGCTTGAATACCGTAGTCGGCAATCTGCACGGCAAGCTCGATTGGCCCAAGACTGAACCCGTCGCTCAGCTCATCCTTGCCGACTATATTCAAGGATACGGCCCGGAGGTCTGGGAACTCAGTTTCAACTTAAAACAGGAAATGCAGCGCCTGGATTATTATGATACCCAAGTCTCCCATCCTGCCTACTTGCAAAGCTGGCCGCCTGAAAAAGGCCAGCCGCACACCCTCATCGAATTTCAGTACCCGCCGGAAAAGGCGACGGCCACTTTAGTGGATTTGCTGCGCCGGAAGGATCCACGGCTGGAAAAAATCTGCGCTTCGGACGCTAAAATGCGGCAAGTTGCAAATCTTTTTCTCGGAGGGCAAAGCGGCAAGATCATCGCAGCCGACGCCACGCAATTTCTCCGCGCCGCAGTCGCGGTGTTGGCTCCGCAAGATGCGCGGCAGACCATGGCAATAATCGGTATCGAATCGGGCTTCGAGTGGATTCTCCGCCCGCCACCGGAACCCAAGAGGGCCAACGCCAATCAGCAAGCGGAGCAAGAAAAACCCGCCGACGCGCCCTCGCTGTTGAAAGGTTCGTCACCGGAATAAATCAGCTCGATAAAAACCGCAGGCGCTACTTCCGTTCGGCAAGCTGCTGCTGCAAACGCGCGTTCTTCTCCGTCACCGATCGCGCCAGTTCTTCCTTATGCTCCACCAACTTGCGCGCGATGTCCGGATCGGACAAACCCAGAATTTCCGCCGCGAAAATCGCCGCATTTACCGCGCCGGCTTTATCAATCGCCATCGTAGCCACGGGGATCCCGCCCGGCATCTGCACGGTAGAAAGCAGCGCGTCCAATCCGTTCAGCGAACTGGTTCCCATCGGTACGCCGATCACCGGCAAAGTCGTATTCGCCGCGATCACTCCGGCCAGATGCGCCGCCGCGCCCGCCGCCGCAATCAACACTTTCAATCCGCGGCTCTGGGCCGTCGTGGCATATTCGTGCGCCCGCACTGGCGTGCGATGCGCGGACATCATCTCCATCTCAAATCCAATTCCGAATTTGTCCAGCACTTTTCCGGCTTCGCTCATCACCGGCAAATCCGTGTCCGATCCCATCAGCACGCCTACGCGCACTTCCCGCCGTTTGTTCGCAGTCACTTCAGCCATTCGCTCGAACCTCCGCGATCTTCGTCTTCTTAATGTTCGTCATCCCGATGTCCTTTCGATAATGCGCCCCAGCGATCTCGATTCTACTAACTGCGTCGTAGGCGGCTCGGTGCGCGGCTTCGACCGACTCACCTGTAGCCGCCACACCGAGAATTCGTCCACCACTCGTGTAGTAGTCGTCTCCGTCACGTCGCGTCCCTGCGTGAAACACGGCCACGTGCGGAACTTTCTCCGCTTCCTCCAGCCCAATGATCGGCTTTCCCAAAACGGGGCTGGACGGATAACCCTCCGATGCCATCACCACGCACACGCTCGCCCCGCGGGTCCACTTTGCGCTGGATCCGTCGAGCTTCCCTCGCGCCGCGTCCATACAAGCCGCGGCAAAATCGAAATCCGCCCGCAACAAAATCGCCTGCGTTTCCGGATCGCCCAATCGGCAATTATATTCCAGAACTTTCGGGCCATCCTTCGTCAGCATCAGCCCAAAAAAAATAAATCCGCGGTACTCCATTTCTTCTGTGCGCAATCCAGTCAGGGTCGGCCTGACAATTTTCTCCAAAATTTGTTCCTCGAGCTCACGCGTCAACATTCCGTCGGTCGAATACGTTCCCATCCCGCCGGTGTTTGGTCCTTCGTCATTATCAAACGCGCGTTTGTGATCTCGCGTCGGCGCCAGCGAAATGAAATTTGTCCCGTCCGTCAGGATAATGTAGGAGAGTTCTTTGCCGCCGAGTCCTTCCTCGAGCAGCACGCGCTTGCCGGCGTCGCCGAACTCAGGGCTGTTCGTCAACCGCTCGATAAATTTCTTTGCTTCGATCGCCGACGAAGTCACCAGCACGCCTTTGCCCGCGCAAAGTCCATCGGCTTTAACCACGACGGGCCATGCAACCGAAGCCAGCTTCGCGCAAGCTTCGCGCGCCGACTCGAACGACCCATACACGCCCGCAGTCGGAATTCCATTGCGCGTCATGAAGTCTTTCGCAAAAATCTTGCTGCCCTCCAATTGCGCCGCGCGTTTCGGAGGGCCCAGAATCGCCAAGCCCCGCTGCTTGAATTCATCCGCGATGCCCTGAACCAGCGGCGATTCCGGCCCTACAATCGTCAAATCCGCGCCGAGCTTCATCGCTAAATCCCCGGCCGATTTCACATCGCCCACGTCCAGCGGTACGCACTCCGCGTCGCGCGAAATTCCGCCGTTGCCCGGCGCGCACCAGATTTTTTCCACGTGCGCGCTCTGCCGCAATTTCCACGCAATCGCGTGCTCGCGTCCGCCGCCGCCAATGATCAGGATTTTCACGATGTCCGTTTGCAGGAACAAGAACGATACGGCGGCGCCTCTGGCGGTGTCAACTGCCGCAGGCGCTTATTCGCAGTTCGGCTTGCTTCCGTCGACGTAAAAGTGTTTTCATCTACCGTCATGCATTGGGATTTCGCGCTCATTCTACTTTTTCTCGGCATCGCCGTCCCGCTTCTCGGGCGCCGGCGCGTCCGCCAGTTGATGCAGATTCCCAGCACCACGAAGATGGACCGCCTCTCACTGTATGCTTCCACTCTCGCATTTCAGTGGACCGCCGCTGCCGTGATCTTGTGGCGCACCAGCGCGCATGACATTCGCACCAGCCAGCTGGGATTGGCGGTCCCCAATTCAGCGCTGGTAGTCACTGTCTCGGTCGTGCTGTCCGCGTTAATTTTCCTCAATCAAATTATGGCAGTGCGCCGCCTGGTCGCTCAGCCGTCAAGGACTCAGGGTATCGTTCCGCAGCTCGCGTTGAAGTTGTTCCCGCAAGACGATGTCGAGCGCCTGGCTTTTTTTGCGTTGGTCGCCACCGTGGCACTGTGCGAGGAGCTGATCTATCGCGGCTTCGTTCAACAGGTGTTTCAGAATTGGTCCCGCGGCTCGGTAATAGCCGCCGTAATCGGTTCTGCCGCGTTTTTTGCGCTGGCCCACTTGTACCAGGGGCGGCGCGGCCTAGTCTCAACTCTGGCAATCGGCATCATTTTTTCGGCAATACGGGCCTGGACGGGCAGTTTGCTACCGTGTGTCGTGGCACATTTCGTAGCAGACATCACCGTTGGAATGCTGGCGCCGAGCAGATTGCGCGCCGGACATGCCAACCAACAGCTACAACAAATTGAAAACAATAAAGATACGCTAACTCCCAATCGCCTATAAACTAGTTGTGTAGTAGATAACCGTGAATAAGATCTCGAATGAAACAATTGTTACCGTGCTCCAGGACTACGGCATAAGAGCCTCGGCACCTCTGTGCGATCTGATCCGTACCTACATCGACCTGCTACTGCGCTGGAACAAAAAGACTTCTCTCACGACGGTGACAGACCCAGCGGATATTCTACATTTCCATTTCGGCGAGAGTCTTCTTGCTGTTGCGGCTGTGCCCATACGGCATGGTCGGCTCGCCGACGTTGGCAGCGGAGCTGGCTTCCCAGCCGTACCAATCCGTATGGTTACAGAGGACCTGAGTGTCATTCTCATCGAATCGAATCAAAAGAAAGCTACGTTCCTTGCTGAGGTGGCGAGGGAGCTGCAGCTCAGCAACGTGGACGTCCGCAGAGGCCGTATGGAAGATACTGTCATTGGAGATGAGAAACTCGACTTCGTGACTGCTCGCGCTATCAAGATTGACGATGAGTTCTTAAATTGGTCGAGCAAAGAGCTCAACGTCACAGGTTCAGCTGTCCTATGGCTCGGTGCGGAAGATTCGAGGAGAATTTCCAAGAGCCCCAACTGGAAATGGGAGAATCCGATACGCGTTCCTCGCGCTGAGAGGCGTGTAATTCTGCATGGATCGAAGCGCCTACCATGATGCTTTGTTTCACGTGGAACGCGCAGCAGTTCACCGCGTGTTTCACGTGAAACGTCGAACAATCTATACTGTTCCACGTGAAACAGCTTGCCTCTCGCCAAAACTCTCTGTTACATTTACGCCGTCCTGGGGGAATAAAATTTGGCTCGCGTCATCTCCATTACCAATCAAAAAGGTGGAGTAGGGAAAACAACGACCGCAGTCAATCTTGGCGCCTCACTCGCCGCTTCCGAGCAACGCACCCTAGTGATCGATTGCGATCCACAGGGAAACACCACAAGTGCACTCGGATTCCCGAAAGATCCTGCGCGACGCACACTATACCAAGCCCTCATCCTAGAAGAATCGATTGACAGAATCATTCTCGACGCGCAGGTGGAGGGCCTTGACTTAATTCCCTCTGACAAGAATCTTGTTGGAGCCGCAGTTGAGCTCGTAAACCTAGAAAATCGAGAATATCGACTCAGAGCACTCGTCGCCGGCATCCAAGCGCGCTACAACTATGTCCTGATCGACTGTCCTCCGTCTCTCGACCTGCTAACTCTAAACGCCCTGGCCGCGTCCGACTCCGTGCTTGTCCCGATCCAATGCGAGTATCTGGCCTTAGAGGGTGTATCAGAACTTCTCGACACTCTGATGCGCCTGCGCCGCACGATCAATCCATCGCTAGCCATCGAAGGCATTCTACTAACAATGTATGACGACCGAACGACACTTTCAAAGCAGGTCGCTGCCGATCTTCGCAGTTTTTTCGGTGCACAGGTCTTCGAAACCGTAATTCCTAGAAACGTACGCCTGGCTGAAGCGCCGAGCCACGGCATGCCGGTAATGTTCTACGACATACATAGTAAAGGCGCAGAAAGTTACATTCAACTTGCCAAGGAGGTTATCGCTAATGCCCAGAAACGCGTTGGGCCGGGGATTGAGCGCGCTGATTCGGGAACCGGAGCCGACCGCAGTACCAACACTTCAGCCTCCGCCGCAGCAGCAGGAGCCGGCTCGAGTGGTGCAGCAGCCAGCGCGCCCGATAGCGGTGACAGTGGGAACGACGGCGGCAGCGACAGCAGCGGCTCCGGCGCCGTCTGAGGGCCTGTTTCAAACAGATATTGACCTGATCGATCCGAGCCCCTATCAACCGCGCACGCGCTTCCGCGAAGAAGCGCTCGACGAACTCGCTCGCTCGATCCAATCCAGCGGCATTGTGCAGCCGTTGGTCGTCCGCAGAATAGCCGGGCGCTTCCAGCTAATCTCCGGCGAACGACGCTGGCGCGCAGCGCAGCGCGCCGGCCTGCTTCGCGTTCCGGTCGTCGTCCGCGACGTCTCGGAGGAGATGGCGCTTGAGATGACGCTGGTGGAGAACCTCCAGCGCGAAGATCTCAACCCCATCGAGCAGGCGCATGCCTTCCAGCGACTGATTGACGAGTTTCACCTGACACAGGAGCAGGTCGCCGAACGAACTGGCAAAGACCGCGCTACGATCGCTAATGCCGTCCGCCTGCTGAAGCTCGAGGAACCGATCCAGGAACTGCTCGAGGAAGGCCGAATCACCGCAGGTCACGCTCGCGCACTCTTGGCCGTGGCCGACTTTCAGACGCGCCTCTCGATCGCCCGCAAAGTCGCTCGCGGCGGCATGACGGTCCGCCAGGTGGAGCGTCTAGCGACGCGCGGCTCGAAGCCGAATGTCAGCGCGCCGACTTTCACGGTGGATGCGAACACCAAGGCGGCGCTCGAGGAGCTGCAACGCGAGTACGGCACGCGCGTACACATGCATTCACGGCGAGGCAGTAAGCCTGGACAGTTAGTGTTTGAATACTACGACGATAGTGATTTGGCCCGCCTCTACGACCAACTCATGCGAAAATAGTGCTACGCTATTAACGTAGCGTGGGGACAGCGCATGGGTTGGTTTGACCGCAAACGACATGACTCCGGAGAATGGACCGGGTTTCTGGACCAGGGCGTCAAGCTCGAAGGCAGTCTGGAATCTACCGGCACATTTCGCATTGATTCCGCTATGAAAGGCACTCTCGTTTCACACGAGACCCTGATCCTTGGCGAGCACGCCAAAGTCGAAGGCCAGATTGAAGGCAACTACGTGATCATCGGCGGCCACTTCGACGGCACGATCAAAGCTTCCGGCAAAGTCGAAATTCAAACCAAGGCCATCGTCACCGGCGAAATCCACACGCCATGCTTGATCATGGAACCGGGCGCCATCTTCGACGGCCGTTGCCACATGCTCTCCGCCACGGAAGCCTCGAAACCCATCACTATTCCCATCCGCTCAGCCGCCGCACACGCTTAACCGGCACCCATTTTTCGCTGAGCCACCTGCACGCGCTTTTCCCACCAAGTCCGCGACTCGCCTCGCGCTATAATCACCCCATCTGTTCCACGGAGAGATGACATTGGCGGAACAAGTCCGGCTCACCACCACCGCAAAGGCCGCGGGCTGCGCTGCGAAATTGAGTCCCAGCGTGCTGGACGCGGTGCTCAAGCGCCTTCCCCCGCAAGTTGATCCGAACGTGATCGTTGGCTTCGAAACCAGCGATGATGCAGCCGTATATCGCCTCACGGATGATCTGGCGATCGTGCAGACCGTGGATTTTTTCACGCCTATCCTGGATGATCCGGAACTTTTCGGCCAGGTAGCCGCCACTAACGCCCTCAGTGATGTGTACGCCATGGGCGGCCGACCGATTTCCGCGCTCACCATCCTCGCGTTTCCAACCGCCGGTGCGCCGGAAGTTCTGGAACAAATCCTCCGCGGCGGTCTGGCGAAAATGACGGAAGCGAATTGCACGGTGGTCGGTGGACATTCGATTCGCGATGACGAGCTGAAATTCGGCTACGCGGTAACTGGCACAATTGATCCGACAAGAATCTGGAAAAATGTCGGCGCGCGGCCCGGCGACATTTTGATATTCACGAAAGCGCTAGGCACCGGTGTGATCTCCACCGCCCTGAAACAGGGTCAAGCGGAAGAGGCCTGGGTCGCGGGAGCCACTGCGTCCATGACTCGCCTGAACCGCGATGCCGCCGAAGCGCTGCACGAAATTGATGCAGCACACCCGACCGAAAAGCGTGCGGTTCACGCTGTCACTGACGTCACTGGTTTTGCGATGCTCGGCCACGCCCGCGAAATGGCTATTGGCAGCGGCGTATCCATAAAGCTCGATCACGCGCGCATGGAATATCTTCCCGGCGCGATCGAAGCTGCCCGCCGCGGATTTTTCTCCGGTGGCATGAAGAACAATCGCGACTTCGTGGAAAGCTGTACCTCTTTTGCTTCCGGCGTTCCCGACGAATTCCGCGCGCTGCTTTTCGATCCGCAAACTTCCGGCGGCCTGCTCGCAGCCATCGAGCCGGAATCCGCTGTTGCCGCATTGGCCGCTCTGCAGCGCCGCAATGTCTCCGGCCGCATCGTGGGAGAAGTTACCACCAGGCGCTCTCCGCTCCTCGAAGTCGTGTGATTTCCGCTCAATCGTGTACACTTTTACTTTTTCGATTCACCCATGGACACGATAACTCACGGAATCGTTGGCGCGCTCATCGGCAAGGGCTTTTTTTCGGAGCGTAACGGCCGCGTCGCGACTTTCGCCGCCACGGCGGGTGCGATGTTTCCCGATGTGGACGTCGTCCAGGAAATTTTCTCCCGCGATCCTCTGGCCATCGTCAAATATCATCGCGCCATTACCCATTCGTTCGTCGCTCTGCCTTTTTTCGCTGCGCTTCTTGCCTGGTTCACTCGCATCTGCTTCAGATTCGCAAGAAAACGCTGGGACCTTCGCGATTGGGATCCTCCTTCATGGGGAATTCTCTTCGTAATTTACGCTATTGGCATAGCGAGCCACATCTTCCTCGACGCCATGACTTCCTTCGGCACGCGCATCTGGTATCCGTTGTCGCACGAACGCGTCTCCTGGGATCTGCTGTTCATCATTGATTTCTGTTTCACCGCAATCGCGTTGCTGCCGCAGGTTGCGGCGTGGATTTATTCCGATCGCTCTAAAACTTCCACGCGCGCGCTTTCGATGTGGGTGCTATTCACGCTCTGCGCGTTGGGCGCGTGGAAAATTGCCGGCTCTGTGGGATTTCCGTTTCATCTGTGGATCGTGTTTCTGGCGAGCGCGGTTATCGGCGCATTGTTTTTTCTTCCCGCCTTTCGCAACCGGGGCTTCAGCATCAGCGCTGCGCATTGGGGTCAGGCCGGCTGTGTCGTAATGTGCGGCTATCTTTTCGCCTGCAGCGTGGCCCATCATGCCGCGCTGCTGCGCACTAGGAATTTCGCGACAGCCAATCACATCCCGATCGATCGCATCGCCGCGCTTCCGCTTCCGCCCTCGCTGCTCGATTGGGGCGGTGTGATTCGCACCACCGACGGCGTGTATCAGTCGCGCTTCGATCTGCGCGATCCCGCCACGCCCGTCTTCGCCTTCAGCGCCGATTCTCCGCCAAACGAATTCGTGGCGCGCGCGCTGCAGCTTCCCGAAGTGCAACTCTATTGGTCTTTCGCGCGCTTCCCGGTGATTCGCACTTCCAGCGAGCCGGGGCGCCATTACGTGGATTTCAACGAACACCGATTCATCACGCGCAATCGCCAGGGCCCCGCGCCGTTTTCCTATCGTGTAGTATTTAACGATACCGGCGAGCCTATCGAAGAGGGTTGGCAGGCGGATGGCATGGACGTGCGGCGCTTGATGAAAATTGCGCCCACGCACACGGGGAACGTGCGATGAAAATTCTAATCTTCAGCGATATTCATGGCGACTTGCGCGCGCTCGAACGCGTCGTCGCGGAGCCAGCGGACATTTACATTGCCGCAGGTGACCTCTGCAATTTCGACAAAGGGCTGGAACGCTGCGCTCCGATTCTCAAGCCCCTCGGCGAACGGCTCTTCGTCTTGCCGGGAAATCACGAAACGCACGAGAGGACGAAAGCCTTTTGCCAGAAGCACGGCTTCGTTGATTTTCATCGCCAGACGCGGAAACTCAACGGCACAAGTTGGGCCGGCCTCGGCTATAGCAACATCACTCCGTTCAAAACTCCGGGAGAATATTCGGAAGTCGAAATCGCCGCGGCCCTCGCGCCTTTCGCGGGCCTGGAAAAACTTTACCTGGTGGTTCATTTCCCGCCGCTTAACACAAAACTAGATGAGTACGCAGAAGGCCAGCACGCCGGAAGCCCCACTCTGCGCACTTGGGTGGAAAAAGAGCAGCCTCGCTATCTATTCTGCGGGCACATACATGAAACCGCAGGGATGACTGATCGTCTGGGAACAACGCAATGCATCAACGTGGGAAAAGAAGGCTACATAGTTGAGGTTTAAAGATTGCGGTCGAGAAAAATCAGAATTTCGGCAGGAAAATTCGCTAGCGCTACAGCCCAGCAATTACGAATCACCACTTACTAATCACTCCTTACGAACCGGCAGCTACTTCTTCACCACTGGATACACCACCAACTGGCGGCGGTCGCCTACTCCTTCGCTCATCGTGCGAACACCTTGCGCACCACTCAATTCCAGGTGGATCAGGCGTCGCTCGCGCGGCGACATGGGATTGAATCGAAATACCTGGCCGGTTTCGCGCACGCGTTGCGCGGCCACGCGCGCGGAAAGTTTTAATTCCTCCAGCCGCAGCGCGCGATATTCTCCGCAATCGAATCGCACGCGGTCGTGCAGCCGTGGATCCAGCCGCAGCCAGCGATGACCTACGTGCTCCAGCGCCAGCAGCAAATCTGCGTTGTGCTCCAGCAGAAAATCTTGATCCGCGCCGCTAAACGCGACTAGCACATCCTTGTCATCCGCGCCGCCACCCACCGTCGGCGGCGTCGAAATTTCAAACGAGATTTCCAGACCCATCTCGCGCACCGCTAAATCCAGATAGCGCTGCAATTCCGCGATGGCGCGCTCTCGATCCAGTCGCGCTTCGGCCTGCGCGTGGTCTCTCGTGAAAGGCCGCTTGCCGGCCCCTGTGCGTTCTTCAGGCATCGATTATTTTCTTTTTGAACTTTCCCTTCGCGGGCATCGGTTCCGATTTATTCAAGTAATACTGTTGGCCGATTCCCACCAGATTGCTCGTGAACATATACAAATTCAGTCCGCTGGAAAGCCGGAAGAAAATAAATCCCATCATCAGAGGCATCAGCGCCATCATTTTCTGCTGCGCAGGGTCCGTGGTGGTTTGCGGCGTCATTTTCGTCATCAAGTACATCATGATGGTCATGCTGATCGGCAGAATATAATACGGGTCCATTGCCGAAAGGTCATGAATCCATCCCATCCAGGGGGCGTGGCGCAGTTCGATCGCGCCATTCAGCACGCGCCACAGGGCCCACCAGATCGGCATCTGAAAAACCATCGGCAGGCAGCTGCCCAGCGGGTTGATGCCTTCGCGGCTGTACACCGCCATCACTTCTTCGTTCATTTTTTTCTTGCGCGGATCGCTCATCGAATATTTCTTGTAGCGATCCTGAATCTGCCGGATTTCCGGGCCTACTTTCTGCATTTTCTGCATCGAGCGCCAGCTCTTCATCTTCAGCGGAAACATCGCGATGTTGATCACCAGCGTCATCAGAACGATGCACCAGCCCCAGTTCGGCACCTTGGTATGCAGCGTCTGCAAAATCCACAGCAGCGGCTTGGCGATGTACTGGGTCCAGCCGAAATTAATCAACTCAGGTAATGGCGGTTGAGTCTTTTCGAGCAGCGCGAGATCTTTCGGCCCCACAAATACGCGCACGCGCAAAGGTGCGCCCGTGGTGGTTCCCGCCGCCATTTCCGCTTCCGGCTCGCTGATCTGCTTGCCGTCCGCGGTAAACGAATGGTTCTGTGTCCAGTGCCACAGCGAAATGTCCGTGCCGTCGGGTAGAAACGCCGCGGTAAAAAATTGGTCCTCGACGCCTGCAAATTCCAGCGGTCCGTACTGTATGGCCGGCTGGCTCTGATTTCCCGAAACTCCCAGCTTTTTGTATTGCAACAAATTCAGCTTGCCGCCGGTTTTGTAATACACGGTGACGAGTTGCGCCGCGTTATAGACGGCCTTGTCGCCGAATCCGCCGCGCCAGGCCACCGCCACCGGTTGCGGTTTCCCATCCAGCGTCACCGCGACTTCCACCGTCGTCTCGTAGTTCAGGGCAAAGTTAAGAGTTTTGGTGACGTCCAGATGCCAGTCGCTCCAATGAAAAATAATCTTGATGGGGGCTTCGAGCGGGCCGTTGCCATTGTTTGCTGCAGCCGCGCGCGCCGCTGCAACAGCCGCAGCCGCTGCGGCGTTTGATCCGCTGCCGGCCTTTTCGGTCACCACGACCGCCGCGCCGACCGCTTGCACTTGGTACAGCGCCGAATTCGCTTTGGCTTCGAGCTGCGGGTCAGACAGGACCAGCGAAAACGGCCAGCCCAACTCTTTCGCTACGCTGTCGTTCACTAAATCCAGCGGGTGCGGCGGCTTCTGGTCGTCCATATACTTATTCAGCTGCCAGGTTTTCACCACGCCACCGCGGTTCGATAGTTCCACGCGATACAGCGCGCTCTCCACCACCACGGTTTTTTCTTCGCTGGCTTCTACGACGGAGGGGTTCGTCGCTGCTGCAGCCCCACCCGATTTCCCAGCGGCTCCGGAAGCAGCATTTCCCGCCGCTCCCGATTGCGTGGCAGGCTGCTGTGAACCTTGTTGATTCAACGGCGCGGAAGTTTGCGATGGATTGGTCTGCGGCGGAGGAACCGGAGGCTTGTAAAAATGCCCCCAAGCAAAAAGAATGAGCAAAGATATGACTACGAATACGATTCCGCGGACCTGGTCGGACATTTCCTTCACTGCGCGCGCTCCTTGCTCTCCACACTTTCATCCCACCGCGCGTCGCTGCGCAGCCACTCCGCGTCCAAATCGTCCGCGTCCGGCACCGGATCAAATCCACCCTTGGTGAACGGGCGGCAACGGCCCAGCCTTTTCAGCGCCAGCCACGCTCCGCGCCGCGCGCCGTGCAGCTCGATCGCTTCCTGCGCGTAATTCGAGCAGGAAGGATAGAATTTGCAGGCTCCGCCCAAAAATGGCGAAAAGAAAATTTTGTAGAATTGGACGAACGCCAGCAGCGACCACTTGCCGAAAGTTGTCGTGGACTCGCGCGGATGCGTCGACGCTATTGCGGCGCCTTCGTGTTGGCTGGCATCAGTTTCAACAGCTCTGCTTGCAACGCTGAGAACTCCTGCGTTGCGGCTGAGCTGCGTGGATGAATCACAATGTCCCATCCCGGGGCGATCTCCTGTCGGTGCAATCTTACAATTTCGCGGAGGCGGCGCCGGATTCGGTTGCGCCGGACCGCGTTACCCAGCGCCTTTTTAATGCTCCAGCCGAACCGGCTGCTTGCGAGGCCATTGGGACGTAGAAATAGGGTGAACTCGCGGCTGCTCCGGCGGCGCCCTTCGCGATACACCGCGTCATATTCGGCGCGGCGCACCAGGCGAAAAGCGCGCGGAAAATCCAGCCGCGTCGCGACGTCAGACGCGCGTGAGGCTGTGGCGCCCTTTTTTGCGGCGTCCTGCAAGAACTTTCCGTCCACCTTGGGATTTCATGCGCTTGCGAAAGCCGTGCTTTTTATGTCGGCGCCGCACATGCGGCTGAAAAGTGCGTTTCGGCAACGATCTGTCTCCTGAATCGCCCTACAGGGCGATTCACCCAGAGATCCCGCTGTGCGGGATCGAAGGGCTTGTTTATTTTTGAGCCGCGCACTACTACGAATCGCGGGTCCAGTCGAAACAAGCAGTTTAGACGACCTGCGGGCGACGGTCAAGGAAGCGCGGCGCGAGGCCCAACCGGCGCTACGCGACACGGGCTGTCGCGTTGACCACCCCGCATCCGTCCCCTACAATGAAATGTGCGTCCTGCGTTCTTCCGCGATTTTCTCGTTGCGTCAGAGCTCTCGCGGAGCACAGATCACTAATCACGAATCACCAGTAACTAAGCGTGGGTCAACTGAATGTTTGAAACTTTAACTGAGAAACTACAGCGGGCGTTCAAGAATCTTCGGGGGCAGGGGAAGCTTTCTGAGGAGCACTTGGATGCTGGGCTCGCGGAGATACGCGAGGCACTGCTTGATGGCGACGTGAACGTGGGCGTGGCTGATGAGTTTATTGCTCATGTGCGGGCTAAGGCTGTGGGGTCGGAGGTTTTGCTGCAGTTATCGCCGGACCAGCAGGTTGTGAAGATTGTGCGCGATGAGTTGGGCGAGCTTTTGGGGAAGGAAGCGAAGCCGCAGTATGGGTCGAAGCCGCCGGCGGTGTGGATGGTGGTGGGGCTGCAGGGGTCGGGCAAAACTACTTCGACTGGAAAAATGGGGAAATGGCTGGCCGAGCATGGGCACCGGCCGTTGGTGGTTTCTACGGACGTGTATCGTCCGGCGGCGCGCGAGCAGCTGGCGCAGGTGGCGAAGGCTACGGGCGTCCCGCTGTGGCCGGGAACGGGGACGGACAAGCCGCTGGAAATTGTGCGCGGGGCGTTGCGCGAAGCGAAGATGTCCGCATGCGACGTGGTGCTGGTGGATACGGCGGGCCGGCTGCATATAGATGATGAATTGATGAAAGAGCTTTCGGAGCTGAAGCGCGAGTTGAATCCGGCGGAGCTGCTGTTTGTGGCCGACGCGATGATCGGGCAGGACGCGGTGCGGTCGGCGGGAGAATTTCACAAGCGGCTGGGAATTACAGGCGTCGTGCTGACGAAAATGGATGGCGATGCGCGCGGCGGCGCGGCGCTTTCGATTCGCAAGGTGACGGGCGCGCCGGTGAAGTTCGTGGGCGTGGGCGAAAAGTACGATTCGCTGGAACCGTTTTTGCCGGATCGCGTGGTGTCGCGGATTCTGGGCATGGGCGACGTGCTGGGTTTGATCGAGCGCGTCGAGAAGACGGTGGATTTGAAGCAGGCGCGCGAGCTGGAACGCAAGCTGCGCGAGGACGATTTCACTTTGGAGGATTTTCGTGACCAGTTGAAGCAGATACGCAAGATGGGGTCGCTGGAATCGTTGATGGGGATGCTGCCTAAGGTGGGGCCGTTCGCGAATTTGCCGAAGGATACGCAGATTGATGAAAAGCGGCTGGGATCGGTGGAAGCGATTATCAATTCGATGACCGCGAAAGAGCGTGCGAATTCGAATTTGATTGATGGGAAGCGCAGGAAGAGGATTGCGGCGGGGAGCGGGACTTCGGTGCAGGAAGTGAATCAGGTGCTGAAGCAGTATGCAGATATGCGGAAGATGATGAAGCAGTACGGGAGTTACGCGAAGACGAAGATGCGGGGGTTGGGCAAGTTTGCGGGGTTGAAGGGTGGGTCGTAGCGCTGGCCCTTCGATCCCGCTCTGCGGGATCTCAGGATGAATCGCGCTGCAGCGCGATTCACAGGTAGACATTTAAAACCACTTCAGGGAAACCAGTGAATCACTTGAAACTGAAATTGCCGGATGGTCCGTTTGGGGCCTACTTGTTTGATTGCGATGGGACCATCGTTGATTCGATGCCGCTGCATTACATCGCTTGGAAGACGGTTCTGGCGGAGTGGAATTGCACGTTTGAGGAGCAGCTTTTTTATTCGTGGGGCGGAACTCCTACAGCCGAGATTGTTGCGCTGCTGAACCAACGACAAGGGCTGAACATGCCGGTTGCTGGCGTGATCTCTCGCAAGGAAAACCTCTACTACGAGCTGCTGCCGCAGCTGAAGGCCATTCCGGAAGTGGTGGAGCATATCGAGGCGCAGCACGGGCGGATTCCGTTTGCGGTGGTATCCGGGGGCACGCGGGAATCGGTGAGCGCGTCGCTGGGGACGCTGAAGCTGCTGGATCGGTTCGATACGTTGGTTTGTGCTGAGGATTACGTTAAGAGCAAGCCGGATCCGGAAGCGTTCTTGCTGGCGGCGGAGCGGTTGGGCGTGGCGGCTGCGGATTGCTTAGTGTTTGAGGATACGGATCTGGGGATTCAGGCGGCTACGGCGGCGGGGATGGCTTCGGTGAAGGTGCCTGCGCCTTGGGAACGGGGTGTTAGCTAGCGCTTCGCCCTGCAATTGGGCGATTAGGGCGATAGAGCGGGCAAAGAAAGAGCACAGGCAAGATTGCCTATGCTACCGGAGCAAAAGCGTTGGTGAATGGGACGGGGTTCGCTATACTGGTTGGCTCTGGCGTAGGGATTTGATTCAGGAGGAATGAGGCTTTGTTAACGATTCGATTGGCACGGATTGGCAAGAAGAAGCGGCCGTTTTATCGCGTGATTGTGACGGAAAAGACGCGTCCGCGGAACGGGCGGTTCGTGGAAATCGTGGGTACATATGACCCACTGAAGACACCCGCGGCGATTGACCTGAACCGCGAACGAGTGGATTACTGGATCGGCAAGGGCGCACAGCCCAGCGACACAGTGCGCAGTTTTTTGCGTAACCGCAAGCCTGCCTGACACGTCCTAGTCCTCAGCCCAGCGACTAATTAATGGAACTCGGGTTACGTCCCGGGTGAATTACTACTACGCTGGCTCTTGTTCCTGCTGGGGGGACTCATGAAGGAATTGGTTACGGAAATAGCGAAAGCTCTGGTGGATCATCCGGAACAGGTTCAGGTAAATTCGATCGAAGGCGAGCAGGTGACGGTGCTGGAATTGCGGGTGGCGCCGGACGATCTGGGAAAAGTGATCGGGCGGCAAGGGCGCACGGCGAAGTCCATACGGACGCTGCTGGGCGCGGCTGGGATGAAATTGAAGAAGCGATTCACGCTGGAAATTCTGGAGTAGTCACCACGCGGGAAACACCACGGGCGGCGAGCGTCACGGTAGCGCGAATTGTGCGGCCGCATGGCGTGCGCGGCGAAGTGGCTGCGGAAATCCTCACTGATTTTCCTGAACGGCTCACACGACTGGCTTCTGTGGAATTATGGGATGGTCGGAGTGTGCCGCGACGGGCTGCGGTGAGCAAGTGCTGGTTGTCGCATAGCCGCGGGGGGCAGGCGATTTTTCATTTTGCTGAGAGTGATTCTGTGGAGGATGCGAGGAAATTGGTGGGGTTGGAGGTGCAGGTTCCTTTTGAGGACCGCGTGAAATTGCCTGCGGGGAGTTATTACATCAGCGATTTGGTCGGATGCGCGGTGCAGGAGAGAGATGGTTCGGATGTGGGGCTCGTGCGCGACGTGGAAATTCATGGTGACGTGATTTCGGGAACGCCGAATCTGGTAGTGGATACGGCGCGAGGGGAGTTGTTGATTCCTTTGGCGCAGGAAATTTGTGTGGATGTGGATTTGGCGGCGCGACGGATTGTGGTGGTGCTTCCTGAGGGACTCCGCGAATTAAATCTCGAGTAGTGATTTTCCAGCCTAGGAATCGGGCGCTTGTTTCGCGTGTTTGCGGTAGGATTAGGCGCGATGCGTTTTGACATTGTGACGATATTTCCGGAATTTTTCGCGGGGCCGCTGGATTACGGGATTGTGCGGCGGGCGCGCGAGGCTCAGCTGATTGATGCCCGCGTGCACGATTTGCGGGAGTTTACGCACGATCGGCATAAGACTGTGGATGACCGGCCGTTTGGCGGCGGCGAGGGGATGGTGATGAAGCCGGAGCCGCTGTTTGAGGCGGTGGAATCGTTGGTGGGTGTGCGCGATGGTGGTGCGGCAGTTAGCGCGGCGGAGAATGTGGCGATTGTGCTGCTATCGGCGGCGGGGAAAATGTTTCGGCAGGAGACGGCGCGAAGGTTCGCGGGACTTTCGCGCGTGGTTTTGATCTGCGGGCGTTATGAAGGCGTGGACGAGCGGGTCGCGGAGCATTTGGCAACGGATGAGATTTCGATTGGGGATTTTGTGCTGTCGGGCGGGGAGTTGGCGGCGGCGATGATTTTGGATGCGGTGACGCGGCTGATACCCGGGGCGCTGGGGAATGAGGATTCGATCGTGAATGAGTCGTTTAGTGAAGGCGCGGCGTCGGGCGAGCGGGCACGACATGCCGTGCCCCTACAAAGCGCTGATAACTTTCTCGGTGCAAACGAAATTCACGCTACAGATCGCGGGATTTTGGATTATCCGCACTACACGCGGCCGCCTTCGTTTCGGGGGTGGGATGTGCCGGAAGTATTGCTGGGCGGGAATCATGAGGAGATACGGAAGTGGCGGCGGCGCTGTGCGCTGGAGAAGACTTGGCGGAATCGGCCGGAGTTGCTGGATGGAGCTGGGCTTGGAGCGGAGGATCGGCGGGTGTTGGATGAGATTGTGAGAGCCTCCGATAATAAACGTCATCCAGTTTGAGCGGTAGGCCGCCCCACTACATAACCCCTTTCAATTCGTAACTAAGGAGAAGCGGCGGACAGGCGAGAATTTGGTGTGGCGAAAACTGGGGTAAATAGGCTAGAATCGGAGATTGTGCGTTGTGTGCTGGCCCCACCTGAGCGGGTCTGCCTGGAAATAATGTCATGAATCCGATTGTGCATAAAGCGCAGCAGTCCCAAATTCGCAAGGATCATCCGAATTTTCGTCCCGGCGATACGGTGAAGATTAATGTGCGGCTGAAGGAAGGCGAGGGCGACAAAGAGCGCATCCAGCCATTTGAGGGCGTGGTGATGAGCCGGCGCGGCGAGTTACTGGGCGAATCATTCACGGTGCGGCGCGTGAGTTTTGGAATTGGAGTGGAGAGAATTTTTCCGGTGCATTCGCCGATGATCAGTTCGATTGAGATTGTGCAGGCAGGGCGAGTGCGGCGCGCGAAATTGAATTATTTGCGGAAGCGCAAGGGCAAGGCGGCGAGGATCAAGCGCGCGGCGCGGGTTGAAGCGCCTGCGGAAGCTGCGGCGGCTGCCGCGAAGTAAATTTTCGTTACGGATTTGCAATGGCCCGCTCCGAGAAATCGGGGCGGGCTTTTTTGTTTTGCTGGACTGGATTGTCGCTTAGCCGATTACGAAGACGGGGTGCCAGCTCGAAGAGGTGCTGAGATGCCGACAAAGGTGGCGATTGACGGCCGTTTGGTTCTGGAAGCACAAGAGCTGGGGCATTATCGAACCGCGAAAGATGCGGTGACCGCAGCGCTCAAGGAATATGTTCGCCTACGCAAACAGCCTGGCATATTGCGATTGTTTGGAACGATCGAATACGACGCGAGCTATGACTATGAGAGCGAACGCAACAGAAAAGAACGAACATGATCTAGGCGCGGGATGTGCTGCGAGCTTGTGCTAAAATCGCGGGCCGATGGGGAGACTTTGTTGTTCGCGATATGAGCGGGAGGCGCGGCAGTGCGGTTGGCTGCGCGTCGCGGGGATTGATGAGGCGGGGCGCGGGTCGCTGTTTGGCCCGGTGGTGGCTGCGGCCGTCATATTGAATCCACGACGGCGGATTGTTGGTCTGGACGATTCCAAAAAACTTACGGCGGAGCGGCGGACGGAACTTGCGCCGCGGATTCGCGAACACGCGCTGGCATGGGCAGTGGCGGAAATTGATTCGAGCCGGATTGACGCGTGGAACATTTATCAGGCTAGCCGGCAGGCGATGATGGCCGCGGTGGCGCAGCTTAGTCCTTTGCCGGATTATTTGCTGCTGGATGCGATGGAGATTGATCTGCCGATTGAACAGAAGGCGCTGATTCACGGGGACGCGCGGTCGGTTTCGATTGCAGCGGCTTCGATTTTGGCGAAGACGGAACGCGACCGGCGGATGGAAGAGTTCGACTTGCAGTATCCTCAGTATGGGTTGGCGCAGCACAAGGGTTACGGGACGCCGGAGCATTTGGAAGCGCTGCGGCGGCACGGGCCTACTCCGCTGCATCGGTTTTCGTATGCGCCGGTGCGTCAATCGGCTTGTTGGGCTTCGGGTGCTACACAGGATCCGTTGCCGTTGAGCCCTACAACCGAAATTGTCACCCCGTAAGCGCTGCGAGCGGTTCGGAACACTTCAGCCCTGAACCAACGTCCGACGCAATCTCGCGCTATCCCGCCGCTTCGGAGGATAGGCCGAAAGACTTGATGGCGGCGGTTTCATCATCCTGAACGTCAAACACTGCGGACAGCATGGTCATGCGCAGCAGGTCACGGACTTTCTTATTCGGGTTGACGAGCTTGATGTGGCCGCCCTGCTTGCGGACGCTGGTATGCGAGCGCACGAGTTCCCCGATGCCCGCGCTATCCACGTGGACTACTTCAGCGAGATTCAGCAGGATGTGTTTGTTCCCTTTGGCCAGCAGGCCAATCATGATCTCGCGGAGCATCAGATTACCTTCGCCGAGCGTAATCGCGCCGCGGATGTCCAGAATGGTGATTTCACCTATCTGGCGGGTTGAAGTTCGCATCTTGGCGGTGGCGTGTGGTTGCATGCTCATATCCAACCGGTCCAGTGTGACGCAGGCGTGGCTGATGCCTGGAGGGAAACCGTTCGCAGTACAACGAACGACCTTGCTTCAGCGGTTCAAGGAAAAGAGCCGCGTCTTCGGAAGGACTCTCGGCCGAGGTCGGTTTGGGAGTTTCCTCATCATCCGAGAGCGCCTTGCCTACAGCTACGCCGGTCTGGGACCCGCGACTTAGTAAGGGGATTCTCGCGATGGAGGGCATCCCGTTTCTAGCCGGTTACTTGATGGAAAATTTGAGCCCGAGGCGAAATTTTGTCAAGAGAAAACGGGCCGGGAATCGGCTGCGAAGCAGAAATGCAGACAGCCAGTAGGGCTGTTAGTTACGCGCTTTGCGGGGGGCGAAGGTACATGTCGCAGCCGCAACGCGGTACTTCAGCGGCTCCAGCCGACCCGTTCTACAGAGTCTGTGTCGTGGCGCAAGCCACGGCCTACAAAGCTTCTCGGAGTTTCACGCCGCCTCTGTATGGGGTCGGAGGGGGGTGGGGTGGGTCCCGGCTGGGGGTGCGGGGCGCTTTGGGCGCGCAAGAGGCACTGTTGTCGCCTTTGGCACCTGCCCCTTTGAGGCGCGTTGCTCCTTGTTTTTGGCGCGTGCTAACCTTCATATCTAAGCCGTCTGTGCGGCTGCAGTGCGTTGCCGGAGTATGCGGGGTCCGGCGGGCAAAAATCATCCATGGCCTTCAACAAAAGCAAAGCGCTGGAAAATGCGCTGAAGTTCCTCAACCAGGGCAAGGTCCCTCAGGCCATCGGCGAATACCAGCTAATTCTGCGCGCAGACCCGAAGGATCAAGCGACATTAATGACGGTGGGCGATTTGTTTGCCCGCCAGGGAGACATGACGCAGGCCATCGAATATTTCGAGCGGCTGGCACAGGTCTATCTAAATGATGGGTTCAACAGCAAGGCCATCGCGATCTACAAAAAGATCGCGAAGCTGGCGCCGAATGAGCTGGCGCCGCTCGAGCGGCTGGCGGACTTGTACGTGCAGCAGGGAGTGCTGAGCGAAGCGCGTCCTTTGTTCCTGCAGATTGCCGAAGCCCACCTGAAAGCGAATCACTCGCAGAAGGCCGTGGAGGTGCTGCACCGTTTGCTGGAAGTGGAGCCGGAGAACCAGCGCGTGCAAATGCGGCTGGCCGAGCTGTACGGCATGATGGGGCAGAAGAAGGAAGCGGCGCTGACGTATCAGGCATACGCGCATCGCCTGTTTGACCGGGGAGAAACAGAAGAAGCGGAAAAGCTGGTGGAGCGGGCGCTGGAAGTGGACCCTGGAAATGCGGCGGCGATTCTGCTAAAAGCGAAAACGCTGAACTCCAGCGAGAAAACCGATCAAGCGATCGCCATTCTGGAGAAACATCCGGAAGCGGAAACGGATGGCGACGTAACCAAGCTGCTGGTGGAGTATGAGCTGCGCGCAGGGCACGCGGACAAGGCCGCGGAGCGCGCGCGAAGGCAACTGGCGCATGGGCACGCGCATTTCGGACTGTTATGTAAGGTCGCCGAAGCGATGATCGAAGGGGCGCAACCGGATCAGGCGCTGCCGATCCTGGCGGAATTACGCGCGCCGATGATTGAAGCAGGCGCACAGGATCACTTTCTGAAATCACTTAGCAGCGCCTGCGAGCGGTTGCCGGGACGCACTGAGCCGCTCGAAGCACTCGCGGACTTCTGCAGGACGACCAGCGATCCATTCCGGTTGAACGCTGCGCTGGGCCAGCTTTCCGACGCGTATGCGGCGCAGGGGAACCTGCCGCGAGCGGAAGAGCTGCTGGCGGAGTTGGTGGACCGCAACAAGAACGACGAGCGGCTGGTGGACCGGCTGAATCAACTGCGCGCGCGGACGGGCGGAACGCCAATGGCGGGCGGGACGAGCCCTGAGAGCGCGGCAGCAAACGCGGCGAACGAAAGCAATGCTGGTCCACGGGAAGCCGCCGCCGAGGAGCAGAACAAGCTGGTGTCTCCTGCGCCGCCGACGATTGCCGAGGAGGCGCTGGACGAAGAGACGCAGCGGTATATCGCGCAGGCGCTGACGGACGTGGACTTGTTTTCGAGTTATGGGCTGACACAGAAGGCTACGCACCTGCTGGAAAACGTGCTGCAAAAGGCGCCGCGGCATACGCCGACGCTGGAACGCCTGCTGGATTTGCATTTGGGCGCCGGGAACGATCGCCGGACAGCGGAACTGGCGGCGCAACTGGAACAGATTCATCGCGAGCGGAATGATACCGTCAATGCCGACCGCTTCGCCGAATTGCGGCAGAGATATTCGAAAGTGGCCGGACTGACGGAGAAGGATTTGCCGACGGCGCCGAGTGCGGTTGCGCCGGAGGCAGTGATTCCTGCTGCGGGTGCATCCGAGACGGTACCGGCACAGGCTGCTTCTGCTGCTGGGTCGACGGTGGAACCTGCGCCGTTTGAGATTGCGCCAGAGCCCGTGCCGGTCAGCAGCGCTGCTGCGCCAACAGCCGCGCCCATCGAATTCGAGATTCCCTTGTCAGGTTCGGAACCGGAGGCGACATCGCCGGCGGCGCCGATCGCGATTGCGCCGGAGCGAGCGGTGGATGGCGCCGTACCGGCGGACGAAGTGCCCGCACAGATAGCCGGGATTGGGGAAGAACTGGATCTCTCTGACGAGTGGGAAGCGATCGCAGCCGAAACAGCCGAGCCCGAGGCGCCTGCCGCGGAAGAAGTTCCAGCGGCGAGCTTGGAGCTGGATCCGATCGTCGAGCCGGAGCCAGTAGCGACCGAGGCGGTGGCAGCGACCGATACGAACGCGGCGCTCGAAGCGGTGTTCGATTTGAGCGCGTTGACGGATGAAGAGCCGGAGCCAGTGAAGGCCGAGCCGTTCAGCATCGACGCGAATACCCCCCAATCTGAGATGACAGCGCATGCGCCAGCGGTTGAGGCGCCTGTTGAAGCGCCCGTTGAAGCGGCCGCGGAACCTGAAATCGAACTCATTGAGGCGACGACGGAAGAAGAGTCGCCGGTGGAAGCAATTCCTGAGGCCGCGCTGGAACTGATGGATGAACCGGCGACGGCGGAAACGGCCGCGACGCCTGCCTTAGGCGGCGCTGAATTCGAACTGGAACTGACGCCCGAGGCGGCTGCACCGCAGGGGCACGCCGGAGCCGCGACGACCGAGGATTTCATTAGTGAGTTGGTAGCGGAGCTGGACGATCTGGAAGCCCCGGCCGCGAAAGAAGTACATGAACGGGCGGCGGCTTCAGTGCCCGCATCTTCGCCTCAAGACACGCATGCAAATCTCGAGCAAGCATTCGCCGAAGCGAATGCCACGCCGATGGCCGCGATCACGCCGCCTCCGACAAACGGCTCTACCCACAAGAATGTTGCGGCCGCGCCTGCGGCTACGCCAGGTACGCTGGAAAATCTGAATCAACTGCATGAAGTGTTCCAGGAATTCCGCAGCGAGCTCGGCGAGATGGGCGAAGAAGATGAGGATCTGGAGACGCATTACAATCTGGGAACCGCTTACCGCGAAATGGGACTGCTGGACGAAGCGATTGGAGAATTCCAGAAAGTAGCGAAGGCCGTGCAGAAGGGCAAGCCGTTCCGTTACGAGATGAATTGTTCTGTCATGCTCGGGCTTTCATTCATGGATAAGGGCGAACCGAAAGTGGCTTCGCTGTGGTATCAGCGCGCGCTGCAAGTGCCGGGGTTAGAAGAGGAATCGGCTTTGGCGCTGCGTTACGATTTGGGACTGGCGCTGGAGTCCGCGGGGGAATCGGACGCGGCGCTGGATAGTTTCCGGCAAGTTTATGCGGCTAACATTGATTATCGCGATGTGGCCGACCGCATTGCCACGCTGCAAAAGCATTAACCCTTGACGGCAACACATTCAATCCAAGTTGCAAAGATATGGACGATGCGTAAGATTCCGATTAGCGCGTCAATCAAGCGTTGAGCGGTTTAGCTGGCCCACGATTCCCAATTTGACGCTCGCAGGATTGAACCAGACGGTGAAGTGCAACACCCAAATCATCCTGCTTGCAGGAGTGCTCGAGCACACGACCGCCTGGTCCTGTTGGGGAAATGTTGAATCCTTCAGTTAAGTCCTCCCAGTAGATAACGTCGAGTGATTTCTGGGCTACGACTACAACGTTGTCAGCTATGCCATAACGCACGATAGGCGCGAAATACGGCTCAACAGAATATCGCCGGAATATTGCAATCTGTTGAGGCTCGCACTTCTTCAAGGCGGCGATCAGGATGGCTGCTACCTCATCTATGGTTGCGGGTTTCCACGCCATGGCAATCCCCAAGCTCCAAGCGGAGCAGGGTTAACTACAACCTCGGATATGTGCGGAAGTCATAAAACGGCAGCCCGCCGCCGCTCAGCGAGCTGATTCGTCAAAATCGGACAATTTCGACTTGCGAACGACGCCGTGTATCGCCTGCGTGCCGAAATGGCCACTCGCAGGAGCCCCGAACACCAGAGTCACGTTGGAATACGGGACATCCGATCCTCCATTGACACATACCTGCAACATAGACAGCACTGTGTCATTTTTCGAAAATGGGGCGGGACCTCCGTTGCCAGTAATATAAGCCGGCCCGGTGAGCATGAACCCAGGGTTGGTGGTATTCGTGGGAGGGGGATAGTTAGGGCAGACGCCGGCGGCGGGGTAGCTGACTTTGGCATCCTTCATGGTTATGTGGTGAGTATGAGGAGTGCGTGTTTCGGGATCGTCAAACGTCGGAGGAACGGCGCCCGCAGCGAGGGCGTTGGCAATCGCGACCTCCATCGCGTGATCCGATAGCTCCATGGTCATTTCTGCTGAAAAATCGGCCAAGCCGGATCTGCCTTTCAAATCCAACGACCATTTTCCGTGCATCTCCCACGGACCAACCAGCTTGCCTGATATTGTCTCCGGCGAATAATCATTGATTAACCCGCTAAAGTGCGTAGGCGCTGGGGCTTGGGCACGTGCAGAGATGCCTACCGCGAGAATCACGACCGCAACGACGCTTATCGTCGACCGCAAAGCTTTGCTGTTCATGAGAAACCTCCAAGTTTGGGACTCACGACTGGTGACACGAAAGTCTCCCTGACCGAATAATGAATTCCGGCCTGCGGGTTGCAGCCGCAGTCGCATCGCGGCGATTCGCCGCTGCTATGCGCATACATTCGGTCATCGCCGGCCGGCAATCAAACGGCAATGCGCGGGACGACCCGTTTACCGTCCAATGCCGCCTTTTGCAGTTACCCAAAGGACGATATACAATCACGGTACCTTTTCAGCCAATCAGAAGTCCGCTCAGGAGAACCGATGGGCGACCCAGCCTTCGGTACGCAGCTTCACGAGAAACCGCCCGAAGACCATCTGGATTCGTGGAAGGAGATCGCGGCATACCTGGGCCGCGATGTCAGCACTGTCCAGCGCTGGGAGAAGTGCGAGGCGATGCCCGTGCATCGCCATGTGCATGACAAGCGCAGCTCCGTTTATGCCTTAACCTACGAGCTCGATGCCTGGCGACAAAACCGCCAGCCCCGCCTGGAGAATGAGAACCGCGCTCAGGCGGGTTTGTCGTTGCCTACCGAGGATGACCACAGGAGAGTCCCATTGCAGGCCCGCTGGCTTGGGGTGGCTGCGTTGGCGGTCCTCGCGGTGATCGCCATCGCTTACCTCGTGCTCCGAAGTCGGACGGAGGGCACCGCCCGGCCTAAGATCACATCGCTCGCGGTGCTGCCGCTGAAAAACCTGTCCGGAGACCCCGAACAGGAATACTTTGCCGACGGCATGACCGAAGCCTTGATCACCGAACTTGGCAAAACGAACATCGCGCGCGTGATCTCCCGTCAATCGGCGATGCAATATGAGGGCACCAAGAAACCAGTGCAAGAGATTGCCCGGGAACTCAACGTGGACGCCGTGTTGGAAGGCACGGTAGTACGCTCTGGTGATCGGGTTCGCGTGACCGTCCATCTGGATAGGGCTACTCCCGATGGTCAGCTCTGGGCGAGCACATACGATCGAAGTGTGCGCGACATCTTGGACCTGCAGAACGAGATTGCGCGCACCGTTGCAGATGAAATCCAAGTCAAGCTAACGCCGCAGGAGGATGCCCGCCTGGCGAGCGTGCGGGCGATAGATCCGGAAGCACACGACGAGTACCTTCGTGGCCGGTCCGTATTGGCTGGCGGTCTGGGCCACTTGTCCAAACTTGCGAGCAAACGGCAATACACTGAACAGGACATTCAAACAGCGATTGCATATTTCAAGTCGGCCATCAATAAGGACCCGGATTACGCCCAGGCATACGCGGGACTCGCCGATGCCTATATTCACTGGGCGAACCCAAGTTGGGGAGGTGGTTCCCCGAAGAAGTCCTTGCCTGACGCTAAAGAGGCGGCCACCACAGCATTGAAGCTGGATCCGTCCCTTCCGGAAGGTCATTTTTCTTTGGCGCAAACCCTGCAATACGATTGGAACTGGGCTGAAGCGGAAAAAGAGTACAAGCTCGCTCTGAAGCTCAATCCCAATTACGTGGACGCCCATTTAGAGTACGGGCGATTCGTTCAGGCGTTGGGACGAAACGATGAGGCGTTGACTGAGCTGCATGTTGCAGATGAATTGGACCCTTTCAACATAGGCGTCAAAGAAGCAAAGGCATGGGTAACGTATGCAGCGCGTCAATACGATCTCGCCTTGAAGCAGTTCGAGAACTTGGGGGACGACGGTGGACTGATAGAGATCTACAAGGAGAAGGGGATGTATCCAGAGGCCCTTGCTGTTTACGAAAGGTGGGCCGCCACTGACCCGTCCGAGTCCCGAGATCCGTATTCGTTAGCTGTGCTGGCCAGTATCTACGGGCTGCAAGGAAGGAACGATGAGGCAGCGCCGCTGATCGAAGGGTTGAAGGAAAGCGCCCGGCATCGTTATGTGTCGGGCTTCCTCTTCGCCGAAGCCTATATTGGCCTCGGCCAACGCGACCAGGCAATCACCTGGCTTGAACGGGCCTACGAAGAGCATGACCAATGGATGGTCTTCGCGAACTCCTATCCGGGATTAGATCCCTTGCGCTCTGAGCCACGCTTTCAGGCTCTGCTGCGCCGCATGAATTTCCCACCCGCGCATTGAAACAGTTCCGACTACTCGGAAATTGATCTAGACACGTACTCGGACGTCTACCCGGCTCGTACTGGCTGAGGCTGACAGCGCACTGTGCGAGTTGGGAACTATCTTTGACATTAATCTGCTCGAGTTAGTGGCCGCGCATACCAGCACTAAAGCTGGCCTTTCGGACAGTATTTTGATGACTCAGCCCGCCGTAGGCTTGTGGTGCAGCAAGAATTTCATGCCAACTCCCACAAGTTCCGCCATTCGCTTTGCGAGCCACATAACGGGATATTCCGTAAGTATTCTGGCGGCTCTGCTCTTAGGGTTGATGCCGGCGAGTCCTCTTTCTTCACAGACGGTTCCCCAACGCGCCAGCTTTCAAAATCGAACGGGCCAGCTTGAATTGCAGATGTGGGAGCTAATCAATCGGGACCGCGCAGATCCGTCTCACTCCGGCGAAACCAGGGACCACGCGCCCGCGCTCCAGTGGGACGACCGGCTGGCGGCAGTAGCCAGGATGCACTCGGAGGAAATGGCCCGCAACGGATACTTCAGTCATGAGGGTGCGAACGGAAGTTCTCCGGCGCACCGCGTTTCAATGGCGGGAATTAAGTGGCTCTCCACAGGGGAAAACATCGCCAATTGCGGAGGCGTGAGCGAGGCCGAGTCCCTGTTCATGAATGAGCCGAAGTTCCAGCAGAATCATCGCTGGAATATCCTGAACGTGAACTACACACACGTCGGAGTGGGGGTCGCTCGAGGGCCGGACGGAAGTTTGTACGTCACACAGGAGTTCGCGCAACTGCGCTAGGCGCAGCAAACTGCCTAAGATCCCCGCTTCTACAGGACGTATGTCCCCATATCGCTTGGGAAAGTAACGTCGCAGCAGCCGACTCTCGTTAAATCGCCGCACCGGATGTGCGGATTACTCCCATGGACACCGCGTTTCGAGCACTCCCCACGACGGCCGATGGTCGCATCGCCCGGTAAATTTCTGCGACCTAAACTCTGTGTGTATAATGCGTACGACCTGGGAGGGCCCTTCATGTTGCGCATAAACGACGAAGCTCCTAATTTCACCGCCGAAACATCGCAGGGGACGATTAACTTTCACGAATGGATGGGCAATGGCTGGGCCATTTTGTTTTCGCATCCCAAAGACTTTACGCCGGTGTGCACCACCGAACTGGGTTACATGGCCGGGTTGCAGCCGGAATTCGCTAAGCGCGATTGCAAAATCATCGGGTTGAGCGTGGACCCGGTGAGCAGTCACAGTAAATGGGCCGCGGACATCGAAGAGACGCAGGGACATAAGGTGAACTTCCCGATGATCGGGGACCCGCAACTCAAAATTGCCAAGCTCTATGACATGCTGCCGGCAGATGCCGGAGATACTTCCGAAGGCCGCACTGCCGCAACGAACGCCACCGTGCGTACCGTGTTCGTGGTCGGTCCGGACAAGAAGGTGAAGCTGATGCTGAGTTATCCGATGAGCACGGGCCGCAACTTCGACGAAGTGCTGCGCGTGGTGGATTCGATGCAGCTTACGGCCAAGCATAAAGTGGCCACGCCCGTGAACTGGAAGAAGGGCGACGATGTGATTATCCTGCCATCGGTGTCGGAAGAGGAAGCCAAGCAGAAGTATCCGGACGGCTGGAAGGCGCCGCGGCCCTATCTGCGGATTGTTCCGCAGCCGAAATAGTTCGCGCGACCGAGGTAGTGCGCTGTGATCCTGAAGCAGTTCTATCTGCCGTGCCTGGCTCACGCTTCGTACATAATTGGAGACGAGGAGACAGGCACCGCAGCAGTCGTTGACCCGCAACGAGACATCGATCAATACCTTGCCTTTGCCGCTGAGCACGGGCTCACGATCAAGCACGTATTCCTGACTCATCTCCACGCCGATTTTGTCGCCGGGCATTTGGAGTTGCGCGATCGCGTGGGTGCAAAAATCTATCTGGGCGCAGCGGCTAAAGCGCAGTATGCGTTTACTCCGCTTGGTGATGGCGACATTCTGGAATTCGGCCGCGTGCGCCTGAAGGTGCTGGAGACGCCGGGGCACACTCCGGAATCGATCTCCATCGTCGTTTACGATCTGAACGCCAGTGATGCGCAGCCGCATGCGGTGCTCACCGGAGACACTTTGTTTATCGGCGACGTGGGGCGCCCCGATCTGCGCGCCGCGCTGGGCTGGTCGGCCAGCGAACTTGGCAGCATGCTCTTTGATTCGGTGCACACAAAGTTGTTGGCACTGCCGGATCAAAGCCTGGTGTATCCGGCACACGGTGCGGGTTCACTCTGCGGGAAGGCAATCAGCAAGGAAACTGTATCTACCCTGGGGGAGCAGCGACGGACGAATTACGCGCTGCAGCCCATGAGCAAAGAAGCATTCATTCACGTGGTGACGGCGGATCAACCGGACGCCCCGGCGTATTTCGTTTACGACGCGGTGCTAAACAGCGAAGAGCGGCCCACGTTGGATCAGGCGCTGACGCGCGAGATGAATCCTCTGACGCTCGACGGGGTGCTGGAATTGCAGGCGGCTGGCGCGCAGATTCTGGATACGCGTGACGCTGTGGAGTTTGCTTCGGCACATCTGGCGGGCAGCATCAACATCGGACTGGTGGGCCAGTTCGCGACGTGGGCCGGAACCGTGCTGGACCGGCAGCATCCGATTGTGATCGTCGCGGATCCTGGGCGGGAGAACGAATCGGCAATTCGCCTGGGGCGCATAGGATTTGATCACGTGGCTGGATATTTGCAGGATGGGTTGCAGAGTTTGGAAGCGCGTCCTGAACTGGTCGAATTCACTGAGCGGCTTAGCGCACAGTTCGCGGCGGAATTGCTTTCGTCGAGTGAGCCGCCGCTGGCGATCGACGTTCGGGCGCCGCGGGAGCGCGATCAGAAGTATATCGCGGGAAGTCTGGGCATCCCTCTCAATCATCTGACAGAAAATCTGGGAAAGCTGCCGAAGGATCGCACGTTGCTGGTTTATTGCGCGGGCGGCTATCGGTCGTCGATCGGCGCGAGCTTGTTGCGTCGCAGCGGATTTGAGCATGTGGGTGAAATTGCGGGCGGCATCGTGGGATGGGAAGCAGCAAAACTGCCGGTTCAAACTGCTCAGGTTTTGCCGTAGAAACTTCGCGGCCGCTTACCTCAACAATCAGGCTTGAGTCGTTGGAAGACTGAGATCGTATCAAACGATGCCCAGAAGTTTTGTGATAGGGAGGAGCGCGATGCCTTTCCGATTAATGGGAGCGTGTTGCGTGTTCGCTATGTGTCCGCTGGCGGCGACGGCGCAGTCGGGAACGAGCGGCGCGGCGTCCACACCTGCAGTTACGCCAGCGACGCTCTCTCAGGGCAACACGCAGCCCCGCGCTCGCGATCTCGGAGTGCCTTTTGATGGGACACCCGGACCGTTGAACGCCATCACCGATGTTGCAGGCGTCGAGGTGGGCTACAAAACGCTTATCTCCGGTGAAGGCCGGCTTGTCGTTGGCAAGGGGCCCGTTCGTACCGGCGTTACCGCGATCTTTCCGCGTGGAAAGCAAGGTACCAAGAGCGTCTTCGCGGGGTACTTCGCCGGAAACGGAAATGGCGATATGACTGGCACGCATTGGATCGAGGAGAGCGGCCTTCTGGAAACGCCAATACTGATCACCAACACGGGGAGCGTCGGCGTGGTGCGCGATGCCGCGGTGGCCTGGATGGTGCAACAAAAGCGGCCAGGCGAATTCTGGTATCCGGTGAGTGCCGAAACCGCCGACGTACCTTTGAATGATATCAAAGGCCAGCACGTGACCACACAGGACGCGTGGGACGCGCTGAACTCCGCCACAGGTGGCCTGCCGCTCGAAGGCAATGTTGGCGGTGGGACTGGAATGATCTGCAACGGATTTAAAGGAGGAACCGGAACGTCGTCGCGGCGGCTGAGTGCTGAGGAAGGCGGCTACACGGTCGGCGTGCTGGTGCAGTGCAACTACGGCGGTTCGCGGCAATTGCGAGTGGCAGGTATTGCGGTGGCGCGGGAAATGAAATTGCAGGAGCCTTGCGTCGAGAAGCTGCTTGATCCGCCGGTGGTGAACTGGTGGAACGGAAAGCAGGTTCCAGTCTGCAAACCAAATGTAGCTACAACTGCGGATGGGGTTCGCGCGCCGGAAGAGGGCTCGATCATCGTGATCGTTGCGACTGACGCTCCGCTGACGCCGGACCAGCTGAAGCGACTGGCGCGTCGTGTCTCGGTAGGACTGGGAAGAGTGGGAGCAATTGAAGGAGATGAATCCGGCGACATATTCCTGGCATTCTCGACCGCTAACGCAGGAGCCGACGAGGGTAATAGCGCTGAACCTCCGTTCACGGATCCGAACGCTACGATTCAGCGGATGCAGAGCTGGAAGATGGATGCGATGTTTGCTGCGGTCGTGCAGGCGACCGAAGAAGCTGTGATTAATACAATCGTCGCGGCGAAGACCATGGTTGGCGCGGACTATTGGACGATTCCGGCGCTGCCGCACGATCAACTGCAAGAAGTGTTGCGCAAACACGGGATGCTGCAGCCGTGAGTGGCTTCAGGGACTAATACCCAACTACTTCGTGCTTGGCTTTTCGGAGCCGCAGGATTTCAGGGCTACCCATTGCTGCGGGTTTACGGGGACGCCGTTGACGTCTATTACCCAGTGGAGATGAGGGCCGTTGGCGCGGCCTGTGGCGCCTACGTAGCCGATCACTTCGCCTTTTTTCACTTGCGCGCCGGGTTCGACCAATAATTTTTCCATGTGCAGGTACATGGTTTCGAGGCCTTGGCCGTGGTCAATGGCTACAGTGCCGCCGAGGACTGCGAAAGGCTGCGCGATTTTCACTGTGCCGGCTGCTACCGCGTGAACGGGGCGTCCGGCGGGAGAGCGTTGGTCAATGCCGGCGTGAAATTCGCCGGTGGGCTTGCCGTTGTGGAGGCGTTTTACGCCGAAGGGAGAGAGGATGCAGCCAGGAACGGGCGCGACGAGGGGATCTTCCCAATATTTTACGTCGGAGACGTTTTTGCGAAATTCGGTGAGCGTTTGGATGTCTTCGGGGGTGGAGTGCAGGGCTTCGATTTGCGGGGCCAGGACTACGTTTTGCGTTGGAAATTTGGTCGGGCGGATGGTGAGTTTTGCGGAGGCTAGCGCGGCGCCGTCTTCGGCCTGGAATTTTATTTCGTAGGCGCCGGGAACGTCGGCTACAGCGATGGGCATCAGTCCTTGCGAGCCGCCATTTGATTGGGGGAAGAGGCGGACGGTGCGGTCGTTTAGTTTGGCGGTGGTGGCGAGGATTTGGCAGGCGAGGCGGACGGTTTGGCCTAGGGAGATGATTGCTGGTTTTACGCTGCATTTTTGCGCGGTGGCCGGTACGGCGATTATTGCGGAGAGCACAGCCGCGAGTAGTGTGACGCGAACGGAATTTTTCATTGCGCGATAATTTTATCGGGTTTCGGCGAGGCTGGTGGGGCGTGGTTGAGCGTTTGTGGGGCGCGCGGCACGAAAATGACAACAGGCCGCGGCGCGGCGGCTCGATTCTCTGGGTGTTGAGGCAGGATTCGTGTTCGGCGCAGTTGCGAGTCTGGCGATAATCTCCCATAATCGTAGCCCAATCATGCTGATTCGGATTCTGCGCGTCATATTGCTACTGTTGTGGCTGGAACTGGGGCTGCTGTTGATACTGATGCCGTGGTCCGAAGTTTGGGACGTGAATTATTTCTTGTATCAGTATCCGGGGCTGGCGCTTTTTGTGATGAACCCGTATTTGCGCGGAATGATTTCGGGGTTGGGAGTGATGAACGTGCTGTTTGCGCTGGAAGCGTTTCGCCGCCGGACTGCCACCGTTGTTACCCGCACTTAAGACACCGATTATTTGTTATGTGACCGACCGGAAATCGCTCGGGGAGGGCGAGAGCGGCCCGGGTGTGCTCGGGCGGATTCGCGCGGCGATCGCGGCCGGGGTGGATTGGGTGCAGATACGCGAGAAGGATTTGCCGGGGGGGCAGTTGCTGAGGCTGACGCGGGAGGCTGTCGTTGCGGGAGGTGGCGCGCGAGTGATTGTGAACGATCGGGTGGATGTGGCGTTAGCGGCGGAAGCATCGGGCGTGCATCTGGGGCGGGAATCGCTGGGGGCGCGGGAGGTGGTGAGTTGGTGTCGAGCGGGGAACGCTCCGGGGGATTTTTTGGTCGGGGTTTCGTGCCACAGTTTCGAGGATGCGCGCGACGCCGAGAGCGCAGGGGCTGCTTACATTTTTTTTGGGCCGGTGTTTGATACGCCTTCGAAACGGGGGATGGGCGCGCCGCAGGGAGTTGCGCGACTCGGTGAGATTTGTCACGGCGTGGCGATTCCGGTGCTGGCGATTGGTGGAGTGAGTGAGAAGAACGCAGTGGAATGTATTCGCGCTGGGGCTGCGGGGATTGCGGCGATTCGAATGTTTCAGGACGCGAGGGATTCCGCAGCGTTGAAGAATGTGGTTGAACGCCTGCGCGCGGAAGGCGCTAGCCGCTGAGCCAGCGGCCGACGGGTTGGAGCTCTTCGATGTGGTCGCAGATTACTTTGATTACAGCGGTGACTGGAATCGCTAGCAGCAAGCCCATTGCGCCCCAGAGGAAGCCGAAGAAGAGCAAGGATACGGTTAATGCCAGTGCGTTCAGTCGGACGCGCCAGCCCACCAGTGCGGGAACTAGCAGGTTGTTGGCGATGAAGTGGAAGAGTGTGAGGATCGTGAAGATGCCGATGAACGGGCCAGGCGTGTGGAATTGTTTTATGCCGATGAGGATCGGCGGAACCCAGGAAAGAACCACGCCGAGGTAGGGAATCAGATTCAGCAGGCCGGAAAGCAGGCCTAGCAGAAATGGGAAGTCGAGACCCATACCCCAGAAAAACAGCCAACTGAAAACGACGAGAATCAGGCCCACCAGCGCAGTGCCGACGACATAACTGCGCAGCACCATGGTCACGTCCGCGAGAGTTTCCTTCACTTCGGTGCGGCGGGTGGCGGGAAATAACTGCATGGTGGCGTGCCAGACCTGGCGTTTGGCAGCGAGCATGAAGAAAAGCAGGAAGGGCACGAAGGTGGCGGCCACGATGACTTCGTAGAGCGAACTTAAGCGCGAGAGAACCGCCGCGCGGACAGGGTGCGACTCTCCGACGGAGACGACGTGTTCTCCCGGAGTGCTGCCCGGCTCGATCTCAGAAACGTGTTCCTCAAAGTTCGCCATTTTTTGTTCGATCACGGAGGCGACTTGATGCAAGGGCTTGCGGTAGAGAGGCCAGTCGCGGCCGAACTGGTCCACGCGCTCGATCATGCTCCATGCGACAACCAACACGGCCGCGATGGTGAACAGAACCACGATGAGCGAGCCGAGAGCGCGCGGGACGTGCCAATCTTCCAGAAAGTTTACGACCGGATCGAGAAAATACGCGAGCAGCACCGCGACCAGCAACGTGACCAGAATCGAAGACGCCCAGTAGCAGAAGGCGATCACGATTCCGGCGGCGATGATCTTTCCGCTGGCGGAGCTGGCAGAGACGATTTTCTCTTCCTCAAGAGGCATGGCGGTACGATAACACAGCCAGAGCCGAGCAAATAACGGTGTGCCTGCGCATACACTGGGCTGGGGACGGGCGGGGTTGCGTTAGGACTGGGCGTGTGGCGCAATGATAGAATCGCGTGCCTGATTTTTCGGAGTGCAATAACACATCAATGACCAAACAACTTTTTGGGACGGATGGAATTCGCGGCGTGCCTGGTGAAGTTCCGCTGGACGATGCAACGTTGGACCGCGTAGGGCTGGCTCTGGGCGAATACGTGAGTTCGAACGGGCGTTCGCCGGATGCGCGGGCGCGCGTGCTGATCGGGCGGGACACCCGCGAATCCGGGCCGCACATCGCGGATCGCATCGCGCGCGGATTGGCGGCGGCGGGCGTGGAAGCTGTGTCCGCGGGCGTGTTGACGACTCCGGGAGTGGCCTGGCTGGTGCATCACGAGGGATTTGCAGCGGGCGTGGTGATTTCCGCTTCGCACAATCCTTATCATGATAACGGCGTGAAACTGATTTCTTCCACCGGGATGAAATTTCCGGACGCGGTGGAGGCGGAGCTGGAGCGATTTATTTTGGCGTCCAGCGAGTCGCCGGAATCGCGCGGCGAAATGCAACTGCACGACAACGAAAAGATTGACGACGATTATCTGGACGGGCTACGCGCGGCGGCGCTGCCGGGCGCGAAGTTTGCGGGGATGAAAATTGTGATGGACTGCGCGAACGGCGCAGCCAGCAAGCTGGGTCCGAGACTTTTTCGTTCGCTGGGCGCGGACGTGATCGCGATCAATGACAGCCCGAACGGACGGAACATCAATGCGGATTGCGGGTCGCTGCATCCGGAAGAGATGCAGAAACGGATGGCGCAGTCGGGAGCGTCACTGGGCGTGGCTTTCGATGGCGACGCGGATCGGGCGATTTTCGCTAGCGGTTCGGGCCAGCTGGTGGATGGCGATGGGGTGCTGCTGGTTGTGGGGCGTTATTTGAAATCGGCGGGGAAGCTGAAGGGCGATGTGATCGTTGGGACGACGATGGCGAATTTGGGGTTGGAGCGGGCGCTGGAAAAATCCGGGTTGAAACTGACGCGGACGGCCGTGGGTGACCGTTATGTGCTGGAGGAGATGCTGCACACCGGAGCGAACCTGGGCGGCGAGCAGTCGGGGCACATTTTGTTTTTGGACGATGCTACGACGGGGGATGGGATGCTGACGGCTGTGAAACTCGCGTCAATCATTGCGCTGCAGGGGCCGCTGGATGAATTGATCGCTGATCTGAAAATCTTTCCGCAGAAGATTGTGAATGTCCGCGTGCGGTCGAAGCCGCCGCTGGAGTCTTTGCCGGCAGTGGCGCGCGGTTTGGCCGAGGCCGAAAAGGCGCTGGGGAAATCGGGGCGGGTGGTGCTGCGTTATTCGGGGACCGAGCCGCTGGCGCGGGTGATGGTGGAGGCGGAGAACGCAGAGGATGTGACGCGCTGGACGGAAACGCTGGCGGAGGCGCTGCGCGAGGCGATTGGGGCGTAGCGTTGGCGCAGATGGTGGCGCGGTTGGTCCGTGCACGGAGCTTTCTCGGTCGAGACGTTAAGAACAGAGTCAAATGCAAGGAGCCGGCGGGACGCCGGCGCTACGAAGACCCCTCGTTATTTCCACATCTTGATGAATCTTCCGGGAACTATTTCTGCGCTGGCGACATTCTAAGTAGTGAGGGACGTGGGGCGGATGCACTTACGCCACATAGCGGCAGTTATTTATGAATAGCGACGACCAGCTCATATTGGAGTTCCAGCGCGGGGAGCGGGAGGCGTTCGTGGAGTTGTTCGAGCGCTATCGCGAGCCGATCTACGGGTTTTTTCGGCGGAGGCTGGATTATCCGGCGCGAGCGGAGGAATTGGCGCAGGAATGTTTTCTGGCGCTTTTGCAGAACGTGCAGCGGTACGAGCCGCGGGCTAGTTTTCGCAGCTATTTGTATGGGATTGCGATTCATCTAGTGGCGGCGGAGCGGCGGAAGGCGGGGCGCGAGGTGGCGGAGAACGAGGAGCTGGATGGCCGGGCGGCGGAAGGCAACGCCGCGGAAAATAACGATGCGGGAATCTGGGTGCGCAAGGCTTTGGGGCATCTGGAACAGAGCGAGCGGGAGATATTGATGTTGCGCGAGTACGAGCAGCTCAGCTACGGCGAAATTGCGGCGGTGCTGCGGATGCCGGTGAATACGGTGCGCTCGCGATTGTTCCGGGCGCGGGTGGCGCTGAAAAATCAATTGATGCCGGTGAAGGATTAGGGCCGAGGAATTTTATGGAACGAAATGCACAACACGCGTTTGACGCCGAAGAGGTGATGGATTATCTCGACGGCGAGCTGGAGGCGCGGCGGGCGGCGGCGCTGGCGGCGCATCTGGTGAGTTGCAGCGAGTGCCAGGAAGTGGCGCAGGGATTTCGCGCGCTTTCGGAGAGGATGCTGAGTTTTGAGGTGGAGCATCCGTCGGCGGAGATGAACGAAACGGTGCTGGCAGCGCTGGCTTCCAGCAATTCGTCGAAGAGAATAATTCCAAGTCGTTCCGAGCACAATAAGTCGTGGAATTGGCGCCGCATGTTTGTGCGGCGTTACGTTTGGGCGTTTGCGGGATTGGGATTGGTGGCGTTGCTTGTGGTTGCGAGCATTCCCAATTTTTTTCGAGCACGCCAGGCAGCGTGGCTTGATACACAGCGCGCGACCGACTTGTCCGCGCCGACCGTAGATAGACAGGCTTTCAGCGCGCTAACATTCAAGTCGCCAGCCAAGCCGCCCGCTGAGACGAGTAGCGCGGAGGCGTGGGACGCGCCGGCGCCGCCACCGCCGCCTGTGGCTGGCGACGAGTTGAAAGCGCCTGAAAATGTTGGGCCGATGATTGTGCAGACGGCCGCGCTGACGATTTTGGCGACGAACTACGACGAGGCTAGCGCGGCGATCGAAAAGCTTGCCGCGGCGCATGGCGGCTACGTGGAGAAGCTGGACGCCAAAGCGCAAACGGGGAGTGCACGAGCACTTTCGGCGGCGCTGCGGATTCCGACGAAGCAGCTCGATGGGTTTCTGGCCGACGCGCGCAAGCTGGGGCACGTGGAAGAGGAAACGCGTTCCAACGAGGAAGTGAGCGACCAGTACGTGGACTTGCAAGCGCGGCTGAAGAGCGCGCGAGCGACCGAACAGCGGTTGATCGAGCTGCTGGGGACGCGCACGGGGAAGCTGCAGGACGTACTGGAAGCCGAACGCGAGCTGGCGCGCATTCGCGGTGAGATCGAGGGCATGCAGGGTCAGAGCGCAATTCTGGTCCACCGGGTGAACTACGCGACGGTGCAGGTGGAATTGAGCGAAGAATACCGGCAGGTTTTGGGATCGGGACCGATTTCGACTGGAACGAAGATCCGCAACGCGGCGGTGGAGGGTTTTAGTAACCTCGAAGAAGGCGCGGTTGCGCTGGTGGTTTTTGTGTTTGCGGTGGGCCCGTCACTCTTGTTCTGGCTCGCGATTTTGCTGGTGCCTGGGTGGTTCGTCTGGAAACGGTTCAGGGCTCGCGCTCGAGTCTAGGCTCGACTTTCTTCCAAAGAACATAGAAAAATGGCTGGGCGCTTTCAGAAACTGGATGTTGCTACCGCAATACCATAGGCGATTCCGCTTTAGCGGAAGCTAAATCCTTCGGGCACAACAGATAGGTCTCCGCGGGAAAAGGCGCTGAGCTGGCATCTGGCGTGCAAACCATACAGCGGCTGTCTCTTATCCCGGGGTGGGCCGGTTTCGCCGCGCTGGAACCGGAACTAGGGGTAGAGCATAAAGGGGGCCCGACGGGGCCCCCTATTTTTTGTGTTGGGTGGTTAGACGGTTGTCCGGGTCCGCGTAGTGCAATGCAAAGGGCGGGTCCCGCGTCAAGCTGCGGCACCCGCCCCTGCAAAACCTTCCTTCGCTCTACGTTCCCGAAAAACTCACTGCTTGTTTGCTGTTCTTAGCTGCAGCCTGAGGTGCCGCCGCAGTTGGAGCATTTGTAGCAGCTGCCGTTGGGGGTCATTAGCATGCCGCATTCGGAGCAGGACGGCGCGTCGTCTATCGTGGCGCGTACGCGCGTGGAGGCGTCCGGGTCGGCGTGCTTTGGGGCCGTTGCCGGGGCGACCGCGTGGGCCATCGCTGCAGCCGTCGTGGCTGGAGCTTCGGATTCGGCGGTGGCGTCGATGTCGAGATAGTCGGGCGAGATGAATTTCGCGCCGAGCCAACGGCCGATGTAATCCACTACGGATTTGGCGTATCGGATATTGGGGTTGCCGGTGTAGCCGGAAGGCTCGAAGCGCGAGTTGACGAATTTATCCACCAGAGCGCGGAGCGGCACGCCGTATTGCAGCGCGATGGAGACGGACAGAGCGAAGGCGTCCATGATGCCGGACAGCGTGGAGCCTTCCTTGGCCATCTTGATGAAGATTTCGCCGGGAGCGCCGTCTTCGTATTTGCCGACGGTCAGATAGCCTTCGTGGCCGCCGATGGAAAATTTGTGGGTGATGGAGCTGCGCTCGTTGGGAAGTTTGCGGCGGCTGGCGCCACGCGCGAAAAGCTCTTCCTGCTGAGGCGCAGACGCAACGGGAGCGGCGACGGCTTCTGCAACCGGCACCACAGCTGCAGCAGCTGGCTTCTCGTCTTCCTTTTTGCTGGCGGCGGAAAGCGGCTGCGAGCGTTTGGAATTGTCGCGATAGATGGCCACAGCTTTCAGGCCATATTTCCACGATTCGATGTAGGCCTGCATGATGTCTTCGACAGTGGATTCTTCCGGCATGTTGATGGTCTTGCTGATCGCGCCGGAGAGAAAGGGCTGGGCCGCCGCCATCATGCGGAGATGTCCGCGCCACGCGATGGAACGTCCGCCGCCCATAGGAGAAAGCGAGCAATCGAAAACGGGCAGATGCTCGTCTTTCAGGCCAGGAGCGCCTTCGATTTTCGCATTGGCGTCAATGTAGTCCACGATTTGCGCGACTTGTTCCGTCGGGTAACCGAGATTCATCAGCGCTTGCGGTACGGTGTTGTTGACAATCTTGATGACGCCGCCGCCGACCAAGCGTTTCTGCTTCACCAGTGCGAGATCGGGTTCGATGCCGGTGGTGTCGCAATCCATCATGAAGCCGATGGTGCCCGTGGGAGCAAGCACGGAAACCTGCGAATTTTTGTAGCCGAACTTTTCGCCGAGTTCGAGCGCATCGTCCCAGGCTTTGCGCGCGGCGCGCAGGAGTGAAGGCTGCACGTGTTCTTCCTTGATGGGGCGCAGCGCGTCGCGGTGCATGCGGATGACGTCAATCATGGCTTCGCGGTTGCGCGGGTAGCCGCCGAAGGGACCCATGCGTTCGGCAATGCGCGCGGATTGGGCGTAGGATTCGCCGGTCATCAGCGCGGTGATGGCGCCGCAGAAATCGCGGCCACCGTCGGAATCATAAGGAAGCGCTAGGGACATGAGCAGCGCGCCCAGGTTTGCGTAACCGATGCCCAGCGGACGGTAGTCGTGCGAATTGCGCGCGATTTTTTCCGTGGGATAGCTGGCATTGTCCACCAGAATTTCCTGCGCGGTGATGGTGACGTCCACGGAGTGGCTGAAAGAGTCGGAATCGAACTGGCCGTTAGGGCCGAGATACTTCATCAGGTTGAGCGAGGCCAGGTTGCAGGCCGTGTCATCCAGGAACATGTATTCGGAGCACGGATTCGACGCGTAGATGCGGTCGGTGGCCTTGCAGGTGTGCCAACGGTTCACGGTAGTGTCATACTGCATGCCGGGATCGCCGCAGCGCCATGCGGAATCGGCCATTTCACGCAGCAGATCTTTTGCGCGGAATTTTTCGCAGGGCTTGCCGTCGTTAACGTTGCGGGTCCACCAATCGCGATCTTCTTCTACTGCCCGCATGAAATCGTCGGTGACGCGCACGGAGTGGTTGGCGTTCTGGAAGAAGACGGAGGTGTAAGCCTCGCCGTCAATCGCGGGATCGTAGCCTTGCTCAATTAGGACGTGGGCTTTGCGCTCTTCCTTGGTCTTGGACTGGATGAACTCCATGATGTCCGGATGTTCGACGTTAAGGATCACCATCTTGGCGGCGCGGCGAGTCTTGCCGCCGCTCTTGATGACGCCAGCGAAAGCATCGAAGCCCTTCATGAAGCTGACCGGGCCGGAAGCGATGCCGCCACCCGAAAGAGATTCCCTGCTGCCGCGCAGCGTAGAGAAGTTCGTGCCGGTGCCGGAGCCCCACTTGAACAGCATGCCTTCGGTCTTGGCCAGGTTCATGATGGAATCCATGTTGTCCTGGACGGAATTGATGAAGCAGGCGGAGCATTGCGGCTTGGCTTGCACGCCGACGTTAAACCACACGGGGGAATTGAACGCGACTTTCTGCTCAACAAGCAGGTGGGTGAGTTCGTCGCGGAAAATGTTTTTGGATTCGGGGCTGGCGAAATAGCCGCCCTCTTCGCCCCAGCGGACGATGGTGTCCACGACGCGGCCGATCAACTGGCGCACCGAGGTTTCGCGTTCGGGGGTGTTGGGCTTGCCGTGGAAGTACTTGGAAGCCACGATGTTGGTGGCCGTCATGGACCAGGACTTGGGGACTTCCACGTTTTCCTGGCGGAAGATTACCTGGCCTTTGTCATTGCCTATGAGAGCCGTGCGACGTTCCCACTCAACTTTATCGAAGGGTGAAACTTTACCGTCGGTGAACCGGCGTTGGAATTCCAATCCAGTGGTTCGCCGTGCAACTTGATTCGTTTCGGCCATGCTGTTCCATACCGTCCTTGTTTCAGCCATTTTGCCTCCGCGCAGGCAGTGGTGCCACGTGCATGTGAGCCGGGGAGCCGTGCGGGAGCAGAACCTTCATTCTACTCCAAAGTGGCGCCCCGAGGGTGAAGTGAAGTGCACCGTACTGGTACACGAAAAGTTGCGTTTGTGGGGAGCAGCCGGACTCTGGAGCGGCAGAAACACCGTTCACGCCGAAAAAAAGAGACAAAAGCCCAGCTAAGCCGCGCAAGAAAATTGAGGCGCGGCGTGCGGTGGGGTAAGGCCCCTTTAGATTTTCGGTTAAACCCGGTCCGGCTCAACGACTGGTTGGGGGCAGCAAAAAACGCTGCGGCCAACTAATTCTCCCCCGAGCTTGGAGACGCAGTATCGGGGGTTGTGGAAAACTTGTCAAGAAAAATTCATAGAGAAAGCACAAAATCTTAGGGAGGTAGTGTCGAAAACGTCTACCTATTGTGGTGAGTATCCAAATGGACGCATCCTACGGTAGCAGATGTAGAAGCATCAAAGTAAGAAGATGAAAAACTTCTACGAAAGGATGTCGCGCGTGGCGCTGGCAATGCTTGCGTTGGCGCTGACGTGCGGCTCGGCGTGTGCGTTTCAGGCAGTGGCGAGCGACACGACACAATCCGGCGCAAACAGCAGCACAGCCGACAACGCACGCAGCTCCGCGGCGCAAGCTGCAGCGAACAGTGCGACAAATGATGCGAAACCAGCGCCTGCGAATGCGGAGCATGCGATCGCGAAAATGATTCCGGTGAATGGCATTGCGAAATTCGGCGAAGTCTCACGGCAACTCTATCGCGGAGCACAGCCGTCCACCGAGGGCCTGGAGTATCTGGCCGGCATGGGCATCGAAATCATCGTGAACCTGCGGCCCGGAGAACATCCGGACGAAGAACAGCAGGCCAGAAGGCTGGGCATGCGTTACGTTTCCATTCCGTGGCACTGCTACCATCCCACCGACGAGGCGATGGCGGATTTTCTGCATGTGCTGCGGGAAAATGCCAACAAGAAGGTTTTTGTGCACTGCGAACTGGGTTCGGACCGTACTGGCATGTCCATCGCAGCGTACCGGATGAGCGTGCAGGGATGGTCGGCCAACGACGCGATGGAAGAAATGCAGGCCTATGGATTTTCGGGCTCGCATCATCTCACTTGCCGGGGGCTGGCGGAGTACGAACGGTCTTTTCCCAGCGCTTTCAAGAGCCATCCGGAGTTTCTGGATTTGCGTCCTGTGGTACCGGCACCCGCCAGCGCGCGCTAGCTGAGCAAAGTCGGCGGCGCGCGCGTGACGGATCGAGCCAGACTGCTTTCCGAGACGAAATTTTCCCGACTATCCTCGAAGGTCTTTCATACGCAATCAGGAATCGCGGCCGCGAGTTCCGACCCACTTTCCGCTTGGCAGAAACGATCCGGGAACCCCAGCGGGGTTCTGACTGGGGATGTGTAGAGGAAAGCAACACCATGGAATTGACATGAACCGTTGGGCGCTGGAAAAATTCATAATGAGGAGCCATGGCGAATCCAGCGATTGAAATTGAACGGCTAACGAAAGATTACCCGGTGGGGTTCTGGCGAAAAAAAATGCGCCGGTCCCTGGATCATTTGTCGTTGCAGGTGGAGGAGGGGGAATCGTTCGGATTTTTGGGGCCGAACGGCGCGGGGAAAACCACCACGATGAAGCTGCTGATGGGGTTGATTTTTCCGACGTCAGGGACGGCGAGGGTGCGCGGGCGTTCGATCAATGATGTGCGCATGCACCGTGAGATCGGGTACATGCCGGAGCAGCCTTATTTTTACGATTATCTGACGGCGCGGGAGCTGCTGGGATATTTCGCGCGGTTTTTCGGGTTCAGCGCGGCGGAGCGGAAGGAGCGCGTGGCGCGGTTTCTGAGTCTGGTAGGCCTGGCTGCGGCAGCTGACGTGCAGCTGCGGAAATTTTCAAAAGGCATGCTGCAGCGCGTGGGCATCGCGCAGGCGATTCTGCACGATCCGCAGGTGATATTTCTGGACGAGCCGATGTCTGGCCTGGATCCGGTGGGTCGGCGCGAAGTGCGCGATATTATTCTGGATTTGAAGAAGCAGGGGCGGACGATATTCTTTTCGACGCACATTCTTTCCGACGCGGAAATGTTGTGCGATCGCGTGGCGGTGCTGCTCGACGGGAAACTGAGGGGAGTTGGTTCGCCGGGGGAAATCGTTTCCATGGAAGTGCAAGGGATGGAAATCCTGTTCGAAGTGGGCAAGGAACACACACTGCCCGCGAACATCGCGGCGCGCGCGAAAAATATCGGCAACCGCTACCGGATTGAGGTGGCGGAGCAGGAGCTGTACGCGGTGCTGGAGCAATTGCGCGGATGCGAGGGGCGCATTCTTTCGGTGGCACCGCTGCGGCCGTCACTGGAGGATTATTTTTTTAATCTGGTGGGGCGGCAAAAAACGCAGGTGCCGGCCGCGGAAGTGGGTGTGCGATGAGCGTGCTGCCGGGCGTGGTGGCCATCAATACGTTTCGCGAAGCGGTGCGGGACCGCGTGCTGTACAACCTGATATTTTTCGCGCTAATGATGATCGGCGCGGCGATTCTGGTGGGGCAGATTTCGATCGGGATCGAGCGGATGGTGATCATCAACTTGGGACTTTCGGCGATTTCGATTTTTGGGATCATCATGGCGATTTTTATCGGCGTGGGGCTGGTGTACAAGGAGATGGAAAAGCGCACGCTGTACAGCCTGCTATCGAAACCGATCCGCCGCTGGGAATTTCTAGTGGGAAAATTTGCGGGGCTGCTGCTGACGCTGGTGGTGAACACCGCGTTGATGACGCTGGGGCTGGGCGCGGCGTTGTACTCAGTGAGCAGGAAATTCGAGCGGGGGGACGCGACGATTCTGGTGGCGGTTTATTTTATTTTGCTGGAGCTGGCGCTGGTGACGGCTTTGGCGCTGTTCTTTTCGTGTTTTACGAGCCCGATGCTTTCGACTCTGTACACGTTGGGAATCTATGTCGCGGGGGTTTTCGCGCCGGGCATACTGAGCGCCAGCCAGTTCACGTCGAACTGGGAGCTAGGGGCGATCACGCGCTTCATTTATTACGTGCTGCCTAATTTTCACAATTTCGGGGTGATTGCGGCGGCGGCGCACGGCGAGGCTGTGCCGATGGCGCTGATCTGGCACAACACGGTGTACGCGCTGCTATACGTGATTCTGATTCTGGTGGCTTCGGCTGCAGTGTTTTCGGGGCGTAATTTGAAATGAGCAAGCGCAACCAAAATAAGAGCCACACGCGAGCGATGTTGCTGGCTCTGGTGGCCGTGCCGGCGCTCTTCGCGTTGTGCGCGGCGCTGCAGACGCGTATTGATGCGGATACGCTTGCGATGTATCAGGACAAAGATGAGTTGCTGCTGCGTTCCGGCGCACTGCTGAAGAAACTGAGCTTGGGATATGAGCCGCTGCTGGCGGACGTTTATTGGACGCGCGTGGTGCAATATTACGGCGTCAGGGCGAGGAAGCCGGGCGCGACTTATGAACAGCTGTGGCCTTTGCTGGACATCACCACCACGCTGGATCCCAAATTGATGATTGCTTATCGCTTCGGAGCGGTATTTCTATCGGAGCGGCCGCCGGGGGGGCCGGGAGAAGCGGACGTGGCGGTGGACCTGGTAAAGCGAGGCATCGCGGAAAACCCGGATGAGTGGCGGCTCTATGAGGATTTGGGATTTCTGTATTCGATCCATTTGAAGGATTACAAGAAAGCCGCGGAGGCGTATCTGGAAGGCAGCAAGAATCCAAATGCGCAAATATGGATGAAAGTGATGGCTGCGCGCGTGGCGGAAACCGGCAATGAGCTGGAAACATCACGACTGATTTGGGTCGGCGTGTACTCGAGCACCAAAGATGAGCTGGTGCGGCGCAGGGCGGCGCAGCATATTGATTCGCTGGACGCGGCGCTGGGCTTGAAGCGCCTGAATGAAATCTCCGAAGATTATTGGAGAAAATTCGGCCGGTTCCCTACCTCGATGCAGGAACTGCGGGATGCCGGATTGGTCGGGGGGAGTTTGCAGGATCCCGCGGGTTTTCCGTACGTGATGGGTCCGAATGGAGTGCCGCAACTCGATCCGCAGAGCACGATTCAGCTGGACTCCGACCAGGGTCCTGACAAACTCCGCTAATACGACTAGCTATTCGTAGCGCAGGGCTTCGACGGGATTGAGGCGCGCAGCTTTGGTAGCGGGCCAGACGCCGAAGATGAGACCGATGCTGACCGAGACGGTGAAGCCAATGATGATGGCCCAGGCGGGCACGACGGCTTTCAGCGAACTGACCATGGGAATCAGAAAGACGATGGCGCTGCCGACGATAATGCCGATGATACCGCCGGTTCCGGTGAGAGTCATGGCTTCGAAGAGGAATTGCCAGGTGATGTCGCGGCTGCGCGCGCCGATGGCCTTGCGCACGCCGATTTCGCGGGTGCGCTCGGTGACCGAGACCAGCATGATGTTCATCACGCCCATGCCGCCGATGAGCAGACCGATGGAGCTGAGCACGACTACGACGAGCACGACACCGCCGATGATGTCGTTGAATTTCTGCACCACTTCCACCTGCGTTTGAATGGAGAAATTGTCCGGCTTGTCGTAGGGAACTTCGCGGCGGCGGCGCAGAACTTCGCGGATCTGATCCACGGCGGAATCGAGCTTGCCGGAATATGCCAGGAAGCGATAGCCGAGCTCGTAGCTGCCGGGGTATAGCTTCATGAAAGTGTAGTAGGGGATGACGGTGCGGCGATCTTCGTCGTCGGTGCCGAAACCGTTGGGAGGTTTTTCGAACACTCCTACCACCGTATAAGTGGAGCCATCCACCAGAATTTCCTTGCCCATGGCATCGTCGATGGTCGGAAAGAACGCGGTGGCGATATTTTCGCCGATGACTACGACATTTTCGCGATGCTCGTTTTCTGCTTCGGTGAAGAAACGGCCGGCTTTCATGGTGGCGTTGGAATAGACGGCGAGATATGCGGGGAAAGTGCCGCGAAAATCGGTGCCGTCCACTTCATTGCCCTGATAACGCGCGGTGTGCGATAGCTGCCACTGGAACGCGGACACGGCAATCTCTTTAATCGCGGGACAAAGCTGGCGGACGGCCATGGCGTCTTCGAGAGTGAGCGGCTTGCGCAGCTTCTCCTCCTTGGGACGGCGGCCGTTTTGCGGACCTTGATCGAAACGCGAAACGAAGGCGGTGTCGATTCCTTCGGAAACGATTTCGTCCTGAATGGTCTGGCGGAAACCTTGCACCAGGCCGACAACGAGGATGATGAGCGCGACTCCAATCATCACGCCAAGGATCGCGAGGAAGCTGCGCAGCTTGTGGGCGTGAACCGTGTCCAGCGCGAGATGGAGATTTTCGCGAAAATCACTTTGCATGGGCTGGTCCTAGGTCTCCGCCCGCAAAGCTTCGATGGGGTCGAGCCTCGCGGCGCGCATTGCCGGATAAATACCAAAGAACAGGCCGACGGCGGTGGAAAGAACCAGCGCGACGAGTATCGAGAAAAACGGAGTGGAAATTGGAATTGGCGATAGCAGGCGCACGAGTTGACTAATGCCTACTGCCGCGACCACGCCGAGAAATCCGCCCAGTCCAGCAAGCACCGATGATTCCACCAGAAATTGCAGGATGATGTGACGGCGGCGAGCGCCGAGCGATTTGCGCAGGCCGATTTCGCGAGTGCGCTCGGTAACGCTGGCGAGCATGATGTTCATAATCACCACGCCGCCGACGACCAGGAACACAGAAGTGATCCAGATGGCGATGCCGAAGGCGTTGCCGGTAATGCGATTCCACAAACCCATGATCGAGGTAGGGGCGATGATGGCGAAGTTATCTTCGGCCTGATACGGCACATGGCGGCGCGAGCGCAGGATCACGCGAGCCTCGTCCTGCGCGGCGTCCATCCATTCCGGGCCGCGCGCCTGCACGAAAAATCCGATGGAATCCTGCGCCGTGAGCCATTCCTTGCGATAGGTGCCCAGAGGGATCATGACGAAATTATCCTGCGGCTGGCCCAGGACGTTCCCTTTGGGTGTGGCGACGCCGACGATCACATATTGGCCTTGGCCGGCGCGAATTTCTTTTCCCACTGGATCTACGCCGGGAAATAATTTGTTGGCGACGTCCGCGCCGATGACGCAAACGCCGGCGCGATGGTCTTCGTCAATATCGGTGAGCAGGCGGCCGTTCGCGACGTCAATGTCGCGGATGGATGCGAAACTGGGAGTGGCGCCGATGATCGTGACGTCTTCGCTCAAGTCGTTACCGTGGCGCACGTCGGCGAACGTGTTTTGTTCTCCGGCGATGGTTTCGGCCAGCTTCATTCCGTTGCGCAGGGCTACCAGGTCTTCCATGCCGAGCGGTGGGCGTTTGCGGGCTTTGAAAAAATCCTGCATGTTGGTGACGATGCCGATGCGGTCAATCACGAAGGCGTTGGCGCCGAGGTTGGCGACTTTGTCGGCGACATAGACGTTGAGGCCGTTGAGCACGGATATGACGGCGACGAGGGTGGTGACTGCGAGGATGACGCCGAGTAAGGTCAAGAAAGTGCGCAGTTTATGCGCGCGCAGGGTATCGAGCGCGATCCAGATGGTTTCGCGCAGATCGCCGAGCGTCCGGCGGGCTTCGGATAGGGAATTGGAGGCTTTCATCGCTACTACCATATTAGACGGATACGGCCTCGGAAAAACTTCAGATTACGGATATTTTTTGGCGGTTGGAATTCGGAGCGGGAGCATGGGACTGTACAAGCGGCCAGCGGTTTCGGCGGAAGATTCGGGTAGAATCGGGATGCGGCGAATCTTGTGGCGCCGAGTATCTCACTCACGGGCATGTTGAACACGGCGAAAGGACTTAAGGCATCGGGTTTGGTTGCGGCGCTGGCGCTGGCTAGCTTGGCGGGGGCGTCTGGCCAAGCGGTTCCCGGTCTTGTGGTCAGTCCGGTGGCATATGGCGCAGGCGTGGCCGGCGGCAAGGCTGCGGGGCAAACCGGCACGGTGCGGCCGCCGTCGGACGCGGAAATAGCGGCTCGCGCGAAGGTGCTGCTGGAGCACCAGCACCTGAACGACGAGGCGCTGGAGCAGTACGAGCGAATCGAGCATCACCTGGATCGCACCGGCGGCGCCGCACCGCGGGTGATTGACGACAAAACTTACCGCGTGGTTCCCACCGGCACGGGCACGATGAAATTGCTGCTGAAAGAGGGCGACAAGCCGGTGGATCCGGCGGAGTACCGCAAGCAGTTGGTAGCGTGGCAAGACCTGCTGGAGCTGATGCTGAAGCCCGACGATCCCAGGAGCAAAGCAGCGTACGCGAAATGGCAAAAACGAAAAGCGGATCGCAAGGAAATGGTGGACGCGGCGGTGGACGCATTCGTGACGAAATGGGATGGGCAGGAGAGCCGCAACGGGCGCAGTTGCGATGTCTACGAGTTGCAGCCGAATCCGAATTTTCATCCTCGCTCGCTCGTACAAGATATATTGACGCGCGTCACCGCTAAAATCTGGGTGGACCGCGACGCGAATCAGCTGGTGCGCGGGGAAGCGCATGTGATGCGCGACATATCGTTTGGCGGCGGGATTTTGGGAAAACTCTATCGCGGCGGGGTGTTTTACATGGAGCAGGAGGAAATCACTCCGGGGATCTGGTTCCCCACGCGCTATCAATATGATTTCACGGCACGCAAATTCCTGTTCCTGTATGAAGAGCACCAGTACGTTGAAGCGCGCCAGTATCGCCGCGTCGGACCACCCAAGCAGGCCTTGGTGATCGCGCAGCAGGAACTGGCCAGCGGCAAAGCGACGTACGGCGACCCGTAACTTTTCGGTCCATCCCCGGTCCATCCCGAGTCCAACCTGATAGCAATGGGCGCACAATAGTCCTAGCGCGGCTCTGTACCCTTCCGTCCAATTGATTGCCGGTGTGTGAGGATTCTGCTGCTCGGAACTTTCTGGTCGCTTACACGTAAGTCGAGGAGGCGTTATGAACAGGCGAATGCTGGTGTTTGTTGCGGCCCTGGTCCTTGCGACTACTGTTTTCGTTCCGGGACTGGCGCGCGCGCAAGGAAGTTCCGCGGGCCAAGCGGCTCCTGCGGGAGACGCGGCCGCGCCAGCGCAAACCAACTCGACTACCCCAGCGAATACCACAACGTCCGCGACAACCACCACAGCGCCTGTTCCGGCGAAAAAAGTGTGGACCAACGAGGACATGGGAGCGGTCCACAACAGTTCCGTGATGTCGACTTTTTCAGCAACGAACAACAAGCCGGCGAACGGCAAGACCGCGAAGACTGCCAAGAACGGCAAAGACGCCAAGCAATATCAGAACGAGATCATCAGGTTGCAGGAGAAGCTGCCGCCGCTGGACGAGCAGATCATGCAACTGCAAGCAGCGCTCAATGGCGACACGGTGAATTCCACGCGCCACGTCGGCGGCGCGAAGATTGATGACTGGCACGATGAATTAGTGCGCGCACAAAAGCAGCGCGAGGACATCGTGACGAAGATCAGTGCGCTGCAGGATGAGGCGCGACGCAGCGGCGTGCCCGAGAATCAAATTCCGGAGTAGCCGCCGCGGGATTCGAAAGAAAAGGGCGGGTTCCGGTCTTGCGACAGGAACCCGCCCTTACCAAGCAATTGCTCTAATGCGCGGCGGCAGCGAAGACTTCCTTTTCGATGGGAGCGCCGACCAGATTGCCCCACTCAGTCCAGGAGCCGTCGTAATTCTTCACGTTGCCGAAGCCAAGTAGATACTTCAGCACGAACCAGGTGTGCGAGCTGCGTTCGCCGATGCGGCAATAGGCGATCACTTCTTCCGCGCCGTTAATTCCCTTCTTGCCGTATAGCTCCTTCAGCGCGTCCGCGGATTTGAAAGTGCCGTCTTCATTGGCGGCCTGCGCCCAGGGAATGCTGGCTGCGCCCGGAATGTGGCCCGCGCGCTGCGCGGTTTCGGAAAGTCCCGGAGGAGCGAGGATCTTTCCGGTGAATTCGTCCACGGAACGGACGTCCACCAGCTGCGCGGCTTTCTTCTTATCGAGGAATGCGTAAACATCTTCCTTGCGGGCGCGGATAGATTCATCGGGGCCGGTGGCGTGGTAGGTGGCGGCGGTGATTTTCGGCGCGTCGGTGGTGAGCGGACGCTTTTCTTCCACCCACTTTTTGCGTCCACCGTTGATCAGACGCACGTCCTTGTGGCCGTAATACTTCAGTTGCCAGAAGGCGTAGGCGGCGAACCAGTTGTTGTTGTCGCCGTAAAGCAGAATGGTGGTGTCGTTGGAAATTCCGGAAGCGCCGAGCAGCTTTTCCAGCGCGGGCTTGTCAATCAGGTCGCGGCGGATGTTGTCCTGCAGCTGCGATTGCCAGTTCCAGCCTACAGCGCCGGGAATGTGGCCTTGGTCGTAGGCGGATGTGTCCACGTCCACCTCGACCAGGCGGACGTTCGGATCGTTCAGATGGTCGGTGGCCCAGTGGGTGGTCACCAATACTTCAGGGTGCTTGTAGTCAGTCATTGCTGTCTCCTCGTGGTTAGTCGTTCCTTGAAACTAGACGTGCTGTTGCGGAACTGCTGCAATAATCCGGGTATAAAATGAAAAACCCACCTGCCTTGGGAACTTCCGGCGGTGGGTGGGAAATTTCTGGGCTAGATTGCGATTCTTAGCTGCCTAGCCTCCCTGCGCCAGAAGACACGTCTGCGCGACACATACAACAACAGGAGCAGCACTGGCGGCAGATTTGCATAATCTGAAGTTACACCGTAAAGATGGGGATGGCAAGAGGTAGCCGATTGTGTCAATTGGACACCTTCGTGCTGGCCTAGCTTGACCATGCGCCAGGTTGGTATACAGTTGAATTCCCTTCCGAAAACCGGCACTTCGCTGCGGGCTGCTCCCTTTTGACCCTCAGGATCGCGTCCGGAGTAGAGTCCCCTTCCTAGACTTGTGTTGGATGACGACAAAGATTCTGTCGGACCGCGGCGTGCAGCTTGCGTGCAGCGCTCGACCGCCATGTGTGCGCGTGCGCTATGGAATGGTTTGCGGGCGTGATTGCCTTACACAGATCGGCCGCGGAACAGTTTTCATCAATTTGCTGGAGTAAAGCTGGATGATGGAAAAGCTTTCAATAGCCAATATTGTGCCGGCCGCCAGCGAACCTGCCGAGAAGCGCCGCCATCCGCGTTTCCCTTTTTCTTCTGGTGGCGAAGTATTTGATCCGCAGGCAAACGTTCATCTAACGGGCCGGCTGTCCGACATCAGCCGCAGCGGCTGCTATATGGATACGATCAGCCCATTTGCGGAAAACGCCGCCGTCATTTTGACGGTCACGCACGAAGGCCGAACGTTCAAGACCAAGGCCAGAGTGGTGTATTCGCTGAATGGAATGGGCATGGGCATGATGTTTACGACGATGGAGCCCGATCAAGCGCGTGTGCTGGACGGATGGCTGGCCGAACTGGGCGGCTTGATACATCTCGCACCAGATACGGCGAATCTGGGTCCGGCCACGCCGGAGGCGCTGCTGCAAGCCGCGCCGGTGGTAGATCAGGAGCTGCGGGATATCGTCCGCGAACTGATCGTGGTGCTGAGCCGCAAGAGCATCGTGGGCGATGTGGAAGCGATGGCTATGATGCGGAAACTCTCGAAGTAAATAAATTCGGCTCAGGCTGCTGGCTTTCGGATCCCTGTTGGAATTACCTCTAGGTGATTGACTTCAGGGTGCCGTCGCTGGTTTCGAATTCAATGCGCAAGAGCCAGTCGAAATGGAATTTCTCCGCGGCGAGCCATTTTTCCATTTCCGCGCGGCCGGGGGCGTCGAACTCCACAAGCATTTTCCCTTCCTGCATGTTGACGAGCACGCGGCGCGCAGTGACTTCCTTGGCGGCGTGCACGCGGCGCGCGAGTTCTTCGGCGCCCTGGCGCGTGAGGCAGGCGAGAGTGTGTTGCGAGAGGTAGCGAGGCATTCCGGCTCCTGTTCCGCTAATATGAGCGGTCACGAAACTAACCGGACCAATATAACGCGAGCGGAGAAAAAACAAATGCCTGAGATGCGCACGGCTCATCCTTATCACGTTTACGAAGCGATTCACGCGCAGCCGGAATTGATCGAGCGGGTGCTAACTGGCCGCGCGGAAATTGAACGCGCGGCGGATGTCGTGGCGCGGAAGGAGCGCATCACTTTTGTGGGCATCGGGACTTCGTTGCACGCGGCGCGCATAGCGGAAAGTTGGATGCGCGAATTCAGCGGCGGGCGATTCTGGGCGCACTACGAACAGTCCTTCGAGCTGGTGCATCACCCGATTGCTTTTGGCGCGAGCGACGCGGTGATTGTGATCATGCATACCGGCACCTCCACGGCATCCATCGAGGCCTTGCGCATGGCGCGCGCGGCGGGGGCGCTGACTGTGGTGATCACCGGCCTGATGAGCGGCGATGGCGCGCGGGGCGCTGATTTTCACATTCAGACGTGCGAGCAGGAATTGGCTTTTGCCTACACCAAGAGCTACACCACCGCACTGGCTGCCCTGGCGCTGCTGATTGCGCGAGTGGTCGAGAGAAAAAATCTGCTTGCGGGGCCGTCACCGCTCGCCGTGTTGGAACGTGTGCCTGACTTGCTGCGTCAGGCGCTCCAGCTGGAAGCTGCGACGCGCGAATTGGCGAAACGTGTGGCTTCGCTCGCGCGGATTGAAATTTTCGGCTCCGGTGCGGCATGGGCCACGGCCAGCGAAGCGGCATTGAAGATCAAGGAGGCGAGCTACATCGCGGCGGAGGGATTCGAAACCGAAGAAATCCTGCACGGGCCGTTTTCGGAGACCGATGCGCGCGGCTCATTGGTCGGATTATTCACAGGTGGCGTCACGGACGAGCGCGGGCGGCAGATTTTGCGCGCAGCCGGTGAATTGAAAATGCTGCGCGCGGCGATTGCGGTGCCGTCGGCGAATCATGATTTGTCCGCGGAGCAGGTTCTGCAGGTTCCGGAAGCACCGGAATGGCTGGCGGCCTTCGTGCACCTGATTCCGCTGCAATTACTGACGTATTTTCTGGCGCTCGAACGCGGCGTCAGCCCGGATGGCGGCCGCATGGAGCAACCTGCTCACGCGGCGGCGAGTAAACACTACAAATATTGAGCTGAAGTTGCCCGCATCTTCGCCTGTCCTCGCGAACAGGAGTTCCTCTTCGACTACACCTGTGCGGCGCGCGGCTGTGCAGCCCGTGCGCGAGCCGTAAAATCGCATGTAGAGCCGTTCAGGAGTGCTCCATGAGACGCTATTTCCTTGTTTTGCTCTGCATTGCGATCCTGGCGTTTGCCACCGCCGCGCACGATGACGGAGGAATGGGAACGCTGGCCGGAACGGTGGTCGGTACAAACGGCAAGCCGGTCGTAGGCGCGCGGGTTACATCGCAGAATGCGGGCGGTGACCATCCTCAGCTGACCACCACCAACCAGCAAGGGCGATTTTTCTTCCCGGATCTGCAGCACGGCTACTACGACGCGCGCGCGTACCACGACGGCTCGTGGAGCGAGTGGAAGCACAACGTCGAAGTGAACACCGGCAAGCAGACGGAGCTGGTGCTGCGCTTGTCCGTGAAATCCTCGCCTTCGAAATAATTTCAGGCGTTCGCCTGTTCGCGCGGACAGGAGTTCCTAATCGAGAACATTGCGCGGGAACATCACGAGGGTGCTCGGATGGCCCGCGTAAAATTACACTCAGCAACATCCTGGGGTGCACTATGAAACGAAGTGTCCTGGTTCTGGCGGTATTTGCGTCGCTGGCGCTATTGATGTCGTTGACGTTTGGCGCGGCGACGGCTCGCGCGCAATTCGCGAGGGGCCTGGGAACGGTGCAAGGAACGGTGCTGGACGCGCATGGCAAGCCGGTGGCCGAAGCGAGCGTGACGATTCAAACCTCCGACGGGCTGAAACCGCACGCTACGCACACTGATTCCAGCGGGCACTATGAATTCACGCGCTACGATGCGGGACAATACGATCTGCGGGCGTACTCGAAAGGCCAATTTTCGGATTGGAGCAAGCACATCGTCATTCGGCCGAAGAAAACTACGGATGTGACGCTCCGCATGCCGCCGGAAAGCACGGAAAAGGTAAGCGTCACGAGCAATCCGTAAAAGGCTGCTAGTGCGTTGTGGCCGCTCAGCTGTGGGCGCGCCTGCTTATTTTCAAATCCGTATCACCGCCTCATTCATGTCGGAGGGCGACCATTGGGTCCACCCGCATCGCGCGGGTGGCTGGAATCCACGCGGAGAAAAACGCTACCAGTAGCAGGACCGCCACCGCAGCAGCCACGGGCCGCGGATCGCGCGCGGAGATTTGAAACAACAGCGATTGCAGAAGGCGCGCAGCGAACCAGCTGGCGATTAATCCCGCGACGGCTCCCGCGGCGATCCAGCGAGCGATGCTGCCGAGAACCATTTTCATAATGGATTGTGGAGTTGCGCCGAGCGCCATGCGCACGCCGATTTCCTGAGTTCGCTGCGCCACCAGAAATCCCACCACGCCGTAAATTCCAACGGCCGCCAGCAACATTCCCATCGCGGCAAAGAGCGTGAGCAATGCGGCGTTGAATCGCGGACGCTGCGAAAGTTTGCCGACGCGCTGCGGCATGGTTTCAATCGTCACGGGCAGCGTAGGATCGAGTGCGGCGGTTTCGGAGCGCAGCCAGTTGGACATGGTGCGCGGATCGAGGAGGCTGCGCAGAATCACGCGGGCTACTCGGAAATTCTGGTTGTCTTCGTTTTTCCACGGAATATAAAACTCGGGGTCGGATTGCTCTGCGATGCCGTTGTTCTTCACGTTCGCTGCGATGCCGACGACGATGCGCCACGGGCCCGCGAGTGCGAAGCGCATGGTTTTTCCAAGCGCATCACCGGTGGGAAACAGCCTACGTGAGAGTGAGTCGCTGAGAATGATGGAGTGCTCGCTGGGCGCTTGATCTTCGGGGGTGAATTCGCGACCTCGCAACATAGCGATTCCCAGCGCCGAAAAATAATCGGGCGACACGGCGCGCCAGCCGACCATGCCGCCGGTTCCATCGGTGGGTCGCGGACGGCCGATGACTTCGATCGCCGAATAAATTGTTGAGCGCATTGCGCCAGAGGGAGGAAGCGTGTCGCTCAGGGCGATTGCGGTGACGCCGGGAACGCGATGGAGTCGCGCGAGGAGTTCGTCGAAGAATTCGATTTGCTGAGGCGGGGCGGGGTAACGGTAGGCGCCGAGTGAAATCGTTTCGGTGAGAACGTTTTGCGCTTCGAGTCCCAGCGGGGCGCTCTGCAGATTCGAGAGGCTGCACAGGAGCAGGCCGGCTCCGGTGAGGAGGGTGAGCGAAATGGCAATTTGCGCGGCGACCAGCGTTTCGCGAATTAGGCTGCGCGCGGTAGAGCGATTTTCCTTGCCGCAGAGCATTTCCGGGGACGGCCGAGTGAGCGCAGGGGCAAGTCCAAAGAAAATTCCAGAGGCGCACGAAATCGCGAGGGTGAAGGAAATTACGCGCCAGTCGAGGCCGGCTTGGCCGAGGCGCGGAATTCCCTGCGGTGCGATGGCCACAAACATGCGCAAGAAAGTGTAGGCCACCAGACAGCCGCCGGCGCCGCCGAAAACCCCCAGCAGCAGGCTTTCCGTTAATCTTTGGCGCAGCAAGCGGGCAGGAGTTGCGCCCAGTGCGGCGCGCACGGCCAGTTCTCGTTGGCGCGTCGAAGCGCGCGCGAGCAGCAAGTTCGCGACGTTGGTGCAGGCGATAAGCAGGACTGCGAGCACCGCGCCGGAAAGTATCCAGGAAGCGAGGCGCGCGTCTTGTACCTGACGGTCGCGCAAAGAACGGACGGACAGATGGACTTCGTTGCGAAATTCGGGAGGAGCTCCTTGCAGCGCCTGGGCAAAGAGCGGCTGTAATGCGGCTGCCGACTGCGCTACGGTGATGCCGGGCTTCAGACGCGCAAATGTTCGTAGCACAGCGCCCGGAGCGGAGCGGCGCTGCACCGCTTCGTCGAGCGCTTCGGGCAGCAGAATATCGGTGGCTAAGAGAGTGGGCATCTCGAAATCGGCGGGGAGAACGCCGACGATTGTGGCAGGAAGGCCGTCTAGCGAAATGGTTTTTGAGATCACGCCGGGATCGCCGCCGAACCGGCTGCGCCACAAGCCATAGGAAATCAGCGCGGCGCGAGGAGTGTTGGAGCGGTCTTCGTCCGGAGAAAAATTACGCCCGGCGATTGGTTGGACGCCGAGCGTCGGCAGAAAATTTTGTTCCACGCGAGCGCAAGCAAGGCGCACGGGATTTTGTTCCGTGAGATCGCAATCCGCGACGCCGGGAATCATCGAGGTCATAGATTGGAATGGTCCGGGAGCGCGCCGCCAGTCCACGTAACTTGCTCCCAGCATGAATTCGTTTCGTTCGATGGGAGCTGTTAAGCCGAACGATACCAGTTGGTCCGCTTGCGGATACGGAAGGCTGTGGAAAAGAATGCGGTCCACGGCGCTGAAGACGGAGGACGTGGCGCCGATGCCGAGCGCGAGAGTGAGGATGGCGATCGCGGTGAAACCGGGATTTCTTCGGAGGATGCGCAGGCCGTAACGCAGGTCGGCGTAGAAAGAGTCGAGCCAGAAGCCGTTGCGTTGTTCGCGGCAGTTTTCTTTTACGCCTTCCACCGCGCCGAGCTGCAGCACGGCTTGGCGGCGGGCTGTTTCGGGCGGCATGCCGGCGGAAATGTTTGCAGCGATTTGGCGTTCGAGGTGGAAACGCAGCTCGTCTTGCATGTCCAGCTCCCACTTTTTCCGCGAAAACCAGCGCCGCCAAAAATTCATATTGGATGCCTCTGGTTAGACATGCCGCACCGCGTCCATGGGGTTTCCGTTGATCCACGGCCGCGCTGCTGCGTAGGCGATAATTACCGAAATCAGCACCATAATCAGCGCCACAGGGATCAGCACCTGCAACTCGACGGGGCGAATGCCGTAAAACTGCGACTCAAAAACAAACGTGGCAGCGATACCTAACAGCAGCCCAATCAACACACCCAAGCCGGAAATGATGGCGGTCTGGCGCAGGAAGAGATGCAGCAGGTGCGAAGGTAGCGCGCCCAACGCCATGCGAATTCCAATTTCTTTCTTCCGCTCGCTGACGGAATGAAAAATTGCACCATAGAGGCCAACTGCTGCCAGCAGCAGCGCGAGCGCGCCGAGGCCGCTGACGACTTCCAACGTGAGAATTGGCACGAAGAGTGTAAATCTCATCCATTCGTCAAGGGTAACGGGCGGCAGCGCGGATTTGCCGCCCAGTTTCCGCACCATCTGCACGAGTAGAGCGAGCCATCGACGCGGATCATCGTGTGTCCGAACGATGAGCGCGATCCCGATTTGATAATGCTGGATGAGGTTGTAGTACATATAAGGACGCGTCGGCTCATCCAGGTCGGAGTATTTCCCGTCGGCGACCACGCCGATGATGGTCATCACTTGACTGCTGTCGCCGACGCGCACTTGCCTACCGATAGGGTCGGCGCCGGGCCAGTAAGTTTCGGCCATCTTGTGATTGATGACGACTACCTGCGGGCTTTTTTCTGTGTCGGAGGGTTCGAAAGTCCGGCCTGAGAGCACAGGAATTCCCAGCGTCGCAAAATAGTTCCCGTCAACGGGGTTGTATGCAATGTTTGCGTGCTGCTGGTCGTCGCCACCCGCACCCGTGAAGTGCACTTCGTCTGAGCTCCAATCGTTGCCGCCCAGTGGCAGCGAGGAAGCCAAACAGAACGATTCGACACCGTAAAGTCGCGATGCTTCGCGGCGAAGGTCTTCGTAGAATTTCCGCCCTTGAGCCTCGGAGTACCCGCTTTCTTGCATGTCCACCATCACCGCAGCGATATTCCGGGCGGTGAATCCCGGATCCACTGCTCGCAGATTGTGCAAACTGCGCAGGCACAGGCCAACACCAACCATCACCAAGGTGCACACGGCCACCTGGATCACGACCAGCGCGTTTCGCAATACGCCCTTGTGCGTGCCGCCGACCGCAATTTCTCCGGTCATCGCTGCCGCAAGGTTCGGATTGGAAGAGTTAAGCGCGGGCGCCAGTCCAGCAGCGAGGCCGGCGATAAAGATCAAACCAAGCGTCATGGCCAGGACTGTGCCATCCGCGCGAAGATTGGCCGCGAGCTCGAACGCGCCCAAGACCGGAAGAGATGCGTTGAAATCGGATAGCTTGACGAGCGGGACCGTGGCAATCAGAAATCCAGCGATTCCGCTCGCGGCGCAGAGGATGGCAGTCTCTGTCAGAAGTTGGCGAATCAGCCTTCCACGCGTCGCTCCCAGCGCGACGCGGATCAGAACTTCCTGGCGCCGGCCGGCCGCCAAACCCAGAAGAAGATTGGCTACGTTGGCGCAAGCGATGAGCAGTACTAATAGAACTATGAGTATCAGTACGCCGGAGATCAATGCGGCGGTGGAGCGTGAATCGGGCGGGAGCACGCTGATATTCGTGACTACGGCTACGCGGTCCTTGTCTTCTTGTGGAAATGCGGACGCTAATTGCCCGGACAGTGTTTGGAGTTCTGCCCGTGCTTGTTGTTGCGTCACATTTCGCTGGAGCCTCGCAACCAAAAGCAGCTCTCGCTGGGTGCGAGCTGTCAGCAGCCCGGGATCCTGAAAGATGTCCGCCGCAGCGGCCAGCGTGATGAACACATCGCTTGCGAATCCAAAGACGGTGCCTGGAAAGCTTTGCGAAGCGACACCCAGGACGGTGAGCGTGTGCCGTCTCAGCGTCAGCGTTTTGCCGACGATTCCTGGGTCGCCTCCTAAACGTTTCCAGCAGGAATAGCTGAGCACTGCGCCAGGCGTCTTCTTGTCGTCATCGCCGGGCACGAACATCTGCCCCAGAGCAGGTCGAATTCCCATGACGGCAAAGTAATTGTCGGAAAGCGCGCCTATAGTTGCTGATTCGTCGCGATCTCCAAAAGTCATATCGAATTTCGAAACTGAATTGGGGAATGCGGCGACTCCGGAAAATACGCGGTTATTGTCCCTGTAGTATTTGTAATCGGGATAGGAAACATTCTCGAATTCTCCCGCCGGGGAGCGGGTATAGATCGTGACCAGGCGATCAGGGGCCGTCGCTGCTGGCGGGCGCAGCATTACCGCATTGAACACGCTTAGGCCACCCACGCTGACAGCCATAGCGATCGCCAGAGAAAACAGCGCTGTGGAACTCAGTCTCCAGTTCTTCAGCAGCATTCGCAGGCCGAAGTGGACGTCTGCGTAGAGAGATTCCAGCCAGAAGGCGCGGCGCTGTTCGCGGCAGCCTTCTTTCACGCCTTCGATCGCACCGAGCTGCAGCACGGCTTGGCGGTGCGCTGTTTCGGGCGGCATTCCAGCGGCAATATTTTCGGCCGTTTGCCGCTCGATGTGGAAGCGCAGTTCGTCCTGCATGTCCTGCTCCCACTTTTTCTTGTGCGAAAACCAGTGGCGCCAGTGGTTCATCGACCGCGCCTCCTACACTCGTTGCAAAATCAGTGCAACAGCGGTGGACATTTGCTTCCAGTCGGCCAATTCCTTTTCAAGTTGCTGGCGGCCGGTTTTCGTGAGGGTGTAGAACTTGGCGCGGCGATTATTTTCGGAAGCGCCCCATTCCGCATGGATCCATTTCTTGCGTTCCAGGCGATACAGGGCCGGGTAGAGCGAGCCTTGCTGGATTTGCAGGACTTCGCGCGAGACCTGCTGGATGCGTTGGGCGATGCCCCAGCCGTGCATGGGCTCGAGCGCGAGAGTTTTCAGGATCAGCAGATCGAGCGTGCCTTGCAGGATTTCGACGGATGGGCTCATGCGTTCTCCCCTAGACGAGCTACAAGTGAGATATTATCGCGGTCTTGTAGATTGTCAAGGGGAAGCCACTGTGCGCCGCTGCCAGGTTTTTGATGCGGGGTCTTGCGGGCCTGCGGCGCTGCCTTCATTATGTGACATGGCACTCTCCGACAACGCGCCGCTGTGGGGCGCGGACGAGCAGTACGACCGGCTGGAAGAACTCGCGGCGGGCACCGGCGACGACGCCAAGGAAATTCCGCTGCGGCGCGACGTGCGCTCGCTGGGAATGTTGCTGGGTAAAGTGCTGGTGGATCAGGGGGGCGAAGGATTGCTGGAAGTTGTGGAGCAGCTGCGTCGCCTCTTGATCCAACAGCGCGAAGAATTGCCGGCCGCGGCTACGACGGAACCATCCCCTTCTGAAAACACGCTAATCGCGGAGGCTCGCGAGAAAATCGCCCAGCTGAAAGTGGAAGACGCTTACCGTGTGACCAAAGCGTTCGCGATTTATTTCGAGCTGACCAACCTGGCGGAAACCAATCACCGCAAACGGCGGCGGCGCGCGGCCAAGCTGCACAGTGAACAGCCGGCGCTGGCGGGATCGTTTCGCGGAACTCTGTTGCGCATGCGTGCTGCGGGAATTTCCGCGGCCGATGCGCTGGCTGCGTTGCGCGAAATTAGAATTGTTCCGGTGTTCACCGCGCATCCCACGGAAGTGGCGCGCCGCACCGTGCTGCTGAAGCGGCGGCGCATCGCGCAATACCTGGAACATCTGGACCGGCTGCCGCTGACCGCAGCCGATGCGGCGGAATATGAAACGTTAATTCTGGCGGAAATTACTTCGCTATGGCAGACGGACGAAGTGCGCATGAAAAAACCGGGTGTGATTGACGAAGTGCGCATGGGCCTGGATTTTTATCCTATGACGCTTTTCGAAACGCTGCCGCGGTTGTACGCGGAGCTGGCCGAATCTTTTGCTGAAGTTTACGGCCGCGCGCTGAATGACGAAGAGCTGCCGGAGTTGCTGCATTTCGGTTCCTGGATAGGCGGCGATCGTGATGGCAACCCGCTGATCAAGCCGGACTGCACGGCGGACGCGCTGGCGCTGGCGCGGAACGTCATCCTGGAGCATTACAGTCTGGAGATCCAGCGGCTGATTGACGAACTAAGCTCTTCGCTGCGCCAGGTGGGCTCTTCGGAGCAGCTGCGCGCCGCGGTGAAAGCGTATGAAGCGAGGATGGACGCGGAGCCTTCGCGTGGAAAATGGATTTCCGAGCCGGAGCTTAACCGGCACTTTCTGGATTTTCTGCGAATTCGCATGCGGCTGACGCGCGACGAGCCGCAGCATGCCAACGCGTACGCCAATGTGCGGGAATTGGAGAGCGATTTATTGTTGCTGCGCGCAAGCGTGATCGAAAACCGTGGGCAACGGCTCGCCGCATTGTTGCTTGACCCGTTCCTGCGCAAGCTGCGGACTTTTGGTTTTCATCTGCACACGCTGGACATTCGCCAGCACGCGCAAGTGCACGCACGGGCTATGGCCGAGCTAGAGGCCGCGGGAATTTCGGACGCCTCAACGATGGCGAGTGCGCGAAACGAAGTCCAGGCGGGAATATCCGCGGAGACCAGCGAACTGCTGGAAACGCTGCGCACGATCGCTCGGCTGAAAACGCAATACGCGCCGGATGCGATACGCGCCTACGTCATCAGCGGATCGGAATCCGATCGGGATGTATTCAATCTGTTGCGCCTCGCGGAAATCAGCGGCGTGAATGTCGCGGGCTGCACGAGCGATCCCGGTCTTCTCCCTGTTCCCTTGTTCGAATCCATTGTGTCGCTGCGTGCCGCGGCCCAAACGATGCGGCACCTATGGACGGCTCCTGGGTATCAACGCCTGCTCGATTCCTGGGGACGGCGCCAGGAAGTGATGCTGGGATATTCCGATTCGAACAAAGATGGCGGGATGCTCACCAGCACGTGGGAATTGCATAAAGCACATCGCGCGCTGCACGCCGTTGCGCGAGAGTGTGGCGTGAAGCTGCGGCTCTTTCATGGGCGCGGCGGTACGGTCGGCCGCGGCGGCGGACCGACGCATCGCGCGATTCTGGCGCAGCCCGTGGGAGATTTTTCCGGCGAGATGCGCATCACCGAACAGGGCGAAGTGTTGAACTGGAAATATTCCGATCCAGTGCTGGCCGAATGGAATCTGGAATTGATGATTGCGGCATCGCTGGAAGCGCTGACGCGACCGGATGGGCCCGCGGCAGGCGCTGATCGCCAGTGGGACGACGCGATGGAAGAAATTTCGCAGGATGCCTACGCGTTCTACCGGCAGCACATCGCGGATAACGCAAACGTGCTGGAATATTTCGAACAAGCCACTCCGGTGAACGAACTGGAGCATGCGCGGATGGGATCGCGTCCGGCGCGTCGCACGGAGAGCCGGCGGCTGGAAGATCTACGCGCGATCCCGTGGGTCTTCGGCTGGATGCAGAGCCGCCACGCGCTGCCGGCTTGGTTTGGAGTGGGCCACGCGCTGCAACGATTCGCAGCGAAAGGACCGGAGCAGGAAAAACGGCTGAAGGAAATGATGCGTCACTTCACGCTGTTTTCGGATTTGGTGCGCAACGTGGAAATTGCGATGGCCAAGGCGGACCTGAACATTGCGCGCCTATATGCCAGCACACTAGTGCAGGACGCCACCCTCCGCGAAAGTGTTTTCGGAATGTTGGCTGAGGAGTTTGAGCGCACGCGACGAATGCTACTGGCTGTGACCGGCCAGAGCGGTCTGCTCGAAGGTAACGCGGTGCTCTCGCAGTCCATTCGGCTGCGCAATCCGTACGTAGATCCGATGAGTTTGATTCAGGTGGAGCTGCTGCGGCGCAAGCGGGCGGAGGCGCCAATTGAGGGGCTAAACTACGCGCTGGGCGCGACGATCAACGGTATCGCGGCGGGCTTGCACAACACTGGTTAGGGTGGGATTCCGGGCTGGAGTGAAGCGCTCGCAGTGGATTACTACGGATCCCCGATCCGGAGTCACAGCGAACTGAAGTCGCTGTGGTTCCTCTAAGTTCTTCAATAATAGGCAGTTAGATACGGTTCGACGGGCCGTAGTTTACGTAGTACCAAAACCCGCGTACTGAAATTTTTGAACCGCTCGCGCCATTGGTTCTATTTGGCGAAATGGCGAAAATGGATGTGCGGGTTGGAAGCTGCGATTGCGGGGACGACGGTTCCACAAAAAAAAGGAGCCGGGGCATCTATCCAACCCGTCCAAGCCCTCCTGCTGGCATCCCTTCCACAGAATTCTGTTGGCAGGCAGGGCAGCATTGGAATTCCTTCCGACTCGGATCCAGCCTGCGATAAACCAAAAATGGAACTCCAGCATCTTTTGGCAGTTTGCATGCCTCTCATCAATTGGGACATCGCGTATCTCCATTGATGCCTTGGCACGGACGCCAGCGTTACAGGACAGGTGATGGTTAAACCAGGCAGACACGTACAGCGGACGCTGGCGTTCATGATTGCGGTGTACCTTACGGCATGCCTCGCGCTTCCGGCACCAGTGAACGCCGCAGACCTGCAGCCCCAAACCGCGAAAGCCTACGACCGCTACATCGAGTTGACGGGAGCGCAAGTGACCGCCGAGCTGGCGCAGAACGGGCCGTACCTGTGGGTGGAGCGTTTGCCGCCGGTGCAACGCGCCGCGGACGAGGAACAACTGCGCAACGGTCAATTAGTAATCGAGCGGCTGGAAACTCTGGATTCCGGCAAGCCGATTCCCACGCCGGGGGGAATTATTCATCACTGGGTCGGGACGATATTCGTGCCGGGGGCAACGTTGGGGCAGACCCTTTCGTTCATGCAGGATTACGATCACAAAGTGGAATACTTCAAGCCGGACATCGTACGTTCAAAAATTCTGCGGCACGAGGGCGACGATTATTTTGTGCTACTGCGCTTCTACAACAAGAAAATCATCACCACAGTGATTGATACCGATCAGGAAGTTCACTATCACGTGGTGGACAGCACCCATGCCTGGAGCCGTTCGCGAACCACGCGCGTGCAGGAAGTAGCAAACGCCGGAAAATCTGACGAAAAGCTGGAAGCGGAAGGGCACGACCGCGGTTTTATGTGGCGCATGAATACTTACTGGCGATTCGAAGAGAAAGACGGCGGAACGTATGTGGAGTGCCAAGCCATTTCGCTGACGCGCGACATCCCCACGGGATTGGGCTGGATGGTTGGGTCTTTCGTGACCAGCGTGCCCCGGGAATCGCTGACGTTTACGCTGACGACCGCGCGTGCAGCGTTGGTGCAACGAACTGCAGCGCAACCCGCAAAATAAAGCCTCGCGTCCCTACGACACGCTACAAAAAAAACAACAACATTAAAACGTAGTGGTGCCGAGGAAAATATCCTCGAAGCCGTTGTTGTCGCGCGCCACCAGATTGCTTGCGGCCGAGAGGAAACTGACGGTGTGGCCATCAGCGCTGATCCAAGGAACCATGCTCCCTCCATTGGCGGGGGAAGCGTTGATGCCGCTGGAAATGCTGGCGAGCACCACGCCGCTCGTGCAGGTTGGAATCACGCCCAGGCAGGTGTTGCGCACAAAGACGTTTTCGACACCATTCACGGTACCACCCAGGTTCGAAGCGAACGACGCGAATGCGATGAACTGACCCGAGGCACTGGCGCTGGGGTGTTCGCTGAGGCCATTGGCAGGCGTGACGCCGTCGGGCGTTGAGACCAGCGTAGTAGAAGGCGTGCATTGAGCGACGGTGATGGTGACGCCGATACAGGTATCGCGAACATAGATTTGCTGCGGCGTGGGACCAGCGCCGGTCACCAGGTTCGACGCCGTTGACGCGAAGGCCACGAAGCGGCCGCTGGCGAGGGTGGTGGAGGTGCACGCACTGCTGTTGGTGGTGGTCACGCTGCCACAGGCGGAAAGCGTTGACTGCCCGCTGGGACCGTCGGCGGGAGTGGTGCCATCGGGAGTGGAAATCAGCGTGGTAACCGAAACGCAGGTGTTGGTGGTGCTGGTAATCGTGGTGATGCAAGTGCCGCGTTCGAACACCTCAGGCAAGCCGTTGGGATTCGGCGCCGTGGAGCCCAGGTTCGTCGCGGCGGAGGTGAAGGAAACGAAAAGGCCGTCCTCTGAGATGGACGGATTCGAGCTTAGTCCGTTGCCAAATGTCGTGCCGTCGGGCGTAGAAACCAGATAGGTCGTGGGCACGCAGGAGTTGGTCGGATTGGTCGTGATGATCGTCGCGATGTTGCAGGTGTTACGGATGTAAACCTGCGGAGTCACGCCGTCCGCTGTGATGTTGGTGACCAGATTGGTCGCCAGCGAAACAAACGCGACGTATTCGCCATCCGGACTGATGACAGGATTGTAGCTGGCTCCATTCCCGGCGGTCTGGCCGTCGGCGGAAATCGAGACGAGCTGTGTGTCGAAGTTGGAGCTCGGCGTAATGGCGCAGGGAGCGGCGGCGGCGGGCATGCAAACCGGGCGCCAATATACCTGGCTTGTGCCGGTCTGCACCGGGACGATCGTTACCAAATTTGTCGCCAGCGAGGTGAAGGCAGCGTGCGTCCCGGACGAATCAACCGTAGGCTCGGAGCTTCCCCCGTTGGCCGCGTTGCCATTTGGATCCGAGCTAACCAGAGCGGTGACTGGCGTGCAGCTGGCTAGCCCGAGACAGGTGTTGCGAACATACACGTCGGAATCTGTATTCAGGTCAGTCAGCACCAGCTTAGGCGACACCGAGGCAAATGCCACGAATTGGCCGGAGCTGCTGCTGGATGGTCCGGAATTAGCAATCGTAAGACCCAGAGCGCCGCTGGCACAATTGACCGCGCCGCCGCAAATGCCATCAGTGGCCTGGGAGCCGTCAGCTTGGAGATCCACCAGCACCGGCAAGCCAAGCAAGTGGGTCGGATTGATGGAATAAGTGAGGATATTGGAGATGCCGCCGCCGGGCGGTTTGTTCACCACCCGAATTTGATTCACTCCCGAAGATACCAGGTCGCCTGCCGTGAGCGAGGCTCCTGCCGCAGTGCTGCCGCCGATCGTCGTCGGCACAGCCTGGCCGTTCATGGTGACGTAAGAATATTGATTCAAGAAGCCGGTGCCGGTGATGGAGAGGTTTGCCGACGTCGCTCCGGCCAAAACGCTGGCGGGAGCGACGGCAGAGATCACCGGAACAGCGGTAAGTACACTCAAAGAGACGGGCGTGGAGCCGCCGCCACCAGGCGGAGGATTCACGACTTGAATTGAAACTGGGCCCGGATTGAGAAGATCCGAGGAATCCAGGCTCACCTGCAGCGCCGTGGAGTTGAGGTAGGTGGTATTGCGGTTGGAGTTGTTCACGAACACTGATGACTGCGACACGAAATTCTGTCCATTCAGATTGAGTAGCAAGCCTGGGGCGCCAGCAAAAGCGGTGGACGGATTCATGCTGGTAACGATTGGCTTTCCGCTGGCAATCGGCGTAATGGTGAATATCGTTCCGGGTGGGGGCGCCTGGTTTTGCGCCGGGAATGTTCCGCCGCCCGGCTGCGGCGTGGTGACGTTGATGTAGAGGGTGTTGGGATTCTGCAGCAGGATGGCGGGCAGCGTGACGATCATTGCATTGGTGCTTATATATTGATTGGTCGCGAGCACCCTGGTGCCGCCGCCCGGCGAAAGCGTAAACCCCGCTTGGGTCTGTTGAATCAGGTTATTGCCAAATATGGTGAGGTACGCCTGCGCGCTGCCTGCGGGAATTGAATTCGCACAGTTCGCCGTGCTGGTCTGCGAAGGGCAAATTCCTACCAGAGTAATCGTCGGCGCGGGATAATTGATTTGTTCCGTGCACGCGGACATCGCGATCATCGAAAATAGCAGTAGCCAAAAACCTGGACGCAATCTTTGCCGCAAGTTGCTCACTCCTGTACTTGTAGGTCGGGCCCCGAAGGGTAGACACAATCCTAGAGACTACTAAAGATGACCCCAGGGGGCAATCAGGATGCCTGCCCGACGGCCGATTGTCCAGTGGAGCAGGAACCGGCGGGGGCTGGGGCGCTGCCTTTTCGCTATTTCCTTACAGCTTCCTTATGAATCAGCAGGTATTTACGTGGCTCGTTCGCTTTCAAATTGACAACTTTTTGAATGCAAAATAGTGTCTTGCGGGACTTTTCCTTCTGCATTCTCCGCCCGCGCGGTGAAGCTGCTTGTAACCGTCCGTTAATGAAAACTAGGAGTGTTTTCATGTTTTACTGTGCGTTCCGGGGCAGTGCGCTTTTCGAGCTAGTGTTCCCCGGGCTGATGCGCCGATTCACTCTACAAATTGGGCTCGCGATTCTGTCTGTGCTTTTGGTGTGTTTAATCATTCCCCACGGCGCGGCAGCTCAGGATGTCCACCCGGACGATGCCCCGAGCCAAGCGCTCGTTGCGACTGCGCAGGACACTGGCGCACCCGCGCAGAAAACTAGCACGGACGCTCCGCCCGCGCCGGCTCCTGCGGCAACCGAACCCGAATCCGGCGACATGCTGACGCTCTTCCCGCATTCGGAAACGAGCCGTTACTGGATCTCCGGACAGGCAAACATTGTTTTGCAGTGGCACGGAAATTTTCCGGCGGCGTACAGCGGCACGAACAGTTTCACCCATGCCGCGGAGAACGCTACCTCCAAGGTCTACACCTTGTATTTGGGCTACGAGCTGACGCATACCACCGAAGTGTACCTGGACATTGAGAGCGCGGGAGGCCATGGGCTTAGTAATGCGTTGGGACTGGCGGGCTTCGTGAATCTGGACGTGGTGCGGAATCCGAGCCTGGGAGATGTCCCTTATCTCGCGCGGCTGATGATTCGGCAGATTATTCCGCTGAGCAAGGAAATGGTTACCGTGGAGCGCGGGCCGCTCTCGCTGGCCACTTCGCTGCCGGCGCGGAGGATCGAATTCCGGTTCGGGAAATTCACCATCCCTGATTTTTTCGATGTGAATTCATATGGCTCCGATAGCCACCTGCAATTTCTGAATTGGACCGTAGACAACGACGGCGCGTACGACTATGCCGCGAACACCCGCGGATACACCGACGGCGCCATTTTGGAATACGACGATCACTGGTTCAGCGCACGCTTCGGCGTGATGTTGATGCCCAAGGTGGCCAACGGCATTTATCTGGAGGCGAATATCGCGCAGGCGCGAGGCGAAAATCTGGAGTTGAGCGCGACGGGCAATCGGCTGCTGCATCGCTCCGGTACGGTGCGCTTCCTGAGCTACTTGAATATCGCCAACATGGGGAATTACGAAGAGGCCAACGCGAATTTTCTGAACGGAGAGGTCTCGACCCCGAGCATTAGCTCCACGGCCAAGCAAGGCCGCAAAAAATACGGCTTCGAGCTGAATTTTGAGCAGGAGCTTCCGGCAAACTTGGCTGTCTTCGGGCGGGTGGGATGGAGCGATGGCCGCAACGAGTCTTTCGCGTACACGGAAGATGATCGTACCGTCGAGACCGGGATCTTCTCGAAAGGTGACAAGTGGCGGCGCAAGAATGATCGCGTCGGCGCGGTGTTCGTCGCCAATCAAATCGTGGCGGCACACCAGCAATATCTAGGGTACGGCGGTCTGGGATTCTTGCTGGGCGACGGCGCGCTGACGCCCGGCACGGAAAAAATCTTCGAGGGATTTTACACCGTGCACCTGTGGCGCGGATTCTTCGCTTCCTGCGATTTTCAGCACATCAACAATCCGGGATACAACAAGGCGCGCGGCCCGGTGTTCGTTCCGGGCATGCGCTTCCACGTGGACTTCTAATCCTGCGACGTCCCGTATGGCGGGATCTCCTGCTTGCCGGAACAGATTGTGAAAATCAGCGGAACGGATTAAGCTGCGCCGCGCGGCGTGGGGCAACGATTGGCAACGGGCGAGCCGCAGGGAGATTTTCATGTCACTGCTTAGATTTAGTGTTTTGGCGGTATTGCTGGTGAGTAGCGCCGCATTTCCTGTACGCGCGCAAGACGATTCCAAAAAACCGAGCGCGGCAGCGCCCGCGGCAGCGCAGGCCGCGACACCGCCCGCCGCTAAACCGGCGGATGTCGCGTCGCCAGAGGCAATTCTGGCCGCGACGTACGACGTGATTTCCGGCCCCGCCGGTCAACAGCGCGATTGGGATCGCTTTCGCTCGCTCTTTGTGCCGGGCGCGCGATTGATTCCGGTGGTTGCGAAGAAAACCGGTGGCGGATTGGAAACTCGCATGATTACTCCGGATGAGTACGCCAAGTTTGCGGATACGTACTTCCAGAAGAATGGTTTTGCCGAGCGCGAGATTTCGCAGAAAGCCGAGCGCTACGGCAATATCATGCAGATTTTCAGCACCTACGAATCGCGGCACGACCCCAAGGACGCGCAGCCTTTCGCACGCGGCATCAACAGCTTTCAGCTTTTCTACGACGGCACGCGCTGGTGGGTCGTGACGATTTACTGGCTGGAAGAAACGCCGGAAAATCCACTGCCTAGGGAATTTTTGCCACCAGCAAAATAGTTCGCGGGAAATTCGACCGCGCTATTTCGGCTCTGACGGGCTCGGCGGCGGCGCTGTTACCTGAGCAGGTGCCGGAGCGGGCGTCGTGACGGGCGCGGCCGGGGTGGCGTTCGCAGGCGCCGAGGCTGGCAGCAGGCCTCGTAGAATATCGGGAGGCAATTTGTCGGCGCTCGCCATTAGCGCCGAGACCTGCCACATTTGCTGATCGCTCAGCGCTTTCTGAAAACTGGGCATGCCGGTGAGGCGGATCCCGTTTTTCACTTTCCAGTAGGTGACGCCCACCGGATCATCCGTGACCGTTTCTTTCGCGGTGAAAAGTTGCGGCGCGTGCGGAAACATTCCTTGCGACGCGGCCGACGGGGCCTGCAGCGGCAAGCCGTGGCAGAACGCGCAATTTGCCTTATACACATCGGCGCCGGCGGCGAGATCCGCCGCGGTGAATGTCGAAAGCTCGCGGTCCTGCGCCTCTTTCTTGATGCGCGCCTGCAGGCCGCCGCGGGCGAGGAATTTTTCAAACGGCATGGGAGCGTCGGTTGCGGCCGCCGGGGCTTGCCCGGTTTCCACGTAGCAAAACAGCGCGATCGGAACGATCAGTATTCCTAGAATCAGTCCTACCAGAAGACCCTTCATAGGGGTTCCTTTCCTTCGCTCCGAGCGACGCGGAGACGGATGCAGAACAAATGCAGAAGATTGAATAGCACAGCACCGCGCCGCATGCCACGAGTTTTGCCTGGCGGAAAAAACACACTTGCCGTGGCCGGCGCGATGCGAGATGAATACTGGTGTTGCCGGGAGGGAGACTTTCCATGTTTCAAACCGATTTGTTCAAGGGCCGCACCATTTTGATTACGGGCGGCGGCACGGGGCTAGGACGTTCGATGGCGCTGCGCTTCGCGGAGCTGGGCGCGAATATTTTTCTGGTGGCGCGGCGGGAAGAGCCGCTGAAAGAAACGGCCGAAACGATTCGGGCGAAGGGAGCGCGCGCGGCTTATTTTTCCGCGGACATTCGCGATTTCAGCGCGGTGGAAAAGGCGGTCGAGGCAGCCGAGAAAGAATTTGGGAGCGTGGATACGCTGGTGAATAACGCAGCCGGAAATTTTATCGCGCGCACCGAAAAACTTTCGCCGAACGCGTTTAATGCCGTGGTGGGAATCGTGCTGCAGGGCACATTTTTCTGCACGTTGGCGCTGGGGAAAAAATGGATCGAAGCGAAGCAGCCCGGACATGTGCTGAATATCGTCACCACTTATGCCGCCGCGAATTGCGGCTCAGGATTTGTGGTGCCGTCGGCGTGCGCGAAGGCCGGCGTGCTGGCGCTGACGCGTTCGCTCGCGGTGGAATGGGCGCGCCACCACATTCGGCTGAACGCGATCGCGCCCGGACCATTTCCCACCGAGGGCGCTTGGTCGCGTTTGCTGCCGTCGAAAGAATTGGAAGAGCGCGCGAAGAGGCATCACCCCATGGGCCGCTTTGGACGCCACGACGAACTCGCAAATCTGGCCGTGTATTTGTTAAGCAATCAAGCGGACTACGTGAACGGCGAATGTGTGGTGATTGATGGCGGCCTGTGGCTGCGCGGCGCGGGCGAATTCAACGACTTCCTCGATCTGCCGGATGCCGCGTGGGATATGCTCGAATCAGCGCGCAAGAAATAGCGCGCTGCTGCCCGTGCGCGTGATACTAGGGTGCCGTTTGCACGGGATAGACATTGGTCGCTGTCGGATCAATCTCGAACCGTAGCACCCATTGGCTCCGGACGTTGTGGCCGTCCATTTTCGCTGGCGCAAAGAGCCACAGCTTCGCGGCTTCGACTGTGCGGTCCGCGAAATATTGGCTGGGTCCCGGAGCATCCAACGCTGCGTCCGTTACGCGGCCTGATTCATCCACCTGGACTTTCACACTGACCCGAACTTTGCCGCGAATCGTGTCGCGCGCTTTTTGCGAAGCGTCCGGCAGGAATTGCTTCACGACTTTTCCACGCACCGCGCCGCTGCTCACCGCCGTTGCTGCGGGAGGTTGCGTGGGCGCTTCTGCCTTGGGCCGCGCCGGTGGTGCGGGCGTCGGGGTCACAGCACTAGCAGCAACGCTCTTCTTTGGAGCCGGCGTTTCCACGACATGTTCCGCGGGCTTCGATGTGGCTGGCGGCCCGATGGGCGGAGTCGGTTTCGCGACGGGCGCGACTGCTTCAGCCGTCGCGGGCTTCTTCTCCGGTTTTGGCTGAACCGCTGCATGGACCGCTGGCTGGAGTTTAGGCTGAACGGGTGTTTCTGCGGCAGCAACTGTATGGCTCGGCTCGGTGGGCGAGTGGTGATGGAGAACTCGCACGGCTGCCAAAATCGCCAGCAATGCCAGCCCAATCGGCGCGGCCGTGCCGACGAAGCGCCTGCCTGCGGACGGATATTGCACGCCGCGAACAGTTGGTTTCACTGGCGCGGGCGCGTTGGGCAGCAGCCGCGCGGAAATGTCCGCGACACTCCAGCGCAACTGCGGGTCGCGGCGCATACAATGGCGCGCTAAATCCAGAAATTCCGCCGGCAGCGTGGATGGCAGCGCCGGTTCCGCCTGGTTGGTTCGTTCCCACACGGGTAACCGTTGTGTGAGCGCTTCGCACAGCGTCATGCCCAGCGACCACACGTCGCCCGCGGGTGAAATCCTTCCCCCGGCGGCTTCGGGAGGATCGTACGCTCCGGGTTTTCCCACACTACCGCTGAATTCGCCGATGCGGCAGAGCCCGTCGCTGGAAATTTTCAGCCGATCATTCTCCGCCATGATGTTCGCGGGCTTGATGCGGCAGTGAACGTAACCTTTGGCATGAACGTAAGCGAGCGCATCAACCACTGGGCCTAGAATCGCACGCGCTTCCGCCGGTGCGAGAGGTCTGCGCGCAATTACTGAAGATAAATTTTCTTCGGCATACTCCATCACCACGTAGAGCACCGGCGCGTCTTCGAGTTCGCCGCGGCCCATCTCCAGCAACCGGATCATATGAGGATGCGAAAGCTTCGCGGCGTGCCGCCAGCGCGCGAGCAGTCCTTCAGCTTCAGGCGAATTTGCCGGAACCAGTTTGATCGCGGCCTTGCGAACGTCCGGGGAATCGTAGTCCGTCAGAAAAACGGAACTGCCTTCGTCGCCGCCCACGAACTCGCCCAGGCGGAATTTTCCATCAATGACTTGGCCCACCCACTTCGTCGCGGCCTCGGTCATGTGAACCCCCTTGCACACTCAAAAGCGCCAGCAGATGACATGCTGGTCGAACGCCTCTATCCCTGTGAAATCGAAAAGTATGGTGCCTGATGTCGGACTCGAGCGTTTCGTCTTCAGGCAAGCCATCGCCTGGAGACTGGGCGCTCGTTCGCAGGGCTGCGGTTTACCAGGCTGGGTAGGTCCCGGTCGCCAAGGGTGGATTCTCGAGATACGATCACCCTTGTTGGGCCCATTTTGCACCATTCCGGAACCCCTGGCGTGGAAAAGTACGGTCGCTATTGCCCGATAGCACACCATAGTAAAAGTGGATCGCAGCGCTCGCTATTGTAATACCATGTTGCAATCGATAGTTTATTAGAATACGATAGACATATCGATATTAAAAATGGAGCTCTCAGATGAAGACTGCAATGGCCAAAGTCAAAGTGTCACCGAAATTTCAAGTCGTAATCCCGAAGGCGATCCGTGAGGAGATGCAGCTTCAGCCGGGTCAGGAACTACTGCTCTATCTGCACGATGGTACGCTACGTATCAACCCGCCGCGATCCATTCGCGAGCTGCGAGGTGTAGCAAAGGGCATTCGCTGGGAGCCGACAGACCGTGATCGCAACGACCGATACTGATCTGACGGTGGTGGATTCGTCCGGGTGGGTCGCATATCTGGGAGACGGACCGCAGGCGGAAGCATTCGGCGTATATCTTGAACGTGAGGAGTCTCTGGTAGTGCCGGCGATTGTGATTTATGAGGTAGTGAAGAAACTGAAATTGACCTCCAGCGAGACGGTCGTGGATCGGTTTTTGTCTCAAGCGTACCGCGGTCGGCAAATGGAGCTTGATTCCTCGATTGCCATAGCCGCGGCGCAGAGCAGCATCCGGCACCGGTTGGCAATGGCAGATGCGATTATCTACGCGACCGCGGAATCCGCCGGCGCCCAACTGGTCACGAGTGATACCGACTTCCGCGATCTTCCTGGCGTGATCGTCATTTAGCGGCGGCCTAGGCTGCAACGAGTAGCTCGGTCAATTCGAGGCGGCCCTATCCAAATTGGATTTTGGATCAGACCAACCCACCATTGGCGGACCCGCCGCCTTGACCGCATCTGCCCAGGCCAGTAAGCTACCTATTTCGACAGAGGAAAAACGCCACGCATGAGCACCGACACCATTCAGATTACTTTGCCGGACGGCGCCACTCGCGAAGTGCAGCGCGGCACCACCGCTGCGCAAATTGCGCACCAGATATCACCTCGGCTGGCTAAGGAAGCTCTTGTCGCGCGCGCGGATGGCGAGTTGGTGGATCTTTCCCGCCCGCTCGAGCACGACACCAAAATTTCAATCCTCACTGCGAAGGATCCGGACTCACTGCAAGTATTTCGGCATTCCGCCGCGCATCTGCTGGCCGCCGCCGTGCTCGAGCTGTATCCCGACGTGAAGCTCGGCATCGGCCCGCCGATTGACACCGGATTTTTCTACGAATTCGTGCGCGCGGAGCCTTTCACTCAGGATGACCTCGAGAAAATCGAGGCGAAAATGCGCGAGCTCGCCGCGAAGGATTTTCCCAACGAACGCAAGCTGATCCCCAAGCCCGAAGCCCTCGAGCTTTATCGCAAGGGCAATCAGGAATTTAAATGCGAGCTGGTGGAAGAAAAAGCCACCGAACCGATGGTTTCTTTCTACACCACCGGAAAATTCATTGATTTCTGCCGCGGCCCGCACATTCCTTCCACCGGGCGCATCAAGGCCTTCAAATTGATGAGCGTCGCCGGTGCGTACTGGAAAGGCAAGGAAAGCAATCCGCAGATGCAGCGGATTTACGGCGCATGTTTCATTGATCAAAAAGAACTCGACGAATACTTGCACAAGCTCGAAGAAGCCAAGCGCCGCGACCATCGCCGCATCGGAAAAGAACTCGGCCTTTTCACCGTGAGCGACCTGGTGGGAGCCGGTTTGCCGCTGTGGCTGCCGAAAGGCGCCACGATTCGCCGTCTTCTGGAGGATTACATCCTGGAAAAGGAACGGCGTGCGGGCTACCAGCATGTTTACACTCCAGACTTGGCGAAGGTTGACCTCTACATGCGTTCCGGACATTGGGCGCACTACCACGAAGACATGTTTCCGCCGATGGACCTGGAGAACGAGCAGTTGGTCCTGCGGCCGATGAATTGTCCGCACCACATTCTCGTCTATGAGTCCAAGAAGCGCAGCTATCGCGACCTGCCCGTGCGCATTGCCGAGCTCGGCACGATGTACCGTTACGAGCGCTCAGGTGTCCTCAGCGGCCTAAGTCGCGTCCGCTGCATGACCCTGAACGACGCGCACATTTTTTGCACCCCGGAACAGATCAAGGAAGAATTTGCCGGAGTCATGCGGCTGGTCGAACAGGCCTATCGCGATCTCGGCATCACGCAATACACCTATCGGCTCTCGCTGCGCGACAAATTGAACCGCGCGAAGTACGTGGAAAACGACCAGATGTGGGATCTTGCCGAAAACATGCTGCGCGAAGCCATGGATTCGCTCAAGCTTCCCTACACCGAGGCTCCTGGTGAGGCGGCCTTCTACGGACCGAAGCTGGATATTCAACTGGCAGACGTGATGGGCCACCAGGAAACCTATTCCACGATACAGATCGATTTTCATTTGCCGAATCAATTCGAACTGGGATACGTCGGCGCGGACGGACAAGTGCATCGGCCAGTGATGATTCACCGCGGCGTCATCAGCACCATGGAGCGAATGACTTCTTATCTCATCGAGCTGTACGCCGGCGCGTTTCCAGTGTGGCTCGCGCCTGTGCAAGCGATGGTGCTGCCCATCACTGAACGGCAGAACGATTACGCGAATCAGGTCCTCGGGAAGTTGCTCGATGGTGGGGTGCGCGCCGAGCTCGACGATCGCAACGAAAAGCTGCAGGCGAAAATTCGCGACGCGCAGCTCCAGAAAATTCCCTACATGCTGGTCGTTGGCGGCAAGGAAGCCGAGGCCGGCACGGTTTCGGTGCGCCATCGCGCCAAAGGCGACCTCGGCGCGCGCCCGCTTGAACAATTCAGCGCGGACCTGCGCGCGGAAATGGACTCAAAAGTGATTTCGTAGTTCGTTCGCCGCTGAATTTACGAATTTCCTTCGAGGGTTCGCTTCAAATCGGGTTCCATGCGCTCCAGGATCGGTTCGCCGGGATCATCGCCCACGTACTGTTGCACTACATTTCCATCTTTGCCGATCAGCACGTAAGTCGGCAGCGCGCTCGCGCCATACTGCCGCATCATCTGATGATCCGAATCCCGGCGCTGTGTCCAGTTCATCTGATTCTGCGCGACGAAACTCTGCCACGTGTTTTCGTCCTCATCTTCGCTGATGCTGATGACTTCCACCTTGTCGGCACCATAAGCCGCCTGCAACTGCTTTAAGCCGGGCAACGCGTGACGGCACGGGCCGCACCATGTCGCCCAGAAATCCAGCAGCGTCACTTTTCCTCCGCCGGACGAACTCTGTGCATCAAGGCCGGGCGCCTTTTCGCCCGAGCTGAGCGGCGCATGCGGCATGTTGTCGTCGTTGAATATCTTCACGGATTTTGCCTGGCTGGTTTTCTTGGCGCGCGCGAGCCGTGCCACTTCGCCAAGCGATATCGGAGCTGGGTTCATGACCACCAGGTTGTCTCGCGAAGCGTTTTGCATGGATTGCGAGGGCGAAGCAGAAGCCGGCTGAGCGGAAGTATTCGAGACGGTTCGTGGCGCCGGTTGCGACACATGCAGCGGAACATCCTGCGCCGGCGCAGCCCCGGAAAGCACCAGCGTCAATGCCGTGGCCGCGAGAAGTACAGAAGTTGTGCGCATGAGTGCAGCCCTCCGAAGAAATACGCGTCTAGCTTCAGTGTTGGATAGCGCGCCGCAACGCCCGATAGTACGGGCGGTCAATTGTGTTCAATACACACTCGGGGTGTTGTATATCCTCACAAACGAATATACCTTGACACGCATATACGTTGTAAAGCATATTGGTGCTCGCTATGATGGAAACCCTGCAAGCGTTGGCCGAGCCCAATCGCTTCCAAATCGTCGAACTGTTGCGCGAGGGGCCGCGGCCCGTCGGCGACATAATCCATCGCCTGAGTCTGCGCCAACCGCAAGTCTCAAAACACTTGCGCGTGCTGAGCGATGCTGGGCTGGTGGACGTTCGCGTGGACGCCCAGCGCAGGATTTATTCATTGCGCGCGGCGCCGTTGAAAGAGCTAGAAGTCTGGATCGAAAGGTACCGGCGTATTTGGGAAGGCAATTTCCAACAGCTCGATGGCGCGCTCGCGGAGCTGAAAGCAAAGGAGGAAAAACGTGGACGCACAAAGCGGTAGAGCGCCAATGAAAAACAGCGGTACTTTGAAAGTAACCACGCCCAGTGACCGCGAGGTGACGATGACCCGCATTTTCGATGCGCCGCGGCATCTCGTATTCGAGGCCTGGACCAGGCCCGAACTGGTGAAGCGCTGGTTGTACGGGCCGGACGATTGGCGCCTGGCGGTTTGCGAAATGGATCTGCGCGTGGGTGGTGCGACGCGCTTCGTGTGGCGGCACAGCGATGGAAAGGACAAAGACATGGGCATGAGCGGCGTCATTCGCGAGATCGCCCCACCCGACCGGCTGGTATTTACTGAAATTTGGGACGAAGATTGGACCGGCGGTGAAGCGCTGAACACCCTGATCTTCACCGAGCACGCCGGCAAGACCACGCTTACGCAGACGGTGCTCTATTCTTCGCGCGCCGCCCGCGACGGCGCCCTCAAGACCGGCATGGAACATGGCGCTGCGGTGAGTTATGATCGGCTCGCGGAGCTGCTCAAAACATGAAAATCGCTGCGTTGATTGCACGCATTCTTCTGGGATTGCTCTTCTTTGCATTCGGGCTAATCGCCTTCATGCCGTTCGTTCCGAAGGGACCGATGCCGACGGGGCTGGCCGGCCAGTTCGTCACGGCATTGGTTCAATCGCACTACGGCCTGGTCGTCTCCGTGCTGCAAATCGTTGGCGGTGCGCTGTTGCTTGTGAATCGCTACGTTCCGCTAGGGCTCACAATTCTAGGACCAATCATCGTGAACATCCTGTTGTATCACCTACTGCTGTTCCACATGGGTCTGGGTATGGCGATCGTCGTCGCAATTCTCTGGGGAATTGTCGCGTATTATCACCGACAATCCTTCGCCGGCCTTTTCGTGCAGAAGTCTCCGTAGCACATCTCGGCAATGCCGCCAGCCACGCCTGCGCCAAAGCCTCGTTCCCGCTTCTCGATACGCCCACTTACCGCTATACTCCGCTGACAAAATTGGCGCATCAAGGCGCTGGAGCGAAAACACAGACATGGCTCAAGAAAAACTCCGTGTACAGTCTGGCGACTACATGGCGAAGGCTGAAGTGATTGTCTACTCCCTTCTTGGCATTTTGCTCTTCATAACGGCGCTGGCGACGATTGCCAACGCAGGAAAAATGCTTTGGGGGTCCGTTGGTCACTGGACGATTGCCACCGATACGCTTGTGGTGTTGGACCAGTTGCTCGTCGTGCTGATGATGGTGGAGATTATGCATACGGTACGCATCTCCATTCACTCTCATGTTCTGGTTACCGAGCCATTCCTGGTGGTGGGCTTGATTGCCTCCATTCGGCGCATGTTGGTGATTACTCTGGAAGCCGCCAGCCTCACACAAGGCGGAGCCTGGTCCCCCGACCGCGCGAGCATATTTCGGGGCAGCATGCTGGAGCTTGGCTTGTTAGGGCTAGTCATCCTTATTCTGGTGTTCTCGATTACGCTCTTGCGGCGCTACGCTCCAGAGAAAGAGTGAGCGGTCAGCGTGCCGGCGTCCGCGTCCCTAAACTCTATGGATCGCCTCCCCTTCGACCCCACCCCAGCATCGTAAATCCGTAGTTGCCGGGGAGCAGCGAACCCGTGCTATACTTTTTGGCCCGTCCCTCCTCGCGGACTTTTCGACCACGGAGGGCACGGCTAGCGGGCCGGATTTACACTTTTCAGGGCCCGGGAGGTGGGTTTATCGCAGAACGTGGTGGGACGCCTGGCCTGCGGGTCAACGAAAGAATTCGCGCTCGTGAAGTGCGCGTGGTGGATGAAGCTGGAAACCAGCTCGGCGTGATGACGCTGTTTGACGCCATGAAGGCCGCGCGCGATGCCGGCTTGGACGTGGTGGAGATCTCGCCCAACGCCGTGCCGCCTGTCTGCAAGCTGGTGGATTACGGCAAGTTTCAGTACGAGGCGAGCAAGAAGGCGCACGAAGCCAAGAAGCATCAGAAGAGTTCGCACATCAAGGAAGTGAAGTTCCGGCCTTCCACTGCCGAACACGATTTTCAGGTTCGCAAGAATCAGATCATCCGTTTCCTCGGCGAAGGTTACAAAGTTAAGGCCATGATTTTCCATCGCGGCCGCGAAATGGCGCACCAGGACGTGGGCCGTAAGAAGATGGACCGTTTGCTGAAGGAAATCATGGATCACGTGCAGGTGGAGTTCGGTCCGCGTATGGAAGCGAACATCCTGCTCGCACTGCTCGCGCCGAAGAAGGGCGCGGGTTCAACACCGGCTGCGCAACCGGCGCAGAAAAACGCCGAAGGGCAGGCGTAAAGAAATTCAGTTCAATAGGATCAAGAGGATATCGTGAAGAAGAACAAGAAATTGAAAGCTAAGACGCACCGTGGCGCCGCCAAGCGCTTTAAGATTACTTCCACCGGCAAGATCATGCGCTGGCGTTCGGGCAAGCGTCACCTACTCGGCACCAAGAAGCCGCGCCGCATGCGCCGGCTGCTGAATAAAGTTCAGGTCAATCCGGCAGACACAAACAACGTGCGTTTGCAGTTGCCGTACGGCCTGCGGTAGAAGTTAGATTTTTTCCGAGCCGGGCAGAGCGTAACGGGTGCCTGCCGGCCGGATGTTCCGCCCGCCCTCAGAAATGACGGCTAGTGGTGGAACAAAATGCAGTCCCACGAGACAAACCCGTCCTGTTGCTCGTGCATTTCCGCGAGCGGCCGGACCGCGTTTGTCTCCTCACTTGAATTAATTTTGCCAGCGCCTTAGAAACGCGCCACAGGAGAAGAGAACCATGCCTCGAGTTAAACGTGGAACCAAACGCCGCGCCCGCCGCAAAAAGCTGCTGAAACACGCCAAGGGTTTTTTCCTTACCAAGGGCAAGCTGTACCGCTCCGCTAAAGAAGCGGTGAACCGCTCGCTGCGCTATACCTATCGCGACCGCCGCGTGCGCAAACGCGATTACCGCGCGCTGTGGATTCAGCGCATCGGCGCCGCCGCGCGCAACAACGGCACCACCTACAGCCAGTTGATTCACGCGCTGAAGGCTGGCGGCATCGACCTGGACCGCAAGATTCTGGCGGACATGGCCGTGCACGATGCCGATGGATTCGCGTCGCTGGTCGGCTCCGTGAAGCAGCACTTCCCGAAGCCGGGAGTAGTGCAAACCGCGCGGCCCGCGGTTGTTCGTCACCACGAAGAAGGATAATTTCACGCAATACGTGTAAGAATGGCGCCGGCGACGTTCTGCGTAGCGCCGGCCTGCCTGCCGGTAGGCAGGCGTCTCGCCGGCAGATTTGCGTTCACGATGACGACGAACGATCCCACGAAGCTAACGCTCGCTCAGCTTGGCGCTGACTCACCTGACAAGGTCACAGCTCTATTCAGCGAGTTGCGCTCCGCATTCGATCGCGACGCGGCCCAAGATATCGATTCGATTGACTTGGGCGTCACACGCGTAAAGTGGCTGGGCCGCAAGTCGGGAATTATTTCTGAGCTTACCGAGAACTGGCTGAAGCCGGCATCGAAAGAGGTCAAGCCAGCCGTCGGCCAAAGCCTCAACGCGCTGAAGTCTCACATCGAGGCGCGAATCGCCGCGCTGACGGCTGAGAAGGAAGCGGCCGGAGAACAGAGCGCCGCTGCTCGCGACAAAATTGATCTCTCACTTCCGGGCATCGAGCGCGCCATCGGCACGCGCCACCTGATCCGCCAGACGTACGACGAACTTCTGCGCATCTTCACCGCCATCGGCTTCAGTGTCGTCGCCGGACCCGAAATCGAAACGCCCTACTATAATTTTGAGGCGCTCAATATTCCCGAGCACCATCCCGCACGCGACAACATGGACACTTTCTACATCGCCGGCGCGCGCGGCGGACATTTGCTGCGCACGCACACTTCGCCGATGCAGATTCGCACCATGGAGAAGCAGAAGCCGCCGGTGCGCATCGTCGTCCCCGGCAAAGTTTATCGCCGCGATAATCCTGACGCGACGCACGGCTACATGTTCCACCAGATCGAAGGCCTCGCCGTGGATACGGACATCACTTTCTGCGACTTCAAAGGCACGGTGGATTATTTCGCGCGCGAATTCCTTGGCCCAAAAACAAAAACGCGCCTGCGGCCCAGCTATTTTCCGTTCACCGAGCCCTCCGCCGAAGTGGATGCCACCTGTCACGTTTGCGGCGGCTCCGGCTGCCGCGTGTGCAAACAATCGGGCTGGATCGAACTGTTCGGCGCGGGCATGGTGAATCCCGCGGTGTACGGATTTGTCGGCTACGATCCGGAAAAATATTCGGGTTTTGCGTTCGGCATGGGCGTGGATCGCCTGGCGATGATGAAGTACGGCGTGACGGAAGTGCCGCTGCTGTTCCAGAACGACGTGCGCTTTCTGAAACAATTTCCGTAATGCGGTTACAGGGGCGCGGCGCGGCGGCGTGCTCGTACTTTAAACGTCTAAACTCGGCGAAAAAATGAAGGTTGTTTACAACTGGCTGAAAGAGTTCGTGGACGTCACCACGTCGCCCGCCGATCTGCGCGCGCGGCTTTCACTCGCGGGCGTGGCCGTAGATTCCATCGACGAGACCGCCGCGGGGCCGGTGCTCGATGCGGAAGTCACCGCAAATCGTCCGGACTGCCTGGGCCATCTGGGCATCGCGCGCGAAGCGGCGGCGATTTACCGCCTGCCGCTGAAGCCTTTGCATACGAAGCTAAAAGAATCGGCAGAAAAAGTTGCGGGCGCGACGCGTGTGGAGATCGCCGCGCCGGATCTTTGCGGACGATTTACGGCGCGCGTGCTGCGCGGCGTGAAAGTGCAGCCGTCGCCCGACTGGCTGCGGCAAGGCCTCGAAGCGATCGGCGAAAAATCCATCAACAACGTGGTGGACGTCACCAATTACGTAATGTTCGAGCTAGGCCACCCGCTGCACTCTTTCGATTTCGATAAATTGCAGGAACACCGCATTGTGGTGCGGCGCGCAAAACCTGGCGAAAAAATCCGCACGCTCGACGGCGCCGAACGCACGCTGACGAAAGACATGTGCGTGGTGGCGGATGCCGCGCGCGCCGTGGGCATCGGCGGCGTGATGGGCGGGGCCGAAACCGAAATCAGTTTCAGCACGCGCAACGTCTTGATCGAATGCGCGTGGTTCGATCCGATTTCCATTCGCCGTACTTCCAAGGCTTTGGGCTTGCGCAGCGAAGCTTCCTACCGCTTCGAACGCGGCGCCGATCCGGAAATGGCGGAGCTGGCCTCGCGGCGCGCCGCGGAATTGATTCAGCAGGTCGCGGGCGGCGAGCTTCTCGGCGGGGTCGTGGATGTGTACCCTCATCGCGAGCCGGAAAAGAAAATCGAGCTTTCACGCAAGGAGCTGCTGCGCGTGATGAGTGCGGACGTTCCGGACCGCGACATCGAAGCGATTCTCAGCGCGCTGGGTTTTCATCCCGTCCGCGTGGACGTGAATCGCGGCAGCGACGGCTCCATCGCCGCCGTGTGGGAATGCCGCCAAGTTTCCTGGCGCCAGGACGTGACGCGCGGGATTGATCTGATCGAAGAAGTGGCGCGGCATTATGGCTACGACAAATTTCCGCCGCGGCTGCCGCCCGCAAAGCTTCCCGCGCATCGTTTGCCGCACGCCGAGGCACAGGACCGCCTGCGCGAGCGCATCGTGGCGCTGGGCTACCAGGAAATTGTGGAAATCCCGATCGTGGATACGCAGCGCAACGAGCTTTTTCGGCCGGAAAATCTGGCGCCCGCGGTGATCGGCAATCCGCTCGCGGAAGACGCGTCGGTGATGCGCTCTACCGGTACGGTTAGTATGCTTCGCGCGATTGAATGGAATTTGAATCACGGCCAGCGGAATTTGCGGCTCTTTGAGATCGGTAAGACCTACGAGCTGCGCGATGGCGAGCCAGTGGAAACGCAAGTGCTCACGCTAGGCGCCACCGGCATGGCGCAGGAAAAAACAATTTACGAAGCCGCAGGGGAATTCAGCTTCGCGGATTTGAAAGGCGACCTCGACCGAATCGGCGAGCTGGTCGGAGGCTTTACGTGGCAATCAGGCGGCCCGCAGTGGCTCGCGGGCTCGCGCGCGGCGCAGATTTTACTCGCGGCCAAATCGTCGGTGCCGGCAAGCTTCGGAATAGCCGGCCAACTCGCCAAGCGCATCGCGGACATCTACAAATTCCGCCAGGACGTCTTCGTCGCTGAACTAAAGCTCGAGCCCCTCGTCACCGGCGTCGAAGCGGCGAACGCCGCGCGTCGCTTCAAGGCGCTGCCGCGCTTCCCAGCGGTCGAACGTGATTTTTCGCTGGTGCTAGCGGACGGTGTGACGTTCGCGCAAGTCGTCGAAACGATTCGCTCGCTCAAGGTCGCCGAGGTTGAATCCATCGAGGCCGCTGACCTGTTCCGCGGCGGACAAGTGCCGTCCGGAAAATTCTCGCTAATGATCCGTGTGAAATTTCAAAGCGCGGAAGCAACCTTCACCGACGCGCAACTGAACGATTTCTCCGCGCGCATCGTCGCCGCGCTCCAGCAAAAGCTCGGCGCCACCCTACGCGCGATATAATCCCGACGAGCGATCCACAGCCCGCGGCCAACGAACAGCGCAGCTTCAAGAATCGCCAGAGCGACTAATTCGCATGACCCAGAACGATTTCCTACGCGACCTCGGGATCCAGCACCCCATCATCCAGGCGCCGATGGCTGGAGGCCCGTCAACTCCCGAACTGGTTGCGGCCGTATCCAACGCCGGTGCTCTGGGCTCGCTCGGGTCCGCCTACAGCACTCCCGAGCAAATAGCTGCCGATATTAAAAAGGTCCGAGCCCTCACCGACAAACCTTTCAACGTGAATCTTTTCGCAGGCGGATTTGCGCCCGAATCACAAGTTGATGTCGCTCCGATGCTCGCGTTGCTCGCCGAAATTCACGAAGAGCTTCATTTGCCTCCGCCCGCGCTTCCGCGATGGCCCAAGAACTCTTTTGCGGAGCAGTTGCAGATCGTACTGGAAACGCGCCCCGCGGTTTTCAGTTTCACTTTCGGAATTCCGGAGCCCGCCGCGATGGCGCGCCTGAACGCAGCGGGAATCGCAATCTTTGGCACAGCAACGACTGTCCAAGAAGGAAAATTTTTGGAGGCAAGCGGCGTGACGGCAATCGTGGCGCAGGGTGCAGAGGCCGGGTCGCATCGAGGAACCTTCGCCGGTCCGTTCGAAACTGCGATGGTTCCGACGCTCGAATTAGTGCGATCGCTTCGTGCAGCAGTATCCACGCCGATAATTGCTTCCGGCGGCCTGATGGACGGGCGAGACATCGCGCAAGCCATTGCGCGCGGTGCCATTGCGGCGCAACTCGGCACTGCGTTCCTGACGTGTCCCGAAGCCGGAACTTCAGCGGCCTACCGCCGAGCCATTCTCGCTGCTCGCACAGACACCACCGTCATCACCCGCGCGTTCTCCGGCCGGCCCGCGCGCGGCCTGCTGAATACGTTCATCTCCAAACTCGAAGGCAAAGAAAAAATAATCCTGCCGTTCCCGCTGCAGAATGCCTTGACGCGCCCGATGCGCACCGCCGCCGCGAAGCTCGGGGAATCCGGCTATCTCTCGCTCTTCGTCGGCCAGGGCGTCACGCGTGCGCGTGCCATGCCCGCCGCGGAACTGGTGCAGCGCCTCGTCGCGGAAATGCAGCAAGCGAGCGCAGCTTCCTGACAATCGCCGGAGGAAAATCTGCGCAGGCGGGCGGTAGCTCCTCACGATTTCATCGCGTGCTACTCGCCATCCCATGACAAGCTGCCGTCGGCGACACTCCCGTGTTGCTGCAGCAGCGCATCCATCCGCTGGCTGATCGCGGCATGGCGCTCAGGAACTCTCGCGCCCGCGGCCAACAAAGTTTCGACAGTGGAAACAAACGCATCCGGATCGGCGGCGTGCGCGGCGGACCAGAGCGTCTGCCCCAGGACCGTGCCGCCATAAACATTCTTCACTTCGAGCGGAACTCCTCGTGCCAGGAGCAATTGCACCCCGCCTAAATTTCCGTTCATTGCGGCCCAATGCAATCCGGTCTGCCCAGCAGCATCGCGTGCGCCCAAATCAAAACCCTTATCTAGAAGAAACGCGAGAACGTCGTTTCGACCATATCCGCAAGCCCACAAGAAGCCGCTCACCATCTGCTCGCTCGTAACATTCGCTTTCAAACTGCCGTCCTGGTTGAAGAAATTTCTCACGACGTCGAGCCGTCCCACTCCAGCCGCTTCTTCCAGATTCAGTTGCGCGCCCCGCGTGGCGAAGAACTCGGCCGCCGGCGCTCGTCCGTTCGCTAAGCACGCCATCACAATCGGCAGGCGGTTCCCGGCTAATGCCGGACGATCGATCTGTGCGCCGTGGCGTAGCAAAGTTTCCAGCAGCGCGATTTGCACGCCGGTTCGCTCGGGATGAACGCTAGTAGCAGCGAGGACCAGAGTGGTTGCGCCTCCGCCGTACACATTCGCTTCCGCGTCAACTTCGGCGCCGGCGATAAGCAGCATCTCTGCGATTCTCACGACATTCTTCGGAGTCTTCTGTCGATAACCCTCCACGCCATTAGCCGCGACGTAGTGCAGCAGCGTCGCACGATGCTCGCGCGTGGAACGTGCGCGAATCAATTTTGGATTTTCCAGCAGTAACCGCTCGAGTGCTGGCGCGTCACCGCCAACAATTGCATCCACCGCCGCTTCGAATTGTGATTCGGGGGAGTTGCGGCGAGTCTGCGCCGTGATCTGCGCGGCGAACGCAGGCCAGGTCTCGAAGCCGTGCGCGCGCGCAATTATGAACTGCGCCTCGGTCAGCGAGCACTTCACGCGCTGGCCGGGGTCCTGTAGTTTTCGCCGCGCAAATTCCTCCACCTGAACAATCCAGCGATCCAAGCTCACCGGCAGCCCCCGCGTGATCGCCAGACTTTGCAAACGCGCGAGCGTCTTCACCCACTTGGCGGCCCACACACGTAGCGCGTCAGGGTCGGAGGACTTGCAAACTTTCACTAGATCCTTGGCCTGTTTCTTGTACTGCTCTAGGTTTGGTTGCGGCGGAAGCGGGAGAGCATCCTGCGGATTGGGAAACATACGAAGCTCCTTTCACTACATGCCTGGAGTCCGCCCGAATCAGGCTGAAAGAAGATTCGCAACTGCAAAACTGCTTCTGGTGGGCACGGCCCTTTCCGCGGACTGGAGGCGCCCTTGGCGCCGAAGCACAATGTAATCCCGCGCAATTACGAAGTCAATCGCGCAGCGCCGCCCGCCCAACACATGTCCGTTGCACCAGCGCGCCCAATGGCCGACAATAAACTTGGCTCAGCAAGGGAGTGCACCGTGAAAATCGAGATTTACGATCAGAGCTACAACGTGAACGCGGATGACAACGAAGAATACTTGAAGGAACTGGCGGCTTACGTGGACGCCAAGATGCGCTCCGTCGCCGAAGCCACGCACATGGTGGATTCGCTGAAGGTAGCGGTGCTCGCGGCGTTGAATATCGCCGATGAATCCTTCACGCTGCGCAAACGGCAGCAGGAAATCGAAGGCCCGTTGCGCAAGCGTGTGGAAAAGTGCGTCTCCATGGTGGAAAAGGCGCTCGAACCGACGAATTAGCCCGTCGAAGCTCTCTTCGAACCCGGTTGCAGGGCGCGTTCGCTCCCGACGCCGATCTACCTAGTGCTCCCGACGCAACCCGTTAACACCTAACAGCCATCTCCGTATATGATAGGCTCAGGGGTTCTGCCGCCCTTCGTCACGTGCATACACGCAGACCAGCTCGGAATCTCGCCATCCCAGTTGCGCTACTGGCGCTGCTGATGCTGGTAATGGTCTTGGGCAGCGTCTCTCACCATCATGCCGGCCCCGACGCGAATTGCTCGATCTGCCACCTGAGTCACCAACCGATTGATCATCCGCAACCCGGCCATCGCGAACCGTCGCTAGCCCAGGTGGGCGTGCAAATCGAAATTCAAGAACCCGGATTTGCGCCCTCTCCCGTCGCGCCACGTCTTCCCGCACGCGCACCGCCCGCCGTCTAACCTTTAGCTGACCCTGTGCCGCTACCGGCACGCCGATCCCATTACTTTTCTCTTTAGAGGTTGAAGACTATGCCTGCTAAAACCGCTCGATTCGCCATTCCCGCACTCGTGGTGTGTTTCGCATCCGCTGCCCACGCGCAGACTTCGCCGCCACAGGCGCCGCCATCCACGGCGCAGAATCCGGGGCCCGCAACCGCGCCGCAAAATACTCCGTCGGGGCAGGTGCATGGCGCCGTGCGCATCTCGATGGACCAAGCCATCCAGATGGCGCTCGAGCACAACCACAATCTGAAAGCGGCGCGCACCACGATTCAGCAGGACCAGGCTCTGGAAATCACCGCAAACCTGCGGCCGAATCCGGTGCTCACCTTGGACGCGCAATTCCTCCCGATTTTTCAGCCCAGCCAATTCACCTCGGAATACATTGACGAAACCGCGCAGTTCGATGCGGGCATCGCTTACCTTTTCGAACGCGGCAAGAAACGCCAGCACCGCCTGCAAGCCGCGCAAGACGTCACTGCGCAAGCCAAATCACTGGTCACCGACAACGAGCGCACGCTCACCTTCAACGTCGCCTCGCAATTCGTCAGCGTGCAGCTCGCCGAATCCACGCTCGACCTCGCGTTGCAAGACATGAAGAGTTTTCAAAACACCGTGGACATCAGCCTAGCCCGTTACAACGCCGGCGACATCAGCGAAGGCGATTTCCTGAAGATCAAACTGCAGATGCTGCAATTTCAGCAGGACGTGGCTCAAGCGCAGCTTTCTAAAGTGCAGGCGCTGGTTGGCTTGCGGCAGTTTCTGGGATACGAAACCGTGCCGGAAGATTACGACGTCTCCAGCGACTTCGAGTACATCCCGGTGCAAATCAAACTCGAGGACCTGCAATCCAAAGCCCTGCAGAACCGTCCTGATTTTCGCGCCGCGCAGCAAGGCGTGATCGCGGCCAAGAGCCAGTACGAGTTGGCCAAAGCTAACGGCAAGGTAGACGTCACCGGCACTGCCGACTACGACCACGTCAGCGCGACGAATACAGCCTCGTTCTTCGGCAGCTTCCAGCTTCCCATCTTCAATCGCAACCAAGGCGAAATCGCGCGCACCAATTACGTGATCAATCAGGCGCAGGAACAGGAACTGGCCGCCAGCGACCAGGTGATGAGCGACGTGCTCACCGCGTACGAAGGAGTGCGCGAAAACGATCTGGTGGTCACGCAATACCGCGGCGGCTATCTGGATGCGGCGCAGCAGTCGCGCGACATCACCGAATATTCCTACAAGCGCGGCGCCGCCAGCCTGCTCGATTATCTCGACGCTGAACGCAGCTACCGCGCGATCCAGCTCAACTACCGCCAATCGCTCGCGGCTTATCTCACCGCGGTCGAGCAGTTGCGCGAGGCCGTGGGAACCAGGAGCCTGCCATGAGCAACCAGTCTTCCCGATGCGGCTCTAGATCTCCGGCGATGCGCGCCGGCGCGTTCGCTATAGCGATTGCGATGGCCGCCGCTTGCCTCGCGGGCTGCAGTTCCGATGAACGCGCGAATCAGATGACGTCGTTCAGCGGGAAGGAATCCAAGAGCGAAACTCCCGCGCTCTTCACCATTCCCGAAAACCAGATGTCCCATGTGCAGGTCGTGACCGTCGAGCCAGTAAAATTGCCGCGCGTCCTGCGCCTCACCGGCGCCGTGGCCTACAACGCATTCAATACCGTGCCGGTAATCACCCAGGTCGGCGGTCCCGTTAGCCGGATTCTCGTCGTTCCGGGCGAGCGCGTGAAGAAAGGCCAGTCGCTCTTGGAAGTAAGCAGCCCGGATTATTCGCTGCTCTATGCGGCCTACCTGAAAGCGCGCGACAGCTATCGCGTGACCGACAAAAATTATGCGCGCGCTCAGGATCTGTACGCGCACCACGCCATCGCCGAACGCGATCTGCTCCAGGCGGAATCGGATCGCATTCAGGCGCAAGCGGATTTGAACGCAGCGCTGCTCGGCCTGAAGATTCTGGGAATATCAAAGCCAGAGGATTTGGAGAAAGCTCCTTCCTCGGCCGAAATCCCGCTGCTCGCGCCCATCGGCGGAGAAATTGTGGAGCGCGACGTCGCTCCCGGACAGTTATTGCAAGCGGGTGCGACGCAAGCGTTCATCATCTCGGATATGAGCTCAGTATGGGTGCTCGCCAACGTCTATCAGAGCGATCTGTCCGCAGTGCACGTAGGCGACCAGGTCGCGGTGCAGACCGATTCTTACCCCGATAAATTCCAAGGCAAGATTTCTTTCATCTCGCCCGCGCTGGATCCCACTACGCGTACGTTGCAGGCGCGCATCGTCGTCGAAAATCCCGGCGAAAAACTCAAAAACAACATGTACGTCACGGCCACGGTAAATGCCGGCGCGGAACTGAACGCAATCGCCGTGCCGGATTCTTCCGTGCTGCGCGACGACGAAAATCAACCGTTCGTTTACGTAGCCTCGGGCACAAATCAGTTCGGCCGGAGATCGGTGGAGATCGGCCAAAGCGAAGCCGGAAGGACGCAAATTCTGAAGGGCTTGAGTCCCGGCGATAAAGTTGTAGGCGACGGCAGCTTGTTTCTGCAGTTCGCCAATTCGTTCCAACACTAGGACGGCTGCTCTCGAATGATTCATAACGTCATCAAGTTCGCGCTGCAACAGCGGTTCCTGGTGCTGATGCTCGTGGTGTTCATCGCCGTCGGGGGTGCAGTTTCCTTCCAGCGCATGCCGGTGGACGCCTACCCGGATCTTTCACCACCGATGGTGGAAGTCATCACCCAGTGGCCGGGCCACGCCGCGGAAGAAGTCGAGCGTCTCGTCACATTACCCACCGAAGTGGAAATGAATGGCGTGCCGAAAATGGCCATTCAGCGCTCGATTTCGCTCTACGGCCTGTCGGACGTAATTCTCACGTTCGATGAAGACACCGACGACTATTTTGCGCGCCAGATCGTCTTTCAACGGCTCAGCGAAGTCACCTATCCCACCGGCGTCACTCCGTCGCTCGCGCCGCTTTCCAGCCCTTCGGGACTGGTGTACCGCTACGTGCTGCAAAGTCCCGATCGCACGCCGCAAGAACTGAAGACTTTCGAAGATTGGGTGATCGAGCGCGAGTACAAACAAGTCCGCGGCGTCGCGGATGATTCCGGCTTCGGCGGCACCGTGATGCAATACCAGGTGCTGCTCGATCCCGCGCGGCTCTACGGCTATCACATCACCGTCCCGCAAGTGCTCCAGCAGCTTTCCGTGAACAACGCCAACACCGGCGGCGGGTTTTATCCGCAAGGCGGCCAATTTTATTACGTGCGCGGCCTGGGCCTGATCAAAGACGTACAAGACATCGGCAGCGTGATCATCGGCTCGCAGAATGGCGTGCCGGTGCGCGTGCGCGACGTCTCTGAAGTCACCATCGGCCACGCACCCCGCCTGGGCCAATTCGGATTCAACAAGACTGACGACGCCGTCGAAGGCGTCATCATGATGCTGCGCGGCGATCAGACCCAAAACGTTCTGAAGGGCGTCGAAGCCAAGACCAAAGAACTGAACGAGCACATCCTGCCGCCCGATGTGAAAGTCGTGCCCTATTACGACCGCAGCGACCTGGTGAGCTTGACCATCCGCACCGTGGAAGAAAACATGCTCCTGGGGATGACGCTGGTCCTCATCGTGCTGATTTTCTTCCTGGTAAGCGTGCGCGCAGCCGTCATCGTCGCGCTGACCATCCCGCTCGCGCTGCTCTTCTCCTTTATTTTTCTGCACGCGCGCGGCGTCGCCGCCAACCTGCTCTCGATCGGCGCGATTGATTTCGGCATCATCATTGATGGCACGCTGGTCATGGTCGAAAACATCTATCGCGAGCTAGGCCTGCGCGAAGGCCAGAAATACGATCTGCACGAAGTGATTCTCGCCGCCGCCAAGGACGTGGACCGCCCCATCTTCTATTCTGTCGCCGTAATCATCGCCGGTTACATCCCGATCTACGCACTCACCGGGCCGTCCGGAAAATTGTTTCATCCCATGGCGGATACCATGTCGATTGCGCTGGTCGGCGCGCTGGTACTCACACTCACTTTCGTTCCGGTGATGTGCTCCTACTGGTTCAAGAAAGGCGTCCGCGAGCGCGTCAACAAGCCCTTCGAATGGGTGAAGCGAAATTACTCCGGTTATCTCACCTGGTGCCTCGACAATCCCAAGTTGACGATGTTCGTCGCCGCGCTCATCTTCGGTGCGACCTTGCTGCTCATTCCTTTCATCGGCGGCGAATTCATGCCGCATCTCGACGAGGGCGCGCTCTGGGTACGCGCGACCATGCCCTATACGATTTCCTACGAAGAAGCTGCCAAGATCGCGCCCCAGATTCGCGACATCCTCGCGAAATATCCGATGGTTACCGTGGTCGGCTCCGAGCTGGGGCGACCGGACGATGGCACCGATCCCACCGGTTTCTTCAACTGCGAATTCTATGTCGGGCTAAAACCATATGGCGACGCTGCGTGGAAGACCGGCAAATTTCATACGAAGCCAGAGTTGATCGCGAATCTGGATGAGCAACTCAAAGCTTTTCCCGGAATCATTTTCAACTACACGCAGCCCGCGGAAGACGCCGTGGACGAAGCTCTCACCGGCTTGAAGAGCGCTCTGGCCGTAAAAATCTATGGCCCCGACTTGAATGTGCTGCAACAGAATGCACTGGAAATCAAACGGCGGCTCTCCCAAATTCCCGGATTCACGGAACTAACCGTCGTGCGTGAGCTCGGCCAACCGAGCCTGATCGTGCAAGTGGATCGCGACAAGATTGCGCGCTTTGGCATCAACGTGGCCGACGTGGAAGGTGTAGTACAAGCGGCCGTGGGCGGCCAGGCAGCCACGCAAGTGATCCAGGGCGAAAAATTATTCGATCTTGTCGTACGCATGAAGCCGGAGTTTCGCGAGAACGCGCAGCAGATCTCGAACTTGCTCGTCGGCGCGCCCACCGGCCAGCAGATTCCCCTCAGCGAATTGGCGGACATTCGCGAAGGCAACGGCGCATCCTTCATTTATCGCGAGCAGAATTCGCGCTACATCGGCGTGCAGTACAGCATCGAAGGGCGCGATTTGGCCGGCGCGGTAAAAGAAGGCCAGCGGGCCATCGCCTCCGTCGAAAAGTCTTTGCCCGCGGGCTACCGCCTCAGCTGGGGCGGCGAGTACAGCGAATTCATCGAAGCCGAGCAGCAGTTCCTGATCATCGGCCCGCTCGCAGTGCTGCTGATTTTCATGATCCTCTTCGCACTCTATGGCAATTTCAAGTTCCCGGTGACCATCGCGCTGGGCGTGGTCATGACCGAGCCCGTCGGCGCGCTGATCGCTCTGAAACTCACGCACACGCCCTTTAGCGTTTCCTCCGTGCTCGGTTTGCTCGCGCTGATGGGCGTGTCGGTGGAGACCGCGGTAATTCTCGTCTCCTACATCAACAAGCTGCGCCTCGAAAACAAAGACATTCGCACCGCCACGCGCGAAGCCTCGTTGCTGCGCTTGCGTCCCATTATGATGACGGCGCTCGTCGCTTGTCTGGGCTTGTTGCCCGCGGCGCTTTCCACCGGGATCGGTTCCGACACGCAGAAGCCCTTCGCGATTGTGATCGTCGCCGGCCTTATTTCGCGATTGGTCCTGGGCTTTTTCGTCAACCCGGTGCTCTACGAATTGGTCGCGCGCGAAGGCGACGTCTTGCAGGTTTAAAGACGCCGGCCACATCTCGCCGCGTGTATGGAGCCGCGGTGTTGTGCGATTCGCAGCGGATGCCCAACGACCTTTTTAGCACGGGCGGCATCACAGTTACGATAGTTGGCAGGAGTGCATTGGATTTTATTTATGCCCAAGCGAACAGCTCTAAGACTGCTGGCGGTGGCCCTGATTCTCTCCGTGGGCCTCTTTGCCATGCAGGCTGCAGGCCACTGGCACGGGCACTCCTCCGACGAACAGCATTGCCAGGTCTGCCACACCGGCCATGTCGCGGTACCCCAGCCCGCCACGCAGTTAGAAACGCAAACGCCGATCACCGTCGCGCGATTTGCGGCTGCTGAAGATCAGAAACTTAGCCTCGATCCTGTTTGCAGTCATAGAATCCCCCGCGCGCCTCCTGTCTAACCTCTCCTCCCAGAAATCGTAATCCCTTAACGCGTGCCGTGTTCTCAGCGGCAAGTGTCGAATTCCATTTTCATTCTGCAATTCATCCGCGGCCCGCGCTGCGCAGCGCACACGTCGCCATTCATAAAGGGAGATTCATTAATGAGATCCGTAAGAGTATTTCTAGCGACTTTGTTTTTCCTATTTGGCGTGTTTGCAGCCGTACCCGCGAGCATCGCGCAGACCGGAAACTCGGCAAGCGTCACGGGTACGGTGATCGATCCTTCGGGCGGCGTAGTCGCCGGCGCCAACGTCAGCATTCACAATCCGGTAAGCGGCTATGAACGCACCACCACCACCGACGCTTCCGGCAATTTCAGTTTCGCCAACGTGCCGTTCAATCCGTACCACCTGTCAGTCATCGCCGCCGGGTTCGGCGCGTACGCGCAGGACATTGACGTCCGCTCCTCCGTCCCTCTCGCCCTAAAGATCGGCTTAACAATCGCCGGCAGTTCGAGCACCGTCACCGTTGAAGGCGGCGGCGACCTCCTCGAGAACGAGCCAACCTTCCACACCGACGTAGATCGCGCCCTGTTCGACAAGCTTCCCTTGGAAAGTGCGTCTTCTTCCATCAGTTCCCTCGTGACGCTTTCTACCCCGGGCGTCGCGGCAGACTCCAACGGCCTGTTCCACGGGCTGGGCGACCACGCCGAAAATTCGTTTTCCGTGGACGGCCAGCCCATCACCGACCAGCAGAGCAAGGTGTTCTCGAATCAATTGCCGATTGACGCTGTCCAATCGCTGGAAGTTATCTCGGGAGCCCCACCTGCCGAATTCGGAGACAAGACCAGCCTGGTCATTAAGGCAACTACGCGCTCCGGCGAAGGTGTCACCACTCCCCACGGCAGCGTGACGGCCTCGTACGGCGCATTTGGCACCGCCAATGCAGGCTTCGATCTTGCCTATGGCGGGCAGAGCTGGGGCAATTTCATTTCCGTCAATGGTTTGAACAGCGGTCGGTTTCTCGACGGTCCGGAGTTCACCGCGATGCACGATAAGGGCAACGAAGAAAACATCTTCGACCGCGTGGATTATCAATTCAATGCTGCAAACTCCCTGCACCTTGATCTGCTTTACACACGCTCTTGGTTCCAGACGCCGAATACGTTTGACGGGCAATTCGCCTCCCCTTGGTTCGGCGTGGTGGTTGATAACGGTGGTCTTGGTCCCAACGGCGTTCCCGTCGGGCCCACGGATCAGCGTTCCAAGATCGGAACCTACAACATCGCGCCGACTTGGACGCACTTAATCAACTCCTCGACAGTGTTCACCCTCGGCGGGTTCGTTCGTCGCGACCAGTTCAACTACTACGGCAGCGACAATCCGTTCGCCGACCTCGGCCCCTCGAATCTTCAGCAGGAAGCTGCCAATCAATATCGCACTCTGACCAACACCGGTGCTCATGCCGAGCTCTCCGTCGTGAAAGGCATTCACAACATCAAGGCCGGCGTCGTGTACGAACAGACGTTCCTCACAGAGCACGACACCTTCGGAATTGTGGATCCCACATTGAACGCGGTGTGCCTCAACGCCGACGGAACTCCGAACACCAATCCAGCGATTACTTCTCAGACGCAGTGCACTGGGGCGCTGACGCCTAACCTTGGCCAAGGCTCCGTCGGCGCGTTTGTTCCCATCCTGGGTTGTATTGACCTGACGAGAACTGCAGCCTTGCCTATCAGCGACGGGTGCTCCGCTGGGCAGACAAATAGCGCTGAGTTTCTTTTTCCCGGCCATACGGATGTGAAACAGCTCGCGATGTACGTCCAGGATTCCATCACCTGGAAGAATTGGTCGTTCAACCTTGGAATCCGCGGGGACATCTATGAGGGCCTCTCTCATGCGACGCAAGCCGAGCCGCGCCTCGGGGTTGCCTACAACGTCAAGAAAACCAACACGGTTCTGCGTGCTTCTTATGCGCGCACTCTCGAAACCCCGTTCAACGAAAACCTGGTGCTTTCCAGCATCGGGTGCTTGAACCCAATCGTCGGCGCTCTGTTCGCAGCCGAGGGCGAGGGTTGCACGTCCGGCACCGCCACTCCCCTTGCTCCTGGCTTTCGCAATGAGTTTCACGCCGGCCTGCAACAGGCCTTCGGAAAATATTTGGTGATAAACGGCGAGTACATCTGGAAGTACACGCACAACGCCTACGACTTCAGCATTTTGGGTGCTACCCCGATTACTTTCCCGATCGAATGGAACAATTCGAAAATCCCGGGCTATGCCATCAGTGCAAATGTCCCGAATTTCCATGGGCTCACCGCGCTCGTGGTGATGTCCAGCGTCGCCGCCCGGTTCTTCACTCCACAAATCGGAGGCGTAGGCGCCGTGCCTATCACGCCCGGAAGCTTCTCCCCATTCCGCATTGACCACGACGAACATTTCAATGAGACCACCCACTTGCAATACCAGCCGAAGAAGTTGTGGCCCTGGATTGGTTTCAACTGGCGCTACGATAGCGGTCTGGTCGCGGGTCCGGTACCGTGCGATGGCGGCAACTGCGCCGGCGCGCAAATCCCGGGATTTGTGGACGTCTCCGGCCTGTCGCCTGATCAGCAATTTGAAGCTGGACTCTCCTGCGCGGGGGTGTTCGCGACTCCGCCAAGCCCGTCCAATCCCACCGGCACGCCGATCATTGCTTCGGGCCTGTGCCCCTCGTCCCAATACACTTCGAAGTTCTTAAAGATTCCCGCTCCCGGAACCGAGAACGACGATCACAATCCGCCGCGTGTCGCTTCCCGCAACCTGTTCGACCTGGCTGTCGGTGACGACAATCTCTTCCGCGGCGACCGTTACAAGTGGAGCCTCCGCCTGACCGCCATTAACATTGGCAATAAGCAAGCGGTGTACAACTTCTTGTCCACGTTCAGCGGAACGCACTACGTAACGCCACGAGCCTTGTCCGCGGAGGTCGGCTTCCACTTCTAGCGAAAGAGGAACCTGTGATCGTCTTCCGTTGAGTCCATCCGTACGGGGTGAGCGCGGGCAGCCACACCCGCGCTCACCGGATCTACAGCCTTCGCGCAGGCCGACGTGCGCGAATGTTCTTAAATCGCGCGGCGGATTGTAATCGAATTCTTACAAAACTCCAGTTGACACTGTCTTACAACTGGAATACCCTCCCTCCAGTTGCAAACTAGTTTCAACTGGAAAGAGGCCCATTTCGATGCTGCTCCTTGCCGTAGGGGATTCGCCACACACTTCCACATTGCAGCCCGCTCGTGCGCTGCGGATTTGTCTTGGTCTTCTGTGCCTGCTCTACGCGGCACTCGCGGCTCCGCGCGAGCTCGCCGCGCAAGAAACTCCTTACTTCGTTACCTACTCACATCATTTGGAAGAGCCCGGCAACCTGGAAATCGAGCTGAATTCCATTTACGGTGTGCAGCACGCCGGCAACGACTACATCGCCCCCTGGGTGGAATTCGAATACGGCGCGAAAGCGTGGTGGACCACCGAGTTCTATCTCGATTGGCAGGGAACCTTTAACGACAGCGCGCTCTTTACCGGTTTCCGGTGGGAAAACCGCTTTCGCCCGCTGATGCGCGAGCACTGGATTAATCCCGTTCTCTACGTAGAATACGAAAACACCACCGCCGCAGATAAGACCATGATCGAAGTCGTCGGCTTCGATAATCAGGCCGACTACGCCGTTCCCAATTCCCAAGCCCAAATGGACCATCAGCACGAGCTCGAGACGAAATTGATCCTCTCCAGCGACTACAAAGGTTGGAACATTTCGGAAAATTTTATCGCCGAAAAGAACCTGGGCCACGATCCCTGGGAGTTTGGCTATGCCGTCGGCGCCAGCCGTCCCTTGCGGCTCGCTGCCACCTCGGACTTCTGCAATTTCTGCCGTGAAAACTTTCTGCTGGGCGGCGAAGTCTATGGCGGCCTGGGAACTTCATGGAATTTTACGCAAGCCGGCACGTCCCAGTACGCAGCGCCTGTCGTTGCGTGGCAATTGCCCACCGGCGTCACATTTCGCGTTTCGCCTGGATTCGGACTTAACTCCAACAGCCATCCATTCATCCTGCGCTGGAGCGTTTCTTACGAGATTGACCGCTTCGCCCACAGAGTAAGGAGCTTGTTCCGATGATTCGACGATCCTTTTCCGCTCTCCTGCTTCTGGCGCTGACGTTTGTTGCTGTTGGTTCCGCCTCCGAGCGCGAACGCGAAACCGACGATCGCGGCGTGTTGCTCGCCATCGCCCGCGCCCCGCTAAAAACTCGCTCCTGGCACAATCCCTACGCGGGCCAGCCCGACGCTATCATCGCCGGGAAAAAACTCTTCGCGCAGCATTGCGCGGAATGTCACGGCCCGCAAGCGCGAGGCAATGGCCGCGCCGTCAATCTGCATTTGTCCGCGGTGCAGAATGCCACGCCGGGCGAGCTCGAATGGTTTCTGCGCAACGGCAATCTCTGGCGCGGGATGCCGTCATGGTCCGGGCTGCCCGAGCAGCGCCGTTGGCAGCTCGTCGCTTACCTCAAATCGTTCCGCTGATATTTCCTGCTACAATACTTCGTGGAACCGGCCTGCGACGCAGGTGACGTCGCGATGGTCTTTTGAACCAACACTGGATCCCAGGGAGTCCGCGTCGTCCTGCCCTTGTGCACGTCCATCGGTTTCGGCCGGTGGATAGCCTCAAAGCAGGCGCAGGGCACCCACCTATTCGTGGGGTTCAGGACCTAGCTGCGCACGGCGAAGTGGACCGCTCCACATCGGAACGCTTCAGATTCGCAGTTCAATCGCAGTTCGAAATGAGAAACCTCCAGAATGAAGATTCTCTTTATCGGAGATATCGTCGGCTCGCCCGGGCGCAAAATCGTCCATGACCGGCTTGCGGACATCCTCACGCAACGCTCCATAGATCTGTGCATCGCCAACGGTGAAAATTCCGCATCAGGCTTCGGCATTACTCCACGCCTGGCTGAAGAGATATTCGCCGCTGGAGCTGAAGTCATCACCGGCGGCAATCACATCTGGGACCGCAAGGAAATTCTGGATTTTTTTCCACACGAGCCGCGGCTGATCCGGCCCGCGAATTTTCCGGTAGGCTCGCCGGGCAAAGGCCATTACGTCGGCGAAGCAAAAAATGGCGTCGCCTATGCAGTCATGAATCTGCAGGGGCGCACGTTCATGGCGCCGCTGGAAGATCCCTTCCGCACCGCGGAACGCGAGCTGGCCGCGCTCCCACCTGATGTGAAAGTGATCATCGTGGACATGCACGCCGAGGCCACCTCCGAAAAACAAGCCATGGGCTGGCATCTCGACGGCAAAGTTTCCGCCGTGCTCGGCACGCACACGCACGTCGCCACCGCCGATAATCGCGTGCTGCCCGGTGGCACGGCCTATATCACGGACGTAGGCATGACCGGCCCGCACGACTCCGTCATCGGCATGGAGAAAAAACCCATCGTGCAGCGCTTCCTCGATGCCCTGCCAGCGAAATTCGCCGTAGCCGAAGGCGACGTGCAAATGAACACGGTGCAGATTGACGTAGATGAATCTACCGGCCGCGCTCGCTCGATAGACCGCGTCAATTTCCGCCTCGACTAAATTCGCAGTTGACGTTGAATTTGTAGCGGCCGCCTTCAGGCGGGCGCCTTTGCTTTTGAATTTGTACGGGCCGATTCAGTTTCACCGAACCGGACGGTTGTTGCAGTTGGTTTGTGTGTGTGACGCATGCGTCTCTCGGCGTAGCGCAAAACATTTCGCGCGCCGGAAAATATTTCAACTCTCGCGCAACTCCGTCTCGCGATTTTTATTTTTTACAAGTGGAAATATTCAATTTCTGCGCTGTGGAAATCCTGTGAATTGTTTGTGGAGAGCATGCCCGGTGCCTACTCAGTTTTCTCTTGCTACCAGCGTTGCGTTTAGGCAGAATCCCGCCTCACGTCTCTGATGAGCGTAAGGCACGGGGATTCATTAGAGCGGGCGACGCGGGCGCGACGCCGCTTCATCGTACCTGAACCACCAGACCAAATTACACCCGCCGGTAAGGGTGATGTTTTTCCACAGCATTTCCACATCGGTGGAAATTGCAGTAAGGGCTGACTCGCTTCATGAACCTTTGGGATAAGATTCTCCAACATACAGAGCGGCGCGTTAATCCACATAGCTTCGCCACCTGGTTTCGACCCACACGCCTCGATCGTTCTGAAGACGATCGTCTGACCGTCCGCGTCCCCACTCGTCTTTTCTGCAAGCGCCTCACGGAAACTTACGGCGAGCTGCTGAAAGCAGTGCTGGTCGAAATCGGCAAGCCGCAACTGCACCTGGATTTTGTGTGCGCCGAAGCAGAAGTTCCCGTCGCCGTCGCTGCGAGTGCGCCCGCGTCTCCGCAAGCCAAGTTGGATTTTGATGCGGTGGCCAATCAACTGAACCCGCGCTACACCTTCGATTCGTTCATCGTCGGCGCTTCCAACCAGTTCGCGCACGCTGCGGCGCTGGCCGTCGCCGAGCAGCCTTCGAAATCCTACAATCCGCTCTTCCTTTACGGTGGTGTGGGGCTGGGCAAGACGCACCTGATGCAAGCCATCGGCCACACGCTGAAGCGCCGAAACCCGGCGATGCGCCTTACCTACGTGAGCGCCGAAAAATTTACCAACGAAGTGATTTCCTCCATCCGCTTCGAGCGCATGGCAGCCTTCCGCGATCGTTTCCGTAATATGGACGTCCTGATGGTGGACGACATCCAGTTCATCGCCACCCGCGAACGCACCCAGGAAGAATTTTTCCACACTTTCAACGCGCTCTACGATCAGCAGAAACAAATCGTCATCTCTTCCGATTGCCCGCCCAAGGAAATTTCCTCCATCGAAGAGCGCTTGCGCTCGCGCTTCGAATGGGGCTTGATCGCCGATATTCAACTGCCCGATCTGGAAACGAAGATCGCCATTCTGCAGAAAAAAGCCGAAAGCGAACGCGTCCAGCTTCCCGATGAAGTCGCGGAGTACATCGCCCGCGCCATCAAATCGAACATTCGCGAGCTCGAAGGCGCGCTGATCCGGTTGATGGCCTACGCGTCGCTCACCGGCGCCGAATTAAATCTCTCCACCGCGCAGCAAGTCCTGAAAAATATCATCGAGACACAGGAAAAAAAGGTCACCATCGAGCAGATTCAGAAGCGCGTCGGCGAAATCTTCGGCCTGCGCGCCCAGGATCTGAACGTGCGCAGCAATTCCCGGCAGATTGTGTTGCCGCGCCAGGTGGCCATGTTCGTCGTGAAGCAGCTCACCTCTGCTTCGCTTCCCGAAATCGGCCGCCAGTTCGGCGGCAAGCATCACACTACCGTGCTGCATTCCATCAATAAAATTGAGACCGAACGCCAAACCAACAAAGATTTGAACAAGAAAATCAACAGGCTACTAGACTCATTTGGTTAGACTTATCCCTTGGAAATTCTCAATTCCCCGCCTCCTGTGGATATTCGTGTGCCATACCGTACTTCCTGTATGTTCTCCGCGCTTGCCCCGTGCCTTGTCCGTTTGTGCGCTATGCGTGGCCTGTGAATGAACTGTGAGCTACCTGTGAATCCATTGTGTATCGCTGCTGGCCACGCTGCGGGCGCCGCGTTTCTCCACGCTTATCCTCGTCGCCGTGCGCCGTTGCACAGCACACTCGCAGCGACAATCGCAGCACACCACTCCACTTGCGGCGTTTTCCGAAGTTTCCACATATGCGGCGACGGCGACGGTTTTCTTATATATTTATATACCTAAAGAAAAGCAGTACAGTAGCCGCAGCAAAAATCAGCTCGAAAATTGCGAGGGCCGCCTCAGATGGAATTCAGCGTAAAAAGATCGGACCTGCTCGACGAGCTCGAACTGACGCAAGGCGTCGTCGAGCGCAAGACCACCATTCCCATCCTCTCGAATCTTCTGGTGGAAGCCAAAGGCAGCCGCCTCACCATCACGGCCACCGATCTGGAGCTGAGCATCCGCACGTCCTGCGACGCCAAGGTAAAAAAAGAAGGCGCCGGCACCATTCCGGCCAAGAAACTTTTCGAGCTGCTGCGCTTGCTGCCCGAAGGCGAAGTGAAATTCAAGCTCCTGGAAAATCACTGGGTCCACATCATCAGCGACCGCCGCAATTACAAGCTGGTGGGCATGTCCAAAGATAATTTCCCCGCGCTCCCGGCTTTTCCGCACGCGCTGGTGAAAATTCCCGCGAAGCTTCTGGCCGACGCGATCGCCAAAACTACCTTCGCAATCTCACTCGAGGAATCCCGCTACACGCTGAATGGCGCGCTGCTGGTGCTGAAACCAGGCTCGCTCGCCATGGTGGCAACCGACGGACATCGCCTCGCGATGGTCGAGACCGATCACAAATTTGAAGGCTTCAGCAACGAGACGCGCGTGCTGATCCCCAAGAAAGCCATGACCGAAGTACAACGCCTCGTCGGCAAATCTGGTGACGACGTCCAGATCGATTTCGGCCAGGATGAAAGCCACCTGTTTTTCCAGGTCGGCCGCCGCCTGCTCACGTCGCGCAAGCTCACCGGACAATTTCCGAATTACGAAGCCGTGCTGCCGCGCGACGCAAATAAAACTCTGTCGCTCGAACGCGTCGAATTGCAGGACGCTCTGCGTCGCGTCGCACAACTCGCCGACCAGCGCTCCCACGCCGTGAAATTCACACTCACCACCGAAGGCCTGGAAGTTTCCTCCTCCAGTCCCGAATACGGCGAAGCGAAAGAAATCATCGAAAAAGAATTCAAAGGCGAGACCATCGCCATCGGTTTCAACGCGCAGTACCTGCTCGATTTCCTTGCCGCCGCCGCCGACGGCCCCATCAGTTTCGAACTAAAAGACGAACAATCCGCCGGCCAGCTCCGCCCCACAGGCGACGAAACCACCCGCTACCGCTACGTAGTAATGCCCATGCGCATTTGATCATCGCGAGTGCTTCTCGGTGCCGGCGATAGCGCCGGAATTGCCCGAAAATCACCGTATAAACGCCTGCTTTCGGGCCTTTTTGCGACTCCCGCAACAAGCTCCAATCGAAGCTCGCAAATCGCTCGTAAACCACTGAATAGAAAAGCCATAAATTAGATCCTGCCCAGCCGTTTCGCCTTGTGAATTCCACTTAATTTCGATACAATTAAGCTGTTCAGATTTCCTTCTGGACGGCACTATATTCGGCCCGAATCTGCCTCTGTTTTTCTTGCCCGCGCCAGGGCAAGAGAAGCCAAATTCGCGCCGGGTAATCCCCTTTCCGCAGGGGAAAATCAAAAAGCTCCGCCGCGTCTCCCCGAAATTTTCGGAACGGGACGGGATGGAGCCGCAACCCTTCGAGTTTCGCCGGCGCGTTCGCGCGCCCTCGAAAGTATTCGAACCCAGCTTCGGGTGAGCGAAACCAATGGGCAAGGTAACTCGCCAGTATTTTGGCGAGCAAGTGTCGGGCACATCCGCGCGACCGCCTTCCCGCAGTCTTAAAGCGTAATTTGCAAATTGCATCCGCACGCAATCTGAGGAGAAGCACGACCCATGGCTGAAAAAGATGCTGCGGCCGGAAAAACTGGCGGCCACAAGTACGACGCGACTTCCATCAAAGTTCTTGGCGGCATCGAAGCCGTCCGCAAACGCCCCGCGATGTACATCGGTTCCACCGGCGAAATGGGCCTGCACCATTTGGTCTGGGAAGTTGCGGACAATTCAGTGGACGAAGCCATGGCCGGATTTTGCGACGAGATCAACGTCGCCGTGCACGAAGACAACAGCGTCACCGTGATTGACAATGGCCGCGGCATTCCCGTGGACATGCACGCCACCGAAAAAAAGCCCGCCGCTGAAGTCGTCATGACCGTCCTGCACGCAGGCGGAAAATTCGATAGCGACACCTACAAAGTTTCCGGCGGCTTGCACGGCGTCGGCGTCTCCGTCGTCAACGCGCTTTCCGACTGGCTCGATCTGGAAATCTGGCGCGAAGGCGAGGTCTGGGAGCAATCCTACGAAAAGGGCGTGCCGACCTCGAAGCTCAAAGCCTCCGGCAAGACGCGCAAGACCGGCACCAAAATCACTTTTCACGCCGATCCTGAAATTTTCGGCAAGACCATCTACAGCTACGACACGCTCGCGCAACGCCTCCGCGAGCTTGCTTTCCTGAACAAAGGCCTGAAGATTACGCTCGACGACGAGCGCAGCGGCAAGAAAGCCGAGTTTCGCTTCACCGGCGGCATCGCCGAATTCGTCAAGCACCTCAACAAAGGCAAAGGCGTTCTGCACGATTCGCCCATCTACATCGAAGGCAAGCGTGACCAGGTGGAAGTGGAAATCGCGCTGCAATATAACGACAGCTACACCGAAAATGTTTTTGCTTTCGCCAACACCATCAATACCGTGGATGGCGGCACGCACCTTTCCGGTTTTCGCTCCTCGCTCACCCGCACCATCAACTACTACGCCAATTCTTTCGGCATGTTGAAGGAGCAGAAGGACGAAGTCACCATCAACGGTGACGACGTTCGAGAAGGCCTGGTCGCCGTCGTCTCCGTGAAACTTCCGCAGCCCCAATTCGAAGGCCAGACCAAGGGCAAGCTCAACAGTGACATCAAAGGCGTCGTCGAGCAGATGGTCAACGAGCGCCTCGGCGAATATTTCGACAAGCATTCCTCCATCGCGCGAAAAATTATCGGCAAGTGTATTGACGCCGCGCGCGCCCGCGAAGCCGCCCGCAAGGCTCGCGAGCTTACGCGCCGCAAATCCGCGCTCGATTCCAGCGGCTTGCCGGGAAAGCTCGCTGACTGCCAGGAACGCGATCCCGCGCGCTGCGAGATTTTTCTGGTCGAGGGCGAATCCGCCGGCGGTTCCGCCAAGGGCGGCCGCGATCGCCGCTACCAGGCCATCCTGCCGCTCAAGGGCAAAATCCTCAACGTCGAAAAAGCTCGCTACGACAAAATGCTCGGGCACGAGGAAATTCGCTGCATCATCACGGCGCTCGGCACCGGCATCGGCAAGGACGATTTCGACGCCAGCAAACTTCGCTACCACAAAATTATTCTCATGACCGACGCGGACGTGGACGGCAGCCACATCCGCACGCTCCTGCTCACATTTTTCTTCCGCCACATGCGCGAGCTGATCGAAAAGGGAAATATTTATATCGCGCAGCCCCCACTGTATCGCGTGAAGCGCGGCAAAATGGACCGCTACATCCGCGACGAGCGCGAATTCGCCCGCGAGCTGATGAAGCGCGCCACCGAAGAGCACACCGTGAAAGGCAAGAACGGAAAATCGCTCGAAGGCGCTGACCTCACCACCTTCCTTCTGAATATTCAGGAATACGATCAGGTGGCTGCGAAGCTGGGCCGCCGCTTGCGCGAACCAAAACTGGTTGACCTGCTGGCCGAAAGCGAACTCGACAAAAAAGCCGATTTCGCCGACAAAAAGAAATTGCAGGAACTGGTAAAGGCCATCGAAAAATCCAAACTCGACCTCGAAGCTAAATTCATCTTCGACGAAGAGCACAGCCTGCACGAGCTGGTGCTGAAAAATGGCGGCGAACGCCGCATCAATTGGGCGCTCGCGGCCACGCCGGACTACAAGCGTCTGCGTACTCTCGCCGCGGCCATCGCCGAACTCGATCGCGGCCCCTTCACCATCGCGCACAATGGCGACAAAGTCGTGAAGGAAGATTCGCTCGGCCTGCTCAATTACGTCCTGGAAGACGCCAAGAAAGATTTCACCATCACCCGCTTCAAGGGCCTGGGCGAAATGAATCCTGAGCAATTGTGGAACACCACCATGAACGCGGAAGTGCGCACCCTGCTGAAAGTGCGCCTGGAAGATGCCGTAGCCGCCGAGACAATTTTCTCCACCCTGATGGGCGAAAACGTCGAAGAGCGCCGCAAATTCATCGAAGAAAACGCCCTCGACGTCGTCAATTTGGATATTTAGTTTCATCGTGACCGGGCAGTCATGAGCAGTTGCAAGTGCGAGATGTGAGGGCATAGCAGGTTTTTGAGATTCCTGGGTTCAAGCTCGCACGGTTGGGCGGCTAGCTTAGGATCGCAGCTGCTAAGTATCTTTGTGGGTCGCGGCTTTAGCTGCGACATAAAGTGGCGAGGGTTCAGGGGCTTTGGATCCGCGATATCGTGGAGTATCGAATTCGCAAGCAATACATTGAACTCAATCCGGTGAAAGCGCAGCTTGCAGAAAAACCGTCAGACTATTCGGAAGGCTCGGCGAGTGGCAAATACGAAATGGATCCTTGTGAATTCGAAGAAGGGAGCTTCAGGGGCTGAAGCCCCTTCAGGCTGGACGATTTTATGTCGCGGCTAAAGCCGCGACCCACAAAGCATGAACTATCAACTGGTATGGAAAATATTGCCGGGGCTTCGCGGAATGAGCTGTTCGGATTTTCGCGCGACGCCAACGGACGCGCCGAACAACGAGCAGGGCGTTGCGTTCGAATGCGCCACCCAAGCCGAGTGCGATGCGTTGCTCAACGAACTGGAATCACATTTCGGCCCGCAGCGCTTTTCGAACAATGCGACGGCCTTTGAAACGGTGAAGACCTACGTGCTGGAGCGCATCAAAGCAAAGGCGTAGGCGCAAGCTTTGTGGCGGCCTTTAGGAATCGGCCGTAGGGCCAGCCAATGTACACACACAACCTTTTGCATTCTGCGTACGACAAGAGGATGATCAATCTGTGAAAATGTCGAACATCACCGGCCGCGGCCCCAGTGCCATCACCCCGGCCCTTCTGGCCGCACACCCTGGCTTAGCAGGCGCCGCCAACCTCCCAAAACACCAATTCCTATTCGATACAAATGAGCCGCTTTTTCGCATTCCCAATTTTGCACTCCCAACAAAACAAAGCACTTCCATTTTTCTATTCAATACAAATGAAAAGCCGTCAATCGCTACTCACCAATTACTAATCACCACTCACGGAGACTGCAAGTGGCCGAAGAACTAGACAAGTCAATCACCACCCCGGTTGATATCGAATCGGAAATGAAGAAGTCCTACCTCGATTACGCCATGAGCGTGATCGTCGGCCGCGCGCTGCCCGATGTCCGCGACGGCCTCAAGCCCGTGCACCGCCGCATCCTCTTCGGCATGTACGAGCTCGGCCTCACATCTACCAAGGCCTACCGCAAATGCGCCAAGATCGTCGGCGAAGTTCTCGGCAAATTCCATCCGCACGGTGACGCTCCGGTGTACGACGCCCTCGTCCGCCTCGCGCAGGATTTCAACATGCGCTACCCCCTCGTGGACGGCCAGGGCAACTTCGGCTCCGTGGACGGCGATCCACCTGCGGCCATGCGTTACACCGAAGCGCGCCTGTCGAAAATCGCCGAAGAAATGCTCGCGGACATCGAAAAAGATACCGTCGAATTTGTCCCCAATTTCGACGAAAGCGAAAAAGAACCGGTCGTCCTGCCCACACGCGTTCCCAGCTTGCTCGTCAACGGCTCTTCCGGCATCGCCGTCGGCATGGCCACCAACATTCCGCCGCACAATTTGAAAGAAGTCGTCGAAGCCGCAATCGTGCTGATCGAAGAGCCCGAAGCCAATCTGAAAAAAATCATGAAGCTCGTCCCCGGCCCCGATTTTCCCACGGCCGGATACATTTACGGCCGCGAAGGCATCGAGCAAGCTTACAAGACCGGCCGCGGCTCCTTCCAGGTGCGCGCCAAGGTCGCGATCGAACAGCGCGGCAAGGATCGCCAGGACATCGTCGTCACGGAACTCCCCTATCAAGTCAACAAGGCGCGCCTGATCGAAAATATCGCGGGCCTCATCCAGAATAAAAAGATCGAAGGCATCGCCGACATTCGCGACGAAAGCGACCGCGACGGCATGCGCATCGTCATCGAAGTGAAGCGCGACGAAGAGCCGCAAATTATTCTGGCGCACCTCTTCAAGCACACCCAGATGCAGGAATCATTCAGCATGATCCTGCTGGCCATCGTCGCCGGACAGCCGCGCGAGCTCGGCCTGCTGGACCTGCTGCGCCTTTTCATCGAACACCGCGTGGACGTGGTGCGCCGCCGCACCCAATACGAACTGCGCAAAGCCGAAGAGCGCGAACACATCCTGCTCGGCTATCAGATCGCCCTCGACTATCTCGACGAAGTGATCCGCGTGATCCGCGGTTCCTCCAGCCGCGCGAATGCCCGCGAAAACCTGCACGAATTTTTCGCCAACAAGACCGTCAAGGTTTCTGAAGACGGCAAAGCCAAGAGCATCGCCGGCGTAAAGCTCGTCAACAAGAAATACGGCATGCCCGCGGAGGTCGTCGGCCTCAGCTTTCCGCAGATTGACGCCATCCTCGAACTGCAATTGCACCGCCTGACGCAGCTTTCCATTGACGACATCCTGGCCGAGCTGAAGAAAATCCGCGAACAGATCGCCGAGCTGCGCGAAATCCTCGCCAGCGAAAAGAAACTGAAAGCCGTCATCATCGCGGAATTGCGCGAAATCATTAAGTCCTATGGCGACGAGCGCCGCACCCAGATCGTTGACCGCGTCGAGGAAATCAAGCTCGAAGACTTGATCAAAGACGAGGAAATGGCCATCACCGTCAGCCATGCCGGCTACGTAAAGCGCACCTCGGTGGAAACTTATCGCCACCAATCGCGCGGCGGCAAAGGCCGCATCGGCGCCAAAACGCGCGACGACGATTTCGTCGAGCATTTCTTCGTCGCCTCGGCGCACAGTTACATCCTGCTGTTCACATCCAAAGGCCGCATCTACTGGCTGAAAGTTTACGAAATTCCCGAAGCCGCGGCGGCCACGCGCGGAAAAGCCATTTCCAACCTGGTCCGCTTCCAGGAGAATGAGAAGCTCACCGCCGTCGTTTCCGCGCGCAATCTGGAGGAAGCCAACCGCTACGTCTTCCTCGCCACCAAAAACGGCACCGTAAAGAAAACCGGTCTAGCGGAATTTTCCAATCCGCGACCTTCCGGCATCATCGCTATCAATCTCGATGGCGCGGACGAACTCATCGGCGCAAAACTCACCGACGGCATGCAGATGATTTTCCTGGCTAGCCACGACGGCCAGGCCATTCTCTTCCGCGAGACCGAAGTCCGGTCCATGGGTCGCGCCGCGGGCGGCGTCAACGGAATGGATCTAGCCAAGGGAGACTTCGTCGTCAGCATGGACGCGGTGCAGCCTGATTTCGGGATCATCGAGAAGGAATACAAGAAGGAAACGAAAAATCTCGACGATCTGGAAAGCGATCAGATTCGCGAATCGCTCACCTCTCTCATGCTCACCGTCGCGGAAAAAGGCTACGGCAAGCGTACGCCGCTCGCCGAATATCGCGTCACCTCGCGTGGTGGCAAAGGCGTGATCAATCTGAAATCCACCGACCGCAATGGTCCCGTCGTCGCCGCGCTGCAAGTCCGCGAAGATTCCGACGTGATGATCATCACCGGTCAAGGCAAAGTCATCCGCGTGCACTCCGGCGAAATCCGCGAAGCCGGCCGCTCCACCCAAGGCGTCCGCCTGCTGCGCCTGGAAGAAGGCGACCGCATCGCCGCAGCCGCCGCCATCCTGGAAGAAGACGAAGCAGCAGCTGTGACGCCGCCCGAACCTGAAAAGATATAATCAGGAGGTAGCCATGGCACCGAAGCTGAAATACATCATTGAGTTCGTTGCGGACATGGGTCGCGCGGTAAAATTCTATCGGGACGTTGTGGGACTTCCGCTGAAGTTCGAATCGCCCGGCTGGTCAGAGTTCGCCACCGGCGAGACGTCCTTCGCGCTGCATCCGGCCAGCGAAAAAAATCGCGCCGGAACCTACGACGTGGGCTTCACTGTAAAAGACCTGCAGCAGTTCTACGAGCAAATGCAATCGAAAGGCGTGAAATTTCCCATGCCGCCCACCAAGCAGGACTTCGGCGGCTTCCTCGCGCAGTTTCTGGACACCGAAGGCGCCCATCCCAGTGCCGGTGCAGAATAAACAACAGCGAATTACGAAGGCGGCGCGACGTAATACCCCGGCCGCGTGCGGACTGAAACATTTGGCCGGTCCACCACCACTTTAATCTCGTGGTAACCGTCCGGGTCATCTCCCACCGGACGATACCCGATCGTGTACTGCGCGTGCAGCTCGCCGCCAATATCATCAATCGCTTTTTCGATTGAGCGGTCCCGCATCGTAGCCACGTGCAAGCCGCCAGTAGCTTTGCTAGCTACTGCCAGCGAATTCGTGCCCAGCGCATTCTTCCCGGTCTTCACCAGAAACACCGCCAGCGCCAATAAATCCGGCGTGTCGTTCACATGATCCGGCTTCGCGCGCAAATCCGCCATCGCCGAGCTCAGCCCCACGGAATAAATCGTCACATTCGCCAGCTGTGCCTGCCGCAGCACTTCGCCCAAGCGGCTCTCGCTGCCGCTGTCCTGCGACTCGCCAATCACCAGCATAATCCGCCGCCGCACCGCGGGCCGTTCTTCCAGCATCGAAATTCCCTTCGCCATCCCGTCGTACAGCAGCGTATCGTTCACGCCCAGCGGCAAATGTTCAATCGCATACTGCACGCTGTCCGGGTCCGTAGTGAATTTCGTCCGCAGGTCCACCGTGCTGTCGTAACTGATCACCGCCGCTTCCGAAGTCTGCGCCATCACCGCTTCGCTGAACACGATTCCCGCGTGCTTGATGCTGGGAAACATCGGCTGAATGTGCGAGCTAGCCTCGATCACTAGCACGATGGACAAAGGATCGCCGCCCACGTCGAAGTGATCAATCTTCTGCTCCGCTCCGTTGTCGTACACCCGGAAATTATCCTGCTTCAAATCGAAGACCATCTCGCCTTTCGGGTCGCGCACGATCACCGGCGCCGTCACTTCGTTCACGCGCACGCGAATCGCATGTTTCTGCTGCTCCGCGGGAGAAATCTGCTCAGGCGGCACGCCGGGACGCGGATGCAGCGGACCAGCAGGCGCCTCCTGACACCGTGCAAAAGGCGCGGCCAAAATCACCAGCGCCACAAGCGCCGCGCCCGCCCCGCCTCGAATTAAACTTCGGAATAACACGCGATTCACAAGCTCTATCCCCAATTTATTGTAGCTGCCCAGTGTATCTGATTCGCCGCCGTGCACACGCGTTGCTTACAGAGCACTGCGGCCGCGCGCAACGGCTGTCATTTCGCGCTCATTCTCCTAGAATGGAAGCTGCACAATTGGAAACGAAACAAAGCTGCAATGGGAACTGAGGTGTGAATTGAAATCTGCTTCGAGACGTGAATCGTGGCATGAACTGAAGCCCGCATCGGGATACAAACAATGAAGCGCGCGCGCAAAAAGCCCAAGCACCAGCCGCTGCCCGAGCTGGCCTATCAGGATCCGCAGTTCATGGAGAGCCTCCCGGCGAGGCCATTGCGCATTCTCGCCGAATACCTCGATCCTCTCAATCGTCTGCGCCGCGCCAACATCGGCGATACCATCGTCATGTTCGGCTCAGCACGCATTCAATCGCGCGAGCACGCCCAGGCGCGCCTGAAACAAACACAAGCCGCCGCGCGCGGCCGGCGAACACCCGCCTGGCGCGCAAAAATCACCGCGGCTCGCTCGCTGCTGGAAATGTCGCGCTACTACGAAGACGCCCGCGAGCTTTCCCATCGCATCACTTCCTGGGCTATGACGCTCGGCAATCAACCCCGCCGCTTCGTAATCTGCTCCGGCGGCGGCCCCGGAATCATGGAAGCCGCCAATCGCGGCGCCGCCGAAGCCGGCGGCCCTTCCGTCGGCCTCAGCATCCAGCTTCCGCACGAGCAGGCTTCCAATCGCTACATCTCTCCCGACCTGAATTTCTATTTCCACTATTTTTTCATGCGCAAACTCTGGTTCGCGCAAATGGCCAAAGCCCTGATCGTCTTTCCCGGTGGCTTCGGAACCATGGACGAGCTTTGGGAAATGCTCACCCTGCTCCAGACCAACAAACTCTCATCCCATCACCTAATTTTGATTTACGGCCGGAAATACTGGGACAAACTGATCAACTGGCGCCACATGGTCCGCACCGGCACCATGAACGAGCACGACTACAGGCTGCTCCAATTCGCCGATTCCGTGGACGAAGCCTTCAATCACGTCCGCCGCGACCTCGAAGCTCACCACCTGCACCTGGACGTCGAAGGCGAGCCCTTCGCCCATCCTCATCAGTTGATCCCCAACATCATGCGGCCCTGAACCCCGCGACTTCCTGTCCCTTTCCGGGTTGCATAGAAAGGCAGTCGCGCACAGGGAACCACCAGCAGGTTCCACGGCTGCCATTGAGGTCGCCATGTTGATCAAGTCCAGAAAGTTGATGCTAACTGCTGTGGCGTTCGGAGGTTTGTTGCTACTGGGCACTTCCGGGACGGTTCGCGCGGCGGACGAAGGCCCGCGCTGCGAGCAGCGTCTGCGCCAGGAGCAATTCGAGCTCGATCGAGCCATCGCGCGCCACGGTTTCTACAGCCGCCAGGCGGAACACGAACGGCGCGAGCTGAACCGTCTGCGCTATGAGTGCGGATATCGCGGCGGGTGGCGCTGACGCGCTGCCAACGAAAGAATAATCTCGCCCAAAAAAAGGGGGAGAAGAGTCTTAGCTCTTCTCCCCTTTTTTTGTTTCCGGTTCAACGCCCGAAAGAAACCATCGCTCGGGTAACGCACCGAAAGCGATCCTGCTCCCTTCCTGTTGGACTGAGATTAGTTGTTCGAATAAGGATCGAGCGCAAACACTGCCTGGAACCGCCGCTTCTCGTCCTGGTCGTGCAACATCACCACCGGGACAACTCGCAGCGAGTTCTTGCAGCTGCGGCAGGTAGTCGCTTCACCTTCCAGGTCCTGCACGAACCCGTCGGTGAAGTGATACGCCGCACGCGGCCTCCGCGCGGCCTTCGTTCCCTTTTCCCCGCACTGCGGACAGGTGAATTCCACGCGGTCTTCCAGCGGGTCGCGGTTCAACGCTGCCCAGCCGGTATAACGAACTCCCACAGTTTCTATTGAGTTTCGGCTCATTATGACTACTCCTACCATCTCTAAGAACAGCTGCAACCTAGCGATGATAGACATTTAGACGCACGTCGGGTTCAAAATGATGCATATCTTCAGACGAGAATTGTAAACAACTTGTATACAGGGGTTTAGAACCGCCAGCGGCTCTGCCACCCCCATTTTCGCCTTGCCCTCTCCACCGACCGGCTCGCTTGGGGCACAAGTCATGGGCCCCGGTGTCTATCTCTACAGAGATCGCGCGAACTCCGCAGCACCATCAGACGCGGCCCGGCCGGAATCCTCGTACCGGCCGCATGAAGCCGGGCCATCTCTTCCTTGGCCGCGCCTGGATGGCGTTCCCTTGCGTGCCAACGATTACGCGGAGGTGTGTCCGTGAGCGATCTAGGAAGCCTGTCGCAGTGCATGCTGGAAAATGACGCCGAATCTCGCGGCCACGCCCGCAATCTGCGCCGCAAAGCGCTGCTCATATCCGTGGTCTTCGAAGCGGCGCTGCTCGGCGCGATGCTCTTGTGGCCGCTGATCACACCGGGCGTTTTACCGGGGCAATACATCATGACGCCCACGCCTCCCTATCGCGGCGGAGGTGGCTCCCCCGAAAAGCCTGCGACGCCGCATGCCCATCCCCCAGTCAACACAGCGAGCAGGCCGGTCCCATGCCTCTATTGCGCAAAGCCCACAGATCCTACGCCCGCTCGTCCATTCAGGAACGCAAGCGCATCCAGCACGAACGGAGATTCCGCGCCAGGAATCGGCGATGGCGGAATTGACGGACCCCCTGGTCCCGGCGCCTGGATTCCCGGCGCAGACCGCTCAGGCAAGCCTCTCGAAATAAGGAAGCCCGAACCACCGGAACATAATTCGCCATTGAAACGCAGCGAAGGCGTAATGGCCGCCGCATTAATCTACAAACTGCAGCCGCAGTATCCCGCGGTCGCGCGCACGATCCATCTGCAGGGCACGGTGTACTTGCGAGCCATCATCGCGACGGATGGCACGGTACGCCAACTCGAAGTGGTCGGTGGAAATCAGATCCTCGCGAACGCTGCGTTGCAGGCGGTGCGCCAGTGGCGTTACCAGCCCACGCGCCTGAACGGCGAACCCGTCGAAGTCGAAACCCTCATCACCGTGAATTTTATCCTGAACCCGCAGTAGCAGTTTGCCGGAGCCGCCCAATCAACTAGGTCTCAGTGGCGCAGGCAATCCACTAAATCAATGCCTCGCCGGAATTCAACGCAATCGTATCGCGCGTCTCATCGCGCAGTCGCACAATTTCATGCCAATCGTCACCAGCCGCGGGATCGGGCGCAATCGGCGCGCTGAACGTCACCGTCACATGCCCGGGCCGCGGCAGCAGCGTTTTATCACGCAAGATTTGCCGCGCTCCGCGCACCGAAACCGCGCAAATCGGCCGCTGCGTATCCACTGCCGCCTTGAACGCGCCCAGCTGAAACGGACGAATCCCCGCCACAGCCGTAAAGGTTCCTTCCGGAAAAATCACCACGGATTCGCCGTCGCGCAGCGCCGCATTCACCTCTTCCGCTTGCCGAATACGCGCCTGCGGGTCGTTGCGATCGAACGCAAATTGTCCGCTGCGGTCCGCGAGCATGCTCACGAACGGCATCGCTCGAATCTCGCCCTTGGCCACAAAGCGCACATCGTCCGGAAGAGACGCCAGCATCACCAGAATATCCAGATAACTCGAATGGTTCGGCGCGAAAATCCACGGACCGGTCTTCGCGCGCTGCTCCAGAATCTCCGCGCCCACGATAGTCACCGGCACGCCACCCGCTGCCAGCATCATCCGTGCCCCGTGCTGCACCAGGCTCGCCGCGCGCCGCCGGTTGCGCGTGCGTCCGACCACCAGCCATAGCGGAATCAGAATCACCGCGAAAGCAGCCAGCGCGTAAATGCCGTACAAAAATTCCACAGCGCCACGCGCGGTCTGCTGCATCCAACTCCACCCGCGTGGCGCCGCACCGCGCACCGCCAGCCGCGCAATCTGCATCCACGGAGCCTCTTGCTTCCGCCCCAGTTTTCCTTCCATGTAAAGCCGCCGCGTCTCGCTGCGCCGCAGTTTCCCGCTGGAAGTTTTCGGAATAGACTGCGGCGGCAGCAGCGCAACCACATCCGGAGGCATGCCCATCGCCTCATCCACCGCCCGCGCAATCTCTTCTTCGATCCGTGTCGCAGCAGACATATCGCGCAACTCAGCAGCCACCACCAATCGTTCGGTGCCCGTGCGTTCGTCAGGCGCGCCGAAAGCCACCACGCATCCCGTGCGCACACCCGCCACGCGTCCCGCGATTTCTTCCACCTCATGCGGATATAGATTCCGCCCCGCCTTGATGATCACGTCTTTCGCGCGGCCCGTAATGTAAATCTCGCCTTCGCCCCAGTACGCCAAATCCCCCGAATCGATCCAGTCGCCGTCGCGCAGCAAATCGCGCGTCGCCTCAGGATTGCGATAATACCCACGCGTCGCCGAAGGCCCGCGAAACCACAGCCGCCCTTCTTGCCGTTCACCCAAATTCATGCCTTCCGCATCAACGATGCGCACTTCCACTGTCGGTACCGGCTTCCCCGCGTTCACAAATTCCAGCGCCGGCGCATCCGCGCTCGCAACCGGCACTGCGCGCCCCTCCGACTCAAATTGCGCGCGCTCGATCCGGTCCACTTTGTATCCCGCGCCAAGCTGCGGCACAGACACAGCCAGCGTAGCCTCCGCCAAGCCGTACACCGGCATCAGCGAATCGCGTCGAAATCCGTAAGGCGCGAATCGTTTCGCAAATCTTTCCATCGTTTCCGCACGCACCGGCTCTGCACCGTTCGTTGCCGCGCGCCACGAACTTAAATCCAGCCCCTCCAAATCCTTGTCCGCGATTTTTCGCACGCACAATTCGTACGCAAAATTCGGCGCCGGGCAAATCGTTGCGCGATGCTTGTGAATCGCGCGCAGCCACCGCTCCGGCCGGCTCAAAAACGCCAGCGGCGACATCACCACCAGCGGTATCCCCGTAAAGAGCGGCACAAACCACGCGCCGATCAATCCCATATCGTGATACAGCGGCAGCCACGATACGCAAGCGTCGTTCTCCTGAATAACGAGCCCGGAAATAATCGCGCGGATGTTTGCCAGCAGGTTCGCATGCGTCAGCACCACGCCCTTCGGGTCGCCCGTCGAGCCGGAAGTGTATTGCAGGAACGCGATATCCTCGCCGCGCGCGTGATGCGACAGATGTTGTACCGGCCGCCACTCGCCTGCCGGGTGCTTGGGATCCCCAGATGGCCCGCTCGCCAGTTTCTGCGCGTTCAATACCTCGCGCAACGACGGCACGCGCGGCTGCAGCAGCTTCGCCAGATTTTCGGCCTGCCGCCAGGTCACCAAGAATTGCGCTTCCGCATTGCGCAAAATGTTCGATTGCCGCGCCGCGTACTCCGCGATGCGGTCCGCCCGGAACGGCGGATAAATCGGCACTGGAATTCCGCCGGCGAGCAGTATCCCCGCAAACGTCCAGAAAAATTCCGCGCAAGTCGGCAACATGATCGCCACCGTTTGCGCTGGCTCCAGCCCGCGCCGCCGCAAATCCGCGGCCACCACGGAAGCGCGCTCGTACAATTCCCCAAACGTGATGGTCCGCAGCTGGTCGTCTTCTTCGTAAATTTGAATGTGGCTGCGTCCCGGTTCGCCGCGACCGCGCAAACGCAAAATCTCGCTCAGCGTTTCCGCTTTGCGAATTTGCTCCTCAATGTCCGGGCGAATCGCCGGCGACGAAGAAACAGCCGAAGCAGAAGTTACCGCAGAAGAGGACGCTGAAGAATGCGGCAGCGCAACTGTCGTCGCGCCACGAGCGCCGGGGCCATTTCCATCTTCCCCGCCCTCCACGCGCAAAATCGCGTCCACCAAATCCTGCACCGTGTCGGCCTCAGCCACCACGCGGTCCGGCAATCGCACGCCGCACCCATCGCCCAGGCGCAACATCAATTCCACGCGCTCCAGGCTACCGAGCCCCAACTCGCGTTCCAGGTGAGCCTTCGTCCCGCGCGCCACCAGCTCTTCCATCCCGCGCGCGCTGCCCAATTCCACCAAAAGCTGGCGCACCGATGCCAAGGCCTGCGCTGCCACAGCCGGCTTGCGATCGAGTTTTGTTCCGGTAGCGCCCATCGATAGTAACGGGCAGTTCGCAGCACGCGACTGCGCGCCACGTCGGGGCAACTGCTTCGGCGAGCCTACCACCCCCCGCCGCCCCATTCAATCCCCGTCCCCCGCACAGATAGGCGTTGAATGCGGAGTGGCCAACGAGCACCCCGATTTTGATTCGCACTTGTAGCGGCCGGTTCGGTCTCACCGGACCGGGCATGCATTTGCCTCAGGTTTTCTCTGCGCCCTCTGCGTCTCAGCGGTTGCAGTTCGTTCTTGCTCTTAACTTTTAACTGTCAACTCTCAACCGTTGAGGTCGCCGATCTCTGTGTTAAATCTTTTGATCTTCTCAGCACGCCAAGCGAACCTCCCACGAACCACCTTTCGAGTACTTTCGTACTGGCCCTAATTGGGCCGAGCGGCCTATCGACGTCCCCACTCCTCAACGGCATACTAAGTCGTGTTCGGGGCTCTCCAAAGCGCCTCGAATGTCTGCACCTCCATCACCCCAATGCCCATGAGCGGCCGGCACCCCCACCGGCCGCTCCCCCTTCCCGCCCCAAGTTTTTGACCACAAGTCATTCACTTCAATCCAGTTGATGCTTCCCATAAGCGCTTCTTTCTTGACTTCCTTCGCGCACGGTTCTATAGATTCTCGCATCGGGGTAGTGTGAGTTGCAGAAACTGGGGCATCAACCGGGGATGTGTCGTTAATTTCGGGGCGAGACCGTAGCCTCTATTTTTCCAGCTGAACGGGCCCATGCACTCCACGCGCCGCGCGTCCTGGACAAGTGTCTCTACTACGGAGGTGGGGTGTGAGATTTCTTCGTGCGCTGCTGCAATGTGCATTCTGCTTTTGCGTCATCGCAGTCCTCAGCGGTTCGGCGTGGGCCCAAACCAAAGCCTCCCTCCGCGGCACCGTTACCGATCAATCCGGCGGCGTTGTGCCGGGTGCAAAGATCACCCTCACCAACACCGCAACAGGCATCGCCCGCACCACCACAACGGGCTCTGACGGTTCCTATCTCTTCGATTTGGTCCAGGTTGGCACCTACAAACTGAGCGTAGATAAACCTGGCTTTTCAATCTTTCTCCAGGACGGCATCGTCCTGGAGTTGAACCAAAACGGACATCAGGACGTGGCGCTGAAAATCGGGACGGAAAGTCAGACGGTGGAGGTTGCCTCAAACGTAGTACAGGTGGACACCACCGGCGCCGTCCTCGGAAAAGTCGAAAATCAACGCATGATCAACGATCTCCCGTTAGTCGGTCGTGACACTTTGCAACTTGGCCTGCTCCAGGCTGGCGTTTTTGCGGCCGATCCCGACGATACGTCTGGAAATCCGTTTTCGGTTAGCGGGCAGCGCTCCGAATCCTTGACGTTTCTGCTCGACGGCGGGAATAACACCGATTTTCTCGGTAACAACATTGTGGTCAGTCCGAATCCCGATGCTGTCGAGGAATTCAAGATCCTCACCAACAATTACGACGCGCAGTACGGCCGCACATCGGGCGGAATCGTCAATCAAATTACCCGTTCCGGGACCAACGCCTTTCACGGCGACGGTTTTGAGTTCTTGCGAAACACTGCGCTCAACGCCAGAGATTATTTCCTGCCTGACAATCTAGACAAACAGGCCTTTAAGCGCAACGTCTTCGGCGGAACCTTCGGTGGCCCCATCAGAAAGAACAAGACCTTCTTCTTTCTCGCATATCAGGGCGCACGCACGCGCGAAGGAGACACCTCTCAGCAATTAACCGTCCTGACGCCGACGGAGCGCACCGGAAACTTCGGCGATATCTGCTCCGCCTACGACGGAGCCGGCAATTGCACCCCAACTGCGATAAACGCCGGCGGAACACAACTCATAAATCCTTACACCGGAGCCAATATCCCGTTCAACGACATGACCGCTCCGGGATTGGGGCCAAACGGATCCCTGGTCAATCCGGTCATCCAAAACTACATCACCAAGTACTTGCCGTTGCCCAACATTGGCACCAACGGCTTTATCGCTTCGCCCTCAGAACCCATTGATGACGATCAGGGCATTCTTCACATTGACCATAATTTCAGCGCCAAGGACACGCTTTCGTTCGTTTACTTGATTGACGACAATCGCACGACTTACCCGCTTCCCCAGCCGATATCTTCACCTCTGGGCGGCGCAAATAGCACCGATTTTCGAAACCAGATTGCCACGCTCACCTGGATCCACATCTTCTCGCCAACTCTGACCAATGAATTCCGCTTCGGCTTCAATCGTACCTCCACGCATCAGGCCATTCCATCGGACAATACCTCGCCAGCTGCCCTCGGCTTCACGAACGTAAATCCCGATGATCCGGCGGGTGTCTCGCCGCCCGTATTCTTTACCCCTAACTTCGACCTGGGATCTTCAGTGCAGGGTCCCACCAGACTGAACGACAACACCTTTCAGTGGGCCGATAACCTCACCTGGAGCCACGGCAAGCACGAATTCAAATTCGGCGCGGACTTTACGCGCCTGCAATTGAATTTCGACTACGACTATTACAACAATGGGGGATTTGATTTTGGCAGTTACGAATCGCCCTTTACCAACAGCTATCAGGCCGACTTTGTTGGCGGCTTCTGGGACAATTACTACCAAAACTCCAATGCGGTTTATGGAATCCGTACCGGCTCCATCGGTTTGTATGCGCAAGACACCTTTAAAGTGACCGCTCGCCTGACTCTGAATTACGGCCTGCGCTGGGATTACTACGTGCCGCAGTACGATGTTCACAACGAGATTCTGGGCCTATTCCCCGGCCAGCAATCCACCATCTTTCCAAACGCGCCCCCGGGAATCTTGTACCCCGGCGATCCCGGAGCACCCAATCGCGCTCTCGTCTATCCCGACTACAATAATTTCGCCCCGCGCTTCGGATTCGCCTGGGATATGCTCGGCTCCGGCAAGATTGTGATGCGCGGCGGCTTCGGGATCTTCTACGACATCGAAGACGGCGCGCTCAACCTTCAGTTTGGCGGCTTGCCGCCATTTGCCGGCGTCGCCAACGAATACAACAGTGGTTCAAGCTTCGCGGGCACCACCGGAGATCCCATTGCCGATCCGTTTGGCACTTTCGGCGCTACCAACGTGTTTCCATTTCCGCCCTCGGCTGTAGGAACCTTTGGCGTTCCGGCTATCTCCTACGGCTACACCACCTACCCGCATTTCCGCACGCCTTACTCAGAGAATTTTAACTTTGGGTTCCAGTGGCAAGCCACCAAAGACACCATGGTCGAAGCGGTTTATGTCGGCAGTCTGGGACGCAAACTGATCTCCACCGCCGAGACCAACTATCCCGTTCCTTCCGTGGAGATGGAACAACTCAACGATTTCGGATTCGTCAATGAAGACTGCGCCCGGCCGATGGCTGCTTGCGTGGGAGGCTCGACCCCGACCGACCCCAACGGTTCGCCAACCGGCGTTACCCAAATCTATACCAACTTTAGCAACGGGCTCTCCGACAGCGATGAGTTTCAACTGACTGTGGACAAGCGCTTCAGCCAGGGTTTCGCTTTGCGCGCCGCCTACACTGCGGGAAAAGTGATCGACCTTTCGTCGGGATTCCGCTCCCGCTCCTCCACGTACACCGACCCGCTTGACCCCAGGCTGGATCGCGCGGTTGCGGATTTCGATGTGGCCCAACGCCTGGTCATCAGCGGAATCTGGCAACTCCCACTGGATCGCCACTTTGACAATGGCTTCATGAAGAAATTGACCTCTGGCTGGCAGTTCAATGGCATCGCGACGTTTCAGGGCGGACAGCCATTTACGTTGTACTCCGATAACGATTCCAGCCAGCAAGGAAATGGTCTGGACCGCCCCGACATCATCGGGCCCATTCAATACTTGAATCCGCGCAGCACCACCACCTCCTTCGATTCCAGCACCGCGAGTTGTTTGGGGGGACCGGCGCAGGGCAACTTCTGGTTCAATCCTAATTCGTATGACTGCGCCAACGTTCCGATCTTCACGTTCGGAACAATGTCCCGCAACGTTTTGCGCGGCCCGGGCATCAATAACTTCGATCTGTCGCTGA
>CAVQBU010000027.1:0-181662 GCA_963710845.1 uncultured Acidobacteriota bacterium | reverse complement strand
CCCGTCAGCGAGATCGCCGCGCAGCAGAGGTCTAACGGCGATGCGTTGCGTTGCCGGCCAGTGCCGTTGCTGAACTCCACCTGCGATGGTGGCGCAGGGGTGACGGTGGAGCATCTACACCGGCACTCTTTAAAACCGAAGGGTGCGCGACCCGGAAAATCAAGGCCATCAGTTTCGGTGGTGTAGAATTGTCCGCCACCCGCGCAGCGGAAAAAAGTTGGGACTTATTTCTTCGCAGCAGCGGCCTCAGTCGCGGTGGGGACCCACACGTTGTCAGCCGCTGCAATTTCGAAGCCCGCAGTTTCGGTGGATATTTTGACGCGCTGCAAACCCCCCTTATTTTTCGGCACGGCCCCGAAAACCAGATAATACTGATTGTCGAGCACGCGCTGCAGGCGATCCAGATAAGGCTTGAAGCTCACCAAATTCTGGGTGCCCAGAGAATAATATTCTCCCCCGCTCTCGTCGGCGATCTTGCCCACGCCCCCTTGACCGAGCTGCGCTTCCCAGGCATTCCGACCCAAGCGCCCGACGCCGGTAGCGTAGATTCCGTGCACGATTACGCCATAGCGCTGGGCCGTCGTGCTGGCAGTATCCGCGTCTGGACTGATAGTGGACATCCCCGTGGACATCGTCGAGGTGGGCATCGGAGCGCGAGTCCCGCGCATGTAGTCAGGCGAATATCCAGCGCGGCTCGTCGGGTCGCTGCGCAAGCGGTCGATACCGTCGCTCACCATCAGGACTTCCCGCCGAACTTTCTGCTCCGGCCAACCCTTGAGCAAGCTGATGAGCGACAAGTATGGACTATCCATCGAGGACACATTGCCTCTGGGCAGGCGAATTGCCTTGGCCACCGCAGCATGATCGTTGGTAAAGTTCTGCGCGATCTGGATGCTGGCGTTGGACATGTAGGCGACACCCACAACCGTCGTCGGAGGCTGCGCGTTGATGAAATCACGAAGGTCGTTGAGGCTGTTTCCGATGCTGGTGTCGCAAGTGTCGTCGATCAAAATAAAAAGCTGCAGGGCGGCATTGTCTCCACGCGCGGGAATCAGGTGGTCAACCTTCAGCGAGGTCTTTCCTTGCTTTACTTGCACATTCTCTGGGCGAATGATCGGCACCTCACTATCATCGCGCAGGGCCTGGTCGGTGATGACCATGTGAATCTGAACGGTGCTCGAACCGCCCGCACTGTTCTGCGACGAGGCGATCCGCGCTCCAAATCCAAGCAGAGCTAGAGTAATCAGCAATGCGAGCGAGTGTCTGAACCTAGTCATGGCTGCTCCTAGATGTGAATTTGGCCGGAATTTCCAATAGATGCCGAAGATTGGCGAATGCTATACCACTCCTACGTTGCTCTCAACCATTTCGTCAGCACGACAAGCCCCGGCGAAAACCGGATTTCTGGAATGAGATCCGCACGGGGTCTAAATCCCCGCCCTCGTCAGCAGCGAGAGTCGACACCCGAAAAAACATGGGAATCGGCCCGGGTGGTATGGAAGGGTCGGCGACCGGGTTCCAAGGTTGGTACAGGAAGTGCGCACGGTTGGTGGTATAAAGTCTCGCACTCGAATTGCTGCCAAGAGCCGGGCGGAGCGGGATGATTCGCGCGGGAAAGAGGAGCGGCGTGGCTAACGGATCGAACTTCTGGGCGAAATACCGGGTATTGGTCGCAGGAATCCTTTCACCGTTGATCGCATTGGTATTGAACGTCGCTTGCATGCAGACTTTGCTTGCGTTGAGTCCTAAACCCGAGAGCAACTGGCGATTTCGACTGGTGGTTTCCAGCCTCGCTTTACCGGTTCCTTTTCTTATTACACTGAAGCTCGCGTTGAAAGATTGGCGCCAGGGCGCTCTTTCTCTCGCCGCGAAAATAGGTTTAGGGATCGCGGCGCTTTCACTGCTACTGATCGCGAAGCCCGTGACGGATGGCTATGTTCGCTCGAAACAGTCACACAACATAGCGATGCACGATGTAGCCGCCCCAACGTTTGACACTCTGGACATCCAAGGCAAGCCGCAACGATTGGCAGACTACAAGGGGAAGGTAGTGCTGGTAAACATTTGGGCGACGTGGTGTGAGCCGTGCCGCCACGAAATGCCGCAGCTGGACAAACTCTACCGATCGCGAAAAGCTGACGGTTTTGTAGTGTTGGGCATTTCTGATGAGACGGTTGAGAAGCAGCAAGCATTTTTGAGCGATGTTTCTGTTACATATCCACTGCTTACGATCACACCCGGGGTGCCGGCCTTCTACCGGGATATAGCAAAGTACCCGACGATTTTTCTGATCAACCGCAAAGGAATGCTACAGACCGCGCCAAACGAGAGTCAGGGATTCGAAAGGGTGGAGGAAGTTGTGGGAGGGCTGCTCAGCGAAGGCAAATAAAAGAACCGTCCCATTGCATCAAAGCGCGTGCGCGATGAAATCACCACAGATGATTACAAGGGAAAAAACATCACGACACGGGGAGAACGCAACCGTGAGAAATCGGAAAAGTAGTGGAGTAGATGAATACATAGCGAGGCGTCCGAAAGAGGCGCGAGGCGATTTGGCGAAGCTCAGAGTGGCCATACGGGCGGCAGTGCCTGGCGCCACTGAACGCATTGACTATTTCCAAATGCCCGGATATTCGAATCCAGGAATTGATTATTATGATGGGATGTTTGCGTGGTTCAGTTTCAAGAAGCCCCATATGCGGCTACATGTGCCGCCCTCAGTAATACAAAAACATCGGAAGGAACTTGCGGGTTACGCTACGACGAAAGCCATCGTTAGCGTCCCGAAGGGTAAACCGGTACCAATTACATTGGTGAAGAAACTGGTCAGGGCAAGTCTAAAGGCAATGACGGATATGTCTGAATAGGCTTCGCCGACCAACGCTCATAAGCATTGGTTCGCAGAACGGGGTGGGGACGGTGAAACGTAAAAGCCCGCAGCGTTGAAATCAAATGCGCTGGTCATGGTGGTGTGAAAGGGTTGGCCACTCGCCAGCGTTCGCAGAAATGAGTAAAAGGACTGCGTTCAATCGCGTCTTTAGTTCGATCGGGACAGAAGCGGAGATCAGAGATTGAACTGGCGTTTTTACACCGCTCGGAGGCTGTCAGATTGGCCTAGCAGCGAATGTTTTCCTGGACTGCACACAAGCGGAAGCTGGGGTTTCGAATCTGATCGCTTACTCCATTGATGAGTACCGTAGCGAGATCTCGAACTCGTATAATTCCCGCCAGGGCTTGCCAAAGGATGCGTTTTGCGAAATGCGACTGCTGCGCTGGCGTGGTTCGGGATGACACGCGATTTTTTATTTTGAGAAAGTGCGACATCCGGGTTGGGATTATTGGCATCCGAATGGAAAGAGCCAGCGCGAGATCCCATTCTGCGGCAGGCAGGCTTCGGGCGGCTTGAGGCAGAGGCGCCGGCCTCCTTTTGCGAGATCACTCGGGGCGGGCAGGATCAGGATGCTCGTCGCGGCGTTAGGAAAGGCAACGGCGAAGTGAAGGACGCCCGCCGAAAGGCGGCCGCTACAAAATGAAGGTCAGCTTCAAGGGCGCTGTGGGGCACATCCTTCGAACCGGCGCTGCCGGTTCTCAGGGTGGATTGCACTGCAGCGCAATTCAGGTGACGCCATGATTGAAAATCATTTGTCGGGAATGAAGGCGCGGAGCGGGGCGGTGATGTTTGTTTGTTCGACGTGCAAGGTGGCACCGAATTTTTATTTGGGGCCGAGGCGGATGGTGAATTGGTGTATTTGCTGATTTGTCCGAAATGCGAGATTGGGTTGGGGGAGTGGAAGACGATGGACGCGCGGGATTTGGAGTTGCGGGAATTTGCGCGGCGGTATGTTGCGGCCGGGCGCCCTTCGGTTCCGCGACGCGGGATCTCGGGGTGAATCGCGCTGGGACGCGATTCAGGAACACACGCAAGATTGCCGATGCGACCGGCCCGCGACGGCCGCAGCGGTGTGGCGCCTACCCTTCGAATCAGCACTGCCGGTTCGAAGGATGAATCGCGCTCTAGCGCGATTCAAATGAGTTTACGTTACGCGCCGGCGGAACTGCCGCGCAAAAAGTGGAACAAGAGCATGATCAGGCCGACGACCAGGACGATGTGAATCAGGCCGGTGGTGACGTGAAAAGCGAAAAAACCTAGCAGCCAGAGAACGATCAAAACTGCGGCGATTATCCCAAGCATTTTTTATTCTCCTTGCTTCCCGACGCGAGAGGTCCGCGAGTTGGTTGTTGCGAAACTTGTGAGTGGCATTGGCAGCGTGGAAGAACTACGCACGGTTGTGAGAATAGCTAGTGTGAAAACGAAAGACTGTCTTGTTCTGGACACTTTTGGCTTTAATTTCCCGAAATAGTGCATTGTGGCGGAAAAACCAGGGATAAAACCGCGGCCCGTTGCTGCTCCGTGGCGGGCAGCGGCTTGATTTTGTGGAAACAGATTCGCGCGATTATGCGTTGGTCGGGAAATCGCGGTTTCGCCGAGCCATTATTCCGACGGCGAGCAGGCCAAGCGTCAACAGTGGAAGCGCTCCAGGCTCTGGGACGTCCACTGGAGGGCCATCCTGATCCTGATCACTGATCTTATTCTTGCCTTTGCCGCCGCGATCGTGTTCAGGATTATTTCCAAAAAAACCGAGGCGCGATCCTGCGCTGCTGAAGCCGGAGGAGGCAGGACCGCTGGAATTAAATTCAGCGGGGTTGCCTGAATGAACGGCGGGTTCGGAGGCGGGGCGAACGAGCGTGGCGAGAACCTGGGGGTCCTCTGCGCCGCTGCCGCCGAACGCGCCGCCGGGCTGGAAGGCGTCGCTGGAGAGCATGGCGAAGGTGGAATTGGACGGACGCGCGTCATTCTGAGGATCAGTTACCGCAAGAGCGAAGCTGCTGGCGTGGCTGCCAGGGATTTCTGTTCGCGAGGCATCTTGCGCGATGGCGGAATCGGGCAATACAAGAGTTTTGGCTGGAACCTTCGCGGGGAGTGGTTCCGAGATGAATAGTGCGGACGCGGGCGTCAGGTATTTTGAATGAGAGGGTCGGAACGTTGGCGCGAAGCTTTCGAGATTCGCGCACTCGTTTGTGGACGCGGAGTAGATGATGCTATCGGCGCAAACCGGGAATGCCGCCAGCAAAACGACCCCGGCTAGCAGTAAAGCTGATCTGAACTTCATAAGTTTTCTCCCAAGGGTGAATGGCGGGGATTCCATTCATACGAAATAGTAAATGGTGCGGGGAACAAGTTCTGTTCAATAGAGTACACATTCCCGAATAGCTTCGATTTCGTGGTGCGGGCGCGGTGAGGAAACGGGCGGGGAGAGGGTGGGGGAGTTGAAGCGCACGGCGAGCGGGTGGTGCGGTTTTCGAGAATTGCTGGAAAGAATTTGCAGAAATGTACAAAAGGGGACAGTTTCGATGTGGCACCACGCGCAGAATTACGCGCGAATGGCGAGAGAAGGGAGAGAGGACTCTGCAACCAGAGCTGGGGGCCGGGTAATCTCTCTCTTCCTCGCTATCCCACAAATTCGAACGTGGGGATAGGTGAGCTGCGGTGGCGGGCGGTATTAGGCGTGCGCAGTTTTGCAGCGGGTTCCGATGTTCGAATGATAGTTTTCGATCAGGTGTCGGGATGGGTGTAAGAGGAGAGGTAACGTGGCAATGGTATGTCCGCATTGCAACAGCAAAGCCATTCATCGCTCGAAGCGTCGAGGGATATTTGAATTGTCGGTGTTGAGCCTGATGCCGATACGGCCATTTCGGTGCGAGGAGTGCGACCGGCGATTTTATTTATTTACCGTTGCGGATGCGGTGCAATCGGATACGGGGGTTTCGCGGTAGGGCTTTTAAAGTAAAGGATGCGCGGACCCGGTTCGCGCGACCGGCTAGAAATTCTGCAGCAAATTCGACTACGCCCGCCTGAAGGCGGCCGCTACAAATTCAAAAACAACGGCTACGGAGTGGGCGGGACGCCGGCGCTATTGCAGCTGCGTTCTCGAACAGAATGCCAATCAAGTTAGGCGGATTGTGGAGATTACATTTTCTTGTGATTGACGCGCAGGAGCTCGCTGGAAGAGCGGAGGTCGTGGAGGCGCCATTGGGTGGGGTCGCAGGGTTGGCGCAGCCATCTTGCTGTAGTGAGCCAGAGTTGGGGCCAGTCAATTGAAGCGGCGAAGTTCAGGCAGCGGCCGGCGCAGGCACGTACTTCCCAGTAGAGCGATCGGGCAGAGGTTTGGCTGCGCGTGCGTAGTTGAGTGACATACGCCGTGGTGCGAGATCGGGTGGAAGTGGCGCGCGCTGACAGAGGACGAGGAGTGGAGCTAGAGGCCCAACGGACGAAAACGGAGCGAGAGCGGGCGACGGCGGTGGCGGCGGACAAAAGACCAGGCCTGGCGTTGGAGGTCCAAGTGGTCAGGACGGTGCGAGAATGGACGACGGCGGACGCGAGACGAACTTTCACGGTCGAGAACCAGCCGACGAGGATGGCGCGCGGCGCGGCGAGCTTCATGAGGGCGGAGACGCGAGCGAATGCATGCCTGGCGTCAGCCCTGGATGCCAGTTGCGCGGAATTTTGAAAGTTGGGCGCTGGGCGACGGCTTGCGGCTGGTGAAGCTGGAGGCGTGGATTTAGGTTCGACCAGATGCAAGCGGGGGGGATGAATTGGCGCGATGGGTTCCGAGGTGGGTTCGGATGCGGGGTCCAATGCGATGGCGGTGCCAGTTTCGGAGAAGAAAGAGGTCCAGTCGGCGAGGAGGCGCTCTTCCAGCTGCCTGAGCCAGGGAGCGGCGGGAGCGGTGGGCTGGACATGCAGAACCTCGACAGGGGCTGCAAGAAGCTGATCGAACGGCGGTGCGATCGCGCGATGGGAATTGGCGGCGACGGCCTCGGCGGAGCCCGCTGCGAAGTCCTGTTCAGAGATCAGTGCGCGAGCTTGTTCGGAGCGCGTCGCGAAGGTCTGTTCGCGAGGCGGCGCGAAGGCATGTGCGGCAGCCGGCGCGAATGGCGGATCGGAACGGGTTGCCAAAGCCTGCACGGAGGGGGACCCGAAAACTTGTGGGAGGGGCGTCGCGGTGGGGTGTTCCGTGCGCGACGGAAGGACGGATTCGGAGGGCTGAGCGGAGGGTGCGGCGTCGGAAACATCGTCGGCAGCGACGTCCTGAAAATTTTCGAGGTGCGAAAGCGGAGTGACGAATTCATGCACGGAGCTGAATGTATTGTCGGGAGAGGCATGCCAATGCGGGACTGGGATGACGGACGGGCGTAGCGATTGCGGAGCTGGCGGCTCGTGTTTGTGCGTGGTGGAGAGCGAGACGAGGGCGTTCAGGAAACGTGATTGCGCGGGAATTTCGTGGGAGCTCGGTGCTTCTGCAAAATTTGATGACGGAGCGAACGGCCTGGCATCGTCAAACTGAAATTCGCTGGCGACTTCGGCGATGAAGCGGGCGGGGACGGGCCGGACCTGGGCCGCGCCGGCGTTGATGAGGGCGTGTTCGCAAAGCAGGTTCATGACGCGGGGGATGCCGCGGGAATAAAAATGCACGGCGTCCATGGCATCGGGGGCAAAGATGCGCGGGCCGTCGGCGCCGGCGATTTGCATGCGCGTCAGGACGTATTGGTGAGTTTCGTCGAGGGAAAGAGCGGCGGTTTTGCAGCGCAGTGCGATGCGTTGTTTGACCTGGCGCAGTTCGGGCTGTTGGAAACGAGCTTCCAGCTCTGGTTGGCCGGCGAGGACGATCTGCAAAAGCTTTTCGTTGGACGTCTCAAGATTCAGCAGCATGCGAATTTCTTCGAGGACGCGATCGGGGAGGCCTTGTGCTTCGTCGACGATGACGACCGGGGTATCGCCGGCGCGATAGCGCTCCCAGAGCCACTGGTGGAGGCGCAGCAGGGTGTTGTCTTTCAGCCTGGCATCAAACTTCACGGCAAAATCGGACAGCATAAACTCGAAGAGATGGCTGATTTCCAGATGCGAATTGAAGATGAAGGCGGTGGGAGCGCGCTGCTGATGCAGCCAATCGAGCAAGTGGTTGAGTAGCGTGGTCTTGCCGGTGCCGACTTCGCCGGTGAGCAGGAGGAGGCCTTTGCGGGCCAGAATGCCTTGGGTGAGGCCGTCCCACGCTTCCTTGGTCTGCCGAGTGAGAAAGAGATAGCGTGGATCGGGGTTGACGTTGAACGGGTTTTCGCGCAAACCGAAAAATTGGTTGTACATGTTGGGGCCGCCCGGCCCGGTGGCTAAAAGCTCGCCTGAATTTCTAGCACTTCGCGCAGGTTGAAGCAATCCATCAATTAATGTATGGCGGTTTCTCCAGAGGGCCGAGGAGCTTGCCCCTGGGCTTGGATGTGAGCCTCTCGAAGCGGTGGTTATCCACGGGGTCCTCGGACGCATGGAGCGGTTCGGAACGCTGCAACGCGAGCGCCGCGAGACAGCTGACACGATCAATCAGGCGATATTCGAGCGTGGTTGGGCGGCGCGGGTCGCAGCCGAATATTTCGAGCACGCCGAGGAAGGTGTTGTCCGGCGAAAGGATTGCGCTGACGGAGAAAATCTCGAGGCCGACTTGCAGGGCACTGTGGGCCATCGAGCAGATATGATCTTCAGGTCGATGCGGCAAGGAGACGATGGAGACCACGTTGCCGATGCGGACATCAATCATCATGCAGAGTTTGTTCAAGATGCCGAGCAGCGGGGCGCCGAGGGAAATTAGCTCGAGGATTTGGCGCTCGCCAACGAGCTGGCAGCGGCGCTGGTCGGTGGATTGGTGACGCAAGCGGAAATCAGCAGGAGACCGCTTGGTGCGTGATTGTTCGTTCATGTCGGCCACCTCGCTCCGATCAGGCTCCAGGTGATGGCTGGCGTTGCCTTGGCGCTCGGACGCGTGCGTCAATTTCTTCCCTACGAATCTTCATTTCCTCTTCGATGATGGCTCGGACGATCCCGTTACTGAGATCGCGGAATTTATGTTTGAGTTTTTCCAGGAGGCGATTCATGTGATTGAGAAGTTGATCAAGGCGCATCATTGTCATCGCTACTTTGAATTTAGTGGGTTGCCGGGATCGCCATTTTTGGCCCGGAACAACAGTCGTGTGGAACGGGTGCTGGTTTTGGTGCTGGGCCTGTCCTAACCTGCGCTGGGCGCTCAGGAGGAGGACATCTTAGAAGGAGCCTGGACGAGAGGCTGTTCAATTTTGCACACTTTTGCGAATGGGTTCAGGTAGCGGGGGCTGGCGCGGGTATATTTGCGGTAGCGAGTGCGATTCACGGGAGGAGGAATATGAGCTGGCATGCTTATGTGGCTTACTTTTTTGGGGGAATGTTTTTGGTGAACGCGGTGCCGCATTTTGTTAGCGGAGTGATGGGGAGGAGATTTCCGTCGCCATTTGCTTCGCCGCCCGGGAAGGGTGAGTCTTCGGCGATGGTGAATGTTTTGTGGGGAGCGTTTAATTTGGTGGTTGGATATTTGTTGGTGTTTCGCGTGGGAGATTTTTTGATTCGGGATACGGGTGGGGTGTTGGCGTTGGGAGTCGGGGGGCTGGTGATGGCGGTGATGCTGGCTGCGAATTTTGGGAAGGTTTATGGGGGGAAGTAATGCGGTGGAGGGTGAAGCGGGGGATGAGGTACTAGTCAGGACCTATGTTTCGCAATGCGCGAACTACGGTGTTACCAACGCTGGGGTGAAGGCTTGGCGGACACGAGGGCTGACGAGGTAGGCGAGGGTGCCGAGGTAGGCTGCGAGCAGGAGCAACTGCGCGGCGATCATTTCGGCGGGCGGATGCAGCACGAGGAGGAAGAGGGCGGCGAGGGTTAAGGCGACGCCGAGAGAGATGGAGGCAATGCAGAGGCGGCGGGCGGTTTCGCGCAATTGGAGAACGCCGATGCCGAGTGTGACGTTGATGGCGGCCAAGAGTAAAAGCGAAAATCCGGCGGCGAGCGCCATGCCGACGATAGCTACGGTGACTGGGTCGCGGGAGTCTGCGCCGGTGACGTTCATTACGCCGACGACGAAGCAGGCTGCCGCGACAAGGACGAAGAGCGCGGCGACGAGGAACATCAGGGTCGCGATGATTGTGACGCCGATGGGACGTTTCATGCTGCCGCCTTTGAACCATGAGCAGCGCGGACGGCGCGAGTAAGAGGCCGGCTGTTTCTGGCTGGGGAGAGAGTAGCGAGGGTGGGCCGGGGGCGTCTGTTCGATTTGGCACAGTGTAGGGATAGCGGGATTGGGCGAAAATCGTACAGGCGTGCTGTTGACAGAGTCGGGTCGCGGAGCAAACGCCGAAGCGAGCTTCGGCGAGTGAAAGCGGCGGCAAGCCGCCGCACTCCAAGATGGTGCAGATTCGCTGCATTGGGTGGATGGATTTTCGTTCGCGCCGCAAAGGCGCCCCTCGCGTGCGGCGACCATGTGTGCGGGCGCCGGCGGTACTGGACCTTGGTACAGGTTACCGCGAGGATATTTTCGGAGTTCGTACCGTTGACCGCTCGCGGGACGGCGGCATAGCGTGGAGTGAATATCCTGTTCGCTATTCTGCCGGAGGTTTGCCGTGAACGACTTACACGAGAAGAAATTGCTACCGAATTCCCTTTCTGGCGAAGCATTGGGCGTGGCTGCGGCAGCTAGCTGCGAGGTGCTGTGGCGCGGGCGGAGATTGGCTAGCGTTGGAGTTGCGTCGAGTTTGCTGCTCGTGGCGTTGGGCGCGGGGGCTTTTGCTTTTGCGCCGGCGGCTTTTGGTCAGGGGCAGGCGGGGGCGGCGTCGCAGGGGCAGACGCCACCTGCTGCAAATGCTGCGGCAAAACCGCAGGCGGGCGCTGCTGCGCAGACGGCGGCGGGTGCGGGTGCATCGGACGCTTCCGCGCAGAAGCCGGCGGACGCTGGGGCGCAAAACGAACCGAAGATGGAGGATCAGTCGGCGCCGGCGGCGGAATCGTTGGGCGAGGCGGCGCGTCGTGCGCGGACGCAGAAGACTCAGGCGGCCAGGCCGAAAGTGTACACGGATGATTCGGTTTCAACTTTGTCGGGACACGGGGTTTCGGTAGTTGGGGATGGGAATAGCGGAGGCGGCGGAGCTTCGTATTCAGGGAGTTCTGGTAGCGGCGGCGGTGGCGGGACGCAGGGCGCGGCGGGAAATCAGGAATCGTATTGGCGCGGCAGAGCGAATGAAATAAGGAAGCAGATGGCAGCGTGCGATCAGAAAATCAGCGAAATTCAGGACGAGATCGCGAAGCACGGCGCGGTGAGCGTGGATCCGATGAGCGGAGCGCAGGCTGGAGTGATTTTTGTGGAGGATCGGAACGCGCAGATCAAGCAGGTGGAGCATCAGAAGGACGAGTTGCAGGGACAGCTGGACGCGTTGGCGGAGGAAGGACGGAAGGCCGGGGCGGATTCGGGGTGGTTTCGGTAGTTGAGTGGGAGTTTATTTGCGGAAGTCAAAGTCACCACTGATGAACGCAGGTAAACACTGATAAAGTCAAAAGTGATGATGGGAAGTTGACCCGGCGCGTGAAACGGAACTGCGAACGTATCGCAAATTAACGCAGATAAAACCTAGCTGCGACTAAGACAGACAATTCAGAAGATGGGCTCATTGGGAGTTCGCTGCGTGGGTTGGCGGCGAACGCGATAATGGCGGGCGTAAAATTAGGGTTCGCTGTGCGGCTGACGCAGTGCTAGGGCTTAGGAGTGGGCGAGGAATTCGGAGCGGGCGTGGCGCTGGAAGCGGAGGTTTTCGTTGCGGCCGGCTGCGTTGTGCTGGTTGTGTTTGCGGCGGAGTTCGAGGTTGCGGCCGGGGTGGACGTTGCGGGCTTGGGGGCGATGGGCTTGGGGGCGTCAACGCCGGCGGTGCCGGAGCCTAGTCCTAGTTTTTGCAGGCTGGGGGCGTCTATTTTGCCGCTGTTACTGAGGCCGTTGTCGGACTGGAATTTTTGCATGGCGGAGATGGTGTTCGAATCCCATTTGCCGGTGGGATTGCCTTGATAGTAGCCGTTGTGGGCCAGGGCGGACTGAATTTCGGAAATGCGCTCCGGCGTGGGGGCCTTTTGGGTGGGTTCGCGCTTGGATCCGTGGTGTTTTTTGCTCGATTTCTTTTTTGTGGTGGAGGGAGTTCCGGACGCAGCGGAGGAGGATGCTTGTTGCGGCGCCGAGACAGTGGCTGGCGCGATGGTGGCGCGAGTGGTAGCGACGCAGACACTTGCGGCTAGCGTGAGGAGCAGTGAGGCGGCGATCGGAAGCTTGGTCATTTTTCTCCGCTGCAGTTCCCCGCCGGGCGCGAGGAATTTCGCCCGATGATGCGTCTGGCGCGGGTGCCTGCACTTATTATGATGATTTTCCGTGGGGCCTCAAGCTGGGACATCGGCTGGGGCGCGTATCGTGCAACCGTGACGGAATTAGATTGGATGCTGGGGAAGGCGTAGGGTTTGTGCGTCGGTTAGACAAGGATGATGTGCGGTGCCACTGCGGTCTTGGCCATGTGTTCGCCCTCGAGAATGCGGACTTCGTAGCAGGAGTGAGCCGCACGAACTTCGAGAACCTTCACCTGCGTACCTGCTCGCACCACCAATAACTTTTCCGCAGCGAACAGAAGCGATAGGCCCAAGTCATCGGCGGCCGATTCGAGCTTTTGTTTCTCGATCATTGATTCTTCGTCGACCGGTAGAGTGACAAAATCTCCGCCCTTTTCGTCTCGAACCACGCACACTTTGCCGACCAAGCTCTTCACGGCATCGGTTGGTGGTTGCGATGAGGGTGACGGAAGGTCGACGAGCGAACCGACAAATCGGTAGCCGCGCCGCGGGAGGGTCTCGACGAAGCGCGGTTTGCCGGCTTCGTCGCAGAGTGCCCGCCGCAGTTTCTTGATTGCGGTGTTCAGGCTGTGGTCAAAGTCCACAAAGGTATCTTCGGGCCATAGCCTGTGGCGCAGTTCGTCACGGGTGACTGGCTCGCCGGGATGCTCGAGCAACATGGTGAGGATCTGGAAGGGTTGTTCCTGAAGTTTGATTTTACGACCCCTCTTGAATAGTTCGCCGGCACGCAGATCCAGAGCGTAGACGTCAAATCGTAGGATCGCTGCGCTGGGAGCTGGCTGCGGCATGAATTCCTCGTTCCCCATATATACCACGGTACGCCGGGGCAGGTAGGTCGGCGCGCGAGCGTCAACGAACTTCACACAGTTTCTGGCAACAAGCCGTTTTATGTTCGGGTTAGCGGTTCATCCGCAGTTCACTCGCAAGTCGCCGCCAGTGCATTGAGGTTTTTGGGGCGTAGGGCCAGAGTGAGCGCAACTCGGCAGTGAGGTAATCACGAAGTTGCCGGGGGAAAAGGAGAAAGTCCATGACAAAGCAAATTCTGACCGTTGCCGCCGCGCTGGTTTTTACAGCTGTTGCACCGGCGCAAATTCACGCGCAGGAGACGACGCAGGCCCAGGTTCCTTTCGCGTTCCAAGCTGGGGACACGACGATGCCAGCGGGCGAATATCAGATCCGGCGAGCGCTCCCGTCGAACAAACGAGTGCAGCAGATTCAACGTGCGGATTCAGCCGCCTCAGCGTTTGTAATCACGCTTCCGACGGAGAGCCCGAAGAAGAATGCTGGACCAAGACTGATCTTTCACTGCTACAGCAACGAGTGTTTCCTGTCTGAGATTTGGGCTGGAAGCGGTGACGGAATGAAACTTATGGTGTCGCGTCGCGAGAAGGAAGTGTCACGCGCGAGCGCGGACAATGAACTTGCGGTGGTCTCGCTGCCGCTTACCGTCAGGCCGTAAGGACCGCCAGTGCGCGGACCCTATTGCGTCTTGACGCGGCGTGATTTGACGAAGGTGGAACTCAACCTGAACCGAACGACAGACGGGAGGCACAAGTAGTGTGGTGGGGCCTCCCGTCATCTTCAAAGGAGAATGCAATGGAAACGGTAATTGGAGTATTCGCATCGCGGGAACGCGCGGAAGAAGCGGTGAAGGAATTGTTGGACAAGCACGTTCCGCAAGACACGATCATTTTTCTGACTCGCTCTGAAAGTGAAGCCATGACCCTTGGCAGGAGCCTCGGCGCCTATGCAGGAGGACTGGTGGGCGGAGCGACCGGCGTGATTTCTGGAGTGGCGGTTGCAACGATGTTTTCGATTCCAGGAATTGGGCAAGTGTTCGCGCTGGGGATTGGCGCTGCGGCTGCACTGGGGCTGGCCGGCTCCGAAGTGGGCAAAATGTTGTCGGCAAAGCCAAATTTGTCCTTGGAGACGGCGATGGAGACCCCGCAACCGACTCCGGGGGAAAAGGCGTGCGAAGACTTGACGTTCTTCGCGGAGGTTCTGCAGGAAGGGCGGTCACTGATCGTGGTGCGGACCGATTCGCAAGAAATCGCAAAAGTGGCGGCCGGAATCCTGGATCGCATGGGCATCAGCGAGCGATGGCGCATGAGCATGAAAATGCAAACCGCGTCGCGAAAGATTGGCGATATTTCGGTGGTGGATGTGCGGGGCAGGATTACGGTCGGCGAAGGCAACATTATGCTGCGCGAGGTGGTGACAGGACTGGTGGAGAATGGCAACAAACGAATTCTGCTGAACTTGCAGGGAGTGGAATACGTGGACAGCGGCGGACTAGGCGAACTAGTGCGGACGCATACGACGCTGCAGAAGGAAGGCGGGCAGCTGAAGATGGTGAACGTCAATCAGAGAGTGCAGGAACTGCTGAGCGTCACGAGATTGAACAAAGTCTTCGACGTTTACAAGGACGAGGGCAGCGCTGTGCACTCGTTTGAGCTGTTGGCTGCGGGAGCCGGCGGATAGAGGGACGATTCTGCTGAATTTCGAGACGGGTCGCGCGTGTACGGCGATGATGCAGGATTGCCGCAGAGGTGCACTGCCAGGAGCAGGGTGTGCCATGAAGACGGTGCGTGGCGTTTTGGTAGCAAGACGCCAATCAGGAGATTGGCGTTCCCTGGAGCCGCTGGCCGCGCGGACTTTCGTTTCAATCCCAGAAGTTGATGGGGTCGTTGAACTGGATACCGATTTGTTTGCGGCCTTCGGAATCGCGGAGGCTGTAGACGACTTGGGCTTCGGCGCGAGAGCCTTTGTCTTTGCGGCAGAGGACGACCGTGCCGCCTTTTTCCACGGGGCGACGGCACAGGAGGGCGGCGCCATGGAGGCTTGTGCTTACTGTCCAGGTTTCTTCGTGCCAGGTTTGGTGGGGGTCTTCGCGGCGGAGCCAGACTGAGATGGAGGATGCGGTGCGCGGGCTGCGGCGGATGCGTTGAGTGAGTTGGGAGAGGCGGAGGAGAAAATCGAGGACGGTGGTCTTCATTTGAGCGCGAGTGAAGCGCGAGTCTTCCGCGGATTGTTGTTCGGCCTGTTGCGCGAGCGCGTTTGTGGCGAGCGTTTCGGCTTGCCGGGCGCAGGTGGCGATGAATGATTTCAGCTCCCCGGTGGCGGCTGGATCGAAGGGGAGATTCCTCAGGCGCTCGTTGCGCGATTCGATTTCAGTGATGCACGCGGGAAGGAAGTGTTCCAGGCAGAGGTGGCGGCCGGAGAGGTCGATTGCGGCGGTGGCGTTGCAGGACGCAGCGGCGCACCAGGTGGGCTCGTGGAGGAGCTGGAGGTCAGGCGATGATGCGATCTGGTTTTGCATTGTGACGGCTCTTGAGACTACGTTAAGAATCGAAATTCATGGCCTCAGCGGCTAAAGCCGCTTGAAATTTGCGACGGTTACGGCACGGCTGAAGCCGTGCCCTGACGAAAATCGGTGGCTGCGATCTCAAGACTTTTCAGCCAGAACCGGACGCGCGGCTTCAGGGGCTAAAGCCCTCTCGTTTGGCGGGCTTGACGGCGGGGCTGAAGCCCCGCCCTTCCGAACCCACTATTTATTGCATCGCGTCCCGTCATCACACACATTAAAGTCGCGACCTACAAAACATTTCGATTACTTCGACGGACTCCACTTCCCTTTCAAGATTTAGGGCGCTTGCCGATGCCTTTGGCCAGGTCGGAGATGGAGGTGCTTACGAATTCGAGGTGACCTTGGCTGTAATTTGTGAGTTCGGCGGCGAATTCGTTGGAGGTGGCGGCGGCCATTTGCTCCAGGGATTTTTTGGCGTTTTCGGCGATGCGGTCGGATTGTTCGCGCAGACGGGCTTGGGCTTCTTTTTCGTGGCGCGCGGTGGCGGCGGAAATATTTTGCGCGGCTGAGGCGGTGGCGCCGCGAGCGGTGCGTTCGAGTTCTTCGCGGGCTTCGTCGAGGCGGGCGCGCATTACGACTTCGAATTGTTTTTCGAGGCGCTCGCAGGTTTGTTCGATCTTGGCGGAGGATTTTGCCTCCGTAGCGGCTAGAGTTTTTTCGATCTCTTCCTGGCGCTTGGCTAGGCCGCCGGCGACTTCGCGGGCATCCTGGAAAGTGGGGGCCAGACGATCCTTCAGGCGCGTGACGATGCGCTCGACGGCGTCCTGCTGAATTGTTTCCAGGGTCTGATGGAGGCGATCGAGGGCATTCGTGACGAGCGTTGCGGAGAGCATTTCTGATTCGCGGTGACGGTCTTCGATGCGCTGGAAGGAGCTGCCGAGTTCGGCTTCGATTCTCTTCGTCCACCGAGTGTGCAGGGCTTGGGCGTTTTGCTGGCCGGCGCGCTGGACTTCCTTGATGCAGGATTCGGCCCATTCGGCGGCTTGGGAGGCGGCGATTTCGATGAGGACGCGTTTGGCTTCGTCGCGCAGGCCGGAGCGGACGTCGTTGAGGAGGATCGCGGCTTTGTCGCGAACGGCGGCGACCGCGGCGTCGGCGATCATTTCTTCCATCTGTTGCTGGAAATCGCCCATCAGGTGGCCGACGGTGCGCTGCGCGGCAGTGGCGCGCGATTGGGTGGCGAGAGCGTCAGCGGCTGAGGTGATTTTGGCGCGTTCGGGCTTGGGTGAGGTCGAGACCGCCAATTCCGGATGAAGAACCGCGACGTGCTTCAGCTGCACGGGATCAGGGCCGCGCTTACGTTCGCCGTTGAACTGCAGCCAATCTTCAGGGGGCGAAGGGATCTTCCAGATATTTTGGGGATTTTCGAATTCCACGGCGGTGAATAAAGGACCGCCCGTTTCGGCATCGCGATGAATCCATTTGACGCGGCCGCGCGTGACGATCTTTGAGGAATTTTCTGTTTCGGGATGCAGCTCGAGGGTGACCATGGCGTCGGGCAGTACTTGATACTTGGACGGATATTTGCAACCGTGGCAGCTGATGGTGAGCGTGGAGACTTTTTCGGTGTACGGACCGCGGCGCGCGTCAACGCCAGAGACGGTGACGAGCACTGCTTCATCGCGACGAGTGCTGCGACGAGCTGCGCGGTTCGCGTTGCCGGCAGCTGAAGGGTTCGCCATAGAGTCCCCTTGGAGGCTGGACGTATAGAATAGGGGAACCATGTTCGCAGGAGGCGGGAAAGGCAGGGTGGTTTTTTCAAAGCGATACTGTACTTATGGGCAGGGGTGGTTCGACGCGTGTTCGCCTCGCGGCGGTGGGAGGACTTGATGCTTGACGATTCGCGGACGCGGGATGGAGCTAGTCTGCCGAAGGCTTGGCTGGCTTGGAGCAGCGGAAAGGATAGCGCATGGACTCTGTACACGGTGCGGATGGCGGGCGATTTTGATGTGGTAGCGTTGCTTACCACTGTGAACCGGACGCACTCGCGGGTGGCGATGCATGCTGTGCGGGAAAGCTTGTCGGAGATGCAGGCTGCTGCGGCTGGGTTGCCTTTGGTGAAGGTACCGATTCCTTCGCCTTGTTCGAATGAGATTTATGAGAGCGCCATGAGTGAGGCGATGGCGCGGGCTACAGAGGAGGGAGTGCGGCATGTGATCTTTGGGGATCTTTTTTTGCAGGATGTGCGGGCTTATCGGGAATCGCAGCTGGCGCGTTGCGGGATGACGCCTGTGTTTCCTTTGTGGGGGATGGAGACGCGAGCGCTGGCGGAGACGATGATTGCGGGCGGGCTTCGCGCTTATCTGACTTGTGTGGATCCGCGGCAGCTCGGTCGCGAGTTTGCGGGGCGGCGATTTGATGCGAAGTTGCTGCGGGATTTGCCTGAGGGTGTGGATCCTTGCGGTGAGAACGGGGAGTTTCATACTTTTGTTTGTGGGGGACCGATGTTTGGTATGGATTTGGCGGTTACGGTTGGGGAGATCGTGGAACGGGAGGGATTTGTGTTTGCGGATTTGTTACCGCAGAGCGCACTTCAACGTTCGAGCGGCTGAACCGTTCCGGGGAAGAGTCGAAATCCTCGCCGTTACCGGCAGCACGCCACCGGCAAGTGCAGTCTTTTCAATACAGGCAATGTTGTCCCTGCCAGCTAGACCGGACCTCGGTGCCGCCTCCAGCTAAGAATTGTGAATCCTGGATAGATGCATATACATCTGTTTTGATATGAGCCACACACATTTGCCAGTGTTGCCTTGCATGTGCGCGAGTTTCCGGCGCACGGCGCGGGCCTTGACTTCATTTTATGAGGAGGCACTGCGGCGCAGGGGGTTGCGGGCCACGCAGCTGACCATCCTGCAAACGCTTTCTCTGGCTGGTGAGGTGTCACAGGGGCGGCTAGGAGAAATGCTGGCGATGGACAGCACTTCGCTGACGCGGACGCTCGCGATCATGCGGCGGCGAGGGTGGGTGGCGGAGCGAAGGGGCAAGGATCATCGGGAACGGCTGCTGCGGCTTTCGCGGGGCGGAGCGGCAAAATTGAAACGCGTGACACCGGTTTGGGACGAGGTGCAGGCGCGCTTGAGCGGGAAATTGGGGAAGCGCGGCTGGAAAAATCTGTTGCGTCTTACGCATCAAGTTACGGCGCTGGTCGCCGCACGAGGAGGATCGTTATGAAAGCGTACGGGAAGTTTACGGCGGGTTTACTTGTGGCGTGGTTTGCGTATGCATTGATCGCCGGCGCGCTGGGGGTTTTCGCGAATCAAGCCAATCGGCTGGGAGCGGCAGTTGGAGTTGCGGCGTTCGTGCCGATCGCGGCATTCGCAGCATGGTTCGCGGGTTCCAATTCGTTTCGGAAGTTTGTGTTGGCATTGAGTCCGCGGACGTTGACGCTGCTGCAGTCCGGGAGATTTATCGGGGTCACGTTTGTGATTTTGCAGGCGCGCGGGGTGCTACCGGCGCTATTTGCCTGGCCTGCTGGTTATGGGGATATGTTTATCGGGGCGACAGCTTCGTTTGTGGCGTGGAAGTTGTGCGAGCCGGGGCATCGCGGGAGTTTTATTTTCTGGCAGGCGCTGGGGATACTAGATTTGGTGACCGCGGTTGGCCTGGGCACGACGGTTGGTGTAATTGACCCACACAGCATTCCGATGGCTCCGATGACCGTGCTGCCGCTGAGCTTGATTCCAACTTTCCTGGTGCCTTTGTATTTGATTTTGCATGTGATTTGCATCGCGCAGGCGCGGGGGTGGAGAAGCGTTTCTGGGGAGCGGCGGTTGGAGGACATGGCGCCTAGAACGGGTCAGGCGATTGGTGCGGCCGGACGGTGAGGCCAGCACAAAGGCTGGCGGTCTGAAGGACGCCGCCACAAAGTCAAATGCAAAGCGCCGGCGAGACGCCGGCGCTACGGACAGGCAAAGGCGCTACATCCGTGGCGCACAGCCAAGAGTGGCTGCGCCACGAATGATTATGGCGCGCGAGTGAATCTTACTGCGCGAGGATTGTTGGGACTGCGCCGGCTAGGAATAGCGTCAGGACGCGGTCGCTGTCGCTGTGGCGGGCTACTTTGAACAGGACATCCGAGCCCGGGTGGAGCTTGGCCATTTCAGCTTTGTAGTTGGCCAGGTTGTTGATGGGGGCGTGATTGATTTCGGTGATTACGTCGCCGCGGGCGAAGTCCACGTCTTCGGCGAAACTGGCGGGTTCTACTTCGGTGACCACGACGCCGGTGACTTTCGACATGCCTAGCTTGCGGGACAGATCGGGGGTCAGCTCTTCGACGTGCAGGCCTAGCTGGCCGGGGGTGTCTGATTCATCGGGCTGATCTTCGGCGGCCTGCGCTACCTGCGGGAAGATTTTGGAGCGGTCGGCGACTACGAGCGCTGCTTCTTTCGGTTGCTTGTTGCGAACGTAGCGGACTTGCACGGACTGGCCGATTACTGTTTCGGCGATGGGATTTACGAGATCGGCGCCGGTGTGTACCGGTTGGCCGTTGATGTTGGTGATGACGTCGCCGGGCTGCAGGCCGGCTTTATCGGCGGGGCTGCCGGGCTCGACAGCTTCGACGACGATGCCGTAGGGGACGCCGAGTTCTTTCAAGAGCACGGGATTATTGCTGCGATCTTCCTGGAAGGTGATGCCGATGGAGCCGCGGGTGACTTTTCCGTTGGTGATTAGCTGATTGTAGACTCTGATTACCGTGGTGGACGGAAGCGCGAAACCGACACCTTCGAATCCGCGGCTTCCTGTGTAGATGGCGGTGTTGATGCCGATCACTTCGCCGGCCATGTTGACGAGCGGGCCGCCGGAATTTCCGGGATTGATGGCGGCGTCGGTTTGAATGAAGCGCTGGAATTGATGGCCGACATTGGAGCGGTCTTTCGCGCTGATGATTCCGGCGGTGACCGTGGAATTCAGGCCGAAGGGGCTGCCGATGGCCAGGACCCAGTCGCCGACTTGGACGCCGTCGGAATTGCCGAGCTTGGCGACCGGGAGTTCGTGGTCGGCTTCAATTTTGACTACCGCGAGGTCAGTGTCTTTGTCGAAGCCGATTACGCGGGCGTTGTATTTGGTGGCGTCGCCGTCGAGGGCGACTTGAATTTTGGTGGCTTGGTCAATCACGTGATCGTTGGTGAGGATGAAACCTTTTTTGTCAACAATTACGCCGGAGCCGAGGCTGCGTTCGGCGTCGGGGCTGTTATCGGGCTGGTCGAAAAAGCGATCAAAGAAATCCTGGAAGGGATCGCCGAATTTTTTGGGGGTTTTGTTGCCGCCTTTGGGCTTTTCGATAACTTGGGTGGTGGAGATGTTGACGACGGCGGGACCGAGCTTTTTGGAGATGGCGGAGAAGGCGTTGGAGAGCACGACGGGATCGGGCACGGCCAGGAGTGTGGCGCCGGTGGCGGTCTGATCGTGAGTGGCTTGTGCGTGGCCGGAGATCAGTGTGCCGATCAGGATGCCGATGCCTAGGGTGCAGACGACGAGGAGGGTGGCGAAAATTTTGCGGCGGCGCATCCAGTTGAATAATTCCTGAAATTCAATGCCCATTCCGGTGCTCCTTGTGCGCTGCGAAACTTTGACTGCCTGGACGGCGGAGATCAGGGACCGCGTGGAGTGCGCCGAAGGGAGAGTATAACACGTGATTCAAGCGTGGGATGTGGCGGGGAGATGAGGTTTGCCTAGGGAGGTAACGGCGGCTGCAATGACGGAAGCTTACCGCTGGGGGGTGGGGGTCGGAGCGAAATTCAAAAGGTTTGACACAGAGCACACGGAGAAACACCGGAGAACAGAGCGAAATAGGGTGAACGGCGCCCGACCAAGAAAGCAGAGGCCGCTAAAGAGTCTAAGGCAACGGCGAAACCTACACCGACCGCTGCCCGATTCGATGAAACTGAACCGGCCGCTACCCTTCGATCCCGCACCGCGGGATCTCAGGATGAATCGCGCTGCAGCGCGATTCACAAAGGCTACGGCGCAATGCAAATTCGAAGTCAACAGTGCCGGCGTCCCGCCGGCGCTACGAAAGACAACGGCAACGGCTGGCGGTCTGAAGACCGCCGCTACAAAATCAACTGCAACTTTAGTATCTGCGCGGCGCGGAGAGAAATTCTGGAAGGTGCGGGGACACTTCGAGAGACATCCGTATGTGTGCTGCTACGGGAGCGGCGGAGCGCGCGGGCTCGGGGTCGTTGGATTAGGCTAGTGTTGGGTTTCGGGCTCGGTGCCGTCTTCGGGCGCGTCCAGAAATTCTGGGACGCGGAGACCGCCGGGAGTGCCGACGCCTTCATCCCAGGCGATGCCGTCGTCGGAGACGCCGCCGGGAACTCCGTCAACTTTCTTTTCGAGACGCTTTTCCGCTTTGGCGCGGGCTTTATCTTGGCGCTTCATTTCCTTTTGCCGCTTCTTGAATGTTGTCGTCATTACGATCTCCTGAAGGGGTAGAAGTTAGGGACGAATTCGCGTCCGGCGAAATGCGCGGACGCGGTGTTACCAGCGAGGCTCGCGCGGCTGACGCGCGACTTCGCGATAATCTTCGTTCGAAAATCTTTCTTTGCGGCCGCCGCCAGTGTTGCCACCGCGGGGACCGCCGGTATTGCCGCGATTGTCATCTTTGCCACCACGATCACCGCCGCCGGGGCCGCTGCCACCGCGTGGGCCGCGCGGACCGCTGCCGCCGGATTCGGATTTCGGGCGAGCTTCGTTAACTTTCAGGTTGCGGCCGCCGACATCTTTGCCGTCGAGCGCGGCGATGGCTTTGGCTGCTTCGGCGTCGTTGGGCATTTCGACGAAACCGAAGCCGCGAGCGCGTCCGGTCTCGCGATCGGTAGCGACATGCACGCGGGCGAGTTGACCGAAGGGTTCGAAGAGCGCGCGAAGATCGTCCGCGGTGGTCTGAAAGCTCATGTTGCCGACAAAGAGATTCTTCATGGTGATTCTCCCCCGAACACAGCACAACCGTCGCTTCGGCGTACGACCTGCGCAAACCCCAGACTGAAGCTGCTTTCTTGCCGCGAAAGGAAAAAGGAACGCGCGCTGCCGGGACGCCAAACACGCTCAAGGAGGCGCGCAAGGACTGCAAAAACTCGAAGAGCGGAAGACTTATTCTAACATGATTTAATAAAGATGTCGCGCGGAGGCGCGGTGGGCAGGGATTTCGGGAGAGCGAGTCAGGAACTCGCGCGCTTGCAGACCAAGTCAAAGGCGCGCCCCTGAAGGCGGCCGCCACAAAGTCAAACCCACAGCTGAGCGCTAGAGCTAATGACGCGCGGCGGCGTGGGTTGCGCAGCGCGGATGCGAGTTAGCGGTAGGGGATGCGGCTAGCGGCGGGCTGGTGCTGGTGCGGCTTCTGAGTTGGCGGGGCGATCTTTCCAGAATTTGGGGGCTGGCATTATGAATTCGATGGCGACCTGGGTTTTGCCCATGAAGCTGGAGCCCAGGCAGGCTACGCGGCAGAGCAACTCTTCTTTGGTGTTGACGTTTTCAACGCGGACAATTTGCTGAACATTTACCTTGGTAGCGAGAAGAATCAGCGCGCCGTGAGAATTGACGATGATGGTGTGGGTCTTTTCTTCGACGGAATTTTTCTTTGAGTCCTGGAGGCGCACCAAAACGGGAATGCGCACGTGCACGCGCTTGCTGCGACGGCGATTCTGCGGCGGCAAGTCGTCTGGATGGATGGACACCTGACAACGGTAGCAAGGTTGCGGTGGGTTCTCAACGGTTAGAGGCGGGGTGTGCCGTTAGAGATATTGCGAAGCGCGGAGGCGGCCATGTGGCGGATTCGAGGGCGGTTGGACGGCGATCAAAAGCGGCGACGAACGCTGGCGAGGGTCAGGATTGCGCGTTAATGGTCGAAATTCGTGCCCTCAGCGGCAGAAGTCGCTCGGATTTGGCTACGGTTACGGCACGGCTGAAGCCGTGCCCTGACGAAGCGCGGTGATCCCCGCGGCTTCCGAGCGAAAGATGATGGCGCGGGCAATCTCGGCCTCGACAGGTTGTTGCGCGCGAGGTATCATCCCCGCATGAGAATTTCGGCACGCAACCGCCTGGTGGGCAAGATCGAGGAATTGCAAATCGGTGACCTCATGGCGCACGTGGTGGTGAAGGTGGGCGAACATGTGGTCGAAAGCGTGATTTCGCGCCGCAGCGTGGAAGAAATGAATTTGCAAGTCGGCGATACGGTTGCGGTGGTGGTTCAGTCCACGGATGTGATGTTGCAAAAGGCCTAAGGTTGCCCCTACCTGTTCAGGCGCCGCGGTTCTGTAATTATGTAATTAATTTTTGGTTCGCTTGGCGCGTTTGCGGGCATGGGCTTGCAGGCGCGGCGGTAGCAGTCAGCACGGGCCATCTTTCGTGAATATTTCCATACGCCAATCCGGGCACGCGACCATCGTGGACATCAACGGCGACGTGACGCTTTATAATTCGCCGGAAATTCGCAAGGTGTTGATGGATGCGCTGAACAAGAAGGGCACAGAGCGCGTGGTCGTGAATATGTCGGGAGTGAATTATATTGATAGCGCGGGGGTGGCTTCGCTGGTGGAAGGGTTGAAGCTGGCGCGGAGTTTGAAGAATGCGTTTGCGTTGTATGGGTTGAACAAGCATCCGCGGGAGGTGTTGGAATTGACGCGGCTGATTAAGGTGTTTGAGATTTATGAGACGGAAAATGAGGCGGTGAATGGAGTCGCCGCGCCGGCGCCTCCTGAAGTGAAGTAACGTCCTCGTTTTGTGACCCTTTGTAGTTCCCTCCCGTGAAAATAATTGTGCGGTGAGATTGCGTTAGCGTGGATGTGTCTTAAGCCTCGGCGCGATTCGCCAATCGGGAGGTTGGCGTTCTCACGTAAAGCAACGACAACGGCGAATACATTTCGCTGGAGCTGCAGAAAAGCACAGAGGCAAATTCAAAGACGCCCGCCTGAAAAAACAGGCCGCCGCTGCAAATTCAACAACAACATCAAAGGCGAAAGAGCCGGCGGGACGCCGGCGCTACGAATTCAACCACGACGTCAGAGGCGAAGCGAGTTGCGCAGCACTCTCGACGCACAGCCAGGAGTGGCTGTGCTGCGGGAAGCTGTGCTCGGCGCGGCGAATGGGCTGTCACTGGGGATCGTTTTCTTCGATGATGGGGAGGTTGGCGGCGATTTGCAGGTCCACAATCAGCTGGAGCTGGTGTTCTACTTGGAAAAAGCGGACGGCTATGACGGGGGAGAGGGCTTTCTTCATCGTGGCGTAGTATTTTTCGCGGAGGGCCATGCGTTTTTGGTCGAGCTGGATGGTCTGCTGGGCTAGTTGGTCGGCTTTGGAGTCGGTCATGGTAGAGAAACTGTTGGCGTAGTCGGTGACGATGGCCAGTTTATCGGTGATCAGCTTGGATTGTTCCGCTTGGTACTGGCGATAGATGGGCCAGAAGGTCGCGGATTGCTGATCGTTGAGCTGCATGGTTTCGCGGACGATTTGCACTGTTTTCGTGCTGAGGTCGGCGCGCAGGAGTTGAATGTAGGCATCCGTGTTGAGTTCCCTGCTACTCGCGGGGTTCTGTACGTGAGTTCCCGACGCTTGGGTCCCCGGCGCTTGGGTTTGTTGCGCGGGGAGGCCTGTGGCAGATGCTAGCGCGAGTGCGAGGAGCAGTGCGGGTACAGCGAATCGAAAGCTCATGGGTTCCTCCGAAACTTTTTTGTGTCTTGCGTCCTTCGTACGGCGGATGCAGATGCGCCGGTTGACACTAATATGAGTTTGGCAGGGCCGGGAGCGTCACCGGTTGCTGCAGAGTGAACTGCAATTGCGTTTCGGCGGGGATTTGAACTTGATTGCCTTTTTGCACCACAGCGCCCACACCGCCGGCGACTGCGCCGATGGCCGCGCCCATTCCTGCGTTTCCTGCGATCGCTCCGATCGCCGCGCCTAGTCCCGCGCCACCGAACAAACGAAAAGCCGAGCGGCGGCCGGAACTTTTGCCTTCGGTGGAATAGGTACTGGTGACGATCGGATACGGATTCCCATTGATGACGATTTGCGTTAGTTGGAGTTCCAGTTTCGAGCGGCCGGTGGCGCGGCCGGCGGAATTTGCGAGTGTCACTTGGCCATAGACCGGCGTGCCCATGCGAGCGACCACCAGGCCATTGGCGAGATTAGTGACGAGCGTGGCGGAAAATACCTGGCCGGTTTGGGTGTAGTTGGTGTCCAGCTCGTCGGTTGTTTGGACCAGGATGAGGGTGTCGGCGGGGATAGTGATCATTTGCGGGGCTTGCGGCGGCTGTGGCGGCGGAGTGGGCACGGGGCCGAAAGTGAGCGAGGCGACTAGCCCGGGCGGATAGGCGTTTGTGACTCCGTCAGGGCCGGTGAATTGAATTCCTTCGGGCGTGCGCGTGACGAATTGGCCGTAGATTACCTGGCCGGTGGTGAGGCGAAGCGTGTCGGCCGCGGCGGCGAAGGCCAGTGCGAGGCCGAGGATGCTTAGGAGCAGGATTCTTGATTTCATGCGCCCTCTTTTTTTCCCGGCGCTCCGCTGGAGCGGAGTGCGAGGGATTTTCCGGGACAATATAAATGGAAACTGCGGCGATTCCAACTGTTGATTGATGGCGGCGTGTGTTGTGAGAGCGTTTACGCGGCGCGGGGGCAACTGTGCGCGAGGTTCGTTGCTTCACGGGATGAATGTGGAATAGAATGCGCGACATGTCACCTGAATCGTTCCGCGTAGTTCCGTTACCGAGCAGCCATGCTGGGCTGCAGATATTGCAGTTGAAAGGCGCGTTCACGTCCACGGCGTCGGGGGTTTTTGTGGACGCGGTGGCGGCGGCTGACGCGCCGCGGCTGATTTTGGATTTGACGGACGTGCCGATGGTGGATTCGATGGCGGTGGGGGCGCTGGTTCGCGCGTTTGTTTCGTGCCACAAGACGGGGCGTAAATTGGCGCTGGTGGGGTTGAATCATCGGGTGCACAACGTGCTGCATTTGACGGGAATCGCGCCGCTGTTTGACACGTATGATTCGGTGAGCGCGGCGGAGGCGGGATTGGCTTAGCGCGCAGTTCCCTGCTGGAGGGCTGGAGATTTCCTCTGCTGTTGGGATCGGGTGAGCCACGGGCGGCCCTGTCGCTGCTAGAGAGATTCTGGGGCAATGTTCGCGCAGGATTCAAATCTTGTGTAAATATACCGATTCGCCAATCCCGGGATCGTATATGCTGGAGCGGCAGCGCGGGCGGCTGAGTAAAGGAAGATGCCATGAAGAAAATCATGCTGATCGGCTCGAACGGAATGATCGGGCAGCGAATTCTGCATGAAGCACTGAATCGCGGGCATCATGTGACGTGCCTGGTGCGCGACACGTCGGGAACTGGGGAGCATCGAGCGGAATTGGACTATCACACGGGCGACATTTTCAAGCCGGAGACGATCGCGACGGCGGCGGTGGGTCACGATGTGGTGGTGAGCGCTTACGGGCCGGGCAAGGGCGATGCGGATTTGGTGGTGAAGGCGGCGCATGGGTTGATCGAAGCTTTGACGCGCGTGGAACCGATCCGGCTGATCGTGGTGAGCGGCGCGGGGAGCCTGGAAGTGAAACCCGGCTTGCAGCTGGTGGATGCGCCGGATTTTCCGGCGGAGTGCAAAGAGATTGCGCTGGCGCATCGCGCGGCGCTGGACGTTTATCGCAAGGCGGGAATGGCGGAGTTTGATTGGACAGCGGTGAGTCCTGCGGCGCTGATTGAGCCGGGAACGCGCACGGGAATATATCGCACGGGGACCGATCAGCTGCTGGTGGACGCCAAGGGTAAAAGCTACATTTCGGCGGAGGATTTCGCGGTGGCGGTGGTGGACGAGATCGAAAAGCCTCAATTCCAGGACAAGCGCTTCACTGTTGCGAACTGATGGCGGAGCGCAGGATCTTTTTGTCGGCGGAGTGGCGCGACCTGGTGATGTTGAACTACGAAGTTGAGCCGGGGATTTTGCGGCAGTATGTTCCTCGCGGGGTGGAGCTGGATGCGTTTGGGGGGCGGACGTTTGTAAGCCTCGTGGGATTTCAGTTTCTGCGGACCAAGCTTTATGGATTCCTGGCAGTTCCCTTCCACAGTAATTTCGACGAAGTGAATCTGCGATTTTATGTGCGGCGGCGCGAGGGCGACGAAATCCGCAGGGGCGTGGTGTTTATCCGCGAATTAGTGCCGCGCGAGGCGATCGCTGGGTTGGCGCGGCTGATGTACGGCGAAAAATATGACGCTTGCCCGATGGAGCATGGCATCGAGCGGAATGCGGACGGGATTGCGGCAGAATATAGGTGGGAATGGCACGGACGTAGATTCCGGTTGAGCGCGCGGGCGGAGGGCGAGCCGGCGCGTGTGGCGGAAGGCACGCTGGAAAATTTCATCACCGAGCATTACTGGGGTTATTCGGCGAAGGGCGCTGGCGAAACGATTGAGTACCGGGTGTCGCATGAGGCGTGGCGCGTGTGGGTGAGCAGGAACGCGAAGTTCGAGGGCGATGGCGAGGATTTGTATGGCGCGGGCTTCGGCAAAATCTTGCGGCGCTCGCCCGATTCCGCGTTTATTGCTGAAGGCTCGGCGGTGCTGGTGCACAGCGGGCGGCGAATCGAATGAAGGCATGTTCTGGCGGCGCTGGGACGTTGCGTGCCTGCGAGGCGGGCTGTGCGGGCAGATCCGATAGTTGGGTTGCGTTATGAGTAGGGCGAGGCGCTGCGCCGCGGAAGCAGCGAAAGAACACCGCTGAGATGCAGAGGCCGCAGCGAAAGGCAACTGCAACGTCAACGGCGCCTGCCTGAAGGCGGCCGCTACAAATTCAAAAAGAAGGGCAAAACCAAAAGAGCCGACGGGACGCCGGCGCCACGACGGCCAATTACGCCGCAGCGTTAGCTCGGATTTCCTGCTTGGTTCGGTTCCCTTCCCGACGGTGCGTACGATTTCGGCGGGATAGGCTTGTCCGACCTTTGCGCGGCTTCTGGTTTGGGTTTGCGTTCGTGCTTGGCTTCGCTCTTGGAGAATATTTTCGCGGTGAATAGCATGGCGGCGAATGTTACGGTCAATAGTTCCGCTTGGCGCCAGCCGCTGATTATGGAGGCGTTGCCCAGCAGCGTGAGACCGGCGAAGCAGAAGAGCAGGTGGACGCAGAATACTTGCAGGGACGATTGACCCATCAGGACCAGCGGGCCGACTGCCAGAAACTTCCAAAACTTTTGGGTGACGATCAGGAGCATGGCTACTGCGACGAAATCCACCATGCGCAGGGGGCCGAGGTGCCATTTGTCGAAGAGGAATTCTGCGGGGCCTAGTTGCAAGCCGTGTTCGATGGCGCGACGCAGCACGAAGCAGGCTGCAGCGATCAGCACAGAGGGAATCAACAAGCGCTTGGCCCATTTTTCGATGGGTAGATTATTTTGCGCCCAGCGCACGCCCAGCCACACGCCGGCGATCCACAGGAATTGCCAGGCCCAGAGATCGAAGGCGCCCATTTCGTTTAGAGGAATGTGCGCGGGGATAACTTTCGAGGCGACTTTATAGGCATCGGCGCGCAGGCCGAATTGGGCTAGCGCCCAGAGGGAGAAACCGGTCCATAGAATGGGCTTCCAACCGATTTTGCGCGCGAAGAGCAGCGCGGCGGAAGTGAAAATTAAGAAAATGATGTACATCGGCAAAATATCGAGCAGCGGCGGGCGATAGATCAGCAGGAAGGCTTCGATGATGGAGCGTTTGGGGCCGGCCATGAAATAAAAATCGAGAAGATTGTGCAGGCCGGGGCGATTGCCGCGCTCGGCAATAGGAACCGCAACCAGAAATGCGAAGGCCAACAGCAGGGCGTGATAACAATATAAGCGGAAGGTGCGCGACCAGAGACGGTGGGTCATGGCCTGGTAGCCGTCGTGTTCCGCGAGGCGAAAATAAATTCTGCCGGTGAAGAGTGCGGAGAGAAAAATAAAACCTTCGGCGGCGGAAACGAAGCCGAAGGGTTGGTTGACATAGGCGCTGGCGGCGGTGGGCAGATGCGTGAGGGTGATCCAGACGAGCATCAGACCGCGCGCGGCGTCGAGTTCCAGGCGGCGTCCCATCTGTGCGTTAGAGGGCGGGGTGGTGGCGGCGGTTGCCGGGAGCTCGGAGTGCATGACCCCCGCAGCATAACAGACGCGTCAGTCGGCTGAAGTACACAGGATGCTGTAGTGCAGTGATGTTATTTTGAGGACGGGCATTCGCGCAGACGATTGCAGAATTCTCGTGCTAAAGTTTTAGACTCGGAGGGACTCGTGCCTGTTGTTTCGCGAAAAGTTCTACTTCTTCTGTGTTTTTGCTTCGTAGTTGCGGTTCCAGTCCACGCAAAAAATCACGAAACTGGATTTTTGGACCGCACGATTACGGTGCAAGGCGCGACTTATAAATATCAAGTGTACGTTCCGGATACATGGACGCCACGGCAGAAATGGCCGGTGATTCTGTTTTTGCACGGGGCGGGCGAGCGCGGCGAAGACGGCATGGACCAAACGGATGTGGGCATCGGCACGGCGATTCGGAGCAACCGCAGCACGATTCCGGCAATTGTGGTGATGCCGCAGTGCCGGAAAGATATTTGGTGGATACAGCCACCGATGGACGAGCTGGCGATTGCTACGTTGAACGCGGCGGTCAAGGAATTTCACGGCGACGTGCGGCGGACCTATTTGACGGGACTTTCAATGGGCGGCTATGGCAGTTGGCACCTGGCAGAAAAATATCCGGGGAGGTTTGCCGCGCTCATTGTGATTTGTGGCGGCATCCGTCCGCCCGCGGGTGCGCTGAAAGCTGAGCCCTATCTTGTGAAATTGACCCCGGCGGATGATCCCAAGAGCTACGCGGAAGCTGCCGCGAAGGTGGGAAACGTTCCAGTGTGGATTTTTCATGGCGCGGATGATGACATTGTGCCAGTGACGGAATCGCAGCGGATGTATGCGGCGATGAAAGCGATTGGCAACGACGCGCACTACACGGAATTTCCGGGGATGCGGCACGCGGTGTGGGATAAGGCCTACGATGAGCCGACACTATTTCCTTGGTTATTTTCGAAGTCGCTGGCTGTAACGGCGAGATAGTTTTTTGCAACGAGTCGGAGTATTCGGGCGCAGCGGAAATACTCGCGACGCGGATTCCGGGGGGCACAGGTTATGAAATTTGTGATTGTGGGAATTTTGGGGAGTTATGCCGATGCAGAGGATGCGGTGGAGGATCTGGAGCAGGTCGGTATCGTGGGCGGGCAGGTGGAAGTGATCAGCGAGATTGATGAGGATGCGCGCACGGCAGACACGCCGGGCGAGGCGGGCACGAAATCTGGCGAGGCGCATGCGGGCTGGATTGAGCGGTTATTTGGCGCGGGCGGGGCGTTGGCGAAAAGTGAAGTGCGCGATGAGTCTGGAACACTGCCGGATTACATCGGTGAGCAGGAATTTTATGCGAGCCATGTGAGGCAGGGCGGCGCGGTGGTGGTTGTGCGGGTGACTGCGGAGCAAGCTGCGAATCGGGCCGCCGCGATTTTGCAGGAGCACGGGGCGCGAAATCCGGGAAGCAAGGATGGGCCGGCAATCCGGCGGATTGAATAGAGGGATTATTTGATGGCAGGCCTCAGCGGCTAAAGCCGCTGTGGTATTGCGACTGTTGGGGCACGGCTGAAGCCGTGCCCTGACGAAAATCAATTTATACTAGCGGAAATTGCTGATCAGGAGGACGTCGCTGGTTTCTTCGCCTTTGGCTAGGAGCAGATCTTTGCCGTCGCGGGACCAGGCGAAATCGAAGATGTGACCGGAGGTGAAGTCTGTAACGGGGCGCGGTGGGCCGCCGGTGAGCGGTTGTTCCCAGACATTGGTGGCGCCGCGGCGGGTTAGCAGGTATTGCAAACTTTTCTGATCGGGCGACCAGTGTAATCTTTGGCTGCCGATGGGGCGGACAAAAACATTCGCGGGGGCGCCGCCATCGGCAGGAAGTACCGCGAGCTTGGACGTCGGAGCCGGCTGCAATTCCTGATAGCCGAAGGCAATCCACTTTCCGTCTGGCGAAATGACGGCAGTGCCGATGCCGTTCGGGGAACCGAAAATTTCGACGGGAGTGCCGCCGTCAATCGGAACGCGGTAGAGCTTGTGGACCGAATCGAAGAGCACCCACTTGCCGTCTGGGGAACAATTCGAATTGAAGACGTCGTCGCTAAGTTTCAGGGTGTTGGAGCCGTCCACATCAGTTCGCAACAGGCGCAATTTATTTTCCTCGAAGGAATCGAAGACCAGGTAGCGATCGCCGCAAGTTGACATGGAAAGATAGTTGCGAAGATTCGGGCGCAGGAGCGCGCGCTCGCTGCCGTCGGGGTTCATAAGTGCGAGGTCGCTGCCGCGGCTGCGCACCAGGAGTTTGCCGGCGGGGCCGGGCGCGATGCCGTCGTCGGGAGTTTCGCCGGTGGTAATTTGTTTGGCTAGCGCTGTTTTTGCTCCCGGGGCGATCCAGATGTGCGCGCTCTCGTTGTGCTGCAGTGCGACGAGCATCTTTCCGTCCTGCGTCATTTCCAGCGACGGACCGTAATCGGAAAGGTCGTTGGAAAAGCGGGTTCGTTCGCCGCCGGGATAGGAAACCATCCACAATTGCGAGCGATTCTCAGGCTGGAGCTCGATTGAGATCAGGAAAGAATTACCGTCGGGCGACCACGCAGGCCTGCCAAGCCCGGCGGAACCGGAAATCAGATCTTTCACCGCGCCGTCTGCCACGTTAATGGCGTTCAATACCCACTTGATTTCCTTGGCCATCTGCAGGCCGGACCCGAGAATCGTCTTTCCATCGGGCGACCAGGCCACGCCATTGATGAAGCCGGGCCAGTCCGGCAGTGCGGCGAGGAGGTGATCGTTGCTGCCGTCCGTGCTGGCGACGCGCACCTCGATGGTATTGCGTTCAGGCACGCCGCGCATGAATGCGAACCGCGTGCCATCGGGGGAAAAGCTTAGCGGGCTATCAATATCGCGAATCAGCTGGCGGGGTGTGCCGCCCAGGACGGGCATCACATAAAGGTAGCGGAAATTTGTGGTGCTTTTATCGGAGCGCACGAAATAGACGTAGTTGCCGTCGGGCGAAAAACTGAGGCCGGCGAAGGAGACTACGTCTGGGGCGAGGACTTGCACGTCGCTTTTTGTAGCGACGTTGCGGACCCAGAGGCTTTGCTGCTCGCCGTCGGTGAGGACGTAGACGATGTAGCGGCCATCGGGCGAGACAGCAACGCCGGTGGCTTTGCCGCTGTCGGTGAGTTTGGTGATCTGCATGTTCTGCAGATTCAGGGGGCGGGGGCGCGTGAGGAATTTGTATCCGGCGAAGCCAACGACCGTCAGGACCACGAGCGCTGCGATCAGGATCGGAATTTTGAGGCTGTGCCTTGGTGCGATCGTTTGCGCGGCGGCGGTACCGGCGCTGGATTGCGCGACGGATGAGATTCTGGCGCTCGCGCTCGAGCCGGAGTCTTGCGCTGCGGGGGTTGAGCCGCTGATGGAACCGCTAATCGAGCTGACGCGGCCGGAACTTGTGTCGCGCTTCAGGCGTTTCAGATCGGCACGCATTTCCGCGGCGCTTTGGTAACGGAGGTCGCGGTCTTTCTCCATCGCCTTGTAGATTACTTGTTCGAGTTCGGGAGGCAGGTTGTTGTTAAGGCGCACAGGCGCGACGGGATTTTTGTGCAGGATGGCGTCGAAGATTGCGCCGGAGGTTTCGCCCTGGAAAGGCAGCGCGCCAGTGACCATTTCGTAGAGGACGATGCCGAAGGAGAAAAGGTCGGTGCGAGCGTCAAGATCTTTTCCCAGAACTTGCTCGGGCGACATGTAAGCGACCGTACCCATGGAACTGCCGGGGCTGGTGAGTTGCGCGGTGTCTACGCCGACGGTGACCATAGTGACGCTTCTGCCGCTGACGGCTTTGGTGCTGGAAACTTTGGCGAGGCCGAAGTCCAGGATTTTGGCGTGGCCGCGCTTGGTGACGAAAATGTTGGCAGGCTTGATGTCGCGGTGGACGATGCCCTCGCTGTGCGCGGCGTCGAGAGCGTCGGCAACTTGGATCGCGAGGTCGAGCAGGTTGTCCAGTTCCATCGAGCCGCCGGTGATGGCGTGCTTCAGAGTCCGGCCGTCGAGAAATTCCATGGCGATGAAGGCTTTGCCGTCAGCTTCGCCGAGATCGTAAATGGTGCAGATGTTGGGATGGTTCAGGGCGGAGGCGGCTTGCGCTTCTCGTTGGAAACGCGCGAGGGATTGCGGATCTTTCGCGACATTGTCCGGCAGGAATTTCAGCGCGACGAAACGATGCAGGCGGATGTCCTCGGCTTTGTACACCACGCCCATGCCTCCACCGCCGAGGCGTTCCAAGATGCGATAGTGCGAGAAGGTCTGGTCGAGGAGCGAATCGTTGCTGGGCATGTGCAGGACATATTAGGGTGCGGGAAAAGGCAAGTCAACGCAGACGAGTTGCCGGCGTGCGGGTGATGGCACAACACAGCTGTGAGCCAGCAATGCTAGCAGGTTGCTGGGCATCACGTGGGCCTGCGGTGAATAGCCTGCGGCAGCGAGATGCTGGCGCAACATTTAGCGGCAGCCGGTGTTACACTCAGTGAACACAGCTGCACCCCCAGCCAAACCGGATCGGAAGCAACGAAAGGCGATTAGCCAGCGACCCGGGCCCTGAACTTAACTGCAAACTAAAAAAAGAGGAGCCGTCCGTGAAAATGCCGTTACGAAATTCAAGCACAACCTCGTATTTCCTGCTCACGTTCCTAGCTTGCGCTCTGTTATTCGCGTTTCCGGGCATCAGCTCCGCCCAGGACGATCCTCCCAGCCGTGTCGCGCGGCTCAACTTCGTACAAGGTTCGATCTCCCTTCAGCCGGCGGGTACGGAAGATTGGGTAGAAGCGAATCCCAACCGCCCACTCACCACGGGCGATCAGTTGTGGGCCGATGAAGGCGCACGGGGCGAACTTCATCTAGGCAGCACGAGCATTCGCGTTTCCGAGCTGACCGGCATTTCATTCCTGAATGTCAGCGACCAAGCCGTACAAATTCAAGTGGCGCAAGGCACCGCGGATATTCGCATCTTGCATGTGTGGGACAACGAGAACTACGAAATTGATACGGCCAATCTGGCGTTTACGATTGTGCGTCCCGGCGAATATCGCGTGGACGTAGATCCAGACGGCTCGCAAACGATCATCACCGTTCGGGACGGCGCCGGCCAAGTGACTGCGGGAGGCCAAACTTATGATCTGAATGGGGGCCAGCAGTACGCGTTTGCGGGCACCGACCAGGTGAACTACAGCGCGTACTACCTGCCGGATCCCGATGGCTTCGATAATTGGTGCGCGGATCGAGATCATCGCGAAGACAACGCGGCTTCCGCGCGCTACATCTCGCGGGAAGTTATCGGCTACGAGGACCTGGACGCTTACGGAACGTGGCGCACGGACCCGACCTACGGACCTGTGTGGGTGCCGACGCGCGTGGCGGTTGATTGGGCCCCTTATCACACCGGGCATTGGGCGTTCGTCGCGCCGTGGGGATGGACATGGGTTGACGATGCGCCGTGGGGTTTCGCGCCGTTCCACTATGGACGCTGGGCCTATGTGGGCGGCGGATGGGCATGGGTGCCTGGTCCGGTCGCGATCGTTGCACCGCGCCCGGGAGTAGTGGTGGTGGCGGGCGGCGGCTGGGGCGTGCGACCTGTGTACGCACCGGCGCTTGTGGGATTTGTCGGTGGAGGCGGATTCAGCGCAGCGATCGCGATAGGCGGCGGAGTGGCAGGAGTGGCGTGGGTACCGCTGGGACCGCGGGATGTGTGGGTTCCGGGATATCACACCAGCGCTGCGTACATGACGAACGTCAACGTCACGAGCACGACCATCGTGAATCGGACGCAGATCACGAACGTGTACAACAACACTACGATCATCAACAACACTACCAACGTGACTAGAATTGTCTATTCCAACCAGGCTGCTCCGGGAGCCGTTATTGCTGTTCCGCAGGCGGCGTTCCAAGGTGGGCGGCCAGTGTCTGCGGCGTCGGTAAAGGTGTCGGCGGAAGAAGTGTCCAGGCCGAAGGTGATATCGGCGAAACCTGTGGCACCAACTGCCCAGAGTGTAAGGGGACCGGCACCTGCGGCAGCGGCTACTTCGCGACCACCCGCGACGCTGGCGAGCCATCCGGTGGTGACGAAGATGGCTCCATCGCCCAAAGCGATACCTGTAGGCCACTCGGCACCTTTGACCGCGGCGGCTTACAAACCAGCGGCCAAACCGAATGCGCGTCCGAACACTGATGTGAAACCCGCGGAGCGGCCGACCGTCAATGCCGCGAAGCCTGCTGCCAATGCGCCGGCAGGCAAGCCCGCAAATGCAGCCCCGGCTGCGCCGGCTCGTAACGCGGCTGGGAATCCGGGTGGAGCGGAGCAGCCCAATCGAGTGAATCCGCCCGCGAATAACGCTACTAATAATGCGAACAGCAGGCCTAATCCCGGCGCGGCTAAGGATGAGAACAACGCGGCGCCACCGGCGAAAAAATTCACGCCTCCGCCGCCACCTCCGCCGTCACACGAAAATGCGAGCCCGCGCGAAGATGCGGGCAAGCCGGCGACTGCGGCGCCGCCTCCAGCTGCTGTTCGACCAGCAGCGCCAGCACCTGAAAAGGCTGCGCCTACCGCCAGGCCACGTGCACCGGAAAAGCCTGCGCCTACGACCGCCAAACCACCGGCACCTCCGGCCGAAAAACCTTCGCCCGCCGCAAAGCCACCTGCGCCGGAAAAGCCGGCGCCTGCCGGTGCGAAGCCAGCCGAAGCCCCAAAGAAACCGGCCGCTGAGCCGGCTGCGCCGCCCAAGAACCAAAACAAGGACGCAAAAAAGGACGATAAGAATCCACCGAAGGATCCGAAAGACAAAGAAAAGCATCCGGACTAAAACGAATCGCTGGCAAATTGTGAAGCGAGAAGATCGCCAATCGGTTCACGGTTGATGTACGAGAAGTTGATCCGACGACATCAAACCCTTAACCAGTGAAACGGCTCCGAGCAATCGGGGCCGTTTCTTTTTCACACGAAATTTCGGGCTCGATCACATGAGCGTTCCGGAACCCAACCGTGAAAGAAAATTGCTGGTGCCTTGTAAACGCGCAAACTCAAAGCGCGGAACCTGTAAAAATCGTGCGAACAGATAGGGAGTCACGCGCCGCCGATTTTCACTGCAGCGGCAAGCGCGCTTGCCCTCTGGCCGGAGCGGCATTCGAGACTAATTCCGTGTGGCCGAGCATCCAGTAAGTGCGGTGGTTAAGAAGTACGTATTTCTTGGAAGCGATTACGGAGCGAGCAGGGTTTTCCAGCGCTTCCAGGCTTCGTCGCGGGCTTTTTTGTTGGCGTCCGTGGCATCGGGCGCTTCGCCGGCGCGCATGAAACCGTGGCCGGCGCCGTCGTAGATGACGGGGTCGTAGCTTTTCCCGGCGGCTTTCATCGCGGCGATCGTGTCTGGAATTGTGGCGTCAATGCGGGCGTCGTTCCCGGCGTAGAAGCCGTACACGGGCGACTTGATGCGCGCCATCGCGTCTGTGGCGGGCGGCGAGCCGTAGAAAACAAAGGCTGCGGAAAGATCGCCGCGGTTTGTGGCGAAGCGGAAGCTCTGTGCACCGCCCCAGCAGAATCCTACGACGTATGATTTGCCGTTCGAGGCGGGCAGCTTATTTGCATAGTCCGCGGCGGCGTTCAGGTCTGCGGTGACTTGATCCGGATTTAGATTGCTCACTGCTTCGGTGACAGCGCCTGCAGGAAAGGTGTTGGTGCGCCCGCCGTTTGGTCCCATGCCACTGAGCAGGTCGGGGGCGACGGCAATGTATCCGGCGGCGGCCAATTCGTCGGCAAGTTCCTGCGCCCAGTCGCTCAAGCCGAAGATTTCGTGAATCACCAGCACGACGGGACGCTTGTCTTTCGATTCAGGGTAGACCACGAGCGTGTCCAGGTTTCGGCCGTCGTGCTTCAGGGTGACCCATTCGCTATGACGAGGGGATTTTTCGATGCGCTCGCGCGCCCACGGCTGCGACCATTCCTGCGCGGCAACCGTTTGCGCGACGAGCAGCACCGCCATCGCTACGATCATTAACACCGCGAATCGCTTCATGGCTCACCTCATCCCGGAACCGACCGAGCTACTGCGACGCGGCATTGGACCCTTCGTCACGGGATTAATTCGATGTCAGGCGCCGTTAAGCGTTTGCAGCAGCCGCTTCTTCAGAGGCCTTGGTGCAAACGATGGTTAATCCATTCTTGTTAGCATCGAATCGTTCTTTGCGATCCAGGCTCTTCAGGAATTCCCTGGCGGCTTTGCCGATCGCGGCTGCCATGGAACCGGTATCAACCTGTATGGTTCGGCCTTGCGGACCATTCGTGCGGTGTTGGTATTCCAATTTCACTGCGTACATGGATTCTCCTCTGGCCTGTAGGATATCCGAAAATTCTAAGTGGTGTTTAACTTTTCGGGCAAGCGCGTTAATCGGGCAAAGGGCCGCAACTTCGGGCGGAATTTCCGATACCTGCAAAGAATGACGCTTCGTTTGAAATGCGACTAAGGGGATCGCCCGTGAAGCACACTTCCAGCGTTGCCGTACTTTGGAGGCGGAGCCCCGCGTTGGGAAAACGAGGAGCATGCTTCGCAGGGAAAGCGAGAACGCACGCGCTCAGTGTAATTCTCGTGCGCTCTCGACCCCGTTGGGAATAAGTCTACGATCGCGGCTCTTTAGTTGTCGCAACGTCGAAAGGGCATCAGCCATTTCCCTGCGCTCCTGGCGGGAAGCTCTGGAGTCTGAGGCACGGGCCTTAATTGAATCCTCGGCTGCTTTCATGCGGACTTTGAGGAGGGAGCGGTCAAGTTCAAGAACGGCTGCTCTGAAAAAGTCTCGCCAAGTGGTTTCTATCATTTTCAGACTCCTGATATCGTCCCGCGGCCACCCATCAGCTGCGGGATATTCGGTTAGCTCTGGGGCTGGGCAACAGAGCCGCCCAAAGAGAATTCCACACTGGCTTAATTCTGTCGTTGCTGCTGCGCAACCCGATGGCTGCTCAAGCGCAGGCACGCGGGGCGGAGTTAAATGGACCCGAAGCCGAGAATTTCCGGCTGGGAAACAAGTAGAGAATTCGAGCTGCGTTATCACCCGCTGCGACGAGCGAGTTTTGAACGCACGAAGAAAATCGAAGGCGCCGCCAGAGTCGTCGGCGCCTTCGCGGGCTGGTGTTACTTGATGATGTTGACGACCATTGATACGGATTTGGGAGTCGCACCGGCTCCCGCCGTAGCAGTGACGTTGACGGTGAAAGAGCCGGCTGGGGCACTACTGGAAGTTGCGTTACCGCTGGAGCAACCTCCGATGCAGATTCCCACGAAGATCAAGCCGAGCGCAGCAAGGGTGCTTTGTAGGCGACGGCGTCTGCGCCAGCCGAATGGCAACAGCATTCCGGCCAATCCGAACGTGGAAGTTGCGGCCCACAAACGGCTTTCTCCGATGCGGCTTGCGACCGCGCCAGTGGTCTTAATCGCCAGCGTGATCGTGGCTGGATGTACTCCATCGGGTGTGACAGCCGACGGAGTGAAGCTGCAGCTGACGTTTGCCGGCACAGTTCCGCAAGACGCCTGAACCGTCTGCGTGAAGCCGCCGAGTGGAATGATGTTGAGCGTAGCTGTTCCGGTCTGCCCGTCCTGAATGGTCAAGGTCGCGGGAAGAGCTTGGAAGATGTAGTCGGTAATCATTTCGGTGATGGGAGCGGAGACGGAAGGCGTGAGCACCGAGTCGCCGGGATAGCTGGCCGTCAGGTTATGCGGACCGCCCGAGAGCGTCTTGACGACCAAGGCGGCGGTGCCGGTTGAATCGAGAGCTGCCGCGCCGATGGTGGTCGAGCCGTCGAGAAAAGTGACCGTGCCGGTGGCTGGGTGTTGTCTGACGTCGGAGTTGTCCACCGATGCGGTCAACGTGACTGCGGTACCGGCAGGAGCAGTGGGCAGATCGGCGCTGAGGGAGACGGCCGAAGGAGCGTTCGCAGCAACGTCCACGAACGGCGTTGCCACAAAACCTTTTACGTTGGCGTCGCCGGAGTAGTTGAAGCGGAGCAAGCGATGGCCGGCAGTTGGAAAGTTCGTTGGGACGACGACGCAATCACAGCCATTCGCGCTGCCGTCCACTGGGCCCGAGCCCAAGACGACGGGAGTAGGGCCGGTAATGTCTGTGATCGTTACCGTGCCGCCGAAGGGGGCAAAGCCGTTGCTAAGGAAACCAAGTTGCGCTTCGAGTTGCAGCGGAGTATTGGCCACCGCGGTTCCCACTGGGAAGAAATCCTGCAGTACGCCGATTGCCTGGGGTACGGAAAAGCTAAATGGCGTGGATGTGCTGGCAGCGAAGCTGCTATCGCCCGGAAAATTCGCCACCAATTTGTGCATTCCAGCAGCAAGGCCTGCGGGGAGAATCGGGAAGCTGCTCGATTCGCTGGTGGGATTGACTCCCGGCGCCAGCACTCCTGATTTTTCGCCGTAATTCAAAATCATAGGCCCGAGGGTGAAAGTACCGGTTCCACCATCGTAATGGCCGGTCTGGATTGGCTGGCCATCGGCCTTCAGAGTTACCTGGCCGGTAGGATATCCGAAACCGGAATTGCCGCCGACGACGATGCCGATATAGAGAGGCTCGCCGTAACTGACTGAGACCGAGTTGGGGATCCACGATCCACCGCCTACCGCACCAACGAACGTCTGGCTCGGCTCTGGAGTAACTGTGACCGAGACCGGATTTGAGGTGCTGGAGTAATAGGTGCCATCACCGCTGTAACGGGCGGTGATGCCGTAGGTGCCGCCGGGGGCGGCGGAAGTCTTTAGGGTAGCGGTGCTGCTCGGCGTGCCAGCGGTGAGAACTCCGTCTCCGGATGCGATGGAACTGCTGCCGGGAGCGACGGCCTGGAGCACCACGGTTCCAGTAGGTGATTTGCATGTACCGGTGCAAGTGACCTTGGCCTGAAATTGAATCTGCGAACCGTGGACAACGGGCATGGTCTGGCCGGCGGCGAGACTTAGCGTTGTTCCCGAGCCTGCGGTGCTGACGGCTGTATGCCAGTCGTTAACGAGGGCGTTCACGTCGAGCGAGCCGAGGCCGGTGGCGAGATCATAGCCGGTTACGGCGTCGTACCCGACGGTGAATTGCCCGTTGGTGTCGGGAACTTTGTTGTCGCCCTTGATGGTGTCGTGATAAACGCCGGGAGTAGACGCAAGGCGATAGAAGACATAATTGGCGACGCCCTGGGGCTGGCCACCCATCTTCTGGTTGACCAGCGCCATGATTCCAGCAGCCGCGGGACTGGACAATGAAGTGCCGCCCGCAGTGTAGAAATAATCGCCGCCGCCGGTGCAGCTGCCGTAGAGGCAGAGCAGGTAGCCGTCGTGCAAAGCTGCCGTCAGAGAAATGTCCGGCAGGTCGCGCATACCGTCATTGGGAACGCCGGTCGCCGTCTGCCAATCCGGCTTCGCATACAAGCTGCTGACTCCGCCGCCGCCGGCCCAGAGAGAGACGTTGTTGGGATCGTTGCTGCTTTCGTTCCACACGATTTCTGGAATGTAACCGAGCACGGAGAGACCGGTGGTGGGATCGGTGGTGGTGCTCCAGTACGCGTCGGGATTGGCGGTGTCGTCAAATTGCGTGCCGCCGACTGCGACGTTGTAGGGCGTGGAGGCAATTCCGTTGACGGCGAATCCACCGGAAGCAAACTGGCCACCACCAGGAGCATCGCAACCGGCGCTGCCATTATCGCCGGCGGAAACAAATGCCGTGATGCCTTCCGCTGCAGCTTGCTGCCAGAGCGCATTGTAAAAGGCAGTTCCAACCGGGCCTAGCGTGCTTTCGCAATTGCCATAGCTGGTGCTCATCACTGGAGCGATATCGTGGTCCACGACGTAGGCTGCGGAGATATCGACGCCGTCGGCGAAATTGCTCTGGGAAACCACGAACTTGATGGTGGCCATGGGCGCGACGGCTCCCGACCAGGTAACGTCCAGCGTGGCTTCGGGCAAGTCATAATACGTCTGGCCGGGATCGTCGCCGTTAACGATCACTTGGGGATCGTTCGCGGGAAGGCCCAGGTTCGAGCGGAAGTCGGTCACGTCTTGCAGGGAAATATTGCTGCGGCCGACGATGGCGATGGTTTGACCGGTGCCGTCAATGCCCGCGTTGTAGAGCGCCTGTACGTCATAAATTTTTGCAAAATCGGCGGGGGTCATGTAATGCGAACCGTCGTCGAAGGTGAAGTTGCCCTTGGTCTTCTTGAAGTGGACTTTTGAGCCGAGCAGCGCGGAGGAGGATGATTTCGGATCGCTGTGCAGGCGGACGACGCCCTTCACGACGGCTTGTAACGCAGCGGGAATCTGGATGTTTTTGGAATTGGAAATGAAGCTCTGGCCCTTGTAGGAGTAGGTGTGCATCTCCGTGGCGAATGCATTTTCAACCTGCGAGGCATTGCCGCTGAAAACGATGAACCGGTGGCTTTGCGAGACTTCGTGGACAGTGAATCCCTGGCTTTGCAGCCACTGTTGAACCTGAGCTGCGTCGGAATCCGCCACGCCGAATTGCTGGCCGAACTGCGCGGGCGTGAGCCACTTGTGAAAGGACGGGGAGGAGGCATCGTGCAGCGCGCTGACTAAGTTTTTCGCGGCCAATTCCTGATCGGCCGTGGGCGCGAGCATCAGGAGCATGCGCCCAAGATTCTGGCTGCCGGGAACGCGCCCTGTATCTACGCTATTCGCCACGACGGCGGGGGTTGATCCGGCTACCGCTACGCGCTCACTATTTTGGATTGCGCTCGTGATGCGCGCCTGACCCATTGCCGCAGGTACAGACGTCACAGTCAGCAACAAACATGCAATCCCCGCCACACGCAGAATTCGGTTCTTGTAACTCAATGGGTGATTCCTCCTGGAGATGTGAACGAACCTGTGCTTTGTGAATCGCCAACCTCAGCATGCGGAAAAACCTGAAGACAGAAGCCGCCTTCAGACTGATTTCATGAACGACAGGTTTCTGTTGAGTGGTTAAACGGCGGGATAACCTAACCCGTAAAATCGTTTAGCACTAGGCCGTCGCAAAAATAACCCATCAATTACTACAGCGCGTGACACGACTGCAAAGGCAATTTCCGGCGAGCCGCATGGAAAGCCGGAATTGCGCGCGGAATGAAGGTGCGGAGTACTGCTTGTCCGCACTTGTCCCGCATTGCACTGCTGAATGGCATTACGGTGGCGTTGCCCAAATCGCCGCGGCGAAAATATCTCACAAACGGGGAAAACGTGTCGTTGCGCTAGAGCAATCTCGAGCGGCGCGTTGCCGGCACGAGAAAGTGCTGCTGCCTATGCCGGTAAATGCGTTACCGGGGCATGCGACGCTGATTGCCCTTTCGCTCGGCGGCAACTCTGAGAAACGCAGGGAGCAATTGGGACGAAAGCGTCGCTGCAGCATTTCGAAGAAAAACGCCGGCGGCTGCGATGTCTTAGGTGCGTTGAATTTCTCAGTAGTTGTTGGTTTATTCAACACCGCGCGTTTGCCCGACGGTGCGCCGAATTAGACCTGCCATCGCATCCTCCACATTTCACGCGGGATGAATTCCGGACGGAAGACGCTGGACATTTGGTGCGTGAGTTGCCTATAAAGATGCTACCGCCCCAGGGGGCAATCCGAAAGAAGGAGAAAATAATGGCAGCAAAGAAGAAAGCGACAAAGAAGCTGAAAAAGGCCAAGTCCCTGCAGCACACCAAGCCACTTATGAGCTTCGACAAATCGTCTGATTTCAAGCGGTGATCATAGGAGGTCGCCAATCACCCAGTGGCGACCTCTGATCACTTGGCACCCCTGACATGCCTGCGAAACATCGAGTTCCACGCTTCATTCCGAAGCTTGCTAATTTTAAACTTGGCGTTGGCCGCTCTCGTATTGAACGGTTTGGTGTGTTCGCGGGAGAAACGATTCCTGCGCGCAAGCGGGTGATTCAATACACGGGAGAACGAATCGGTGCGCGGGAAGCCCTGCGCCGCGCTATCAAGAAGCTCTGGACAGGCAAGGGGGGGCGAATTTTCACGGTTCGCCTGAACCAGCGCTGGAAGCTAGATGGATCAGTGGGAGGGAGCGGGGCCGAACTGATCAATCACAGCTGCGATCCGAATCTGACGATGCGCACAATTCACGGGCAAATTTTTTTATACAGCTTCAGAAAAATCAGGGCAGGAGAAGAGCTTACCGTTGATTACGGGTTTCGGTGTTCCTGTCCGTGCCGTTGCGGCTCCTCGAAGTGCCGCGGAACCATGTGCCACCCGGCGTAATATTGGGTGGTCGCCGATGTTGCGCGGATGTTTAGAGGAGTCGCACATCCTGTGCAGTCATGTTGGCCATTCTGGCGGCATCGAGGCCGTGCTGACTATCTTCGAAAACGAGGCATTGTGAAGGATCGATGCCGAGACATTGAGCGGCCTTCAGAAAACCGTCCGGCGCGGGTTTGGGATTCTCAACATCTTCCACGGTGATCACTGCGGAAAAATATGGAGTGAGCTGCAGGGCTTCCAGCGTGGCTATGACCATGCGCCGGGTGGAGCTGGAGACGACGGCCATGGGGGTCTTCCCTGCATTATGTCGCACGATCGAAGCGACCGGCGCGATTTCGCGGATCAAGGACGTGTTGCGGCAAAAGATCTCCTCTTCGAGCGGTGAAAGATCCTTGCGGTAGAGTTGCACTCCGCACAGATTTTTGAATTCTTTAAGCAGTTGGTCGAGCGACAGTCCGACACGATCCAAATACCATTCTTTCGGCATTTCGTGACCAAGACTTTTGGTGGCGGCAGCGATTGCGTAGTGATGCAGCTCGGCTGTATCCGCTAGCGTGCCGTCACAATCGAACAGCAGCGCTGCAAAATTACCGGTTTCCAAATCTTGAGTTCCCGAAGGATTGGACATCAGCGATCCTTCGGCACTGGCGCGGAGGCTACGCCGATGTATTTGTCGGCGCCGCCGTAGTAGTAGAGCCAGCGATTCGATTCGCGCACCAGGCCTTCGACGAATACGACGTTCGGAACTTGACCGACTTTTTCCCATTCCAGCGTGGGCGCGAAGACGGGGGCATCGGCTCGCGCCAGGACTTTGGATGGGTCGTTCTTGTCGAAGAGCACCCAGCCCGTGGCATAAACGCCGTCCTCGCCGGCGCCGTTGTAGGTGAGGAAAATGCCGTCGGGAGTGATGACGGGAGCAGGGCCGGGCTCGACGACGCGAGCGTCGAACATTCCTTTGCGATTTCCGAGGACGGGGTGATCGAGCGCGTCTTTCCAATGCAACAAGTCGTCCGAGGAGGCGACGCCCATTTGAGGGTTTGGTCCTCGTGCGTCGCCGAGATAGTACATCCAGTATTTTCCATTAATTTTTTCTGGGACGATCGCGCCAGACTTCGTCCAATTTGTGTTCCAAGTGCCTTTGTAAGCGGGGAGGATTACTCCTTTGCGGTCCCAGTGAATGAGGTCTTTTGATGTTGCCAGGCAAAGTTGCGCGTCTTTGTTAGCCGGTCCCGTGCCATCTACATTGTTGTAGCCGGTATAGGTTAGATAATAGAGGTCGCCAAATTCCTGTATTCGCGGATCTTCTACGCCGCCGCCTTTTTCGTATGGCTCTTGCGCCGTCATCACTGGCGTTGCGCGGCGCTCAAAATGGATGCCGTCTTTGCTGGTCGCGTACCCTAAGGACGATGTTCCGTTGCGATCCTGGGCGCGATAGAGCATCACAAACGCGCCCGATTGTTTCACCACAGACGGATTGAATACTCCGGCCGATTCGAAGCCATTGCCCTGAGGCGACAGGATCGGCGTTTCCGATAGGCGGGTCCATGCTCCAAATGGTGGCTGGAGATCGGTGGCAGAAACGCTAATGGCGGTTGCCAGAGCGGCGAGAATGAGTAGCGAACGAAGTGAAAATCGTGTGGCTATGCGCGAGCGAGCCGCAAACAAATTCATAATCACTCCTGGAAAATTCGGGCTGCGAGAGTGCGGTGGATCGGGGTGGTAATCGCACGGACGGAAGTTATGTTTGCTGTGCTCTACGAATCGGGTCATGCGAGTGATTCTACACGTCGGTCCCGAAGCCGGACAACCGCGCGGATGTTCCGCTGCATGAAGGCGTTTCCTCTGGCCGTACAATCCGCCAGCAACGCGGCAGTTGACTAACGGAAGCTGGTGAGCGAGGGATTGGCGGACGATGAGGGAATTGTTACAATGGGTCTTGGCTGGCTGAATGTGGCCGGCTCTCATCCAGATTACCGGGACGTTGTTCCCCAGGCAGGAAACCAAACGAATGGCTGCACGCACGCTTTACGAAAAAATCTGGGATGCCCACGTGGTGCGGGAAGAGCCGGGGCAGCCTACCTTGATTTATATTGACCGACATTTGATTCATGAGGGGACTTCGCCGCAGGCGTTTGCGGGGTTGAAGGCCGCGGGGCGCAAGGTGCGTCGGCCGGAGCTGACGTTTGCGGCGATGGATCACTCGGTTTCGACGAAGAATCGGCTGCTGCCGGTGCTGGATGCGGACGCGCGCGGGCAGTTTGAAGCGCTGGAGCGCAATTGCGCGGAGACCGGCGTGCATTTGTTCGACATGAACAGCAAGAATCAGGGGATCGTCCACGTGATCGGGCCGGAGCTGGGAATTACTCAGCCGGGGCAGACGATTGTATGCGGCGACAGCCATACTTCGACGCATGGGGCGTTTGGGGCGCTGGCTTTTGGGATTGGCACCAGTGAGATTGAGCATGTGCTGGCGACGCAATGCTTGACGCAATTTAAATCGAAAACGATGAAGGTGGAAATTAGCGGGAAGCTACCGGCTGGAGTGACGGCGAAGGACATTATTCTGGCGGTGATTGGAAGAATCGGGATTGCCGGCGGGAACGGGTACGTTTTCGAATACACCGGCGAGGCGGTGCGCGGACTTTCGATGGAAGGGCGCATGACGATGTGCAATATGTCCATCGAGGGCGGAGCGCGCGCGGGAATGGTGGCGCCGGACGAGACGACATTTGAATATATGGAAGGGCGGCCGTTCGTTCCGCGCGGGAAGGAATTTCAGGAGGCTGTGGCTTTCTGGAGCAGTTTGCCGAGCGATACGGATGCGCGATACGACGACACATTGACCTTCCATGCGCGTGATCTAGCGCCGATGGTTACGTGGGGCACGAATCCGGGGATGGTGACGCAGGTTTCTGATCGCGTGCCGGATCCGGCTTCATTTAGTGATCCGGTGGATCGCGAGGCGGCTACGCGCGCGCTCGTGTATATGGATTTGAAACCGGGGACGGCGATGGAAGATATTTCGCTGGACCGTGTGTTTATCGGATCGTGCACGAATTCGCGGCTGGAGGATTTGCGCGCGGCGGCGAAAATGGTTGCGGGCAAGCATGTGTCGAAATCTTTGAAGCAGGCGCTGGTGGTGCCGGGGTCGCGCGTGGTGAAGGCGGAAGCGGAAGCCGAGGGGCTGGACAAGATTTTCGTTGCGGCGGGTTTTGAATGGCGCGACGCGGGTTGCAGCATGTGCATCGGGATGAATGATGATGTGCTGCTGAGCGGCGAGCGGTCGGCGAGCACTTCGAATCGCAATTTCGAAGGGCGGCAGGGCAAGGGCGGGCGCACGCACCTGGTGAGCCCGGTGATGGCGGCTGCAGCGGCGATCGAGGGCCACTTCGTGGACATCCGCAAGTGGAATCATGTGGACGGAGCGGAGTAACGATGGAACCTTTCATCAAGCATACGGGGTTGGTGGCGCCACTGGATCGCGTGAATGTGGATACGGATCAGATGGTGCCGAAACAGTTTTTGAAATTGCAGACGCGACAGGGATATGGGCGCGTGCTGTTTTATGACTGGCGATATTTGCCTGGGGAGAAGCCGAATCCGGAGTTTGTGCTGAATGCGCCGCGTTATTCTGGCGCTTCGGTGATATTGGCGCGGGCGAATTTTGGGTGCGGGTCGAGCCGGGAACATGCGCCTTGGGCGATTCTGGATTACGGGTTTCGCGCGATTCTGGCGCCTAGTTATGCGGACATTTTCTACAATAATTGTTTTAAGAATGGAATTTTGCCGGTGACGCTTTCGAACGAACAGATGGACGAGCTATTCGCGCGGACGGAGAAGACGGGCGGCTATCGCGTCACTGTGGATTTGGAGCAACAGCTGGTGACTGATGATGGTGGTTTGCGGTATGCGTTCGAGGTGGATCCGTTCCGGCGGGATTGTTTGTTGAAGGGGTTGGATGATATTGGGCTTACTTTGGTGCATGAACCGCGTATTTCTGCTTTCGAGGCTGCGAATTTGAAGCATCCGGCGATGTATGAGGCTGTGGATGTGAAGCATCACAGCGATGCGCCGCAGTCGGCACGACATAACTGATTTTCCTGCCTGATTAATTCAGAGATTTGAATTTGCGTTTCTTGGGGTGCGGGAGCTTGCTCGTTTTTTGGGCGTGGCTGTCGTGTGGTCGCAGTCTTCGCGCTTTTAGCTCGCGAGGCAAGCCTCGCATGGGCGAGCGCGTTGATCTTGCGGGCTAGAAACGGCGGCGGCCCTTCCGCCCCGATGCAATCGGGGCCTCAGGACAAGCAAGCCGCCGCACTCCAAGATTTTTTCATGACTCGGGCTACTTTTGTGCCTGGCGGATTATTCTTGGGCGCGGATTATTGGTTCGGGGGACTCTGGCGCAATTGGCGCAGGGCCCTTTAGTTCGGCTAAGAGGATGCCGGCGAAGATTAGGGCGGCGCCTAGGAGGATGCGGCCGCCGAGATGTTCACGGGCTAGGAACCATGACGTGAGCGCGGCGAAAACTGGTTCGAGGCTGATGAGGATTGCGGTGTGCGTCGGCGAGGTGTATTGCTGCGCCCAGGTTTGCGCGGAAAAGCCGAAGGCTGTGGAGCCGAGCGCGGTGATTAGCACGGCGAAGATCAGGGTGCCGCTCCAGATCCAGCGTGGATGTTCGACGTTGGTGACCGAAAGCAATGGCAGCGCGATCGTGGCGAGAATTGCGGTGGTGGCGACCTGCACTACGGCCAGCGCGCCGACGGAGTGATGCGCGATGTAACGGCTGATGAAAATCATGTGCACCGCGAACATCACGGCGCAGCCGAAGACCAAGGGATCACCACGATTGAGGCCACCGAATCCTTCGGGCGGCACGGTGAGGAAGTACAAACCGGCGAGCGCGGCGAGGGCGCCGGCCCAGATCCATTTATTCACGGGGCGCTTGCTGAAAATGGCGAGCAGCAGCGGAACGATCACTACGCTGGAGCCGGTGATGAAGGCGGCCTTCGAGGGCGAAGTGAATTTCAGGCCGGTGGTCTGAAACGCGTAGCCGGCAAACATGAAGAAACCGATCTGCGCGCCGGCCCAGATTGAGGTCCGCGTCAGGCCACGCAACGCCTGCCGGAAGAAAATCGCCATCACTACCGCGGCGAGTGCAAAACGCACGGCGATGTACATGAAGACGGAAACGTCAGCGAGCGCGTCTTTCACGACGACGAATGTGGCGCCCCAGATGAGCGCGGTGAATCCCAGAGCGAGATCGGCGCGAAAATGTTTGCTGAGCATGGACGGAAGAGTTTATGCGCTGTGTTCGGCACTGACAAGACGAGAAACGCCCGCCACAACACTGCGCGCCGGGCGGATTGACGGGCACAGCGAGCTATACTACAGAACGTGCTACCAGTGACTCGCGCCGTGACCTCGATTGTATTTACCTTCCTGGGATTAGCGCTTTTATTGGCCACTTCCCTTCCCGGCGCGAAACGCGACACTTGGGTCGAAGTGCGCAGCCAGAATTTTATCGTGGTCAGCAACGCGGGCGAAAAGCAGGCGCGCGCGGCTGCCATTCGTTTGGAACAGATGCGCGCGGTGCTTCGCCAATCGCTCCAGCTTCCCAAAGAGCACGAGAGCGCGAAGGTGACGGTGTTGGCCGTGAAAGACGAAGCTTCGATGAAGGACCTGCTGCCAGAGTACTGGATCCCGAATCGCGTGCACCCGGCGGGGATTTTTATCCATCAAATGAACCAATATTTTGCGGCGATCCAGCTCGACTCCCCGGGATCGGATCCTTACCACACGATTTATCACGAATATTTTCACTCGCTGACCATGCCCTATTATCCGAATTTGCCGTTGTGGGTTTCCGAGGGCCTGGCGGAATTTTACGGCAATTCGCACATCACGGATTCAGCGGTGGAACTGGGTGTCGCAGATCCTGCATTTATCGCCGAACTCAAACAAGGAAACCTGATTCCTCTCGACGTTCTTTTGAAGGTGGACCAAAGGTCTCCTTACTACAACGAACAACACAAGACTTCGATTTTTTATGCGGAGTCGTGGGCCCTGACGCACTACCTGATGCTGGGCGACAAGAAAGCGCACAAGCCGATGCTCGACGCCTACCTGGCTGCATTATCGCAGGGAGCGACAGAGGAACAGGCGGCGCAAACGTTCGGCGATTTAAATAAATTGCAAGGCGCTGTGTACGGATATATCGGGAATTCCCGGTTCTATTATTTGAAAGGCGCGCCGCCTACCGAGATCGCCGCCGGCGACTTGCACGCGCACGAACTTTCCGATGCTGAGGTGGATGCATATCGAGGCGGGTTCCTGGCGGTGAAGGGGAAACCGGAGGAGGCCATACCAATTCTGGAACAGGCGGTGAAGCTCGATCCGAAACTGGCGCTTGGCTATCAATACCTTGGATTCGCGGAGTATCAGGATAAAAAGCCGGCGGAAGCGCTGGCGGATTTCACGCGCGCGATTGAATTAGATTCGAAGAACGCGTTGACGCGATTTTTGCGCGCGTATCTGGCTTCCACGCAGGGCGGAGCGGTGGGCGATGACGTACAAATGGAAGCGGACTTGCGCGCGGCGATCGCGATCAGCCCGGAATTTGCGCCCCCGTACGGCGTGTTGGCCATGTATGTTGCGAATCAGGGCACCGATTTGCCGGAGGCGCTGAGGCTCGCGCAAAAGGCGCAGGCGCTGGAACCGGGCAACGTGATTTATCAGATTGACTTGGCAAGCGTGCTGGCACGGCTGAATCGTTTTCAGGAGGCGCGCAAAATTGCACTGCATGCGCGCACCCACGCTACGAATCCCAGGGAGATGGCGGAAGCCGACCGATTCCTGGCGTACCTCGATCAGGTGAGGCAAAATTCGGATGACGATTCGGATGAGCCGGATCCCGCTGCGGGACAGCAATCCTCATCTCCGTCATCGCCGCCGGCTCCCGCGACGAGCTCGATTGCGGATACGTCCGATGCCGCGCATGGGCACGCACAGACGACTGGCAGCGACGCGGCGACTGCTGGAGGTTTACGCGAGGCGACCGGCACGGTGACCAAGCTGAGTTGCATGGGCGGATTGAAGTTCGAATTGGATACCCGCGCTGGAAAGTTGACCTTGCATATTAAACCTGGGACGAATCTTCCGATTCGGCAGACGACGCGGCCAACGGGACCGTTTAACGCTTGCACGGCTTTGCAGGGGCAGCGCGTGAAAGTTTCTTATCAACCGGATGACGCGAAGGGAAAGGTTGGCACGCTCGAATCGCTGACGGTGCTTTCGGCGGCTGGCGGCGATGCGAACGGCGCGGCGGATGCTGCCGGCGGGCGGCGCCTCGGAGTCGGATCCGATCACAGTGCGCCGGTCACTACTTCGGCGGAAGGAAATGTGACGCACGTGTTGTGCAACGAAAACGAGCTTACTTTGAGTCTGCAGGCGGGCGAGCGTTCGTTTACGTTACACGCGCGGGATGCGACGCGGGTGCAGTTCGAGCAGGACGTGGCGTTTGATGCGGGGGATTTTCAGCCGTGTACGCAGTTGAAGGGGCGGCAGGTGAAGATTACGTTTGTGGTGGTGAGCGGCAAGGATTATCAGGGCGAAATTCAGGGGGTGGAAGTCGAGAAGTGAAGTTGTGGATGGTACGCGACCTTGTTGCGGGCTTTGTACGCCACTTCAAACGATCTAGTGCGAAGTGGGCGGACCTTTTTGCTCGTACACGATGCGGCCGCCAACGATGGTGATCTTCACTTTCGTGGTTAGCAGGTCGCGCGCAGGGATTTGATTTAGATTTGCCTCGTACACCACCAAGTCGGCCAACATTCCTGGCGCGATGGTGCCTTTGCGTTTTTCCTCGAATTCGGCGTAGGCTGATCCTGCGGTGTAGGCACGGAGGCAATCCTTCATGGGCAACTTTTCCTGCGGCTTCCAGCTGGCACTTCCTTGCGGCAGTTCGCGCGTGACACAGGCGTAGATTCCGCGCAGAGGATTGAGCGGCTCGACGGGATGGTCCGTGCCGAAGGCGAGATGCACGCCATTTTGTTGCATGGTGCGCCAGGCATAGGCGCCGCGAGAACGCTCGGGACCGAGGCGGTCGCTGGCCCAGCGCTCGTCGTCGAGCAAGTGCGACGGCTGCATGGACGCAACGATATTGAGCTGGGCGAAGCGCGCGAAATCTTCGGGCGCGACGACTTGCGCGTGTTCGACGCGATCGCGGCGGTCGCGCGGGCCGTTCGCCGCGACGACGGCAGCGAAAGTATCCAGCGCGACGTGGTTGGCGCGGTCGCCGATGGCGTGAAAGGCGAGTTGAAATCCGGCGCGGTCGCGTTCGATGGCCATGGGCGCGAGTTGCGCTTCATCCATGTGCAGAAGGCCTGACGTGCCGGGCGCATCCGAAAATGGCGCGAACAGGGCGGCGGTGCGTGAGCCGAGCGAGCCATCGAGAAACGCCTTCAGCGCGCCGGTCTTGAGCCACGCGTCGGTTGAGCCCCATTCGTTGCGCAGCGCTTCGAGTTTCGCGACGGGCATCGTGAAATCTAGCCATTCGGTGATGCGCGCGGTCAACTTCCCTTCCCTGCGCAGTTGCTGATAGATCATGAAATTTTCCTTGCTGAAGGAAACATCGCGGCTGATTTCCAGATAGGAACAATCTTGCAACGAAGTGACGCCGTTGCGCGCGGCGTCGGCGAGGACCAGTTCGATGCCGCGGCGGCGTTCGGCCGGAGAGGGCGCGGCAATTTTGGAGAAGACCAGGTTTGTGGCGCCGTCTTCCTGCAGCAGGCCGGTGGGTTCGTTGGTTTGCAGATCGAAGACAATGTGGCCGGTTGCTGGCTGCGCAGAGTTTTGGGTTACGCCGGCAATTTTCAGCGCGAGTGAATTTGCGACGGCTACGTGGCCATCTACGCGGGCGAAGAACATCGGATACGCCACGGAGACTGCGTCGAGGTCGGCGCGTGTGGGGTCGCGACGGCCGGGCCAGAGCGTCTGGTCCCAGCCGAAGCCGGTGATCCATTCGCCGGTGGCGCGGCCTTTTATATTTTCGCGGACGCGCTGTTGAAATTCGGCGAGCGATTGTACGCCGGTGAAATCGATGGCGAGTTTGGTGAGCGCGGATTGGCCGATGTGCACGTGCGCGTCGTTGAAGCCGGGCATGACGAACGCGCCGCGCAGATCTACGACACGCGTTCTTGGGCCGAGCCACGACTTGATGTCGGAAGCGTCCGCGCTGGAATTGTTTTGTGCATCGGGAGAACCGGGAGCGACGTAGGAAACCGCGACAATTGATTCGCCGCGAATGGCGACGGCGCCGGCCCATTCGTGGGCGGGATCCATCGTCTCGATCACTGCGTTTGTGACGATGAGATCCGCGGGACCTTGCGCCGGTGAAAGCGTCGCAGAGTTTTGCGCGATGATAGCGGGGCTCGAATTTGCAGCGGCGGATTCTGCTGAGGATTTCGCGACGCGCGCAACGAAAAGGATCGCAGCGCCAGTCAGCCCGATTAAAAAAGTCAGGAGAAAACGGCGGGACATTCTACGGTTGGACTCCGGCGAGTGCGACGGCTGTGAGAAACAGGCGCTTCAGGCCCAGTTCGCGGCCTGTGGCATCGTACCATTCGGCGGTGGTGTGGGAGCCGCCACCTTTTCCGCCGCCGCCGACTGAAACGGCGGGGATGTTGAGCGAGAGGGGAATGTTGGCATCGGTAGAACTGCGCTCGAGACGCGAGCGATTACCGAGGAAGCGGTCCACGTTGCGCAGAGTTTCGAGCAGTGCCGCGTTTTCCGGCAATTTTCCGGCGGGGCGGGAACCGAGCGATTTAACAATTACACGCAGCGTTTCGTTTTCGTCGTGCGCGGCGGACATTTCTTCGCGCGCGCCGGATTGCATGGCATCGCGCAGGGCGCGCTCCATCTTATTTACTTCCGCTTCGCTCTCTGAGCGCAGATCCACCTTTACGGCGGCGCGAGCGGGGATCGAATTCACGGACGTCCCGCCTTCGATGACTGCGAAATTGTAGGAGCTGCGAGGATCGTCGGGAACGGGCAGCGCGGAAAACTTCACGATGCCGCGGGACAGCGCGGTGATGGGATTGGGCGCTCCGAAGTCGGACCAGCTGTGCCCGCCGGGACCGGTGATGGCGATTTCGAAGCGGTGCGACGCGATGCCTTGCGTGGTGATGTGTTCGGTGGAGGCGCCATCCACGGCGATTACTGCGGCGAGGCGCGCGCCGTAGCTTTCGACGAGAGCGCGAATGCCGCGCAGGTTGCCTTCGCCTTCTTCGCCAACGTCACCCGCGAGGACGATCGTTTTGGTGGTTTGAATGCGCGATTCGTAGAGGGCGCGGGCGAGACCGGCTAGCGCGGCGAGGCCTGCGCCGTTGTCGGCGATGCCGGGAGCGGTGAGGCGATTGCCGTGGCGTTTTACTTTAACATCGGTGGCGGCGGGAAAAACTGTGTCGAGATGCGCGGCGAGCAGGATGACACTGTTTGCGTCTGTGCCGGGACGTTCGGCGAATACGTTGCCGATTTTATCTATTTGCGCTTTCAGGCCGGCGGATTCGAAGATTTTTTTCAGATATTCGGCACGGGGGCCTTCTTTGAATTCGGGCGCGGGAATTTCGGTGAGATGGATTTGCTGGTCGGTTACCCAGGCGGCGTTCTTATCAATCCAGGCCAGGGCGCGCACGCAGGCGGGATCGTCGGCGAGCTTCTCGATCGAGTCACCCGCAGCGCGCGCGTAAAGTGTGGCCATCACCAGAAAGATACAGCAGATTAGTGTGAGTTTCACGAGATTCGTGCGGCGAAGATTTGCGCGCTGGGTCGAAGGTCTATGCGCCGCGCCTGTCGTACAGTTTACAGACATCGGCGGAGACTGTCATTTCGAGGACGAAGCGTCTCGCGAAGTGGTGGTTTCTATTGAGGCTTGGCCGCAGCTGGTGCCGACGCGACGATCATCTGAATTTCTTGTTCGGTCATGATGCGCTGGGCTTGTTTTGCGGCGGCAAAGATGCGGTCCACTAGGTCGTCACTGGCGGTGATGCTGCGTTTTTCCAGCCAATAGATCACGTTCGAGCGGCCGCTGAGGGGGCCGATTTCGATGATTTGATCGAGGCCGAAGAGATGCGAGGGGACGCCGCTGTAAATGGAATTGGCGAGTTCTTGATCGCCTTTTTTGTACGCTTTCACGATGGCGGCGGCGTGGACTCCCGTGGCGGTGCGAAATGCGTCGCGGCCGACAACCGGATAGTTCGGCGGGATCGGCGTGTGCGTGGCTTTGGAGACGGCTTCGGAATATTGTTTCAGTTTCGAGAGGTCCTGTTCGATCAAGCCTAGCAGGCGCAGGTTGACGAGCATCAATTCCATGGGCGTGTTGCCGACACGTTCGCCTAAAGCCAGCGCGGCGGCGTGGACTTGGTCGGCTCCGGCGGCAATCGCTGCCAGCGAATTGGCGATAGCGAGACCGCGATCATTGTGACCGTGCCAATCCACACGAATTTTTTCGCCGGATGGTTTTACAGCTTCCTCGATTACGAAATTTACTAGATTGTAGGCGCCGCGCGGAGTGGCATGGCCGACGGTGTCGCACAGAACCACGGCGCGAGCGCCGGCGCGGATTGCGGTGGAGTACAGCGTGATTACGGTACCGGGATCGGTGCGAATGGTGTCTTCGGTTACGTACATCACTGGAAGGCCAGCGGAGGTGGCGAATTTTACGGCGTCTTCGGTGGTGCGTTGCAGGTGATCGACAGTCCAGTCTTCTACCAGGCGGCGGATCGGGCTGGAGCCTAGAAACGTGGCGGCTTCGATGGGGCGGCCGACTTTTTCGGAAATTTCGATTATGGGCTGGATGTCGCTTTTCAGAGTGCGCGCGGCGCAGTTGGGGCGGATTTTCATGCGCGAGGTGACGATTTCGCGGGCGAGGGCTTCGGTGTCTGCGTAGGCGCGAGGGCCAGCACCGGGTAGGCCGATATTTACGGTGTCAATTCCGAGTGTTTCCATCAGATGCAGGATTTCGATTTTTTCGGCGATGCTGGGGTCGCGGACGGAGGGATTTTGCAGGCCGTCGCGCAGAGTTTCGTCATTCAGGGCGACATGGCGGGTTGTGGGGATTTCGGCGCCGGTGTAGGTGTTCCAGTCGTGGATGAGTTCGTGTTTCATTGTTTGCGACGGCGACTTATTGATGACTCTCGTTGCGGCGCGAGAAATCGAAGAGAGATCCTTCGCTGCGCTCAGGATGACGGCGTAAACCGCCCGCCCGTGTTTAAGCTAATACCGAATCGTGTAGCTGCGCGGGGCTTGCGTGTGGCCCGGCTTATAAATGGTTTGGCAAAATTCGCAGCGATAAATTTCGGCCTTCTTGCCGACTAGGGCTTCGATATCTTTTGGATAATCGTACCAGCGTTTCAGATGGCCGCAGCAGAGCTTGCCTTTGGCGTCTTTTTCGTCGCAGGCACGCATCGTGGGTTTCTTGGGTTTGATTTTCGGGCCCGTCGGCGCTTCGGGTTCGGCTACTGGCGCGGCCGTAGCCGCGGGTGCTGCAGGCGGCGCTGGTGACGCCGTTGCTGGAGCGGCCGGAGCTGGTGTTGGAGTTTCGGGAGTTGCGTCAGCCATTCGATTCGCTCCTCGTAATTCCCCACTGTATTGCACCTTCAAATTCTGTCGCGGCGAAAAATTACTCCGCAGGCTCCGTTTTTCTTCGCCATCGCTGTCAGACGGCGGCGCCAGGTGGGCGCGAAAAGCGTCTCTACGAACGCATTGGCTGCTGCGGCCAGCTCGGCAGTGTAACCGAACCACCAGGATTTCGCGATGCGTGGCAGACGGTCAACATCTATGTATTTTACTCGAACCATTTCGAGCAGTCCAAGGCGGGAATGGGTGTGGCCCCAGCCGCTGGCGCCGGGTCCGCCGTGCGGGGCTTCGGCGATTCCGTAATAGCTGGCGACGTCGTTGATCATTACGGAGCCGGCGCGGATGCGGGAGGCAATTTCGCGGCCGCGGCGGTTGTCGGTGGTCCAGACGCTTGCGCTGAGGCCGAAAGGGGAATCGTTGGCGAGGGCGATGGCTTCTTCGGCGCTGGCGACGGCGCGAATCGCGATCACCGGGCCGAAAGTTTCTTCGCGCATCAGTTGCATAGAGTGGTCCACGTTAGTCACTACGGCGGGTTGCAAGAAATTTGCGCCTAGATCGGGACGACGATTGCCACCGGTTAGGACTTGTGCGCCGCGCTCGACTGCATCGTGCAGTTGGGCTTCAACTTTTTCGAGCTGGGCTATGCGGATCATTGGGCCGATCTCGGCATCAGTATTGCTGGCGGGGCCGATGCGCAGCTTTTTGGTTTTTTCAACGCACAGTTGCGTGAAGCGCTCGGCTGCGGGCTGCTCGACGTAAATGCGTTCGACGGAAATGCAGGTTTCGCCGCAATTCATGAAGCCGCCCCAGACCGCAGCGCTGGATGCGATGTCGAGATCGGCGTCGGCGAGAACGATCATTGCGTCTTTCCCGCCGAGTTCGAGGACTGACGGGATTAATTTTTTGGCGCAGGTTTCGGCGATGCGTTGGCCTGTGGCGACGCTGCCGGTGAAGAAAACTTTGTCGGGGCCGGCTTCGATGATTGCGGCGCCGAGGTCGCCGCGGCCTTGCAAAACTTGTACCAGGCCTGGCGGAAATTTTGCTTGCTCGACTAGTTCGCCTACCAGTTGGCCGGACCAGGGCGTCAGTTCCGACGGCTTCAGCAGCACCGCGTTGCCCGTGGCGAGCGCGGGAATTACCTGCGCCATGGGAATCGAGAACGGATAATTCCACGGAGAGATGATGGCGACTACGCCGAGCGGATCGAATTCCAGCCAGCCGGATTTCGCTTTCATGGCGAGATTGTGGTGCGGCACGCGTTCGGCGCGAAGCCAGCGCGGTGCTTGGCGCGCAAGAAAATCGGCGGTGTCCAGCGCGAGGAGCACTTCGGCGAAGATGGCTTCGACGCGCGGCTTCCCTGCTTCGCGCGTGATTGCGTCGGCGATTTCTTCGCGGCGGGCGAAAATCGCATCGCGCAGGTGACGGAGCATGACGCAGCGTTCGCGCAGAGGGCGCGCCGACCAGTCTTTTTGTGCGCTGCGTGCGCGCGCGAAAATCGCGGGCAGGTCGGCGGGTTGCGTCACGGCGAATTGCACGTTTATTTCCTGAGTGGCGGGATTAATCGAGTCAATCGTATCTACCGCGCGCGAAGGAGGCACAGCGAGCTGTGACGGGACCGCCATTTCTCTCGCGATTGTAACCGAAATGTGGCGAGACGACCGCAAACAGATTACGTGAAGATTCAGCGAAGCGAATCTACTTGAAGATCAGCGCAGCGCAGCGCATCAGTCTGCGGCTGAGAATCCAATCTGCAATCGACAGCGCCACTATAAGCCAAAGGGCGACTACCCACATGGAAACAATCTGTGCGAGCCCTCCCGAGAGTGCGCTAATTCCAGTCATCTTGGTTGCAGAGATTCCTCGAAGTAGGTCGGCGATTTCAGTTGCGGAGTACGCGACTAGAATTAACGCCGTCAATTGAACCCACCTCCGCAGTGCCATCAGCGCAGCTTCGATCGAGGCGCTGGCTCCCCTGAATTGGTGCCTTGCTGGGTTTTCAGCGTTCACGCGCTGACCATCAGAGTCAGCCTTCAGCGTATTTTGTGTGCGCAACAGAACTACCGATGCCCTAAATCTCCAAAGTATTGGGAGAAATCGAATCGCGAGCACGAGAAATACCACCGCGGATATCATCAGATACATGACGGTGAACTTCGTGGTCAGGTCAAAGGAATAGTAGACGCTTCGCGCGTCCCATCCTGGCGGTTCGCCCTGCATTTATCCTCCCGCACAAACGGCTACAGAATACTGACACCAAACGGATGTAACCTGTGCCGCTTTGAAGCTGGTTTTTGAATTGAAGTTTCGTGGCATGAACCACCACCGAGCACAGGCAAGATTGCCAATGCTACCAAAAGCAATTCGCCGGCGAGACGCCTGCCTACTGGCAGGCAGGCGCTACGTCGATCGTTCGCGGCTGCGCATCGCGTGCTTGGCTAGGGAATCGGTGGGGTCGGGATATTCGAGGGCCACGAGGTAGAGACCTTCGGGGGGAACTGTGGGGCCGGAGCGGGAGCGGTCGCGGGCGGCGAAGATCTCCGGGATGTCGGTGGGGGCCAGGCGGCCTCTGCCGACTTCGATCAGGGTGCCGACGATTTTGCGCACCATGTAGCGGAGGAAGGAGCGGCCGCGGACTAGGTAGGCGATTTCGTCGTGGGCCTGTTCACGTTCGTGGTCGCGCACAATTTCGGAGGAATGGATTAGGCGCTGCATATCGCGGTCTTTGTCGTCTTCTTCGGAGCCGGTGGATGCGGCGAAGGAGCTGAAATCGTGCTGGCCCTCGAAGGCGCGAGCGGCTGCGGACATGGCGACTTCATCGAGCGGCCAGGGATAGTGGAAGGCGCGGCGATGATCGAAGGGCGGCAAGACTTCGCCGCGATAGATGCGGTAGCGGTAGGTTTTTCCTTGGGCTAGCCAGCGGGCGTGAAAATCCTGGCCGACTTCTTGGGCGGCGACGACGCGGATGGTCGGCGGAAGCAGCGCGTTCATGCCGCGCTGAATTTCTTGCGCGTCGAGCGTGGAGTGGGTCTTGAAATGCGCGACTTGGCCTAGCGCGTGAACGCCGGCGTCGGTGCGGCTGGCACCGTGGATGGTGATTGGTTCTTGGGTGATTTGGCGGACGGCGTCATGGAGGGCGCCCTGGATCGTTGGCAGGCCGGGTTGGAGTTGCCAGCCGTGGAAGTCGGAGCCGTCGTAGGCGATGGTTAGTTTTACTGTTTGCATCGGGCTGTTGGGATTATCGCATGCGATGGCAATTCAAATTCACCACAGATGAACGCAGATGAACACTGATAAAGGCAATGATGAAGGCGAACGAAGAGAAAAGGCGTGGACGGGGGAATGCAAGAGGGTGCTTTGGAAATCGAAGAGAGATCCTCCCCTCCGCTCCCTACGCCACTGATCTCAGGGCAAGCAGGACGACGGCGCGTTACGGCTGGGTGCGCGAGAAGCGGGAGCCGGGGCGGGTGGGCATGCCGCCGGCATGGCATTGCGGGCAATCGTCGGGCTCGTAGCTGGGGACTTCCATTTCGAGCAGGGCGCGGGCGGTGACGTTGAGTTCGAGGCGGCCGGCGCTGCGATCAATGATGGCGCCGGCTGCGACCGCGAGGGCGCCTTCTTGTTCCACGACGCCGATGGCTTCGCGCGTGGAGCCGCCGGTGGTCCATACATCTTCGATGACCAGAACGCGTTCGCCGGGCTTCAGCTCGAAACCGCGACGCAGAGCCATTTGGCCGGAGCGGTCGCGTTCGACGAAGAGCGAGCGGACGCCGAGCGCGCGGGCAACTTCGTGGCCGATGATCAGGCCGCCGAGCGCGGGGGAGACTACGCAGGCTACGGTGTGATCTTTGAAGCGTTCGGCGAGGGCGCGGCCGAGTTGTTCGGCATGTTGCGGATGCTGCAGGACGAGCGCGCACTGGATGTAGGTGGCACTGTGGCGTCCGCTGGAAAGCTCAAAGTGTCCTGTGCGGATGGCGCCTACTTGTTCGAGCAGCTTCAAGATTTCGTCGCGTTGCATCGCACTCCATCCGGCTTGTGCATATGCGCGTGCGAGGGCACAGGCAGCCAGTCGCGGTAGCGTAAAGGTGAAGGGGGAAAGTGTCAATGGGGGTGGATGGTGAGGCGGGAATCGTGATTAGTGATTAGTGATTGGTGGCTCACGATTCATGGCCGGTCCTACGCCGGCGACGGAAGACAGATTTCGCTCTACTGATCGGTTTGCAAGCTTACGGAGCCGATTCCGCCCTCGATTGTCAGCTCGATGGTTGCGGGAGTTTTGCCGACGACAGCGTTGACGTAATCGTCGCCATCGCGGGTTAGGCCGTGCGGGCTAACGCTGCCGATCCCGCCGGAGGCGTGGACGCGCACGCCAACATCTTTGGGCAGGCGAATCACGGCCGAACCGACGCCGCCGTGAATATCCACGTGCAGATCGGATTTGCGCGGGCCGGTCAGATCGAGGTTTATTTGGCCGACGCCGGCTTGGACGTCGAGATTCTTCACTCCGAGGCCTTGCAGGCGCAGATTGCTGGAGCCTGCGCCGATTTGCACGTTCATGTCCATGGGGACATTCTCGGCAAAGCGCAACTGCCAGTCGTTACGCGAGGTCGCGAGACGCAGGTGCATCTTATTTTCCTGCGTGATGGAAAGATCGCCGCGGCCGCCGGAAACTTCATATTCCACGCGCGGCTGGCCGTCGGATTCGTGATACTCGAAAGTGGCGTTGAGCAATTGGTTGGCGCCCGCGCCGCCGGCCACATCGAGCGAGCCTGCGGGGATGTCAATATTGGCGGTGACGGATTGCGCGCCCTGCAGGCTGACGTCCTGTGTTTGGTGAAGGACGGGGCGCGAGTTGCGTCCATGCCAAAGTGCAAAAACTAAAACGGTTAGAACGAGGAGCGCAGCGACCGAGCCGCCGGAATGGCGGCGAGGCACGGTGGGGTCGGAGTACTTACGGTCCATCAGAGCATCCCACATATAGCCCACGCCGATGGCGATCAGTAGGACGGGCCAATAACGCCTGACAATGGACCAGGCGTCGAGGTCCGGATGCAGGTTGATGATCAGAAAGAAGATGCCGACGGCGATGACGATGAGTGCGCCGCCGATGGAGCCGCGCCTTTTCATGCAGTTTTCGGGCATGCCGGGGTCCTCTCACCTTAGAGTACGCGCTGGGCTGGAAAATGTTTCAGGGCATTCTCGCCGGCCGAACTGAGGGCCAGTTTCCGGACGTGTCACGATGCCGGGTCAACTGCAGCGGATAGCGACCGCGCACCGAAGTTCGCGCAGTCAGCACGCTAGGGGCGCGGCTGCAGTTCGCGGCTGATTCTTGCGACGTCCCGGAAGACTCGAAGCATGTTTGCACCGAGGATCTTCTTGATTTCCTCCGGGCCGTACCCGCGGTCTAAAAGGGCCTGAGTGACCTTCGGGAGATCAGCGGCCGAATTCATGCCCGCTGGAAGAAAGTCCACTCCGTTGGAATCCGAACCGAGACCGACGTGATCAACTCCGGCCACTTGAGCGACATGCTCGATATGGTCAATCAATGACTGGAGCGGCGGCCGTGGAATCTTGTTCTTGCCCAGCCAGTCAAGTTCGAATCGCTGCGTATCATCTCCAGTAACCGGCTGCCCAGCTGCAGCTCGCTCCGTGTTGTAATCGCTGGCAGCTGCTAACATTCGTTGGTGTTGCGAACCTGCCGCGGCATTGAACTCCTTATCCACGAAGCCGCTGGGAAATGCGACATTCACCACGCCGCCGTTCCTCGCAACCGCACGGAGCATCTCATCGTTCATGTTGCGCGGGACATCCACAAGGGCACGCGCTGAAGAATGGGACGCGATGATTGGCGCTTTCGTAGTGGCCACTACGTCCCAGAAGGCCTTGTCGGACGCATGCGAAACATCAACCATCATTCCGAGCCGATTCATTTCTACTACCACTTGTTTACCGAACTCGGTGAGTCCGCCGTGATGAGATACGGACGAGTTATCGAGGTCGCCGCTAGAGTCGGCCCACTCGTTCGTGTTGCTCCAAGTCAGCGTCATATCGCGCACGCCAAGGCGGTAATAATCACGCAATACGGGCAGGCTATTTTCGATTGCGTGCCCGCCTTCAATTCCCATGAGCGCGGCCAACTTGCGTTGTGCGTGAGCGCGTTCGATGTCCTCCGCGGAGTAGCACATCATCATCCGGTCTGGGTGACGGCGAGCCTGGACGTACACGGAATCAATCAACTCCAGCGCCCGTTTTGCAAAATGGCCTTGGTTTGTCGCCGGATTCACCCAAATAGAGAAGAAGACCGCACTCAAGTTGCCGGCTTGTGCCTTATCGAGACTGATGAAATCACGGTCTGCGGCATCGGTCGAGCCGATATCGTAATTTTCATCGAGAAATCGCTGCGGAGTGTCTTCATGCGCATCTACTACGACGGCGGAATTCTGCAGCGCAGTAGCCGAAGGGCTGACCGGGCTCTGTGGAGCGCCGCGGTGGGTTGTCCACGACAGTGATCCGGCAATTAGAGCCAGACAAAATAAGCTGGTCGTACGCACGATCGCGCCTCAAATGTGGGAAATCGCTTACAGCTTAATATAGAGCGGCTTTTGGTTTGGTGGGTGCATTTTATGGACTTGGTTCGTTCAGCCGGGCGGCAGGGAGCCTGCTACAGGCCGCCATCGCGAACCGAGGGGGCCGTCGTTGCGGCTGTGAAATTGACAGGAAGGGGCGCGTCGGATATTCTCAATGATTCGAAATAGACCACGAAGGAGTACTGAATGGCTCAGGGCACGACGATCAAGCATAAGAAGAAGACGAAATCGGTATTGAAGAATATCCGGCAGTCGGCGCACCGGGCGGCGATCAATCGCATGAATCGCACGCGGGTGCGGACGTCTATCCGGCGGATGCGCGCGGCGTTGACGGCAGGCGACACGGCTACGGCGGAGAAGCTGGCTTCGGCGACTTTTTCGGATTTGGACAAGGCGATCCGCAAGAGGACTTTGACGGAGAATACGGCGAACCGGTATAAGTCCAGGTTGACTTTGGCTTTGAATGCTTTGAAGGCGAAGAAGAAGTAAGTCAAAGACGGGTTAAAGGCACCACAGATGAACGCAGATAAACACTGAGAAGGTCGAAAGCTGATGAGGTAAAGGAACCTCTGCGTTGTGGGCCCATTTTGATTTTTCAACTTTTCAAGCGCTCCGAGAGATCGGAGCGCTTTTTTTTGGTGAGCGCGCGTTAGGCGGCTGGGGTGGTCGATGATACGGACGAAGTCAGGCGGGCTATCAGGAATTCCATGAGGGCGCGGGGATTTGGGTTTGAGGATTTGAGTTGGTTGTCGGCTTCGGCCAGGGCTATGAGGCCGGCTACCAAATCATGTTTGGGGATGCGATGTGCGTTGCGGACGGCGGCTTCGGCGGCATCCGGTCGCATGCCGAGCGTTCGGGCGGCCTGAAAACCGCTGGTGTGGGCAGGCAGGTCGCGCGCTTCGATCAGTTTGCGGTACATCCAGGCCAGTACGCCTACCAGGCCGATCGGTTCTTCGCCTTCGCGCAACAAATTATCGAGGAATTCGAGCGCGGCATCGCGGCGACGGGTGGCGAGCATGTCCGCAAGCTGCCAAACGGTATTTTTGCGCGCGGCGACGACGAGTTCTTCGACGTCGGCAGGGGTGATGCGGCCGCGGCCCTGCACGTAGGATGCGAGCTTCTGAATTTCCAGCAGAATGCGGGCGGGCTCGCTATTTAGGATGTCGGCGAGCAGGGTGGCGGCGGGGCGATCAATTTCCGCTCCGAGATCTTTAGCCATTTGCGCAGCGAGTGATGCGGCGGATTCGTTACCGAGAGTTAATTCGACGATCACTGCTTTTTCCGCCAGGATCTTGTAGAGACGCTGGCGGTGATCGAGCTTGGGGACTTCGAAAACCAGGACGGTGAACGGCGCGGGCTTTTCTAGATAATCTGCGAACGCTTTCAGTGTGTCTTTGCGCGGGTCGTCGCCGCTGCCACCATCGTCGTCGTCCGCGTCGCTTGCGTCGCCATCATTCGCGCGGCCTTGAATGGTTTCAGCGCCATCAATCAGCACTACCTGGCAGGGTGCCAGCATCGGCATGGTTTCGGCGCGCTGAAATATTTCGCTCCAATCGCCGCCGCGGACGCTGATGCGCGCCAGGGCCCAGTCGCGCATCGGTTCCGGCACATAGGCGTCAATAATTTTGCCACGGCACATATCGCGCAGGTAGGGATCGCTGCCTTCGAGGGCGATGGCGCCGACGGGCTTGCCTTTCGCCAGCTTCTCGAGCAATTTTTCGGGCGAAAGACTGGGCACTAGAAAGTCTCCAGGACGTTCGAGACTAGCTGCGCAGCAAAAGCTTGGGACATGCGCTCTAGCGCGGGGTCCTGCTCTTCGAAGAAGCTCTGCACGTCGCTGGAGATCTGGTACTCGTCGCGAAAAACCATATCGTTATTTTCGTACACGGCTTTTTCATCTTTCGTGCCCACGAGCTCAACTTTGGTGTGCACGGTTACGATCATCATGGTCACCTGCCCGGTGGTGGCGTTGAAGATTATCGGATCGGTCTCGATGGAAACCACTTCGCCGTGCAACACGGCATCGGCGTTCGCGGGATTCTGCACGATACGATATTTTGTGCGCTGCACGAATTGGCGAACGACGGCCGCGGTGAAGCGCTGCTCAACTCGATATCTCGTTGTATCGTTCTTGAAGGCGGGGATAGCGATGGTGGTCCAGTCGGCGGGCAGATTTCCGGCGCGTCCGGCGACGTGATAACCGCAGCCGGTGATGCTGGCGCTCGCGATGAGCAGCAGCGCGGCAATCACTGGAAGACCCGGCGCACGATGCCGAGTTCTACCGGACTCCTTATTGGACCGGCGGTTCTGCAACCAATTCCTCCGCGATGCGCACGGCGTTTACTACCGCCAGGCGCAAATTATCGGCGACGCCCCAAATCCACGCGCCCGCTGCGACGTTCGGGTCCGGCTCAACGCGCGCCAAATGAATTTCGCTTTCGCCCGCGACGGTCACGTTGGTAGGCGCGGGATCTTCGGGCGCGTCAACCTTCACACCTAGATTGTTGAAAGCGGTCTGGAGTTGCTCGCTGGGTTGCGGCGCGGCAATTTCGGCGTAGGCGGTGAAAGCGTATCCGTAAAAGACCGGCGCTTGCACGAGCTGAATGGCTGGAGCCTGCGCGCGGCCGGAGAGATATTGCGCGACGTCCTTCGCGATCGAGTTGCGTACTTCCGCGAACGTCGGTTTGCTTTCCGGACCGTAGCCTGCCAACAGGTTGAAGGCAACTTGCGCGTCGAATATTGGCTGCACGATGGGCCGGAACGAAAGCAGATTCGTGGTTTGCGATTCGAGCTCGTCCACGCCGGCCTGATCGCGTTCGGAAACTGGGGGAAAGAGCAACAGCACAGCCCGCTGTGGGGAAAATTTGGCCAATGCCGCGGACAGAGTGCAGGCGATGATGACGCCGGAGCCGGGTGAAGAATATGCGACGGATTTTCGTGCGCTGACGCCGCCGTTGGTCGTGGATTTCGCTGCATTGAGGCCCGGACGGGGCAGCAGGACTGTATCGAGGAGAGGAATCCAGGACGTGGATTCGCCGCTCGCGGCCAGCGCGCCGCTGAGATCAATTACGGTGGCGCCGGAACTTTGCGCCGCGGGCCAATTGCGCACGGCATCCTGCTGCGAGCCGGCAAAAAATACGAATCGCGCGTCTTCGAAGCTGTCTTCAGAAAGCGCGCGAATGAAAGCGGGCTCGCCACCGGCTTCGGTTAGCGTTCCAGCCAGGGCGGGCTCGTCGAGCAGCACGATATCGCTGGCGGGGAAATTGCGTTCTTCAAGGACCAACTTCAATTCTTTGCCGCGCAAGGAAGACGCGCCAACGATGGCGACGCGTGTGGATTTGGCGGGCCCGGCAGGCATGGTCTTAGGCGGGCCGCGATGCGAGGCGATGTCGCACGGTGCGCACCAGCTGCATCACCGGTCCATGCAGCATGTAAGCAGCAGTGAGAAGCAGCAAAGTAAAATGCGAGAAATACACCACGGCGCCGACCAGCAGCGCGAGGGCGATTACTGCGAGAGACGGTTGGCGGCGTGTGAGAGGAATATCCTTGAAGCTGAAAAAACGCAGCGTGCTGGACATTAATGCGCCGAGTAGAACGAGCAGCGCGAGCCAGACGACCGAGCCGCGATAATCTTCAATTGGCTTGCCGTGAAAAAAATGGACAGTCGCGGCGATCACGCCCGCGGCTGCAGGCGTCGGCAGTCCGGCGAAATAACGATTTCCGCCCGGCGCCATGCCTTGAATATTGAATCGGGCGAGGCGCCATGCGCAGCAGGCGACGAAAAAGAAGCCGATGAGCCAGCCGCTTTGAGTGAGGTGCAGCGCTTCGGGCGAACTGGCCGCGGCCATCGCGCGAATTCCCCAGGCGTAGGCGAGAAATGCCGGGGCGATGCCGAAGCTGACGACGTCGGCGAGCGAATCGAATTCCCTGCCGAAGGCGCTTTCGGTTTTCATGGCGCGCGCGATGCGGCCATCCATCGCGTCGAAAAGGTAGGCGACGCCCACGGCGCACGCGGCGTTATCGAAATCAGTGATTTTTCCGTCGAGAGTGGCGAGAATTGCGTAATAGCCGCAGAGCATGTTGGCCACGGTGCACGCGCTGGGCAAAATATAAACACCACGCCGCAAACGATGGCTGCGGAAATGACGGCGTGGCTCTTCTTCCTGTCCGATGGGATCTATGTCGTTGAATTCCATTTCGCGATTACGCTCTCGCCGCCTTTTACGTGCTGCCCGCGCTGGACGAGTACTTGCGTATCCAGCGGCAGCCAAATATCCACGCGCGAACCGAAACGGATGAGGCCCACGCGCTCACCTATTGCGACTTCTTGCCCTTCTTCTTTCCAGCATATCACGCGACGCGCGATTGCTCCGGCGATTTGTTTGAAAATGACGCTGCCTTGCGGCGTATGCAGATAAATAATGTTCTGCTCGTTTTCACGCGAGGCGTCCGAGCGAAACGCTGCGTAGAAAAGGCCGGGGCGGTAGACCACGTCGGCGATACGGCCAGAGGCGGGCGCGCGCTGCACATGGACGTTCCATATGGAGAGAAAAATACTGATGCGGTGGCCCATCACGGAGTCCAGCATTTCGTCCACGATTTCGACGACTCGGCCATCGGCGGGGGAAATGATAATGCCGGGAGTAGCGGGAATCACGCGCTGCGGATCGCGGAAAAAATAAAAGACGAAGAGGCCGAGGAAAATCAGCACGGCACCGAAGATTTTCCATCCGGGAATGAAGCAGAGGGCGCCGGCGATGAGCGGCGGCAGGGCGAATCGGTACGCGTCTTTAATCATGGGCCTGGGCGAAATCCTTTGCTCGCGAGAAGATGCGGCGCGCGCGGGCGCCGTGGCGCGAATGATTGCGATTCAGATGTACGACGAATGCACCGGTATTGTACGACAGAAGTGCGAGTACTGCGCGGGCCGTGACGGCAAAAATTTAGTGATGGACCATGTCATGATCGTGCCGGTAACGCGCCACGATCATTTGCATCAGATCTTTCAGACGCAACTTCATTTTCTTCAGACCGATTTCCAATTCCATGTCTTCGACGTTCCAGTAGGATTGACTGACGAGTTCTTGCAGCTGGGATTCACAGCGGGAGTGTTCTTCGAAGAGCCGGCGGTATTCCTGGTTCGATTCCAACAGGGACTGCCGGATATCATGCGTCGTGATCGGCATCCATTCCCTCCAGGGGTGCAGAGGCGTTCACATGGGAGTAACAATTATCACAATTGGGCTGTGGATGCCAAGGGGGAAGAAACGTGGATAGTGGGTCAGTTTCCGCTTACGGCGTTATCTCGTAACGAGCCGACGTTTCAAGAGATTTCATTCGTGTATTTTCGGTCTACGAACACACCTTTCCCATAGCACGCGAATCGCGTCTCGGTGGCCGTATTGTTTTTCACTTGCGTCACCCCAACCAGCTCGGGCCGGTTAAGTTGATCGATTCGGTGTTGTCCACCAAACTCTCTTTGGTCATGTCGACTGATAGTTATGCGAACTCCCCTTAGGGAGGCGGGTCGCGTGTTCAATCAGATGTTACTCTTCAATAACGCCGTTCAGGGTTCCCCGCACAGGTATATCGCTTCTCTGTTGCTTCTGGCCACGACGACAAACTCTGGTAATCAATCTTGTCCCGCAACATGATCCACAACCGAATCCCCAGTTTTCGCGCCGCGGCAACTCGGGCTCGCCCCACACCCTTTTGAACTAACTTGCGCCGATAGAACCGCCGCAATTCTGGATCCCGGCGCACCGCGTGTGCCGCGGCCTCACACCAGAGAAAGCGCAAAAGCGGATTGCCTTGCTTGCTCAAACCTCCCAACCGCTGTCGCCCGCCGCTGGAGTGTTCCCTGGGAATGATGCCGATGTAACTCGCCAGCGCCTTGCCGTCGCGAAATCGTTTTGGATCACCCAGAAAGACATCGGTCGCCAGGGCCGTGATCGGTCCCACACCAGGATGAGTCATCAGCAGCCCGGCGGTAGGTCGTTGGCCTGCTTGCTCCAGGACTTGCTGGTTTAGTTGTTCGATCTCCGCTTCGAACCTGGCATACATCGCTTGTAACTCACTGCGACGATGAGCGGTATGGGTTGTCAGTGGTAGCGACGCGATCGCTTCTTGCCCGCTTTCGCTCCAAAGCGAACTCCCTCGCCTTAAACCATTCGCCAGTGCGATCGCCTGCAACGCATTCTGTATCCGCGTGCGCAGGCGCACCCACTGATGACGGTGTAAGAGCAACCCTCGCAGATCCAGCAGTTCCTGCGACGGCTGCCAGATCGACGGAAAACGGTTTTCTACCAGCAGCCTTAGAAGTAGCTCGGCATCGCGCTGGTCGTGTTTCTGTCTGCGCGGTTCGGCCGCTCGAATCGTCGCGGATGTCCGACCTGACAGTCGTTTCCCAGCTCTTCCATCAGGTGAAAAAACCATTTCATCGACCCAGTCGCTTCGATCCCTACGCGCACCGGACCTGGAAGCGTGGAATAAAACTCCCGCACGCCGTTGCCTTCGTGCGTAAGAGTCCGATTCACGACTTCCCCTGTTCCGGTATCCAACATCGCCAACGTCTGTTGGCGAGCGTGCAAATCACATCCTATAATCTGCATCTCGGCCTCCTTCGGTCCGAGCACTGTTGGGGTGAACATCGAACAGTCTACTCGGGCCGTAGCGAGGCCGACGTCGTTATGGCATCAATCAGGACCTACGGCGAACCGGGGAGTGTCGGAAGGTCAATTCCTCCTATTGCAAAGTGTTCGTCGTCACACTTGAAAGGTCTTGGACGGAGATGTCGATGGCACCGGACTTGACGACTTGAAAGTCGAGAGTTGCAGCGTGACCGTTATACATCACGTCTAGATGCGACGGACTTCCCCATTTCATCGTGAGATTTAACTTGCCAGATTGGGACGCTAGGGAACCAACAGAGAATTCCAAAATCTCCACGGGAGGCTGCGCACTCTTAATCTGTTTCAAGTAGACGCTCACTGAATCATAGGCATTTCCGAATCCACGGCTCCGCTCCTCCCTAGCGGTAGCAAGCCAATATCCATCGGGAGAGCGCGATTCTGCCAACCAAATGACATCGTAATTTCGACAGCCGGATGCCAGGGCACAGACACCAATAATTATGAGCCCAATCGCCGCGCCGATTGCAGAAAGGCTTTCTATGCGAGACTTGATCACTGCTCATGTATCTCGGCTGAAATAGCTGTTCACGGAAGAAGGGAATGACACACATGAACAGCAGAACGGCCAGCACTGCAAGTAGGAATCGCCGAAATCACAGCCATGCTCGCAGTTCATCCGGGTCATTTGGACGTGGACCCGAAAATCACTGCTTTCTGCCTTCCGCGCTTAGACCAAGCTGCCGCAGAACGCGATAGCACTGAAACATCGATACCCAAACCGAGATAAAGCCCGCACAAAAGAGAGCCTGAACTGCCGATTCGGCCAGATTCGTGTGATGCGTCCAAATCCACCACACGGTGAGCGATATCGCTACGAGTGAAAACAGAAAAGCTAGTACCCTGAAGAAGCTAACGCTTTTCGATATCAGTTCAAATTGACTATCGTGATCCATTTATTGGGTCATATCAAACCGGCCGCTTACGGATTTGCGAATCCCAACTCTGCACGTAATTGCTACCACGATGACAGGTGGTTTCGCCGGAAGCGCTGCAAGTTGACAATCAGTCGAGTCATCGGAAACTGGCTTGCTGCGGAGGCGCGACGGGCAGAGGCGGGGTGGCGGAAAGGTTTTCAGGCTGCGGCGATTCTTATTGTGGTGGCGGAGGTCCCACAGCCGCGGGACCGTTACGAAACTGAGCTTACCGCTGATTCGGTGGCGCACGTCAGAATTGTGCAGATGCGGGCGAGCCAGTCGCGGTGTTCGGGCTTCATCAGGACTGAGCGGAGGCAGAGGACTTTGTCGGTTGCGGAGGCTTGCATGCTGTGTTGCGCGCTGAACAATTTTATCGGGACGCGGATCAGGGCCAGATGAAGATTTTCTTTTGCTGCTGCGTCGAAGATGCGTTGAGATAACGCGGAGATCTCGGAGACTGTTTTTGCGCGTGGCGCCCAGACGACGATGTCGAGTTCTGGCGCGAAGGGCAGCATCCAGCGCGAGTTGTTCGCGAGACGTTGCGCGAACTGGACCGCCGCGTCGCGCGATGCTTCGAGCATTGCGGCGAATTCCCCTCCCCGTATGTAGCGGCAGCAGGCGTTGCGTTGCCCACAGCGCTACGGCGGAAGCGCCGGGGCGCGAACATTCCAGGCTGATTTCGCCGAGATGAAGATCGGAAGAAGTGAAATAGGTGTAGGGCGATTCGTGTTTGTAGATTGCGCCGACTTGCGGATCGCGGAACAGGACGCAGCCGCAGCCGTAGGGTTGCAGGCCGTGCTTGTGCGGGTCAATGACGATGGAATCGGCGCGGCCAATCAGGTCGAAACTGGCGCGCGTTTCGGGGGCAAGATTGGAAGCGAGCGTGAAATAGCCGCCGTACGCCGCGTCCACGTGAAGGCGAAAACCGTATTGCTCGCGCAGGCGAAGAATTTCGGGCAGCGGATCAACCGAGCCAGTTCCAGTCGTGCCTTCTGTTGCGACTACGCAGCCTACATCTCCGGCGGCTAGCATTTTCTCCAGGGCGCTCGTGTCCATGCGGCCGCGATTATCTGTGGGGACATGCGCGAACGGCAATTGCAGCACGGCGGAGATGCGTTTGTGGGTGTAGTGCGATTGGTCAGACGCGACGATTTTCTTTCCGGGATTTAGCTGGCCCGCGACCCAGAGGGCTTCGAGGTTCGCCATGGTGCCGCCGCCGCAGAGGTGGCCGAGGTGCTGTTGCCAGCCGAACATCGCGGCGATTTGCGCGACGGCTTCTTTTTCCAGAGCGGAGCTGGCGCGGCCGCCATCGAGCGCGTGGTTGTTGGGATTGATCCAGGTGGCTAGGGCGTATGCGGCGCGGGCGATTGGGTGCGGAGGCTTCAACATTTGTCCGGCGTAGAGAGGATGGAAGTAGGGGTAGTTGTCTTGGAGTTTGGTGGCGACTTCGGTCATTACGGCGGCTAGGCGCGGGTCTTGGGCTGTTGCACTGCTTTCTGCGGTCGGCGGCAGCGCAGTGAATCCGTCGTCGAGCTGCTTCAGTGAGTCTTTCAGGAGTTGCAGAGTGGTTTCTTCGAGATGCATTTTCGTCCTCGTGCGTTTTTATGGTGCGGTTACAGTATCAGATTCGTTCAGGATTTGAGATGCGCGCGTGGTTTGCGAAAGGCAAAAGAATTACACAGAGGTCACAGAATAAATGCAGAGAGAAATCTGAGAAAGACAAAAGCGATGACCGCAGAGGGCGTAGAGGTCGGAGCGCAGAGGAAAAGTGGGGGTAATTCGAAGAAGGCGGGAGAGATCCTTCGGTCGGCGTGAGGCAACGGCGCCGCCCTCAGGATGACGATGCTCGTCGCATCGTCAGGTGAGCGGCGCCGTCAGCAGCAGCGCGTCTTCGACTGGGGCTGTGTAGTAGCGCGGGCGACGGCCTACTACTTCGAATTTATGGCGTTCGTAGAAACGGAGCGCGGCTAAGTTTGAGGCGCGGACTTCCAGGATGGCTTGCGTGGCCTGAAAGTATTGTGCCCACTCCAACGCTGCGGTCAAAGAGCTCTGCGCCGATTCCGCAGCGGCGCCATTCGGACTCTACTGCGAAATTCAGGATTTCGAGTTCGCTGCTCAGGCGACGGGCAATCAGGAATCCGGCGACTTCGCCATCGAGTTCGGCTGCGGCCGCAGTTCTCCAGCGCGACCTCGGCAGCCCTTCGACGCTCACCTCGGAATACTCTGTCGCCACCCATCCGGCCATTTCGCCACGGGCTACGCGATCGTAATCCCACGCACTCCATTGCGCGATTTCTGGGCAGGCGGCTTGAATTTCAAGGATGGCTTCGACATCGCGAGACTCGAGGGAGCGGATCGTCAATATATTTAACCGTCCTTCCATTTCATTTCGGCGTCCGTGCGCCGTACATAATTTGCATCGAGAGTTAACGCGTCACTCACGTCGCCGCGACGCGCTCGTCCGTGAGCGATGCGTCCGATGGATGGCGCGAGCACGCTGGAAACGATATCGAGGCCGGTGAACTCGGCGGAGAATTGCGTCGTCAATCGCGACACGAGTTCGACGACCGACGCGTCCGGTGTGACGATGCTGAATCCACGATTTACCGCCATCTGGGTACCGCCGGCGGCGCGATGGCCGTCATCAGCGCCGCTGTAACCGCCGCCAATGTGCGCCAGCGTACTGAGCTTTTCCGCGAACTCTTCCGGCGTAACCACAAATTCCTCGCCATCGAGCGTCAGCCCCGACGCCGCTCTGCGATAAACGCCGAAATAAATCTGCCCGCGGCGCGCATCGAGAGCGGGTACTAAAACCATGTTGTCGCCGCGCGCTTGAAACGCAACGGCCGCCAGCGCGCTAACTCCGACTACCGGCTTGCGATAAACTTCCGCCCAACCCTTCGCCGCCGTCAATCCCACACGCAATCCGGTAAAGGATCCAGGTCCGGCAGAGACGGCGAACACGTCGAAATCTTGCAATTTCAGCGACAAATCGCTTAGTAGAAATTCCAAATGGCGGAAAATGCGCGAAGAATAGTTCTCATCGGCGCGCGTAGAGATGACGCCGAGCGTCAACTCGTCACGGAGAATTGCGACGCTTCCGGAGGGCGAAGAGGTGTCCAGAGAGAGGATTAGCACGTGCACCAGTATAGGGCAATTTGGGGGCCAATCTTACTGAAAACAGTCGATTTCTCAGCTCTGAGACGGCCCGCCAAACCACCCATTTTTCTTGACGTTTCCGAGCCATGTGCCTAAACTTTCAATATGGCTTTTCGGGGAGGATCTTGCATCCATGTCCTGTGAATTCAAACTAGGCGAGAAGGTTGTGTATCCGAACCACGGTGTTGGAGTAATTGAGCAAATCAGTTACGGTTATGTGAATGGACGATCGGAGCGATTTTACATGCTGAAGATCGTTTCGAGCGGTTTGAAAGTGATGGTGCCGCAGACGAACGTAGATTGCGTTGGCCTGCGCCCCATCATTCGCAACACGCAAGCCGGCGCGGTAATTTCGTTTTTGGAGAAAGGCCGCTCCGCTTCCCACCACGACTGGAAACACCGCTTCAAGGAAAATTCGGATCGCATGCGGACGGGCTCGTTGATGGAGGTCGCCGCAGTGCTGAAAGGCCTGGTGGCTCTAAGCCGCACCAAGCCGCTTTCCTTCCGCGAAAAGAAAATGCTGGAACGTGCCAAGTACCTGCTGGTAAGTGAACTCGCTACCGTCCGGAATACGTCCGAATCGGCTGTAGAAGCAAACTTGGTGAAGGCGCTGGCTAAAGCCAAGTTGCAAATGCCGGAGGGCGCGCCAATTCCCGAATAAATTTTCGAATTAACCCTGGCGGGCACAATCTGCGAAGATTGTGCCCTTTTTTTTCGCTGCTACTTCCTATTGACCTGACTCGCTGCACTTACTACTTTCCGCGCTTCTTTGCCGGCGCGACTATGCGTTCGATCTGCTGCGTATGATTCAGGTCGTGGCCGGCGATGAGCGTGACCAGGCGTTCAATAGTTTCTGCGCCGCGTTCGGAGTGCATGCCGTGGTGCTTCCATTGCTCAGAGGTCAGTGACTTCAGCAGCGCCAAGTTCGCCTTGCGCAGGGTGCGGAATGTCTCGAGCGACTTGCGCGCGTCGCGTTTTTCGTAGCGGCCGGACTTGGCCCAAGCATCCTGGTCATACGCAGGAATGGGCGTGCCGGGCGTCCCCAGGATTTGCCGCAGGCGGAAGCTGGTGACGATTTCGCTGTCGGCCAAATGCGCCAGGATTTCCGCGACAGACCATTTGTCCGCTGCAGGACGCTTACGCAGCTTCGCCGCTGGGACGCCTTTCAGCAAGCGCTCGAGATTTTGGGCGCTGGCGGCTTGGATTTTCAGCGGCTGCTGGCCTTCGGCGTATCCCAGGATTCGTTGCATGTACTGCGGGACTGTTTCGTTCATGGAGGTCGCTCCTGTCGTTGGCATTTGGATGCGCATCAATGCAGAAAGACTCGTGCGGGAGAAAAAGGATAGCGAGCGGCTGCGGGACTTGCGGGGGAGGCCAATTTGGACGGCGTGATTGCAAAACCGTACTTCAGCGGCTGAAGCCGCGCCTGCGAAGTTGAGGTGATGTCGTGGCTAAAGCCACGACCTACAAAGATTATCGAGTCGCCGCACCCTAGGAAGCAAGGACGCCGCTAAAGCGGCGCCCTGTACCAACGTACAGTTCTCATCTTCTGGAAACCGCTGCTGCGGAACCCCTGCCTGGAAATTGCACGCACCTTACAATTTAGGGAGCGACCTCTGCTCCGGCCCATCGAAACTTGGGAAATTTTGCAAATACTTGACCGTGAAGCGGATCGCGCAGCTCTCAGAGGCGAAGCGTATGGCGCTGAAGGCGACGGACATCCCTGCCGCGAACCCGCGCGTTGACGCGGCTGGAGGAGCAATTCCCCCCTCGGCGGCGAACCACGCCTCGCATGCGACAGCCAATCCAGCGCAGACGTCTGCGCCAAATTCCGCGCTACTTCCGCAGCTGAATCCAGAAGAACAGGAACTTGCGCGCAAACGCGACGAGCAAGCCGCGATCGAAAGCGAGCTGGCCGAACGCGAGCTGCGCTCGGCAAACTTGCGCGCGGAGCTGGGCGCGTTCGAGCGGCAATATTTGCATCACGTAGGCTCGCGTTACGCCGAGTTGGACGAATTGAAAGCTGCTGTGGCCGAGCGTATGGCTAACGAGCAGCCCGCGAACCAACGCGCGCAGCAAGCCGCACGGGAAGCTCGCGCACGAGCTGCCGAAACGCAATCCACCGCGGGAGAAAAATCTGAAGCCACGCCGCGCGCTTTCGAATCTTCGCCGGAGATGAAGCGGCTGTATCGCGAGGTGGCCAAGCGCGTTCATCCGGACCTCACTTCCGACCGCGCGGACCGCGCCAAGCGCCAGCAATTAATGGCCGAGGCGAACGAAGCCTACGAACGCGGCGACGAAACCAGGCTGCGGAAAATTTTCACGGAATACGAATGGAGCGCCGAGGCCGTGCAGGGCGAAGGGCCGGGCGCGGAATTGATTCGCGTGATTCGGCGCATCAGCCAGGCACGCGGTAGGCTTGCGGAGATCGAGGCGGAGCTGCACGAGCTGCTGCGTTCGGATTTGTATCAGTTGAAAGTGCGTCTGGACGAGGCGCAGAGCCACGGGCGCGACGTGCTGAAAGAAATGGTGCAAAAAGTGGAGGATCAGATCGCACAGGCTAAGCGGCGCCTCGAAAACCCGGAAGGACGCGGCCTGTGACCATCGAAACGCGCGAAAGATCCGCCGAACCTCAGACCGCGCAACACACCGGTCAGCAAATCGTGCCGGCTGCGTCGCGCGGACTGGCGGTGCGTTCCGCAGCTTTGGTGGTGCGCGGCCTGCGGGACATGGCGCGCGATTCGAACTGGCTGATCAAGAAGGTTTTTCCTGGTTCGACGCCGCGCCTGGCGATTTCGGCGACGGGCTCCGTGAGTTTGATTGCACCTCTCGATCACGGCGGCTCGCAGCGCGTGGTCCTTTATGACATTGAACGCACTGGCCCAACGCTGGCGCTGGCCGTGCCGCAGGAAGCGGCTGGTCCGGCGGCCGGCGTGGCAGCGGCACAGGATTTTCTGGCGGCATTTTCGTGGTCGCCTTCGGCGCATCATTTGGTGGCGGCTTGGGGCGCGTGGCAACCCTCGCTGCACATTTTCGATCTGCAGGGGAAAATGCTGCTGGGCACGTTCGGTGAGTTCAAGAATTTTCCGGCGTGCATGGCATGGTCCGGCGCAGGAAATTTTTTCGCGGCGGCATCGGCAGGCGGCAAAGGCGCGAGTTTGCGGCTGTGGGCTGCGGCGCCCGGGGTGTTGCCTTTCGCGGAGTCGCCGACCAAAGAAATGGGCGTGCCAGACGGCTTCGAGCGGCAAACTTACGAAGCGGAATTCGGCGAAGAAGGCGCGTTCGGCGGTTACGGGCGGACCGCATTCAGCCCGGATGAAAAAATACTAGCGAGCGCTATCGAAATTCGCGGCGATTGGGCCGATGATTCCATCGTGCTGGCCGACGTGCCCGCGCTGCGCACGCAAAATGTGTTTCAAGCGCAGGGACACATCACCGACCTCACATGGACTCCCGACAGCCGGCAAGTTATTTATTGCGCCGCGGGACAAGCGTACAGCCTTGACGTGGAAAGCCTGGCCTTCGAGCCGCTGCCGTTCGGTGCGGAATTGTGCGTGTGCCATCCGCATTTGGCGCTGTGCATCTGCTACAGCTCGTGGCTGAAAAATTCAGCGAAGGGCCGGCTGTTTCTGGTGGACCTTGGCCGCGGGACGACGTTTGACGAGTATGCGGCCGAAGGAATCGTGGACCTGCGCTGGAGCGTGGACGGCTCGAAAGCCTATGCGATGACGCGCGACGGCATGGCGTACATTTACGAGCCACCGCTGATTTAGATTTTTGGCTCGATGCCTGAAATATCGGCTGATAACCTTATGAAAAATGTTCCGCACACTTTCGAAGCGACGCGCGAGGAGCCGCGAGCACTGTTACAAGAGTCTCGAGGATTGGCCCGTCAAGCGCATCCCGATTGGATCTATTTTCTGCCGATCCTCCATTTCTGCGCCTGCCTGATGAGCACGCTGCGCTACTTCGTCCCCGGATTGCAATACCTGAGCGTCATGTGGGACTTTGTAGTTCGCGCGGACTTTCCCGTTTCGCTCGTCGCAGATGCGCTGATGACTAGGTTCGCCCCACTCGCCGCAATCTGGATCTTGGTAGCCGGGACGCTTTGGTGGTATCTGCTGAGCCGCGCCGCATAGACTCTTTTCAATAAATTCGCCGGCGCCAAAAACCAGTCCTGATTAATCTCTTGAGCAGGTACCCCCGAGCGCGTGTGAGTTTACGGGCCGTTTTTGGTAGTATTCCAGCGGGAAATCTCCAACCTAGACATGTCGAAGAGATCGCTTCTACTTTTGTTACTCTCCGGTCTCTTATTTGTTCCGCGGTCGACTTTTTCCCAGGAAAATCCCGCGGAAGTGTCCGGATGCGGCCTAGCAAGGAATCCACAGGCTTTCGACGGAAAAATGATTCGTCTGCGCGGAACGCTCAGTGTTCACTTCTAGATTTTTCCTTAGAAAACAAAGGATTCCGCTTCACAACAGGGCATCTGGCTGGCTTGCCCGCCACGTGCCGGTATTCTACTTCGACGGAAACGAGGGCGTTGAAAGCCGGTGTTTACATTACGGCGCACGACCTTCGGTAGGAATCACGAGAGACAGAGTTCCACGACTGTTCACTTAATTCGTTCCGCGGCACGGAGGCAAACCCGATAAAGGGCACGGAGGATTCCTGGCAGTTTTTGCGATGAGAAACCCCGCGACGAAAATGAGTTAGTTGAAGAACCTTTCGGTAGCGTTCCACGTCAAAGTTGTATTTCACGGCGACAAACGCCGCAATTCCGAAGCCCATGGCAATGAACAGCCCGATCCCAATGAGTTTAAAATTATCGCGCGTCCGGATGCTCGCTGGGCGACGCAACATCCCATAAGACGAGAACGTAGTGATCTCCCTTCCGAAGTTCGCGAATGGATTGGTACCACACGCGCTTTCTTTCGGGGTTTTCTGCTTCCAGCCTGCTGTAAGCGTGTTGAAGAAGGCGCGAACATCTTGGTCCTCGTATTCTGGTGAGTCATACTGTGCTTCAAACTCATCATTCAATGCGAACGGATCGGGACACGAGAGCGGGTCGCTCTCTGTGAAATACATCATTCTCTTTTCGATATCAGACAACGGCAGGTGTTCCAGAGCCGCTTGTTCGGTGGCTTGCTCAACCAGAAAGTCTTTCGCCTGTTTGGTATTCATTCGAACGAACCTCTGCGCTCTCGCGTTTATGCGTCTTGGCTGTTCTATGCGACGGTACTGCGCAGTTCTAGTCGAGTCACGTTGGCGGATGGTAACACGGGCAAGTGATGCAGGTACATTTATGCGAGCGGCAGATTTGGTTCGGCGTTCAGTGTGGAATCTTCGTGCTGACCGGCGACGAAGCGGGGGTAGCCCGCGGCGGCGATCATGGCGGCGTTGTCTGTAGAGAGCGCGCGGCTGGGGAAAAATACGGCGAGGTTGTGGCGTTTGGCTTCGCTTTCGAATGTCGCGCGCAGCTCGCGGTTGGCGGCAACTCCGCCGGAGACCAGAATAGAGCGCACATTATTTTGCTGGGCTGCAGCGATGGTACGGGTCACCAGATCATCCACCACAGCGCGCTGAAAGCTGGCGATCAGATCCAGTGTTGCAGCGCTGGATAGTCTGCGCAGAGCGTCGGCGCTGCGTTCGCCGCGCGCTAGAGCTTCCTTGCGCGCGTTAATCTCCGGCTGCAGCTCGGGATGACGCTTCAAGTGGTACAGCACCGCCGTCTTTATGCCGCTGAAACTGAAATCGTAGGGATTGCCTTTCATCTTCGGCTCGCCGAAACGAATCGCGCGCGGATTGCCGTGCTGGGCGAGTTGATCCATTACCGGGCCGCCGGGATATCCCAGCGCGAGCAGGCGCGCGACTTTGTCGTAAGCCTCGCCGGCTGCGTCATCGCGCGTGCCGCCCAGCCGTTCGTAGGAAAAATGCGCCGCGCCGTTGTGTGCTTCCGATTTCACGGAATAAATCACGGTGTGCCCGCCGGAGACAATAAGGCAGGTAGCCGGCAATTCGGGCGGACGCTGCGCTGCGGCGTGTGCTTCAAGAAAAACCGCGTGGACATGGCCTTCGAGATGATTAACGCCGATCAGCGGTTTGCCCAGCGCCTGCGCCAGCACTTTGCCATAGGTGATGCCGACGAGCAGTGCGCCTACGAGACCCGGACCGCGCGTCACGGCGACCGCGTCCAAATCCTGCAGCGTGATTCCGGCCTGTTCGAGCGCTTCGCGCACCACGGGAACGATCTGACGCAAGTGTTCGCGTGAAGCTAGCTCCGGGACCACACCGCCATATTTGCGGTGAATCGCAATCTGCGATGCAACGATGCTGGAAAGAATCGTGTCGCCGCCGGAAACGACGGCTGCGGCGGTCTCATCGCACGAAGACTCAATGCCCAGAATGATCTTGCGTTGTGCGGTCAAGAATATGCCTCGAATCTCGATACGCCGTAGTTCGCAATGATTATGGTAGCATAGCCGTGCGAGCGGCCTTTTCACGCGCAGCGCATTGCGCGAGAGCGTTTGGGCGCGAGGCTGTGGCGTTTAGCGTTTGCGAAGACGTTGTGTTTACGAACTCCTGCGATCGCGCTTCCCCTACCAAGCCGACTCCAGAGGGTAAAATAAATTCGATCTGGCACGCTTGGCCTGATCAGGCGACCGGCCGCAATCCACTAAGAGGACTATGAGCTCCGAACGAAAACGTGTGCGCAAAGCTGTGCTGCCCGTGGCCGGACTGGGAACGCGTTTCCTGCCTGCCACCAAAGCAATGCCCAAGGAAATGCTGCCGGTGGTGGATAAGCCCCTGATTCAATACGCAGTGGAGGAATGCATCGCGTCCGGCATCGAGAACGTGATTTTCGTCACCGGCCGCCGCAAAAGCGCCATCGAAGACCATTTCGATTTCGCGCCGGAGCTGGAACATTTTCTGGAAGACCACGCCAAACCGGAGCTGGCGCAGATGGTGCGTGACATCAGCGGCGGAATTCATTTCAGTTACACGCGGCAGAATGAAGCGCTGGGGCTGGGCCACGCCGTTTTGACCGCGCGCGAACTGGTGGGCGATGAGCCTTTCGCGGTGCTGCTGGGCGACGTGATCATGGACGGCCCGGTGGCCGCGACGCGCTCGCTGATTGAAATTTATGAAGCCACGGGACAAGGCGCGATCACCGTGCAAGAAGTTCCGCGCGAGGAATTGCAATTTTATGGCGTGATCTCTGCGAGTCCTGGAAAAATTCCGCGCTGGGGAGATAGTGTCCTGCGCTTGAACGATATGATCGAAAAGCCGAAGCCGGAGCAGGCGCCTTCGAACCTAGGCGTTTCCGGCCGATATGTGCTGCCGCCGGAAATTTTCGATTATCTGGATCAAACCAAGCCTGGGGCGGGCGGCGAAATACAGCTCACGGATGGGCTGCGTGCATTGGCTGCGAAAGAAGGCTTGTGGGCGCACGTGCACCAGGGAAAAACTTACGATGCCGGGAACAAGATCGGCTTCCTGAAAGCCACGGTGGAATTGGCATTGAAGAATCCGAAATTCGGCAGCGAGTTCCGGAGGTATCTGAAGACGCTGGAACTTTAATACGCCACTTTAATACGCCACTTTAATACGTCACTTCAACGCTTCATTTCTTTTTCTTTGACGAGCCTTTTTCGCCGGACGATTTCGATTCGCTGGATTTTCCGCCGCCGGATTTAGAATCGCCAGTCTTCGCGTCGGTCGATTTCGAGTCCTGCGATTTTGAGTCACCGGATTTGGAGTCCGACGATGAATCGCCGGATTTTGCCGAAGCGCCGTCGCCCGAGCCTTCCACGGACGTGGCGCCGGAATTCTTGCCTTTGTAATCGGTCACATACCAGCCCGAGCCTTTGAACTGAATTCCCGCAGCGGAAATCATCCGCTCGGCCTTTGCGCCGCACTTGGGGCACTTCTGCGTCGTCGGCGCGTCGTGCTTTTCGATTTTCTCGAATTGATGCGCGCACTTGGCACATTTGTATTCGTATAGCGGCAATGCGGAGGTCCTCCCTGCGTTGAGTATAAAGAAAATAGTAACACGCTTGCGGCTGTAGGCGCAGCGGCGGCGCACATCCGCAAACAGTTTTGGCGCCGCCGTGATCAGCTTTCGTAGCTGCGCGCTTCAATGCGGCATCGGTGGTGCGCTCTTGATCGATGGCGGCCTGAAGACCGCCGCTACAAAACCGGTCCTCGAAAATGCGCAGGCACGCGGTGTGTTAGACTGCGTTCGTTCGCTGATTTCACGAATCTATCATGACGAAAACAAAACCAAACGAACCAGGTGCAGGGCGCCTGTACGTCGTGGCAACGCCCATTGGCAACCTGGAAGATATCTCGCTGCGCGCGCTGCGCGTACTGAAAGAATCGGACGCGATCGCGTGCGAAGACACACGGCAGACGCTGAAGTTGCTTACGCATTTTGAATTCAGAAACGGATGGTGAGTTACCACGAGCACAACGAGATTACGCGCGCCGCGGAAATCGTGATCGAGCTCGAACAGGGAGCGCAAATCGCGCTGGTCACGGATGCCGGGACGCCCGGAATTTCCGATCCTGGTGGCAGGCTGGTGAGTCTGGCGCTGCGCCACGGAATTCAAGTTGTGCCGATTCCTGGGGCGTGCGCTTTTGTGACGGCGCTCGCAGCTTCGGGGATGGCCACCGAGGAGTTTACGTTCGTGGGATTTTTGCCGTCGCGTCCGACTGAGCGCCGCAAGCGTTTGCGCACGCTCGCCGCTGAACCGCGGACACTGGCTCTGTACGAAGCGCCCCACCGCCTGGTCGATACCTTGGAAGATGCGCTGGAAATTCTGGGCAACCGACCGGCAGTGGTGGCGCGCGAATTAACGAAAGTATACGAGGAATTCTTGCGTGGGCTTCTGGAAGATTTGCTCGCTGCGGCGCGCACCAAGCCGCCGCGCGGAGAAATAACACTATTGATTGGTCCTGCTGACGGCGAAGCGCTGCACACCGCCGCGGAAGATGCGCGCGCGAAAATTCCGCTGGCGCGGCGAGTGACGGAAATCATGCAGGAACGCGGCGTGGACAATAAAGCCGCGCTGAAACAAGTGGCGCGCGAACGCGGGATCACGCGTCGCGAGGCTTACAAGCAGTTGCTTATCACTCGCGACGAGTGACATGCGGCTGACCGAAAATTAATCGCCAGCAGGCGCGGGGCTGTTCGCGAAGAACGTGTCCACCTTATCGAGGATTTCCGCGGCTGCGTGGGCGTGGTGCACCGCGTAGCGCAGTTCGCCGCCGTTGCGCACGCCGTGCGTAAACAGGCTCGCGAACTGCTTCATCTTGCCGATGGCGTCCGGCATTTCCGCGGCGATCAAGCTGCGAAAATATCCGGACAGCAAATGGTAGCGATCCACATCGCTGGGCTCATCGTAGCACCCGGTAGCGATGAAGTCCGCAATCTGCCGGAAAATCCAAGGATTTGACGAGGCCGTGCGCCCGATCATCACCGCGTCGCAACCGGTTTCCGCCACCATGCGCACCGCGTCCTGCGGAGTGCGAATGTCGCCATTGCCGATCACCGGAATGCCCACGGCCTGTTTCACCGCGCGAATCACGTTCCAATCGGCCGAACCGCTGTAACCCTGCATGCGGGTGCGCGGATGAACGGCGATGGCTTCAATGCCGACCTGCTCGGCCATACGCGCCACATCCACTGCCACGATATTATTTTCGTCCCAGCCTGAGCGAATTTTGATCGTCAGCGGAATCTTCACCGCCGCGCGGACCGCCCGCAGCAATTTTTCCAGGTGCACCAGATCGCGCAGCAAGCCCGAGCCGCCGCACTTCACTACTTTCTTCACGGGGCAGCCGAGATTGATGTCCACCTGATCGAAGCCCAGGTCTTCGGTGAGCGCCGCAGCGGACGCCATCACTTGCGGGTCAGAGCCGAAAATCTGCGCGGCGATAGGATGCTCGTCGGCGTCGAAATACAAATAATGCAGGGTGCGCGCGGAATTACGCGTCAGCCCCTCGGCGCTGGTGAATTCCGTCATGATCAGCCCGCAAGAACCGAGCGAGCGAATCACGCGGCGAAATACCGTGTCGGTAACGCCTGCCATCGGCGCCAGGATCGTCGCCGGACGGATCACGTTGTCGCGAATTTTCAGTTCAGCGGGAATCATGATCTCAGCCAATCAGCATCATTCCTTTGACGCCGCAAGCAAACGGAAAAACGAAAGAGCCGGCGGGACGTCTGCGCTACGAACGGGAATCATCGCGCCTCTTCGCCGTCACCAGCACTTCGGATGGTCCGTCGTTCGCAGTCCGCGCCAGCCCACCACCCGATGCCACAGCCGCCGCCACCGCCCGCGAGCGAAAACCATCACAGTTCAGCTGCGCGAGCAGCGCGTCTTTCGAGCCAGCAAAAAAATTCTCGATCACCTGATCCAAGGCGTGAACGCGCGCTTCTTCGGCGCTCAAATTCGGACGATACATGTAAGCTCGCCCAACCTTGCGGCGCTCGACGATGCCTTTGCGCGCCAGGCGATCCATGATGGTCATGATGGTGGTGTAAGCGCGCGGCCGCCGCGGCGCCAAACGATCGCGTATTTCGCGCACCGTGCCCTGCCCCATCGGCCAGAGCGTATTCATGCAATCCAGCTCGAGGGGCGCGAGGTCCAGCACTGCGCGTCGCGGTGATGACGTTCTTATGTTGATCTCAGTCATGAATCAATTTTCGCGCTCGTGTTCGTGTTCGCGCCGTTGCGTTTCCGCACAATTCACCGCGCACCGCCAGGGTTGCGCGGCCCGGAGGGCGCCGTGCGCTGCTGCAAAGAATTGCCCGTTTCGACGACAGCGGAAGGCTCGGCATCGTTCCCGTCCAGAAATTTATCAGTGCGCAAGAGCGCCCGATGCAGCGCGGGATTGCGCTCGGTCCACTCTTCGTTGCCGGACGTGCCTTCTAAAGTCGCGCGCATTGCCGCCATTTTCGAATCCATATCGTCCAGAAAATGCAGCGCAATCGCTTCGCGCGTCTGGGGCAGCGAAGGCGAGCCGAATTCGTAAGTGCCGTGGTGGCTCAAGATTAAGTGCTCGATCAAAATCGCGAGCGGCTCCGGAAAGCCGGGAATCGTCTTGATCTTTTCGCGCACAAGCAAAGTCCCGATCGTAATGTGGCCGAGCAGGCGCCCCGCGGTAGTGTAATTCGTCGCGCGCTCGTAGCTGAGCTCATCAATTTTGCCGATGTCGTGCAGCACAATGCCCGCCAGCAACACATCCGCATCCAGCTCCGGATAATGCGCCACCACGGCGCGCCCTAGAGCGATGAGGCTAACGGTGTGCTCGAGCAATCCGCCGACAAACGCGTGATGCATGCTCATCGCCGCGGGCGCGCGCTTCAATTTCGGGACGATCGCCGGATCGTTGAACACGTTTTCCAGGAGCCGCTTGATCCAGGGGTTGCGCACGGCGGCAACGGCAGCGCCGAGCTCGGCATAAAGCTTCTCGACGTCGTATTTGGTGTGCGCCAGAAAATCGGAAAGCTCGTAATCGCGCGCCGCTGCCGGAACAATTTGCTCCAGCGTCATTTCCTTCTGTCCATTGTAGAGCTTCACGCGGCCGCGGATCTGGATCACATCGTCCGCTTCGAAAGTTTTAGCAAGCGCTTCGAAGTTGTCCCACATTTTCGCAGGAATCGAACCGGTGCGGTCACGCAGGGCCAGCTCCAGCCAGGATTTTCCGCTACGCTGCGATGTGCGGATTTCTTTTGCACCGACGAGGAACAACGAAGTGACGGCTTGTCCGTCCTGTAAATCAGAAACGTAATGCGATTTCATTGACCGTTGACTTTAGGCAGCGGCATCTTTTTCTTTTGCGTCTTCTTCGTGGCCACATCGGGCGTCGGCTGCACTTCCTGAATCACGCTGGCTCCCGCGACCGCAGCGGTGTCAATGTATCCCGGCTTCACCATCACGTAGCTTTCTTCGCGCAATTGCCCCAGGTAATCACGCATCTGCGGCTGCATTTTCACCATGTACAGCCGGTTCATGATTTCGTTTTCTACTTTGTCCATGGGCTGCAGACCAGCCTGGTAGTGATTCTCCACTTTCAACACTTCGAATCCGGTTTTGGTCTGGATCACGTCGGTGATCTGACCCTTTTCCATTTTGAAGACGACTTCTTCCAGTTGCGGCGCCAGCTCGCTCTGCTTGAAGGTGCCCAGGTCTCCGCCGTCTTTCGCGGTGCTGCCTTCGGAATAGCGCTTGGCGATTTCGTTGAAGTCGTCGCCCTTCACGACGCGGTTGCGCAAATCCTCGGCCTTCTTCTGCACGGATTCGATCTCTTCAGGGCTCTTGCCTTCGGTGCTCAGGAAGATCTCGGACAGGACCACCTGCTCGGGCCGCGTGAATTCCTGGGGATGCGCGTCGTAATATTGTTTCACTTCGTCGGTGGGAATGTTGATGTGCGAACCCACTTCGCGACGCACCACTTCCTGCGTTAGCAGCCCGTTGCGAATCGTGGTCTTGTAATCTTCCCAAGCCAGGCCGGAGCTTTCCACGGCCTTCTCCAGATCTTCCAGGCTGGCCAGGCCGTTCTGTTTGCGCACGTCATCGAGGCGCTTGATTACGTCCGATTCCACGCTGATGCCCATGTCTTTGGCGCGCTGCACCATCAAGGATTGGTCAATCAGCCCGCGCAGCAAATCCTTCTGCTGGTCCTTGAACTCGATCATGACCTTATCCGCCGCGCAACCCTGGCAGTCGTGCGCCACTTCTTCGCGCAACTGCTCCTCGGCCTTCTGATAGTCCGACATGGTGATGACGTCGTTGTTCACGCGCGCGATAATCTCCTCCACCACGACGGATTTGGCTTGCGCGTGGGTGCTGGAAGGTAGTACCGCTGCGGTCAGCAATACGACGCCGCCGAGCATCAGGACATATACTAATTTGCAGCTTTTCATGGAATCACCCGCCTCAAATTTTATCCCTACGATTGTAGTTGTAGCAATACGTTTCTGGTGGCACCCATCGGGCCGCCTTGAATGCTCTTCCAATCGAGCCATAGCACTCCGGTCGGGTCCAGGCGCATGCCACGGCGTTTGCGCAGCAGTTTCACAAGCTGTTCTGGGCCGATTGGCGTGTCATCGTAGAACTTGATCGCCATCTGGTCGCCGCGACGGTCAATCGAGGCCACCAATAGCTTCTCTGCCAGCGCCTTCAGCACCGCGTAATCAAGCAGGTTTTCCACCGAGGGTGGCGGCGGGCCAAAGCGGTCTTCCAACTCCTGGCGAACTTCCGCCCTTTCCGCATCGCTGGTGACGCTGGCGATGCGTTTGTAAATCCGCAGGCGCAGGTTCTCGCTATCAATGTACTCAGGTGGGATGCGGATTTCCTGTCCCAGGTTGAGTGTGGCCCGGCGTTCCGGGGTAAGCGCCTCGCCTTTGCGCTCGGCCACCGCGCGCTCCATCATCTGGCAGTACATATCGAAGCCAACGGCTTCGATGTGGCCGTGCTGCTCGCGGCCGAGCAAGTTCCCTGCTCCGCGCAATTCCAGGTCGAGGGCAGCGATACGGAAGCCGGCGCCGAGATCGCTGAATTCTTTTAGAGCTGCCAGGCGTTGGCGGGCAATCGTCGTCAACGTCGTGTCTGGCGGCACGAGCAGGTACGCGTAGGCGCGCTGGTTCGAGCGCCCGACGCGGCCGCGGAGCTGATAAAGCTCCGAAAGACCCATGCGATCGGCGCGATTGATCACGATGGTGTTGGCGCGCGGGATATCCAGACCATTTTCGATGATGGTGGTTGAGACCAACACGTCGGCTTCGTCGCGTATGAATTGCAGCATCACTTTTTCCAGTTCCGCCTCTTTCATCTGGCCGTGGCCCACCACCACGCGCGCTTTCGGCACCAGGCGCTTGATCATCGCCGCGAGCGAGATGATGGATTCGACGCGGTTGTGCACGAAGAACACTTGTCCGTCGCGCGCCAGCTCTTCTTCGATCACGCGCTGTACTAGCGTCTCGGTGAAAGGCGCGACGGTGGTCTGAATCGCCAGGCGATCTTTCGGCGGCGTTTCGATTACGCTCATATCCCGCAGCCCCACCAGCGACATATGCAGTGTGCGCGGAATCGGAGTTGCGGACATTGTCAGCACGTCCACATTCTTGCGCATTTCCTTCAGGCGCTCTTTGTGCGCCACACCGAAGCGCTGCTCTTCGTCCACTACCAGCAAGCCGAGGTCCTGAAACTTTACATCCTTAGAAAGGATGCGGTGCGTGCCGATCAGGATGTCCACTTTGCCCGCTTCCGCTTCTTCAAGGACTTTCTTCTGCTCCTTTTCCGTGCGGAAGCGGCTGATCATTTCCACGCGCACGGGGAACGCCGCGAAGCGCCGCTTAAACGTTTGATAATGCTGGAACGCCAGCACGGTGGTGGGCGCCAGCACCGCGACCTGCTTCGAATCCGCGATGGCTTTGAACGCGGCGCGCATCGCCACTTCCGTCTTGCCGTAGCCCACGTCGCCGCAGAGCAGCCGGTCCATCGGGAGATTCGATTCCATGTCGCGCTTCACGTCTTCGATCGCTCGCTGCTGGTCGGCGGTTTCTTCGAATTCGAACGCGTCGTCGAACTCGTGGGTCCAATTCGTGTCTTGCGGGAACGAGTGCCCTACCGCTAGTTTTCGCTCCGCGTAAAGCTCCAGAAGCTGTTCAGCCATGTCGCTGACGGATTTTTTCACGCGCGACTTGCGCGTTTCCCATACCCCTGTGCCCAAGCGATCGAGCTGCGGTTCCACGCCGCCGAGCGACGTGTACTTCTGAATCAGGTCGAGGCGCGCGAGTGGAACGTAGAGTTTCGCATCACCCGCGTAGCGCAGCAGCATGAACTCGCCGTTCGCGCCTTCCATCGCGACTTGGCGCAGGCCTTCGAACTGGCCGATGCCGTGATCTACGTGGACCACGTAGTCGCCGGGTTTCAGATCGCTGAAATCGCTGAAGAAACTGGCGGTCTTGGGCCGCGCGCGCGAGCGTTGCGAGGGTGGCGGGAGCGTTTCGAACAGATCGGCGTTGCCGTAGAGAACTACTTTCGCATCGGTGAAGACCACACCTTCGGATAGCGGCGCTTTCGTGAGCAGGATCGCTGAACCCGGCGCGTTGCTGCCTTCTTCGGCGAGGCGCGTCACCGTTGCGTTTTCTTCCAGCTCGCCCATGCGATAGGGCAATTCGAATTCGTGGCAGATGTCCGCGAAACGTTCGAGTTCTCCCGTGCTGGCGGCGGAAACCATTACGTTTTCCCCCGCCGCAATGCGGTTGCGCGCTTCCGCGATGAAGGCCGCAACGTTGCCGTGATAGCGCGTGGTCGGCTGGGTATGTAGCGTGGGGGTTGCGCCCCCTCCGTCTCGGCCCGAAGCGGCGGCATGGTCGGCGGATTCCGCGACCTCTACACCCAAATGCTCAATAGCCAAACGCGGCGCCATCTGCAACGCCAAGTTCCACTCTTCGTCGTCAAAAATAAACTTGTCAGGCGGCTCTGCCAGCGGATCCTCGGCGGCATCGAAAGCCTCCGCTAGCTGAGCCCGATATTTTTCGAGCGAAGCAGCGAGCAGTGACGGCTCGTCCGCGATAATCAGAGGCTCAATGGTGAGATCGAACAGCGTGGACTTGCGATTCTCGCGCAGCGCCTCGCGAAATTCCCATCCGGGATAAAAGCCGCCGGGCGCCGTGTCGTCTTCCCGCCCAGACGCCGCAGAAACTCGCGCACGCTCCAGCACTTCGGCATGGCGCGGATATTCCGTCAGGGGCAGCAGCGTCGCACGTTCCATGGGATTGGTGGAACGCTGCGTATTGGGATCGAAAGCTCGAATGGATTCGATCGTGTCGCCCAGCAGCTCGACGCGCACCGGCTGCGGCGATTCCGGCGAGTAAATATCAATGATGCCGCCGCGCACGGCGTACTGCCCCGGCATTTCACAGGTGATTTGCTTGTCGTAACCGGCGCTGGAAAGAAAATCAATTAGCTCTTCGTGCGGAATGGATTCATCGCGTGCAATGGTGCGCGCCAGCTGCGAATAAAATTCACGGTCGCGCATGCGCCACACCGCGGCCTGTACCGGCACGATCAGCAGGTCCGCGTCACCGGTGGCAAAACGCCACAGCGCCACGGCTCTATCTTCCGAAATTTCTGCGTGCGGCGAACGATTGTCGTACGGCAGCACTCCGTGCGCCGGCAAATGGGCCACGCGCCGCCCTGGCTTACCCGAAATCGCGCGGTAAAAGTATCGCACCGGCTCGAGCAACGCTTCGGCGCGCTGATTGGTATCCACCAGCAGCACGGTAGGCCGGCCCAGCCCCGCGAACGCCAGCGGAATCAGCAGCGCTTTCGCGGAATCGGTAAGGCCCGCGAGGCGCACTTCGCCGCCACAGCGCCGCAGCGCTTCAAATGTTTCCTCGACAACCGGGCGGCGTGCCACCCGCGCGAGAAGCTCGCTGACCAGGGGAAGAATCATGCTTGAAGTTCGGTAATGCGTTCGAGCAGCCGTGGGGTTGAATAGCCGGGCTCGAGCGGCAGGCGCACTACTTGCCCGCCCGCTGCTTTTACGGCGTCGTCATCCGCGCAAGCATTTTCGCGCGAACCTTCGCCGCCTTGCGCGAACAGATCGGGGGCCAGGCGTGCGATGAATTCGGCTGCTGTGGCTTCTTCAAAGATCGCGACGAAATCCACGGACGCGAGCGCCGCCAGAATCTCAGCGCGTTCGGCTTCAGGCGTGATGGGCCGCGCAGGACCGGAAGAAGGAGCTGGATTGCCGACAAGTTTCGCGGCCTGTTCCGCCGCGATGCGCACGCTTTTGTCGCTCTGCAGCGCTACTATTAGTATGTCGCCGAGCCCGCCCGCCTGCTCCAGCAATCGAATGTGCCCGGGGTGCAGCAGGTCGAACGCCCCGGCCACGCACACCACGCGCTTTCCGTTGCGTTTCCAGTCCTGACGTTGGAGAATCAATTCGGATTGCGAGACCACTGCCAATTGCCCATTCCTCATTCCGCCCAGGCGGAAAAGTACAAACACACTATTCTAGCATGTCGCCCAGAAATGCCGCGGAGCGCCCCGTGAAGCTCTGGCAAATTATTCTTGCGATCATCGGTGTGGTATTTCTTGCGCTTGGTTCGCGATGGATTCGCGTCGCGGAGCTGCCGAAGCAGGAACTATGGCTGGACGCAGGCGGCTGCCACACGCCGATGACGGTACTCGACCCACCCGCAGATGTGAAACCCGCCGGCAGCGTCGTGCTGCTGCACGGGCTTTCAGCGAATCGCCGCCTGATGATGTATCTCGCCGAGGATTTCGCCGGCCACGGTTTTCGCGCGTATGCGATTGACTTGCCCGGCCACGGCGACAGCGGCGATGCGTTTTCCTTCGCGCACGCGCAGGATTGCGCCACCGCAGCGGTGGAATCCCTGATTCACAGCGGCCAACTCGATCCCAAAAACACGATCCTGCTGGGACACTCGATGGGCGCGGCGATCGCGATGCGCATGGCCGACCGCGATCCTGTGGCCGCCACTATCGCGCTTTCTCCGGCACCGATGACTGGGCCGCAACGAATGCCTGCAAATTTGCTGGTATTTAGCGCCAGCGCGGATCTGGGCATTCTCAAACGCGTGGCGCAAAGTCTTTCGGATGCCGCGGGCGGCGAGCGCACCGCCCCCGAAGATTTCGTGCAGCAACGAGCGTTCGAACTGCGCCGGCTGCCGCATTCCACTCACACGAGCCTGCTTTCCGATCGACGAGTCGCGCACGATTCAGAAAAATGGGCGATGCAAACGTTGTTCCCAGATATCGCCGCGGATACGCTCACGTTGAATCTCGACCTCGCCACATACGAAACGTTCGGCAAGGGACGAAGGCGCCTAGCCGGAGGCGTGCTCGGTTTCCTCGGCATCTTGCTGCTGTTTCCGATGGTGGTAACCCTGGCGTCAAAATTTGCGGCATCCTCGGCAGCAACAATCGGAGCAGGGGCGGCCGACAGTGCAGACGCATCGGGCACAACACATCACGGCGCATCACAAATCGAATCGCGGGGCAATCACCCTTCTGCGCGCCTACTCCTCGGCGAAGGTGCGCTCTGTGCAATGGTCGGCGTGCTGTTGCTGGTCCTCGGCGTACCGCTGAAATTCCTGCATCTATATACCGGCGCATACCTGGCATCGCTATTGCTGATCGTCGGCATCCTGTTGCTCATTTTCAATTTCGGTTTCGCGATGGAATACGCGGCGCTGCACGTCAAGCCACTCGCGGTCGCAGCAATTCTGGGCTTCGCCACGTTGCTCGCCCTGGGCGCCTGGATGAATTGGCAGTTGGACGACGCCTGGCTCAATAACCCGCGCTGGCTGCGCTTCGCGGGCCTGCTTCCGGTCACGTGGATTTATTGTTTCGCCGAAGAAGTCACGCTCGGCCCCGTGCATCACGGCCTGGAACGCGCGGTACGCTTCACGGTATTCCTGCTGTTGCGCCTGGAAATATTTCTGGCCTGCACGCTCGCCTGGTATCTCTTCGCCAGCGGACAGGTGCTTATTCCGCTGCTTTTCGTGTTCTTAGGGGCATTTTCGATCTTGCAAAGGCTTGCTACCGATGCGTTACGGGTGCGCACAGGCTCCGCCACAGCCGCGGCATTATTTGGTGCTATACTCGCGTCCTGGTTCATCGCCGGTGTATTTCCTCTAACTTGAGCCGGGTCACAGCAGGGGACATGAAAGAAATAGCGATTGTGGGCGGCGGTCCTGCCGGTGCGCTTTGTGGCGAGCGTCTGGCCAGCGCCGGTTTTCAGGTGACGATTTACGACGAGCGCCTCGCGTGGGAAAAACCCTGCGGCGGCGGCCTAACCCATAAAGCCATCGAGGCTTATCCTTTCCTTCTCGATTCCCCGCAGCCGAAAAAGATTGTGCGCAAAGCCGAGCTGATTTCCAGCAGCGGGCATCGCGCGCATTTTGAAATGAATCATCCCATCGTGATTTATGCGCGAAAAGTGCTTAACGGCCTGCTGCTCGATCGCGCCATCGCCGCCGGATGCACGGCGGTCTGCTCGCGCGTAACGAATGTCAACACCAGCGGCGTGCGCGTCAGTATGATGGCCGGGGGCGAAGAGCGTTCTTCGGATTTTATTGTTCTGGCTGCGGGCGCCCGCAATCAGTTGCTGCCGGAAACCACTGCTCTCGGCTCCAAAGATCTGGAAGTCACCATGGGCTACTTCGTGCCGACCGAAGAAGACATCATCAAAGTGAAATTTCTGAAGCAGTTTGAGGGCTATCTGTGGTCCTTCCCGCGCGCCGATCATCTTTCCGTGGGCATCTGCGCGAAGATGGGGCAGACTTCGACGCCCGTGTTGCGCGGGCATTTGGATACATTTTTTGAGGAAGAGCGGATCCCTCGCGCGGGTGCGCAGTTTTATAGCCACGTGCTCCCTTCGCCGCAGGCCAAAACCATTCGCAGCCGCAAAATCATGGGACGCAACTGGGCCATGGCCGGAGACGCGGCTGCAACCGTGGATCCCATCACCGGCGAGGGTCTTTACTACGCGCTGCGTTCGGGCGATTTGCTGGCGCAGGCCATTGCCGCAGGACAGCCCGAACTTTATCCAGCGAAACTGCGTGCTGCTTTTTCCGCGGATTTGGAATTCGCCGCCAACATCGCCAGAAAAGTGTTTCGCGGAAATTTTCTGGGCAGCGCGATCACTACGCGCATGGTGCAGCTGGTGAATTACTCGCCGGCGTTCCGTGATTTGATTCGCGACGTCTTCAGCGGCTCTCAGGATTATCGCAGTTTGAAGCGCCGCCTGTGGGCGCAGCTGGGTATCACCGTCGCGGAATTCACGCGCAACTTCCTCGACCCGCGCACGATTGTCTGCGGACGAGGCGCGGCGCCATCGCCGGCCAGCGATCGAGAACCTGCGCAATGAAGCGCCAAGCCAAGTCGCGCAAACCTACAAGCCACGCGAAGAAAGCGAAGCGCCCCAAATCTCCGCACAAATCAAATTCAAGAAAGCCGCGCGTTGGTCTGGAAGCTGCCGTGCAACGCGTCGTGCCGCGCGAATGGACCATCGCTTCCATTGACTGGCGGCTTCCCCCGGTACTCTCCACCCCGGCGATGATCGGCATGATGGAAATCGCCGCGGCGAAGGCCGTGCAATCCGAGCTGCCCGCCGGCGCAATCACCGTCGGCACGCGCATCGAAGTTGATCACCTCAAGGCCGTCACCGAGGGCGCTACCGTTCGTGCCGCCGCGCGCCTGGTCGGATACCGCGGCCGCTTCCTGGTATTCAAGGTCGAAGCCCGCTCGGGCAATTTGCTTCTGGGGAATGGCAAAGTTTTCCGCGCCATCGTAGATAACCGCAAATTCCCTGGAACCGCGGACGAGAAATAATTTCACGCGACTTGGCGTGGAGACCCGGCGACGGGATGACGCGCATGAAACTTCTTACGGCTTTCTTCGTCACCCTCGCCGTATTTTTCCCAAACGTTGCATTCGCAGCAACTCGCGAGGCAGCTGGCGCGAAAGCTCCACTCGAAGTGGTCGTGCTCGGCTCCGGCGGTCCGCGGCCGTTTGGACGCGCGAGCGCGAGTTACATCGTGATGGTTGATGGCACGCCGCGAATCCTGATGGACGCGGGGCCAGGCGCGTTCTTTCGCATCGGCGAATTGGGTTTAGACCTGTCGAGCGTAGACACGGTCCTGCTGACGCACCTGCACATTGACCACAGCGGCGACCTCGCGGCCTTCTTCAATGCGCGGGCGCTCTCGAGCGACGGCCCGATAACCTACCGAATATTTGGCCCCGATGGCGCGGGCCTGTTTCCCAAGACTTCGCGCTTCGTGGATCTGCTCGTGGGCGATGGCGGCGCGTTCCCGTATCAAAAGACATTTGGCGCAGACGAGAAGTTCATCGTGAAGGACCTCGCGATCAACTTGGATTCGCCGCAAACCACGATCCTTGATGATCACGGCCTGGTAATCGAAGAAATCGCGACGCATCACGGCGATTGCCCGTCTGTCGCATACCGCATCACGTACAAAGGCGTCACAGTGGTTTATTCGGGAGACATGGACGCCTCGGCTCTGCCGAATCTGGTGCGCCTCGCTAAGAATGCCGACCTGCTGATATTCAATTGCGCCGTGCTCGATCCACCTCAGTCGCCCTCGCAGCTATACGAACTGCACACCCCTCCCGGGAAAATCGGCGAGGCTGCGCATCAGAGCGGCGTGAAAAGCCTGCTGCTCAGCCACACAGCGCCAGACGTCGAAAGCCGCGAGACTGAGGTGCGCCGTTCGATTCGCGTGAATTACTCGGGGGCGACGGCGTTCGCCACCGACCGCCTGCGCGTGAAAGTCGGAGGCAGTTGAGCGCGGGCTGCGACGCGTGTTACTCTGCATCTCTGCCTGAGTGCTCGAGTGGCGGAACTGGCAGACGCGCCGGACTCAAAATCCGGTGGCCGCAAGGCCGTGTGGGTTCGATTCCCTCCTCGAGCACCATTTGTATTTCGTGCGCCAGCCGATCGCGCGCGAAATAATCCCCTCCTCCACGGAGAACGCCATGAAGAACGCCACGCCGGAAAGCGAAAATCCAAGAATGGATACAGGCCTGACGCGGCGGCGATTCTTGGAAACTACCGTCGGTACCACCGTCGCATCCGCGATGGCCGGCAGTTTGTTGGCAAACACGAGCGCGCACGCGTCCGGTGCAGCATCGGACGCCAGAAACGGCATCCTCTACCGCACCCTTGGCAACACCGGCGAAAAAGTTTCTTCCGTAGGCCTGGGCGGATATCACATCGGCATGCAGAGCGACGAGCAGGAAAGCATCCGCATCATCCGCACCGCGCTGGATGAGGGCATCAATTTCCTGGACAACTGCTGGGACTACAACGGCGGCACCAGCGAAATCCGCATGGGCAAGGCGCTGCAGGATGGCTACCGGCAAAAGGCTTTTCTGATGACCAAAATTGACAGTCACACTAAACAAGGTGCGACTGCGCAAATCAATGAATCGCTGCGCCGACTGCAGACCGATCACATTGACCTTCTACAATTTCACGAAGTAATTCGCGACGGCGACCCCGAAGCGATTTTCGCGCCGGGGGGCTCGCTGCAAGCGGCGCTCGCGGCAAAAAAAGAAGGCAAAATCCGTTACATCGGATTTACCGGTCACAAAAGCCCGCAAGTTCATCTGAAAATGTTGAACACCGGTTTCGCGCATAACTTCACTTTCAATTCCGTGCAGATGCCGCTGAATTTAATGGACGCGCACTACGACAGCTTTCAAAAATTAGTACTGCCGGTGCTGCTGGTACACAACATCGGCGTGCTGGGAATGAAACCGATGGGCGATGGCCTGATCCTGAAGAGTAAAACGGCGGATGCTGTGGAATGTCTACAGTACGCTTTGAACTTGCCGACCAGCGTGGTCATCACGGGATGCGACTCGCTGCCCATCTTGCAGCAAGCGCTGCAAACTGCGCGCACGTTCCGCCCGCTGAGTCAGGAACAAGTAGCAGCGCTGTTGGCGAAAACCGCGACGGCGGCGCAAACCGGCGAACACGAGCTATACAAAACCGCGCACAATTTCGACGGCACGATTATGAATCCGCAATGGCTAGATTGAAATTTTGTAGCGGCGTGGCACCAATGGCGCACTGAAGTGCGCCGCTACGAAGACCAAGTCAAAGACGCCCGCCTAAAGGCGGCCGCTACAAATGCACGTCAAAGGCAAGGGCGAAAACAAAGCCCGGCGCGCAAAGCTTTGACTGTCTAACTTCCGCTGCCGCCGCGAATTAGACGAATTGCTTCTGGCAATGCCGCAGCTTCCGCTGACGTCCCGCCGCTAGTCCCGCGCCCTGCGGCGGCGCCATTCGCATCTTGCCCATCCGTTGATCCATCGCCGCCTTCACCGGGCGCGAGAAACAGATTCGATTCCAGGCCGTGTTGCTTGGTGTAGAGATCGAAGTATCGCCCGCGCGCCGCGTACAACGACGCATGCGTGCCGCGCTCGATAATCCGGCCGCCCTCGAGCACCAGAATCTGATCGGCGCGGCGCACCGTGGATAGCCGGTGCGCGATCACAAACGTGGTGCGCCCGCGCATCAGGTAGCGCAAGCCTTCTTGAATGAAAGCCTCCGACTCGGAATCGAGGCTGGAGGTGGCCTCGTCTAGAATTAATATGCGCGGATCGGCCAAAATCGCGCGCGCGATGGAAACGCGCTGGCGCTGCCCGCCGGAAAGCTTGACGCCGCGCTCGCCCACCACCGTGTCGTATTTGTTCTCGAAGCCTTCCGCAAATTCATCCACACGCGCGATGCGGCACGCGGCCAGAATTTCTTCTTCCGTAGCGTTCGGCCGCGAGAAGCCCACATTTTCGCGGATTGAGCCGTCGAAGAGAAATGTCTCCTGGAGCACGACTCCTAATTGCGTCCGATAGGAATCCAGGCGTACTTTCGCCAGGTCCACGCCATCCACCAGCACGCGGCCGCCGGTCGGCACGTAGAAGGCCGCAATCAATCCAATCACCGTGGATTTTCCCGCACCGGATGGACCGACAAGCGCAGTCACCGTCCCCGGCTGCGAATTAAAACTGATTTCGTGCAGCACTTCCTTTCCGGTGTCGTAGGAAAAACTCACGTCCTCGAAAATCACTTCGCCGCGAATGCGCTCCAGAGATTCGCGGCGATTGGGATCTTCGTCTTCGGGGTTTTCGTTCATCACCTCGCGCGTGCGCTCCAGGCCAGCCAGAGCTTCGGTGATCTGCGGCCCGATGGCCACGATCTGGAAAACGGGCGCGATCAGAAATCCCAGAAACATCGTGTACGAGAAGAAAGCCCCCGGGGTCATGGTCCCCGCCAGAATGTGCCGCGCACCCAGGAACATGATCATCGCACTGACGATTCCCATCAAGCTGGTGGCCGAAAGGCTCATCAACGAAGTCGCGGTGAGCGTTTGCAGCACATTGTCCAGCAGCCGCTGCACGCCGGCCCCAAACACTTTTTCCTCGCGCGCCTCGGCGTGGTAGCCCTTCACCACGCGCACTCCACCGATGGACTCCGTCAGGCGGCCCGTGACTTCGGCGTTGATTTTTGGCCGCGCGCGGAAAATTGGGCGAATGGTCTTGAAAGCGCGGTTCAACGTCAGGCCAAAAACAATCAGCACGACGAACGCCACCGCCGTCATGCTCGCGCTGGTACGCAGCAGGTACACCATGGCGAACACCGCCGTCATGATGCCGCCCGCGAATTCCACCAGCCCCGTGCCGATCAAGTTGCGCACGCCTTCCACGTCGCTCATGATGCGCGAAATCAGCACGCCGGTTTTGTTCGCGTCGTAAAACGACACCGGCAGCCGCCCGATGTGCGCCTGCACTTTTTCGCGCAGCTCGGAAATCATGCGCCAGGAGGATTTCGATAGAAGTTGTGTGAGGGCGTAAGAAGTGAGGCCCTGAATCACCGTGGCCGTGACCACGACTAGCACGATCACCGGCAGCAGGCGTGCTTGGCGTTTCAGAATTACGTCGTCGAGGAAATATTTCGTGGAGGCCGGCAGAACCAAGCCGGAAACGCGGTTAATCACCATCAGCCCAAAACCTGAAATCAGGATCCAGCGCCGCGGCTTGATGAGCGCCAGAACGTCCGGCAGCAACTTCCAGTCGAATTTCGCTTTCGCCGGCTTGCCGTCGCCGCTATTCTTTCTTTCCTGGCGCTCCATGCGATTGCCCATGCGTTCCACGCCAGGGCTGGTTTGTCTTCCGAGCATCCCTAACTATACCTTGAAACTCTTTTCACTGCCTGCGCCGCGCAGACATACGCCAGAACCATTTTCTCTATCTTTTCGGCTTTCCTTGCGCCCGCTGTGTCAAAGCCTTCGAGGTCATCCACAAACCTAGCCCGCAGTTGTCCCACCCCAGCACGGATGATAGACTTCCGGCATGGCCAAGAAAAAACCAGCACGCAAAAAGAAATCCGCGAAGAAACCTGCACGCCCGAAAAGGAAATTAATCGCCAGGAAGAAGACCGCACCAAAGAAAATCGCGTCAAAAAAGAAGCCCGCACGCCGCAAGAAGAAGTCCGCGTCCCGCACACCCGCGGAAATTTCCAATTCCATCGTGTCGCCCAGCCGCCGAGGTCTCGGCCCCGGCGCCGGTGGACAATCGGGGGACAACCAAGGCCTCTCTCGCCGGGAATCCGCAGATTCTGAAAGCGTGGAAGAATTGTCCGAAGAAGGCCAGGAGTATGAAGCCGAAGTAATCAGCGGCGTGGAAAACGCCCGCGACCCCGATCAGGGTGAAGTAACCACCAAAGAAGTTCCCGAAGACGACGTGCCCAGCGAATACGACGATCAAGATCAGTAACAATAACGCTAACGCAACATTTGCACACCTGCTGACCCGCAAAAGAATTCAGCAGCGAGTAGTACAGAACACCAGCACGCACTCGGCCGCTCCACCCGGGCCGCAAGCGATCCGGTATGGAGCGACACGAAGCTGCGTGCTACTCAGCTGATTCGTGAGAACGGTTGCAATCTGATTTAGCGCGAGCCTGCGGTGTGGGCTTTGGTGCGGTCGGTGCGTTCTCGCTCGGTTGAATCCTGCGCGTTGTGCCCGGGTTGAGCTTGCAGCGATTTCAAGAACCCATCCACTTCCGCCGTAGCCTTTTCTTTGGCAAGGCCGTAGCGTTCTTCCACGCGTCCGATAAGCACATCGCGCTTTCCGGCGATAACCTGCATATCGTTATCGGTCAGATGACCCCACTTCTGGCGAATCTGTCCCTGAATCTGTTTCCATTTGCCCTCAAATTGTTCAGAATTCATTTCGATTTTCCCCTTTGCGCTCGCTGGCGCGATTACAGGTCCCAAGTTCTGTTGCAGAGTGCCGCCTTCGCACGTCCACTAGACGCACACGCAATGCGCGTGCCAGCGCCGCGATCATTTCCGAAGTGGAATGTGGAGACGAACTTACGCTCGAGGCGGCACAGAGCCGTCCCATCCCAGATGCCGTACCACCGTGTAATTTTGCAGTGTTACCGGCGATTTCGGCTCGACGGGTTTCCACGCCCACAGCCGCCATGAATCGGGAATCCGTTCGGCGGTACTCGCGGCACGATCCCGAATCGGGGCAGGCACTACATGCTTGGCGTCTGAAATTGTCAGAAAATTGTCACATCGCGTTGGCGCGGGTAACCTTGCCTGTTACCATTGCGTCTACTACATATGCCGTGAGCACAGGATCAAACCTTTTCACATTTAGTGCGCATCAAAACCCCGTGGCTCGGGTTTGCAAGTGGGAAGACACAAAATTCGACGCTGCGGTCACGCGAGATTGCTGATAGGCCGGTGGAAGAACTGAACGGTGGGTACCCGCGTGGACTCCACATCTTATTTCAGTGAAGGGATGATTCCATGATAAAGCGTGCGTGTCTGCTGAGCATTCTAGCCGTGGCTGCAGCCGTGACGATGTCATCCTGCGGGGGAGGCGGTGGCAGCGCTCCGATCACCGTGTCGATTACCACGGACGTCTCCAACATCGAAACCTTCCAGACCGTGCAATTCGCCGCCGCGGTGACCGGCACCTCGAATACGGCCGTCACCTGGCAACTCACATGCAATACGCTGCCGGTCTCAGTCTGCGGTACGATGTCCGCCAGCGGCATGTACGTCGCGCCGAACACCGTGCCGACGCTCGCGAGCGTTAACAGTACCGATCCGGCCACTTTGACCGTGACTGCCACCTCGCAGGCCAACATGAACGTTGCGAGTATCGTGCAGTTCACGATTGACTCGCTGAACATGCAGCCGCTCACAGCGCCCGTGCAGCTTGGATCTTCCGGCTCGAATGTGGACGCGATTTGCCTCACTCCGGCCCCCGGATTTTGCTTCGGCGGAACACTGGGGTCGCTAGTCACGGGCGGCGGGAAGACGTACATTCTCTCGAATAATCACGTTTTAGGTCTCAGCGACGGCGGCGCCGTCGGCCAAGGCGTAACGCAACCCGGAGTTATTGAGACGAACTGCTCGACGACCGGAACCATCACGGTAGCGAACGTGTCGAACATCATAAATCTACAGACGCAACCGATCCCCGCGTTTCCCGTGGACGTCACCACCGCGCAGATCATCAGCGGACAAGTGGACGCCACCGACAAGATTTTGGAATTGGGCGCGCTCAGCACCGTAAACGGCGTGCAGGTTCCGCAGCCAGCTCCGCCAGTCGCAGGATCGGGGATGGCTGCTACCGTCGGCCAATTATTGGCAAAGAGCGGACGCACCACTGGCCTCACTTGCGCTACGGTGGAATCCATTGATGTGTCTACGGGCGTCAGCGTGGGGTATTCCGAAGGCTGTGCGACTAGCACTTCCTTCACCGTCGTTTATAAGGACGAAATCATCGTTGGCAACATGACCAATGGCCAGAACTTCATCGGCGACGGAGATTCCGGATCGCTGGCCGTGGACGAAGCGACCGCGCAGCCTGTGGCTTTGATGTTCGCGGGCAGCGACACCGCAGCGGTTGGAAATCCCGTCGGCGACGTTCTCAACGCTCTGAAGAGCACCACCGGCGGAGCGACGTTCACATTCGTCGGAACAGCGACGCCGCACACCGTGCCGGGATGCGGCTTGCCAGGGCTCAGCTCCCTGAAAGTCACGCCGCAAACGGCAGTCGCATCTGTTCCGGCCGGCACAGCACAGCTCGCGCAAACAGCCGCAACCAGCAACAGCACGCAAATCATGAATACGCAGGGCGTCTCCGCTTACGGCGGAGGCGGCAGTCTCGATGCGCCGAACGAGCCGGCCGTGATGATCTTCGTGGCGCCGGGAGCATCGCACGCAAACATTCCGGCGACGATTGATGGAGTGCGAACACGTCTGGTCGAATCCAATTCCCCGACCGCGCACGGCCCGTTGACGCAGCAGCAAACCGCGGAACTTGCATCGCAATCCGCGCAGGCGCAAAGCGTCACAATCTCCGACGCGGCCATCACGCAAACCAAATCCGTGAAGGAGCAGCACGCGGCAAGCCTGATGAGCGATCCCGCGATAATCGGCGTCGGCGTCAGCGCCAGCCTCGATAGCCCCGGCGATCCGGCCCTGATGATTTACGTACTGAAAGGCAAAGCGCACGGCGCGATTCCCGCGACGATTGATGGCGTACGGACGCGCATCAAGGAAACCAGCCCGTTCCGCGCGAACGTTGCCCATCCGCTGAAGTCCACCACCACAAGAGCAGGTTGCCGGGTGCCGACATCCACGCCAAGCACCGGTCTGAACGCTGCTCCCGTTTCACCGCTCTCTCGTAGCACCGGCCAGTAACTGCGGCTGAAATTGTGAATCGCTTCACGGCGCCACTCGTCCGGAGGTGCCGCGGCGCAGGATCGAAGGGCTCTGTAAGCTCTGCGTCAAATCTTTAGCCTCTTTCTGCGACGCTGCGCATCCGCGGTAGCATTTCCTCCTCTCTCCTTTCACTCAAACATTAGCAGTTGCTTTTCCCGCGCATCCGCATCTATAAGGGAATGAAGCCAGCCACACCGAAGGAGGTCGCACCCATGAAAATCCAGACCGCAATTTTCGCCGTCGTGATATACAGCTCGGTCATCGCGCTGCCGTCCGCATTTGCGCGCACCACCCCGGCCGACAATCGGCCGCCCGCTCCACAAAAATCGTCTGCACAAACGGCACAATCCGCCCACGCGGACATCGTCAACGCCATCGGCCAGAAAATCGGCACGGCCAGTTTCACTCCAGGTGACGGCGGTGTGCGCATAGATGTAGGCGTGACGCAGCTTCCCCCCGGCACGCACGGCATCCACATTCACGCAGTGGGAAAATGCGAAGGTCCCGATTTCAAGACAGCCGGCGGTCATTTCAATCCAGCGGGGAAAAAGCACGGCAAGGACAATCCGGAGGGCCAACACAACGGTGATCTATTGAATCTGGAAATTGGCGCCGATGGCCATGGCATCGCGTCTCTGCTCGACGCGAGCGTCACGCTAGGAGACGGACCCACTTCGCTCTTCCAGCCCGGCGGCACAGCGATCGTCATTCACGCCGGCCCAGACGATTACAAAACGGATCCGGCGGGAAATTCCGGCGCGCGCGTCGCCTGCGGCACAATTCAAAAGTAAAGGGTCAAAAGTAATCGAGCGTCAGAACCTACTGAGTGTCAATCGTGCGCAGCGCCGTCTGTTCATCCGGAAAATCGGTGAACACCGTGTGCAGGTTGGTCATGTGCAGAATTTCCCGCGCGCGCGGGCTCAAATCCACGGCGTGCAGCTCTGCATTATTCTTGCGCGCCGAATACAATCCGCGGATTAACTGGCCAATTCCCGAGCTGTCCAGGTAAGAAACGTCGCGAAAATTCAGGAGCACCCGCTTGCGTCCATCCTCGAAAAGATCCAGCAACAGTTCGTGGACTGCTTCTCCCTCGATCAGCGTAAATCTTCCGCGCACATCCACTACCGTAACGCTTCCCAATTGACGGGTACTAGCACTAAACCCCACTAATGGCCTCCCCACAGATGTAGCCGGTATCTTACCGCAAGCGCGAGCGAAAGCTGAAATCGCGTCCGAGACAAGAAGGCGCTACGACGCATGCTGACAGCGATGGAGTACCCACGCGTCTCCTCTTGACAATATTCTTCACGTGAGTAAAAGTCGCGGTCGCTAGGGCAGAATGCACTACGTCCTTTGCGTCCCCTTCGGCATCCAACCAATCGACCGCTGCATAAATTAAATCCCTAAGGCTACGCAGAGAGACGACGCTGTGACCCAAATCAGTGCCACACGACGAGACGGCGAGACAGCCCTCAAAGAGCGAATTTATCGGGCCACTCCGCTCGATGGCAACGAAAGCAAATAAATCATGAAACTCGGGAGGCAACCATGAGCACGAACGCAGTCCCCAGTATCAAGCCCAACACCGCGACGGGCGACATGAAGTTCGAGATTGTAATCATCCCCGTTTCGGATACTGACCGCGCAAAAGCATTCTACGCAAAGCTCGGGTGGCGGCTCGACGCCGACTTCGACGACGGTAAAGGCTATCGCGTGATCCAGCTAACGCCGCCAGGCTCCAGCTGCTCAGTTATCTTCGGCAAGAACGTTACCCCGGCGGCGCCCGGCTCTGCCCAGGGCCTGTACCTGATCGTTTCGGACATCGCAGCGACCCGCAAAGCGTTGCTGGAACGCGGCGTCCAGCTCAGCGAAGTGTTTCACAATGCAGGCGTGTATGTGGGCAAGGATGAGACCTACCTTTTTGGAAGCGTCCGCGCCAGCGGCCCGGATCCCGAACATCGCAGCTACCGCTCGTTCGCGTCGTTCGAGGATCCGGACGGCAACGGCTGGCTGCTGCAGGAAATCACGTCGCGGCTGCCCGGGCGCATTGATCCCACGACGACAACCTTCGCTTCGGCAAACGATCTGGCGAACGCGATGCGGCGCGCCGAGGCCGCGCACGGCGAACACGAAAAACGCACCGGCGAGAGAGACGCAAACTGGTCCGACTGGTACGCCAAATACATGGTGGCCGAACAGGCTGGGACCGACCTGCCAAAGTGAGCGGCTGCGAAGTGGTGGTTATCGCCCGCAACGGGGCCGCGCACAAGACTGACGGCATCGCGACAGCGGCGGGCACTCCACCCCAACTGGTTGCGGCGGAGCTCCGCGGCGCGTTCCAATCTCTGCGCACGGGATACTGATCACGGTCCCCACCACCCTCACCAGTGAATTTACGTAGGCATATTTGAAGTCCGAAAGGAGATCCGCATGAAAACGGCTCGCGTCTTTACGGTAGTGGTGCTGATCGCCGCCAGCGGTTTCGCGTTGCGCGTGGCGCATTCGCAGCAGACTGCCATCAAGCGCACCGAACTGCAGCGGCACGATCTCAGCATTCCGGGACGCGAGGTCATCCAGATGCGCGGGGACTTCCCCGTCGGAGCGGCGGTCCCCAGGCACACGCATCCGGGCGAAGAGCTGGTCTATGTCCTGGAAGGGACGCTGGAGTTTCAGCTCGAGGGCCAGTCGCCGGTGACGCTAAAGCCTGGCGAAGTCTTGTTCGTCCCCGCCGGAACCGTCCACACCGCGAAGAACGTCGCGAGCGGCAGCAGCACCGCGCTCTCCACGTACATCGTCGAAAAGGGCAAACCACTAATCACGCTGGTTCAGTGACCGTTTAAACGGCCGACACCAACATTAAAGTGACTGCGGCCGCGCGCGCGGATTCGCCTCTTTCATCGCGTCGCGAATTGCGTACGCAGCGACGAAAACGAGGACTTCGACGCGCGCGAGTCCATTTCCCCGGCAGGCGCTGCAAAGTATTCCCAAATCGACGAAGGTACTGCTCGAGTTATGCTCATGGATCACTCCCGGCAGGCATTCCGTCCTGCGCAACGATTGCCAAGGGGCACGCGGGCCAGACGCCCTACATTGAATAGTGTATTCCGTAATGGAAACGCGCTGGAGTAAGGTCTTTGCGTGAAATTAGGCAACCACAAGCATGTCCTGATAGCGGACGATAGTTTCCAGGTTCGCCAAGTCCTCAAGCGTTATTTATCCACGCGAGGGGACGTGGTCGTCTGCGGTGAGGCGGTGAACGGGCGCGAGGCGGTACAGAGAGCTATGGCGCTCAAACCTGACTTACTGCTGCTTGATCTGGCGATGCCGGAGTTGAACGGAGCGGAGGTTGCTTCGGTGCTCAAAAGCGCCATGCCCGAAACCCACATTATTTTGTTCACAATGTACGGCGACAATATTGGGAAGTACCTCAGCTCGGCGGCGGGCATTGACGTCGTCCTTTCAAAACCTGACGGAGTAACCAAACCGGCGGCAGCGATCGATTCGGCACTCGGCCAAATGTCAGATTCCGCTTACTAGTCCGGACCGCTAAGTCAAAAACCGTTTTGTTGATTGTTTACCTGCGACGAGGTAGCACTGTGTGTTCGCGCGCAGAAGATGTTCCAGCAGCGGCAAGCCCGCCCGGTCTAGTATCCTGAAGTGTGACCGCGATGCCGAACACCGACGCCACCGCTCCCAACGCCACAATCGCGCGTAACGCCAGCCCGGACGCCAAGACCCCCGCCCGACCGAGTTTCGTCCGACCGTTTATCCGCTGGTTTGTTTTCGGCGTGGCGCTGCTTTGGTTGCTTGCTGCGCTGATCCTGGTGGCTGCCCGGTGGATTGACCCGCCGACAACCGCGGTGCACATTCAGCGCGACCTGCAGTCCTGGATTCACCACGCGCCGTATCACGATCGCTACGAATTCGTTCCGCTCGGCGAAATCTCGCTCGACTTCCAGCACGCGGTAATCGCCGCCGAAGACGCGAACTTTTACCAGCACCATGGTTTCGATTGGCAGCAGATCGAAATCGACGCCAAAGACGATTTGGAAGGCGAGCGCACTCGCGGCGCTTCCACCATCACGCAGCAATTGGTAAAAAACCTGTTCTTCGGGACGGGCCGCTCAATCCTGCGCAAGGGCGCAGAGGCCACGCTGGTGCCGGTGGCCGAAGTCGTCCTCGGCAAGCGACGAATTCTGGAGATATACCTCAACGTGGTCGAATGGGCCCCTGGTATATACGGAGCAGAGCCGGCGTCTCGTTACTACTACGAAACCACGGCCCGGAAGATAGGCCGGCAGCAGGGTGCACGGCTCGCCGCAGTCCTGCCGGCTCCGCTGAAGCGAAGGCCCGAGCGCATGAATAGCTACAGCGCGATCATTCTGCAGCGGATGGGCCAGATGGGTTGGTAATTATGGATTGCACTATGCGAATGCGGCGGCTTTCATTATTCTCGCGGCGGATCCTGGCCGGATGGCCGCCGAAGCCGGGTTACCAGACACCTGTCGTACCACTACTCAGGTCTCCGGTCGAGCCCGCAAGCCTCACCGGACAGGCGGGCAGCGCGACCCACGTGGGCGCTGAACTTTTGGGATGCTGAACTCACCCCAATGTGCCGCGTGCTCGATGCTTATGCGTGGGCCGCGTATTCCGTTCTGCCCGCGCAGACCGAGTGAGAGCACTTGCAGTCCACGTCTGGGATTTCTTCCATCGCCTCGCACTGCGGGCTGCAATACTTCTCCGAAGTGACCTGACACGTACAAACCGGATGCGCGCATTTCTTGGTTTCGTTGGCTGCCATAGACCCCTCCCTTTTCGGTGGTGAAAAGCGCAAGTGTATCAGTTTCCTTGGCCAAAACAGACTCAGATCTGCGCGATCTACGCCAGTCTCACCACGCGACCCGATTGGTAGTAATGCCGATATGCAGCAAGCCAGTTCGCATATAATCTGCGCCGACGTGGGCTTCACCGGGCTAATTTGGCAGGCGACTAGCTCGTGCGACGGAAGTCCCGCGACGCCCGGAGCACACGATCTTGTTGCGCGCGGCAGTGCACGTTTAAGCGAAGCAAGTGTTGGAGCGCATTCGAATGGGCATCTTTAAAAATTTGAAGCTGCGGCGGAAACTATTATTCGCCATGATTCCACTCGTTTTGATGGTGGTGGCAGCGGGAATCTATTCGTCGTTTGAAAGCAAGATGATCGACGCGTGGTACAGCGAGTTGATCACCAACCAAGTAGAAGCGCTCAGAAACGTCGGCGAGGCGCGCGCGCATACCAACCGATACGGACTGTTTCTGTTTGAACTTGCTGACGAGACCGATCCGGATCGCAGGCAGGTGATTGACGGACAACTGACGCGGGTCGCGAGCGATTACCACTCAGCGATGGCAGCAGCGCTGAAACAAGGCCCTGAGCGGGCGGAGAAGATCAACGCCGCAACCGCTCTGTTCGAGCAGGCGGAGATTGATGCACAGCCCGCGCGCGCAGCAGCCCTGGCCGGAAACAATGTGAAGGCCTCCAATATCCTGCGTGGAAGCGTAAACCAGGAGCTGCTAGCGGCGCGCCAGGCCGCCATTGATATCATGCGGGATTTGCAAACCTATATTGACCAGCGCTCCGATCAATTGACCCAAAATACGCATCACGCGATTTTGATCACCTGGCTGGTGATTGGATTCGGCCTGCTGGCATCGTGGGCCGCCGCCTTCCGCATCGTGGAAACACAAGTGGTGAGCGAACTGATGTCTCTGCAAGGCAGCATTCAGGATTTGGCCGACGGACGGCTGGATCAGAACATTCCCTTCCTGGATCGCAAGAATGAAATCGGTGAGATCGGACGGGCACTGCGTACTCTGCAACTGGGCGCGCGCGAGCGCGAAACGCAAGGATGGGTAAAGGCCGAAGTGGGCGCCACATTGGGAGCCTTGCAATCGGCCCAGGACTATCCCGGGTTTGGGAAAGCTCTGTTGTCGCGGTTGTCGCAGCCCATTCCGCTGATTTACGGAGCGTTCTACGTCGCAGACGAAAGTCGCGCGCGTTTCTCTCGCGCGTATTCGTATGCAAATACGGATGCTGCCAGTCCCAGCGAATTTGCCGTCGGCGAGGGACTGGCCGGGCAAGCCGCGGTGGAGCGCCGCATGCTCGAAATTACGGCTGGAGATCAAGTTCGAATCACCGCGGGCATGGGGATCTTGACGGTCGGGAAAATCCATTTCATTCCGGTGGTGAATAAGGACCAGGTAACCGCGGTCATCGAATTGGCGACGAACGCAGCCTTGTCGGAGCGCCAACTAGCGTTGCTCGATTCCCTGCTGCCGTCCGTCGCTCTGAGCGCTGAAATATTGTCTGGCAACATCGCCACACGAGAGCTGCTCGACCGCACCCAAGCCCAGGCCGTATCTTTGGCAGCGTCGGAACATCAGCTCAACGCTCGCAAACAGGAATTGGAAAGCATCAACCAGGCGCTAGAAGCGTCTGGCGAAGAATTGCGGCACGCCAAAGAGGCGGCGGAGGATGCCACCAAAGCCAAGTCCGATTTTCTGGCCAACATGAGCCACGAAATCCGCACGCCGATGAACGCAATTATCGGCATGTCGCATCTGACGTTGCGCACCGAGCTGAATCCCCGGCAGCACGACTACGTGAGGAAAATTCAACTGGCCGGGCAGCACCTGCTCGGCATCATCAACGACATTTTGGATTTCTCGAAAATCGAAGCCGGCAAGCTGACGGTGGAAAATATTGACTTCGATCTGGAGAGAGTGCTGGAAAACGTGAGCAATCTGATTTCCGAGAAGGCTTCCGCGAAAGGTCTGGAGCTGATTTTTGATATTGATCACGCGGTGCCCACGGAACTCAAGGGCGACCCGCTACGTCTGGGCCAAATCCTGATCAACTTCTGCAATAACGCCGTGAAGTTCACCGAGCAAGGCGAAATCGTCGTTCGCGCACGGATTCAGGAAAAAGATGATGAAGGCCAGCTGATTTATTTCGCAGTGCGCGACACCGGCATCGGCCTCACCAAAGAACAAATGGGAAGACTGTTCCAGGCGTTCGAGCAGGCGGATGCATCCACTACTCGCCAACATGGTGGCACGGGACTGGGCCTCGCGATCTCCAAGCGGCTGGCGCAACTGATGGGAGGGGATGTCGGCGTCGAAAGCGACCAAGGCAAGGGGAGCACGTTCTGGTTCACCGCCCGGCTGGGCAACGGCGCGGTGACTCGACGGCAAGCGGTGGCGCCGGATCTTCGGGGTCGCCGCGTCCTGATCATTGACGATAATCCGCAGGCGCGCGCGGTACTTTCCAGCATGTTGACCAGCATGACATTCGAGGCAGATGAAGCTCCTTCCGGGTTGGAAGGAATCGAAATGGTGCGTCGTGCCGCGGAAATTAATAAACCGTACGAAATCGTTTTTCTAGACTGGCAGATGCCGGGGCTGGATGGCTTCGAAACGGGCAAACGAATCCGGGCGCTGCCAGATCTCCAGGTTCGCCCGCATCTCGTGATGGTAACCGCTTACGGGCGTGAAGAGGTTTTGAAGCAGGCGGAAGAAAACGCGTTTGCAAACATTCTGATCAAGCCAGTCACCGCTTCCATGCTGTTCGATTCCGCCGTCCAGGTCCTGGGCGCCGACAGTTCGAAAACGTATGAAGCCGCACCGGCTCCAGCCGTTGACCTCGGGCGAATACGCGGCGCACGCGTCTTGCTCGTCGAAGACAACGAACTCAATCGTGAAGTCGCGCTCGGCCTGCTGGAGGATGCGGATCTCGCGATTGAAACGGCGGAAAACGGCCAGATCGCCGTGCAAATGGTCGCCGAACACAATTACGACATCGTACTGATGGATATGCAAATGCCCGTGATGGATGGTCTGGCCGCTACACGAGCGATCCGCTTGAAGCCGCAATTCCGGTCGCTTCCCATCATCGCGATGACCGCGAACGTGATGGAAAGTGATCGCGAAAGATGCACCGAGGCGGGCATGAACGACCATCTTGCCAAGCCGATCGACCCCGATGCTCTATTCGCTGCGTTGTTGCGTTGGATCAAACCGCGCGCGGACGTCGCCGCGAAGGCGTCAGCAGAAACTGCTGCGTCGACCGCGCCTCCCGCGGGCGCGCCGGCACCGGCCGGCGCTCCCGAAACCACTGCCTTACAGGTTGCGGGCGTGGACACCCAATCGGCTCTGCGGCGCACGGGCGGAAATTCCAAACGCTACGAAATGTTGTTACGCAAGTTCGCGGAGTCGGCAAACGTGGAAGAAATTCGCACGGCGCAGGCTGCGGGAGACACCGCCACGGCAGCGCGCGCCGCCCATTCTCTGAAAGGCGCGGCCGCGAACCTCGGTGCGAGCGCAGTAGCCAACTCTGCGGCCGACGTCGAAACGGCGATCAAGGCGGGACTGATTGTGCAGCCCCTGCTGGACTCGCTGGCCACTTCACTGCGTGCGGTTGTGCAGGCAATCCGGTCGGCCCTGCCCGATGAACGAGCGCCAGAGAGCGCCAGCGATTCGACCGCCGACCCAGCCTCCGTCGCCGCGCCCTTGCGAAAGTTGAAAAAAATGTTATCGAACGACGATGGCGACGCTGCGGATTTCATTTTGGAAGCACAGCCGGAGTTAGCGCAGGTGCTGACAGGATCCGAAATCTCCCGCCTCCGCGATTTCGTAAGCAATTACGATTTTATTGGCGCGCTGAAGTGCGTTTCAGAAATTGCCGGTCGTCTAGGTTTAAAACTGGAGTGAAATCATGACGCAGCCCTCAGCCCAAAAAACGATTTTGATTGTGGATGACACTCCCATCAACATCGGAGTTATCTCGGGCGCCTTGAAAGACTCGTTCGCCACAAAGGTCGCGACCAGCGGCGAAAAGGCTCTGGCAATCGCCTCAGGGAAGGACAAGCCAGATCTGATTCTGCTCGACATACTGATGCCGGAAATGGACGGATACGAGGTCTGCCGCCGCTTGAAAGCAGATCCCGACACGCGCGATATTCCGGTGATATTTCTTACCAGCCAGACGGAAGCCGAGGACGAAACCAAAGGCTTCGAAGTCGGAGCCGTCGACTACATTCACAAACCATTCTCAGCCGCCGTCGTAAAAGCACGGGTGCGCACTCACCTGATGCTGCGCGAAGCGCATGCCCAGATTGCGCAACAACTCGTCGAAATAAACACCGAACTGGAAATGGCGCGCCAGATTCAGCTATCCATTCTTCCCAGCAGCACGCCGAAGATCGCAGGCCTGGATATTGTGGCGCGCTACATTCCCATGACCTCGGTGGCCGGCGACTTTTACGATTTCATACTCGTGGACGAGAAGCACCTGGGTATTCTGATCGCAGATGTGTCCGGACACGGATTGCCCGCGGCCCTCATCGCGTCCATGCTGCAGGTTGCTCTCACGGCGCAAGCCCGCCACGTTTCTGAACCGGGCAAAGTTCTGGCCGGTTTGAATCAAGCGTTGTGCGGCAAGTTTCAACATAATTTTGTCACCGCAGCTTACGTTTATGTGGATTTGGAAAAAAACATCATGAAGTACGGCGGCGCGGGCCATCCGCCGTTACTAATGTGGAGCAAATCAACCGGCAGCTCCAGCCAACTTCTGGAAAACGGTTTGGTCATGGGCCAATTCGAGGAAGCCGCATACGATTCGCTGCAAGTTCCGATCGAGCCTGGCGATCGGTTCTTCCTGTACACCGATGGAATACTTGAAACGACGAATCCCGCCGAGGAGGAATTTGGAACGGAGCGCTTCATGAAGTTCATGGAAACGAATAACAAACTTCCAGCAGGTCCATTTGCAGACGCCCTGTTGCTCGAGCTGGCCCGATGGCTGGAACAACCTCCCGGCGAGGGCCACAAAGACGACATTTCGCTTCTAGCCGTTGACTTCACAGCTCGCTGATAACAAATGCCTGATCCCGGAGAGCGTTGATAAATTCTCCGCCCGCAAAAAATCGCTACGGCATGGACAGGCTAAATCCCGGCAAGTCGGAAAACAGGAAAATTATAAGTCCGCCTGGACGGTTGATGCATTTGGCGAATAGCTCCGCGGAGGCACGGCGGGAACGTGTCGAAGCACTGCTTCCATCGGCTCGTTTGCACTCCGCCGCCGCAGACTGCCCCTGTCAAGGTAGAATTAGTCGTCGGCGTTCGACTTCGTCGAAAAATACTTCACGAGAGGGACGTCAACCGATCCCGCCAGCCCAGTGGAAGTGTCACGCACCAGCACTCGCAATTCCTCGGCATGCGGCACGACTCGGAGCTTTTGCGTGAACTTGAATCCTTCCTCCGGGGGCTGTTCGTAAGTCTCCGGCAGAAGCATCATCTGGTACGGCTGATGCAGCGTGTCGAGGATTTTGTCGTCGCTGTCGGACTGAATGAACACCAGATTCACCACGCCCCTCCTGCGCCCGTCTTGAAACTTTAGATTCAATTGCCGCGGATCGATTAACACATCCATGTGTAGCGCTCTCGAATCCCCGTCCTCTGCGGTTGCATTGCCTACGCGCACCGTCAGGTCGATGGCACGAGTTTCGAGCGGCGCCGGCCCCGGTTCAGGGATCGTCAGATAACCGCTTCGCGTACGCACGTGCGCACCAGACCGGTTCACTTTCACTTTCACTTTACGGAAACCTCCGTCCCATTTCCCAATCGCCGGATAGTAGCCGAGCTCGTACGCAATGCGGGAATCGTCGAGCGCCGCGCGCACCGCCCCACCAATATCGTTGGTATTGAAGAACGCTACCCCTCCGGTTTCGGCCGCCAAACCCTTCATCGTCATGAACTCGAACGCGTCGGGCGGCTTGAAATCTTCACCCGAGGAAGTGATCAAGCCGCGCGCATCCACCGGATAAATCACCAAAGCATCGTTCGCAAGCGCCTCGGCGGCGGTCGCAAGCTGCTTTGCGAACACCAGCTGCCCGTGTGCCGCGTTCATCTGAATATATGCGCTACTTAGCGGAAAGCTCCCCGACACCCAGATCAGGTTCTTTCGGCCCGGAAGCGGCGCCAGGTGCTTGGCAATCTCCGTCATCGCTTGGAGTGTAAGTTCAATCCGGTTGGAAAGGTTCCGTTCAGCCTCTTCCTGCGATAGGTCGCGGCTCAGTAGCGCCGCCATGGGATTTCCCGTGTAGCCGAGATCGGGGACTTCCGCATCGTCCAGTTCAGAGAGCTGTCCTTTGTAGCTCCTTAGCGCGGCAATCAACGACGAAGCGTCGCTCGTAAAATCGTGCAGCATCCTCAGTCGCCGAGTGAGACTGTAGACAGCAATGCGATCGTGTGGCTGCAGCGCTTCGAGAAATTTCACCAGCCGCTGATTTGCAAACGCTTGGTCGGATAACGGAGTATTCAGAGCATCCAGCAGCAGCACCGTGATGTTGGAAGGTGCATCACCGATGCCAGGCATGCGGTTTGTGTAAGTATTCGGCGAAAGCGCTGCGGGAAGGCGCGAGAGGGGTTCGTTGGTTGTAACTGAAAAAATCTGAATGTCCTGCCGCTCCCCGTTGTCCAGCACTTCGAAGTCTGACTTCTTCAGGCCAGTGACGAGCTGATCGTTCTTGTCACGCACGATTACGCTCAGCTCCACCAAACGCGTCGTGGCGCGCAGCGGCTTGGCTTGAACCGGCGTATCCTGCTTTGTTGTCGTGTGGGCTTGAACGTTCTGCGCCGTCGAACTGGCAATCTGTGCAGCAGCTTCGAGAGTTCCTCCGAGAACCGCCATGCCCCATAATAGAAGAACAATGCAGTTGGCTATTCTGGATCTCTCAATCCGTGTTCGTGACGGATCGCTCATTTCAGCTCTTCACCGGGATTACCGCTTTTTCTTCGTACCTGACCGGTAACCTACACCTAGCCCGCCCGATACGCAACACCCCCGTCAGGTTCGTGACCGCGCAGCCTTTCTGGAGGCCTAGGAAAATCCCGAACCGAAAATCGTCGCATTCCGAACTCATTGTTCGAACAGTACTTACCTACAGTCTCGATTGACACCGAAATCTGCGTCGCGTAACCGTCGATGTGAGGTAAAGCTTCACTCTTCCCGGCGTGCTGGGGTTATGACATCAGCGGCCAGAATACGCAGGTTATTACTGGCAGTCTGAGATTGTGTTTTATATCATGCGGTTGTGCGTTCGATTCCGTAGGGGGTTTTCAATCTCTGTACCGCATCCCGAGGAATGAGCAACGACGCGATTAGGTCGGAATGCTTGAGTTCGTCATGAGGACAGACGTGAATATGCCGAAGAAAGTCCGCTGGGGAATTTTGAGCACGGCCAAGATTGCAGTGAAGAAGGTGATCCCCGCGATGCAAAAAGGCGATCGCTGTGAGGTGATCGCCATTGCTTCCAGAGACCGGCGCCGCGCTGAGCAAATCGCGCAGGAACTCGGGATTGCTAAGGCCTACGGAAGCTACGAGGAGTTGCTGGCCGACCCGCAGGTGGAAGCTATCTACAATCCGCTTCCGAACCATTTGCACGTTCCCTGGTCAATTAAGGCAGCGGAAGCCGGAAAGCACGTCTTATGCGAGAAGCCGCTGGCGATGACGAAGTCGGAAGCGCGCACGCTTTTGGCGGTGCAGAAACAGACGGGCGTCAAGATTGGCGAAGCGTTCATGGTGCGTACCCATCCGCAATGGTTGCGCGCGAGAGAGCTGATATCATCGGGGCGGATCGGGCAGCTGCGCGCAGTTACCGGCTTCTTCAGCTACTTCAACCGCGACCCCGCTAACATTCGCAACGTACCTGAATACGGCGGCGGGGCCCTGATGGACATCGGATGCTATCCAATCACGGCGTCGCGTTTCGCGTTTGCCGAGGAGCCGATGCGCGTGGTGGGGCTAGTTGCCAGAGATCCGGATATGAAGGTAGATCGCCTGGTCTCTGCGATCCTCGATTTCCCGTCCGGGCACGCTACATTTACGTGCAGCACGCAGCTGGTTCCGTATCAGCGGCTTCATTTCCTGGGGACGCAGGGCCGCATTGAAATTGAAATACCATTCAATGCTCCTAACGACCGGCCATGTCGAATTTTCATCGCGGAAGGCCGCGACGGCGTAGGCAAGGAGATCGTAACCGAGGCTTTTGACACTTGCGACCAATACACGATTCAGGGCGACGCCTTTTCCCGCGCCATTCGCGAGGACAGCGAAGTGCCCGTTTCGGTTTCCGACGGAATCAACAATATGGCCGTGATTGAGGCGATTTTCCGTTCCGCGGACTCCGGCCAGTGGGAAAGGCCATAACGAGGGTCGCGTAACCTGAGACGTCGCATTCCGGCGCCAATCAGGCGCTGGCGTGGAGAAGCAGCTACGCGCAGGCAATTGGCAGGAGGATGGCATCTCTCTCCGTCGATTCCGCTAACTTTGGGAATTTCAAGACCCTTGCAGCAGGTCAATCATGGGCTGCTGACGTACGCGGATGAACCCGAGCGTGACCGGTCCAGATCGATGATCAGGGCAAGAACCAGAGTGATGGCTAAGGTGAGCACGAACGTCGAAAAAACTTTGCCGCTGCCCGTGCAAGCCGAATGTGTAGCCGACCAGCATGATCGCCAGCAAGGCGACGATGCAATTCACATAAATTGCGCTATCAGGCACACGATTTTCGAAAGCCATTTTCCGCCCCGAATCCAGATCGATGACTTGATTCAGCGACTGCAATGATCGCTTCATAAATTTGAAGCCCTGACGCGGAAATTTCCGTCATCGGAGGTGGGCGACACCGGCAAGCCAAGCACCGCAAAACCGGTGTGGCTGCAGAGTGAGAATGTCCGAATTGAGCGACATAGAAATGTCCGCCTTTCTAGCGGCTGGGGAGCCCGACAGAAGAGGAGCGGATCGAGTTGGGCGCGAAAGAGCGGGCACGGCTATTCCAAACGGTTGCTATCCAACGTGTCGCAACTCGTCATTACTGAGCCTCGGTCGAGTCAGACCTCTTTGATTTCCCGGAGACGTCCAGTCGCGACCTCGTAAACGAAGCCGCGGACGGCGACACTTTTGGGAATCCAGGGATGGGTGCGGAGCTTTTGCAATTGGTGGCGGACATTTTCGTCGATGTCTTGGAAGGCGTAAAAGAAGGCGGGAGCAACAGCGGCCGTTCCAGTGCGATTCTGGATTTTCGTGCGCAAGTCCTGCTCGCTCGTCTGCATCAAGCCGCAATCGGTGTGATTGATGACCATGATTTCCTCAGTGCCGAGCAGGTAGTGTGATACGACCAGCGAGCGCAGCGTGTCCTCGGTAACGATGCCTCCGGCGTTGCGGATGATGTGCGCGTCTCCCGTGCTCAACCCCAGAGTGCGAATGGAAAGCCGGGTGTCCATACAGGTCAGGACCGCAAGTTTGCGTTCGGGGCGCGGCGTTTGGTTGCGCAATTCATGGGTGCGCGAGTAGATTTCGTTTGCTGCGAGTACTTCGTCAATGGCGCTCATGGCGCGCATAGTTTAGCCCAGCCTCGTCCGAGCCGCACTATGAAGTCAGACAAGTGGCCCAAGTCCTGAATAGTTCCACAAAGGGAGTCGCGTAACCGGGCAATCGGCTTGACCTCGATTTCGCTTCTCCGGTTTCCGTGTCGATCGAGCGCTCGGTTCCTTCGTGGCTCATGATCACTATTCTGCATAAGCTTCCTGACGAATCCGGCGATCGCCATGCGTCGCCGCGATTGGGGAACCTTTGGCTTCGTTCCCACGTATCAGCTAGTGCCGGGGGCAGTTCAAATAGGAGTCAACACGTGAAGAATCTGCTACGCGACATACGTTTCGGTGCGCGGATGCTCCGCAAGAATCTCGGGTTCAGTTGCGCGGCAGTGATGGTGCTGGCACTGGGGATCGGCGCCAATACGGCGATCTTCAGTCTGGTGAATGCGTTTTTGCTGAAGCCGCTGGTGATGCAAAATCCCGCGGAAATCGTAGGCTGCTTCAGTCGCGACACGCACAAGCCGGATTATCGTGGATTCTCGTACCCCGATTACACTGAGCTACGCGGCGATGGAAGTGTCTTCAGCAGCCTGTTGGCGCACAATTTGGCGATGGTCGGACTTTCCGCAGGCGACAGCACCAAGCGCGTGTTCGCGGATATTGTCTCGGCGAATTACTTCACGACGTTTGGCGTGCCGCTTTCTCAAGGCCGCGCGTTCACACCGGAGGAAGAGCGGCCCGCCTCCGCAGTCCCTGTGGCCATCGTGAGCTACTCACACTGGAAAAGAGATGGCGCTGATCCCCATGTGCTCGGCACGACGCTGCAGATCAATGGTCGCAGCTACACCATCATCGGCGTCACCGCGGAAGGCTTCACCGGCACCACGGCCCTGATCAGCCCCGAACTATACTTGCCTCTGGGCGTTTACGAATCGGTGATGAATGATTTTGAAGGCCACGGCCGCCCGCTCGCCGCGCGCGACACTCACGCGCTCATTCTCGTGGGGCGTCTGCGACCCGGAATCACCCAAAAATCAGCCGACGCGTCGCTGGCGACGGTTGCTTCCCAATTGGCCAAGGCCTATCCCGAGAACGATAAAGACCAAACTTTCATCGTGCGGCCGCTCTCCCGAGGGGGTGTTTCAACCCAGCCCACGACCGATTCTGGGCTGCTTGTGCCCGCGGCCCTGCTGCTTTCCGTAGCCGCTGTCGTTCTGCTCATCGCTTCTCTCAACGTGGCAAACATGATGCTGGCGCACGGCACAGCACGAAGTCGGGAGGTCGCCATCCGCTTGGCGCTGGGCGGCAGTCGCGCCGATATTCTGCGGCAGCTTCTGGTAGAAGGACTACTACTGGCACTTGCCGGCGGCACCGCAGGTCTAGCGCTGGCTTTTTGGAGCACCGGCGCGCTGGTGCGCTCCATGTCGCGCCTCGCGCCGCTCGATATCGTGTACTCCGCAGGTCCAGACGTGCGCGTGCTCTTCGCTACGATCGGATTTTGCACGCTGAGTACGATTGTGTTTGCCCTGGGACCAGCGTGGAACCTGTCTCGCCGCAATCTTGTTGCCGATCTCAAAACCGGCAACCGCTCCGACTTTCAGCCCGGCCGACTTCGCGGCGTATTTTCACGTCGCAACTTGCTAGTGATGGGACAAATTTCCCTCTCGTTGATGCTGCTCAGCGCTGCCGGCCTTTTCATCCGCAGCTCGATACAAGCAGCGCGGCTCGAACCCGGTTTCCAAACGCAGGGTGAATTAATCGCCGAAGTGGACGCCAGTCTCGCGGGCTACAACGAAGCGCGCGGTCGCGAAGTTTACCGTGCGTTGGTTGACCGACTGCAAAACACTCCTGGCGTCGAGTCCGTAAGCCTGGCCGCGACAGTTCCTTTCGGGATGGTATCGCTCGACAAAACCGCGCGACGTTCCGGCGACGCGCCTGCCTCGGTGACTGCCGAGACGGCGACAGGGATCGAGTGCCGCTACAACGTCGTCAGCAGCGATTACTTCAGCACCCTGCAGATCCCGCTGCAACGTGGCCGCGCGTTTTCAGCTCAGGATGCCGGCAGCGGCACTCGCCCCGTGGCCATTCTGGATCAAGCGGCGGCCGAGCGCCTGTGGCCGGACGGCGAAGCGCTTGGCAAAAGTGTGCGCCTGATTTCCGGAGGCAGCGACCAGCCCGGGCTCGACGCTGAAGTTGTCGGAGTCGTGGGTAACGTGCAAGAAAGCGTTACCGGATCGCACTGGCCGCCTCACGTCTATGTCCCTTTCGGGCAAGCGTACGAGTCGGACATGCAAATTCACATCAGGACCGCGGTGTTACTGCCGCAGGCCGAGGCGCGCCTGCTCGAAACTGTGCGCGCCCAGATCCGCTCGGTGGATCCTCAACTCCCACTACTCGCGTTCAAGACGATCCGCAATCATCTAGAGAGCAGCTTCGACCTCTGGGTGGTCCGCACGGGCGCGCGCATCTTCACCATTTTCGGAGTTGTCGCGCTGCTGCTCGCGGCGATCGGATTGTACGGCGTGAGGGCGTACAACGTAGCGATGCGCACGCGGGAAATCGGAATCCGCATGGCTCTGGGCGCCCGCGCCTCTGATGCAGTGCGCATGATGCTGCGCGAAGGCATAGTCCTGCTGGGAATTGGCGCCGGCGTCGGGCTGCTGCTTTCCCTCGCCGTGGGAAAGGTATTGTCGAGCATGCTGTACCGCGTGGACAGCTTCGATCCCGTCGTCCTGATCGCCGCGCCCGCTCTCCTCGCCGCCATTTCTCTCGTCGCCTGCTACATTCCGGCGCGTCGAGCAGCACGCCTCGATCCCATGGTCGCCCTCCGCGACGAATAAGGCATCGCTGGCGATAAACGGCCGAATCGAAGCTGTCGCTACTCGGAGCTCGACTCGCAGGCGGACGCACTGTCACCTACTCAATGCAAACTTACTTGAAGCTGGGACACTACGAGGATATTTCGGCGAGCCAGGCATCCAGCAGTTGCAATTGCTCGGGCGCGGGATTGACGAACGTCACGCCCATGCCCATGCCGTGTTGGACATAAACGATCTTGGCTTTCGTCTCGAAAACGCCTTGATCGCGAGAAATGCGCACGTCCAGGCCCGTGCCTTCGGGCAAGGTGATCATCACGTCCACATAGCATCCCTTGCGGCTGATTTCGGAAATGCGGCCGGAGATGCGCGTATCGGTGTTGGGCTCGCGCAGTTCGATGCTAGCGATTAATGTGAAGCGCGGGACTTCGCGATGTTCGCGGTAAGGTCCGCCAGGGTTAACCGGTGCACCGGAGAATCCGCCCATGAATTTTTCTCCTGACTGTACCGAGCCAATGCCAGAACTCGTGCCGGAATCTGTGCCAGAGTGGCATACCCCTGCGCCCCCTGCTACCTTTCTCTCGGCGCTTGACGCCAAAAATGAACCGCCGCTTTCTATTCGCCTCTGTCCAGGCACGTCAAGCGGGTCACCGCTGGTGCCTTGCAACGCTACCGGTTCCCGGCATCGGCATCTCAGCGATCCCGGGAACGGCAGGTGCATCCCGCGCCACTATTACTAATGCGTAACTTCGTATCATTTTCTCGAGGCTGCGTATTTATACGGACGCCGGTCGCGATTGTTTTCGCTTTCTTGACGCCCGCCTATTGGCTCTGTCTTGGACCTGCGATAACCTATGCCGCAGAGAGCTGGATGCGCTGCTGCCATGCCGGCGCCAGCTTCCGGGGCTGCGGATTCTGTCATGATTCCGGAGAAATATTTTGTGCGAAGGCGAAACTGCTTCTAATTGAAAGCAAGTTTTCGCGTTATTCGATTTTCGCCGCTGCTAGTAGTTGCTGAAGGCGGAAAAAGGAAAGCCACCGCGGACTGTTGCGCAAGTTCCGCGGTCATTTTCGTTCCCAGCTCGATTAAGCAGGCGGGCAGCTTCATGCCCCTGCACCTTTAGACTGCCGGAATCGCTGAGTTTCGGAGATAGGTCGCGCAAATGGAGCCAGCAACTCGTTCAGGAAATCAACTCAGGGAACTTCGCAGCCGTCTGGGCGTAACCACGCGGGAAGTGGAAGAACTGAGCAGGAAAATTGCCCTCGAGTCGGAAAACGAAGAGTTCTACATCTCCAACGCCTGGCTGACGCAAATCGAAAACCGCAACTCCGTCCCCAGCATCTATAAATTATTCAGTCTCAGCGTAATCTATCGCACCAAATTCACTGACCTGCTGGCCGCCTTCGGAGTTCTGCTGGACGAAACCATGCGTTACCAGCTCTCCACGCCGCTGCAGAATACGCACCTCGCGACGCTCGAAGCTCCCGCCGAAGGCAAGGTGATGAACTTCCCGGTGCGTTTTGATCGCGGCTTCAATCTGGAAAAGACCAATCTGCTATCTCGGATGGTCGAGCTTTGGGGAGAAGTTCCGATTTCGTTCTTGCAGAAGCTCGATCTACGCCACTGCCAGTACGGATATATCGGTACCGACGATTCTTCGATGTATCCGCTGCTGCGTCGCGGCTCGTTCGTGCAGATAGATAGCCACATGAACCGCACGCACCCTTCGCATTGGCGCACCGAATTCGACCGCCCCATATACTTCATCGAATTGCGTGATAGCTATGCTTGTTCCTGGTTAGAATTGCGCGGTTCGGAACTCACCTTGATTCCCCACCCTCTTTCCGGTTCGGCGATCCGACAATTCCCGTACCCGGATGAGGCAGAGATTATTGGACAGGTAACGGGTGTAGCGATGCGCCTGGTTTCGGCCGAGCCATCAGCTGCTGCTCCAAAATAGCCAGTGCCACTTTCAGGTTGGAAAATACCAGCTCGCTCGATAATGAATCAATTCCCACCGGAACCGCCACGCGGTACGGTTCCAGCCCTTTCCATGCCACGATGAAATCGCCGGGCGCCACACGCGTGCTTTTCAGGTACGCTTCCAGCTCGTACACCAACTCTTCCAGCGACGCAGCCACAAGTTCCTCGAACGCTTCGCGGTGGCAATCCGCCAGCGCTTCGCACGCTGCTTCTTCCGAAAAACGCAGCGCGAGGCCATGGTGATAGTATAGGCCAGTGTTGTAATCGCGTGTGGACGCTAGATAGATCAGGCGCTCGAGCGGCTGGGTCATGTCCGCCAGCGTGCGCCGGCGCAGATCGTCGGCCGCAGCCAGCACATCGGTGTGTTTGGCCGGAGCGTTCATCGCTTAAATCGCTGCTCCGTGCCCGGCTGAATCGCGGCGGAACGATTCAAGCGCCGGCGGATTCAAAAACGCCAGCGACTTTTCCGAAGCAGCACATACGCGTCCCGCCGCCGCCGTCAGAACTCGCACCATTGCTCGCGCGCCGTACGGCCCACGCAAGTACAGGAGAATCCGCAAAGCCCCGCACGCCAGCAGCAGCACGGCGAAATCTAGCGCCAACCGAATTTCCGTCAGCAGGCTCAACTTGGCGTGCAATCGCGAATAGGCCAGGTGAAAATGCATCAGATTGCGTACTTCGCTGCGCACCCGCCGCACCCACATCAACGAAATCCTGGTGCGCTCTTGCAGGAACAGATTGCCAATTTCCCGCGGGCCCGCTGCCGTCACGTAGCGCAAATCTTGCGGATCAAATATTCGTTCGATCAGATTTTCCGGCAGCAATCCGAATTGCAGCGTCCGCAAAGCTTGTCGCGCCTCCACGAACTGCTGCCCGCATCCCTCCACCGGCGCGCCTTTCCTGCGCGCGAGCGCCCACAGGAACACCAGCAGTCCGACCCCCAGCGCTAAATAGAAAAGCAGGCCGAGCATCAGCGTGCCACTCCTCGCAACTGCGACCGCAACGAATCCAGACGCTCGCGCGTGCCGTGCACCAGCGCATCGTACCCGGATCCCGCGTCCGGCGGTTTCGGATTCGGGCTGTCTCTCCATAGAGCTACCGTCCACACCGCCAACGCGAATACGAATGAAGCGCTCTGCAGCAATCCCCACGCCGTATCGAATCGGGGTCCGACGAACGATCGCAGGGCGAGCGTCGTCAAACTCACTCCGATGTAAACGCCAAATCCCAAAATCATGCCGGTCACATTCTTGCCCAGCTCAATTCGATAATAGAAAACGATCGCCAGCACCGTGGCCAAGACCAGGGCTTCGATCACCCGCAGATCCCGCTCCAGCTCCACCGTCGCGTTTGACGTGGACCACACCGTCCGTCGCGCCACATGCCATTCCACGTAACAGAAAGTCGCGGCGAACACCGCGCAGCTTGCCACCCTCGCGAGACGCTCCGCTCCGGGATAAGCAGCCAGCGCTTGCCGTACGATTTCCAGCACCACGCCGAAGCCGATGCCCAGCGTCGCAAACTGCGTCGGCCAATACCACGCCACATAAAATGCCGGCGAAATAGAGTGGCCGATGTACAGTCCCGCCGAAACGGCGAACACGCAGAGGATGTAAGTGTAAAAATAGATGTACTTGGTGAGCGTCCTGGTCTGAACGCAACGTACCAGGAGCAAAAATTCAAATAGCAATCCGGCCAGCCACAGCAGCAGACTTAACATGTCCGTCACTGGCGCAAATCGTAGCACAAATTCAGGCGGAGAATTAGCGCTATCTCCCCCCTGACTAGCACGTTTCACCCAACTGCTTCAGCCGCCAGGACAGCATGTTGGCCGCCTCTAGGCCGTTGCCGCCAGCGCTTTGGGTGGTACCGGTGGCTGCGATCCGTCGAGCATCCAGGCCAGTGCAGCCTTCGGCGGAACCGGCGGTTGCGATCCATTCAGTCTCACGCCCACTGGCGCCATTTTCGGTGGCACCGGCGGTTGCGATCCATCAAACAAAACCAGCTTAGGCGGGACCGGCGGTTGCGATCCGTCCAGGCTGGACCTCAATGTATTGTCGGAAGGCAAGTTCCCGGGAGCCAAGCTCGCTGCCAAGCCAAGAATCACTAACAGAAAAACCACTGCTCTAGCTGTGGGTATCATCGCGATCTCCTCCTTTTTGGTCTCAGGCGCGTTTCAGCGCGTTGCGACCGTACAGGGGAGGCACGACGGGAGCGTCGCCAGGCGGGAAATGCTTGGAATGCAAAGCAGGAATCGGGGCGATATGCGAATCAGGCGGGAAGCATCCGGAAAGCGAGCAGCGGTCAACCGCTACTTCAAGTCCCTGGGGCCAGCACCTCGCCAGTAGTTACAGCGCGGCCATTCGAAGTTATTACTGTCGTTACTAAGCCATTATGCCGTTACCACAATGGAACCCCCGCGGTACATACGTATATCCACCATTTCCTCCCTCTGGCATCCTGTGTCCAGTTATACGTCAGCGAGGACATATGCTGGATAATCATGCTCACACTGCGGCCGCGATGGATGGTCAGGCCGTCCCGCATTTTGAGCCCGAGCAAATCCGCGAGCATTTGCAGCATCTGGATCGCCGCCAATGGTGGCTGTGGTCCACCACTGTAGCTGTGATTCTGTTGCTCACTCTCGCGGTCGCGTCCTTCGCTTTCCCCGCGCTGCTCAGTCGCGAGGAATCAACTTATTCGTTTTACCTGAATCAGGCAGTCCGCGCTCTGGTGGGACTCGTGCTGCTGTTCAGCGTCTATCTGGTCTATCAGCAGCTTCAGCTGAGTCGCCTTCGTCAAGAAGTGGCGGATCAAATGCAGTCACTCGCCAAGGTGGAAACTCTCGCTTCCGAGGTTTACAAGCTCGCAGCTCTCGATCAACTCACAGGTCTTTACAACCGTCGTTCCGGCGAACAGCGCCTGGCACAGGAAATGAGCCGCGCGCAGCGTCACGGCCGGCCGCTCACAGTTCTGCTGATGGATCTCGACGGCCTGAAACAAATTAATGATCGCCACGGCCACGCCGCCGGCGATACCGTGCTGAAAGGTTTCGCCGATCGCCTGCAGCGCGCCATTCGCGGTTCCGACCTCGCCGTGCGCCTGGGCGGTGATGAGTTCATGGCCTTGCTTCCGGAGTGCCGCGCCGAAGAAGTCCGGCACGTTCTGGCACGGCTCGAAGGCCTCGAATTCGAATTCGACGATCAAAAATTGCGCCTGCAGTATTCCCGCGGCTGGACCGACTATGCCGCCGGCGAAACCCCACAGGAACTCTTGAAACGCGCCGACGGCGCTCTCTATGAGAACAAACGCGCCGGAAAGCGCAGCGTCGTAGCCCCGCTGCAAACTCCGGTCACGCAGTCCTCGATTTAGCGGCCAGTGACGCATCCGCAGAGTATGGCCCCGCAGTTTGGACCAGGCATTTGTGATGCGTGGCCGCAATTTCGTCTGAGAAATCGTGCAACCATATGCCAGCGGACCACGTTTCATGAAAGGTTTCATCGCAAGAATGTTCCGGTGAGGAACAATACTGGAAATATCTCTTGCGCCATTTCGAGGGTTACTCGTAAGATACGCCCTAGTTAGAGGAAAGATACCATGCCCAAAGAGAAACCAAAGGTTAACATCGGTGAAGTAATCAAGTCCTACCGCGCCGATCGCGGGCTTTCCCAAGGCGATATCGAACGCCGTACCGGCCTGCTCCGTTGTTACCTCTCGCGCGTCGAGAACGGCCACACCGTTCCGTCGCTCGAGACCCTCGCCAAAATTGCCGAGGCCATGGAAATCTCCCTCGCCGACTTTTTCCCCGGCAGCGATACGCCCGGAGACCGCGAAACCCGCAAGATGCTAGGCGAACTTTCCGAAGAAGAAATCCGCTTCCTGGCCGACATCAAAAAATATTCCACCACCCTCTCCGACGACGACAAAAAGCTCGTCCTGGCTATGATCCGAAAAATGGCCACCATTACTCCCCCGCCATCGCGCGTAAACGGCAAATCCGCCAACATCGGCCGCCGGCCGGAATATTAGATCGAACTCGCGGCGATTCCATCTGGCGTCGTTTATCATGTGCCTTTATCTGTGTTCATGTGAGTTCGTCTGAGGTGCCTTCGAACTCCATACATCTCCGTCAACCACAGCTAGCAACAAACCTCTCCAATTCGCTACAATAGATAAGAGATGACACAGAAGCGTCACAAAACCGTAGGCGTAAAAGTCGGCAAAATCCAAGTCGGTGGCGGCGCGCCGGTCGTGGTGCAGTCCATGACCAATACCGACACGGTAGATATCGCCTCGACGACCCAGCAATGCCTCGAACTAGCCCAAGCCGGCTCCGAACTAGTCCGCATCACCGTAAATATTCCCGAAGCCGCGGCCGCGGTCCCTGAAATTAAAAAGCGCCTCCTCGATGCCGGCTGCGACGTCCCGCTCATCGGCGATTTTCATTACAACGGCCATGTCCTGCTGACGAAATACCCCGACTGCGCCAGCGCGCTCGATAAATTGCGCATCAATCCGGGCAACGTGGGAGCCGGGCAGCGCCGCGACGAACAATTTTCGACTATCTGCAAAGTCGCACGCGACCACAACAAGCCTGTACGCATCGGCGTGAACGGCGGCTCGCTCAATCAAGAATTAGTCATGCGCAAGATGCAGGAAAACACCGACAGAGACCTCGGCAAATCGTCCGAAGAAATCATCAACGAGTGCATGGTCCTCTCGGCGCTCGAATCCACCGCGCTCGCCTTGGAATGCGGCCTGCGCAAAGATCAAATTATTATTTCCTGCAAAGTTTCGCGCCCGCACGATCTAGTCGCTATCTATCGCGACCTTGCCGCGAAAACAGATCAGCCGCTGCACCTCGGCCTCACCGAAGCAGGCATGGGCGCAAAGGGCCTCGTATGGTCCTCCGCATCCATGGGAATTTTGCTCGATGAAGGCATCGGCGACACGATCCGCGTTTCGCTCACGCCGCGTCCCGGCGGCGATCGTCGCGACGAAGTTTATGCCGCCTGCGAGCTGCTGCAATCGCTCGGCCTGCGCAGCTTCGCGCCGAGCGTCACCGCCTGCCCCGGCTGCGGACGCACCACCAGCACCACCTTCCAGGAATTAGCGGAAAGCATTCAAGGCTACATTCGCGACAAAATGCCCGAGTGGAAGCGTTATTACGAAGGCGTGGAAGATATGAAGCTCGCAGTGATGGGCTGCATCGTAAACGGCCCGGGCGAATCCAAAGCGGCGAACATTGGAATCAGCCTCCCCGGCACAGGAGAAGCCCCCCGCTGCCCCGTCTATATTGACGGCAAACATTTCAACACGCTAGAAGGCACCTACGACGAACTCTCCGCCGCATTCCAAAAACTGGTGGACGATTACATCTCCACAAAGTACACGAAGCGCGAACATCCGCTACCGGAAGTGAACGTTCCACCACCAGCCGCGACAGCGGCACCTGCAAAATCCTCACTACGTGTCCTTGCCTAACGTAGCATAGGCAATCTTGCCTGTGCGCGTTTGAGTTTGAACTCGTAGCGGCGCACTTTAGTTCGTCATTGGCGACGCGGCTATCACCGATGGCGGTCTGAAGACCGCCGCTACAAACTCCTCGTTCCGTTTTCTGCAAACTCACTCATGCCGTAACGCGTTCAGCGGATCCGTGCGCATCGCGCGCCGCGCCGGGATATAACTCGCCGCCAGCGCCACGCAAGTCAGCAGCACCGCAACGATCGCAAACGTAATCGCATCCGTCGGCTTGACGCCAAACAGTAAGCTCGCCATCAAGCGCGTCAAGGCCAAAGCCGCCACCACGCCAATCCCCACACCAGCCAAAACCGCGCCGATTCCCTGCCCCATCACCAATTTCAAGACATCGGCAGGCTGTGCGCCCAGCGCCATACGTATCCCAATCTCGCGCGTCCGTTGCTGCACCGTGTACGAAATCAATCCATACAATCCAATCATCGCCAGAATTAGCGCGAGCCCCGCAAAGCTCCCAATCAAATACGAAGGATAACGCCGCAAGAATACCGACGAAGTCTGATTCGTGAAGTGTTCCATCGTCTGCGGCTGGATCAAAGGCAGCTGAGGATCCATCTGGTGCAGCGCCGCCTGCGCCGTGCCCACAAACGCAGCAGGATCGCCGGCCGTGCGTACCATATACGTCAGATACGTCGACGGCCCCTGTTCGTTTGCCACGTAAATCACCGGCGTCGGCGGCCCCGCCAGATCGTCTTGCGCAATGTTTGCCACGACGCCCACAATCTCGCGGTACGGTTCCTTCGCACTAAACGTAAACCGGATGCGCTTCCCCACCGCCGCTTCGTTCAGGAAAATATTTATTCACGAACGCTTGATTCACGATCGCCACCCAAGGAGCTTCGATCTTGTCCGTCGCCGAAAACATGCGCCCGGAAATCAACGGCACTTTCAACGTGGAAAAATATTCGGAGGTCACCGCAATGATGTCGCACTCATCTTCCTGACCCGCCGCCGTAGGACGCCCCTGCACCAGAAATCGTATCGTCCCGCCGCTCCCGCCAATCGGCAGCGCGCTGGTCAATCCCACGCCTTGCACGCCCGGCGTATTTCGCAACTTTTCGCTGAACTCGTGCTCGAACAAACGAGCGGCCGGGCTATCGTTCGGATATTCTTTGTCACTGGGATAAGAGCTGTCCGGCAGGTTTACGGAAAAAGTCAGTAAATTGTGTTGGTCGAACCCCGCGTCCTGATGCAGCAGCGCGTGCAGGCTCTGCAACATCAATCCCGCTCCCACCAGCAACACCAGTGACACCGCAATTTCCGCCGCCACCACCGCATTACGCAAACGCGCATGCGCCGTGCTGGTTCCTCCGCGCGATTCATCTTTCAACGCGTCACTCACTTTCGTCTGCGACATCGAGAGCGCCGGAACCAACCCAAATAGCACCGCGGTCAGCAGCGTCACGCCGCAAAGAAACGCCACCACCGGCAGGTTCGTGCCTGCGTCACGCAGATTTGGCAACGAGCTCAGCACCTGCTGCGGAATCGCCCCGATCAGTACATTCACGCCCCACTGCGCCGCCACGAACCCGACCGCCGCGCCCAGCGTAGCCAGCAGCACACTTTCCGTCAGCAGCTGCGCTATCAATTGCCCGCGGCTCGCTCCCAGCGCCGTGCGAATCGCGAATTCTTTCCGCCGCCCCGCCGCGCGCGTCATCATCAAATTCGCCACATTCGCGCACGCAATCAACAGCACAAACCCCACCGCGCCGAAAATCACCAGTAGCAACGGCTGCACCTGCCCCACAATCCTCTGCCGCAACGTACCGATGTTCACAAACACCGACCCATCCTGCTGCGGATATTCCCGCGCCAGTTGCGCCGTGATTCCGTCCATTTCTGTGTGCGCTTGAGCCATCGTCACTCCCGGCGCTAGGCGCGCGAACACATTCATCCAGCGCAGATTCCGCCGTGTTAGCAAATCCTGAGAAGCATGCATCGGAACCCACAATGGAAAATCATTCGTCGGCGCAAATTGAAAATCGCGCGGCAGCACGCCTACAATCGTCGCCGGCTTGTTATCCAGCGCGATGGTGCGTCCAACCACATTCGGATCGCCGCCAAAATCGCTGCGCCAGTAGCCGTAGGTCAGCATCACCACGTGCGGCCCGTCGGTGACATCCTCGCCATCCAAAAATCCTCGACCAAGCGCCGGCTTCACTCCCAGCGTAGCGAAAAAATTCGGCAGCACCTGCGTGGCAAACACCGCCTTCGGCTCGCCATTGCCCGCCAAAGTAAAAGTGTCGAAGCTGTACGCCGTCAACGCCGCAAAACTTTTCGTCGCCTTCTTCCAGTCCACGAAATCCGGGTAAGAGCTGTTGCGGCTCACCAGTTCGTTGTCGCGCGTCTGCGTGCGGCCTTCACCCAGCGTCACCAGGCGATCCGGCTGGTAGTACGGCAGTGGCCGCAGCAGCGCCGAATAAACCACGGAGAAGATCGCCGCGTTCGCGCCAATTCCCAGCGCCAGGGTCAGCACCGCCACCAAGGTGAACCCCGGGCTCTTCGCCAGCACGCGCATTCCATACCGCACGTTCTTCCACAGTGCACTCATCAGTGCGCCTCCCAAGTTTCAGCGCCACATGCTTGCAAAAATCCGCGCGCTATTTTTCCCAATGGATTTTGTAGTGGCCGGTCGCATCCTGCAACGTCACGCGCAACAGCCATTCGCCCCGGATAGCCTGAATGTTCGTCGTATCCATGCTGCCTCGCTCCGTTGTTCCGACTCGCGCGCGCACTTCGCCGGTGGGATCAACCAATTCCCAGCGAACGAGTCCGTGCTCGACTTCCGCAGAGACGTTCAGATGCACCATGTCCGACGAGCTGTCCAGACGGAAGTGATACTCGACAACTTTCGTTTCATTCGTGAAGCGTTCGTCCTTCTTCAACTCCGGTGGCGCTTCGATCACGAGAGTGCGGTCCGCAGCGGTCGCCGTGGCAGCGTCCGACGGAATATCTATGCGCACATCCCGGCGCGGGTTCGGCGTAGACGCAGCCGTGCCGAATATGATGGGTCCCAGAATCAGAGCGCAAGCGCCCGCCAGCCCTGCACCGCTAATCGCCTGGCGCAATTTGCTTCTATCCGTATTCATTTGCACACCTCGGTTGCGATGTTCGTTTGCAACCAACATGCCAAGCCCAGCGCGCCGCAATGTATTGATTCCCTTTGAATTACCTGCGGACGGTCTAGCTCGTCAACCTCGTCACTGCTCGTCTGTGGGACGGGCCGAACGCCCGTAACCGCCTCGCACTTCGCAATTTCTAATCATCTTCTAATCTCGGCGTGCCATTCCTGGCCCTAAGCTTGCCCAAAATCCCCGGAGCTTTAATCCCATGCCGCTCGAAAGCACGATCCCATTCCCCGAACCCGCTTCACGCACCACACGCTCCCGCGCCGTCACCCTCTTTCAGGAAGGCCGCGTCGCTGAAGCTTCCACTCTGCTCTCGAGCGCCATCCTCGAAGGAGAATCCGCCGACCTCTGGAACGACTGGGCCGTCGTGCAACTCAGCATCGCCGAGCGCGCCCTTCGTCGTGCGCTTCTGCTCGCGCCGACGCATCAGGACGCGACCGCGAACCTAGGCGTCCTGCTTTTCAGCATCGGCCATCGCGCCGACGCCGCCGGCTTCCTGCGTCAGGCCTTAAACATCACGACCGGCGCGAAACGCGATTACGTTCGCTCGTTGCTCGCTCTCTGCGAAGCTCAACCTGCGCCACGATTCGCGCCTCCGCCAAGGCAAATAACCGAGGGCTACACCTTCACCGCCGACTGGTTCTCCGGCAACATCCCCAGTTTCTGGAAACATCTGAAATCCTTGCACGGCACTGCGTGCTCCATCCTCGAAATCGGCTGCTTCGAAGGTCGCGCCACCACTTGGATGTTGCAGAATATAGCCACCTCGCCGGACTCGCGCCTGCTCTGCCTCGATTGCAACGAGCAAGCGCACTTCGCCGCGAACATCCGCCAGGCCGCTGGCGAAAAACGCACCGAATTCCGGCGCGGGTTCTCCCGAGAAATCCTGCGCACCCTGCCCTTTGCCAGCTACGACTTCATTTATATTGACGGCGGCCACGGCTCGACCGACGTCCTCGAAGACGCCGTGCAAAGTTTCCGCCTGGCGAAGCCCGGCGCCATCATCGCCTTCGACGATTACCTCTGGAACGATCCGCAACACAACGAGCATGGCGTCCCAAAGCCCGCCATAGACGCCTTCCTCACCCTCTACTCCAAAAAAATACAGGTCCTCGAATCGGGCTACCAAGTCTGGCTCGGCAAACTCACCGATTAATCGAATTCAAGCCGCTACAAAATAACCGTGCCCCCGTTCGTCGCGATTTCTGCCACTCGGTAGGGGCGCTGCTTGCTGCGACCTACTTGCTGCGATGTCAGACCTATCCGGCGGCGGAGTCCGAACGCTGCCCTCGCACCTTCGCAACCGAAACTCATTGAAACCCAGCCAAACTCCCGGCAGATTGTTACCAGCGGCCGCCAATCGCGGCCCATGGGAACACCATCGGCGATGGCTCACGCATCCCCTTCAACCCGCGCGAGACAAAATGTCTGACGCCACCCCCAACCCACCACCCACGCAATTCACCGCGCCGCCCCAGCGCGCGGAAGAAAAATCCCACTGGCGCGCCGGCTTCTGGAGCTTGATCGTCACCCAATTCCAGAACGCCTTCAACGACAACGCCATAAAATTTCTGGTCATCTACCTCGTCGTCGCGATGAATTTCCCGAAAGAACAGCGCGACCTCCTCGTCCTGATCGTCGGCGCACTCTTCGCCCTCCCCTTCATCTTTTTCTCGCTCACCGGCGGGTACTTCGCCGACCGCTACAGCAAACGCAGCGTCGTAATCGGCACCAAGCTGATGGAAATTCTTGTAATGGGCGTCACCATCCTCGGGCTCTGGCTAAATAATCTCCCGTTGGAATGTGCCGCGGTCTTCCTGATCAGCACGCAATCCGCGCTCTTCGGCCCCTCGAAATACGGCCTGCTCCCGGAAATCCTGCCGGAGCGCCGCCTCTCCTGGGGCAACGGCATCATCGAGCTCGGTACCTTCGTCGGCAGCATCGGCGCTGTGATGGCCTCCGGCTTCCTCGCCGAACGCTATCGCAATCACGAAGCCAGAGCCGGAGTCGTCCTCCTCGGATGCACGCTCGTCGGCCTCGCTACCAGTTTTGGAATCACGCATGTTCCCGCCGCCAACCCCGCGAAAAAATTCCGCTGGAACCCATTCGGCGATTTGGCGACACAAATCAGAACCATCCGCGCCGACCGGGTCTTGGGCTGGGCCGTCCTCGGCAACACTTATCTCTGGTTCCTCGCCGCGCTGCTGCAATTCACAATCGTCGTTTATGGTCACGACGTTCTACGCATTGACGACACCCACATCAGTTATCTCCAAGCTGCGGTAGGAATCGGCATCGGTCTCGGCAGCTTCGCCGCAGGCTATCTATCCGGCGGAAAAATTGAATATGGATTGATCCCACTAGGCGCAGTCGGCATGACGCTCTTTGGCGCGCTTCTCTATTTCGACCGCCCCGCCGAAGCGCTCGCCGGCTGGCTGCAGCTAACGACGTCGCACCTTGGCATCCCGCCAGCTCAGCGCCTGGCAAATTTCATCGTAAACATCGTGCGCCTGCGCATACCCGATCTCTGGTTCCTCGGTTTCTTCGGCGGCTTTTTCGCCGTCCCGCTCAATGCGCTGATCCAACATCGCCCCCGCCCCGCAGAAAAGGGCGGCGTGATCGCGGCGGCGAACTTGCTCTCGTTCGTAGGCGTATTTCTGGCCGCTGGAGCGTACTTTTTCTTCTCCACGGTCCTGCACCAAACTCCCGCCGGCGTTTTTCTCGACGGCGCCATCCTTACGCTCGTCACCACCGCCTATTCGATTTATCTGCTGCCCGATTCCCTCCTGCGCCTGGTCCTCTTCATGATCACCCACTCCATCTACCGCATCCGCGTCGAAGGCCGCGACAACATCCCCGAATCCGGCGGCGCCCTCTTCGTTTCCAACCACATGTCTCTGGTGGACGCGCTGCTCCTCCTTGCCTCCACCGACCGCCCCATCCGCTTCCTCATGTTCAAAGACATCTACGACCAGCCGCACATCAAGCCCTTCGCCAAAATGATTCGCGCCATTCCCATTTCTTCGCAGCTGCGCCCGCGCGACATGATCCATTCCCTGCGCGAAGCCAGCGACGCCATACGGAACGGCGAAATCGTCTGCATTTTTGCCGAAGGCCAGATCACTCGCATCGGGCAGCTGCTGCCTTTCCGCCGCGGCATGGAAAGAATAATGAAAGGTGTGGACGCGCCGATCGTTCCCGTAAATCTCGACGGAGTCTGGGGCAGCATCTTCAGCTACGAACGCGGCCGCTTCCTGTGGAAATTGCCACGCAAAATTCCGTACCCAGTGACGGTGAGCTTCGGAGCGCCCATGCCGGCCAGCGCCACAGCGTTCCAAGTCCGCGAAGCGGTTCAGCAATTGCAATCCGAAGCGTATCGTCATCACAAAAACCGCATGCACACGCTGGCGCGCTCGCTGATTCGCACCGCGCATCATTATCCGTTCCGGTTCGCGATGGGCGATAAGCGCCGCCCGCGTATGAAATGGGGTAACGCGTTGCTCAGCGCCATTTTTCTAGCGCGCCGCCTGCGCCGCGTCTGGGCCGGTCAGAAAATGGTCGGCATCTTGCTGCCGCCGTCCGTTCCCGGCGCGCTGGTGAATTTCGCGGCGTCGCTCTGCGGAAAAATCCCAGTGAATTTGAATTACACAACGTCGAACGAAACTCTCGCGTCTTGCGCGCAGCAATGCGATCTGCAAACCGTAATCACCACCAAGCTGCTGCTCGAAAAACTCCCGCTGCAAGTCCCCGGAAAACAAATCCTGCTGGAAGAAATCGCCGCTCGCCCACGCCTTACAGAAAAAATCGCGGCCCTTCTGCTCTGGTTTCTGCCAGGCCCCCTGCTCGAACGTGCGCTCGGTGATGGAAAAACCCAATCCCTCGACGATCTCGCGACCATCATCTTCTCCAGCGGCAGCACCGGCGAACCCAAAGGCGTGATGCTCTCGCACTACAACATCATGTCCAACATTGATCAAATGGGCCAAACCTTCATGCTCAGCAAAGGCGACGTCCTCCTCGGCGTTCTGCCCTTCTTCCATTCCTTCGGATTCACCGTGACGCTCTGGCTGCCCGCAGTTCTCGCCGTCGGAGTCGCCTATCATCCCAGCCCGCTCGACCTCACCGCCGTAAGCGAACTGGTCCGCGATCACCAGATCACGTTCCTTCTCGCCACGCCCACGTTCCTGCAAGCCTACACGCGCCGCTGCCTGCCCGAAGATTTCGGCAGCCTGCAATTCGTGGTGGTCGGCGCCGAAAAATTGCCGGAGCCGCTCGCGCTAGCCTTCGAAGATCGCTTCGGCATCCGCCCGCTCGAAGGTTACGGCTGCACCGAATGTTCTCCAGTAGTCGCCGTCAACACACGCGATTTTCGCGCCCCAGGATTTCGCCAGGTCGGCTCGAAGCGCGGTCGCATCGGCCATCCGCTCCCCGGCGTCAGCGTGCGCATAATTGATCCCGAAACCCGCGAGCGTCGCGATGTCGGCACGCCCGGCCTGCTTCTCGTGCATGGCCCCAACGTAATGCTCGGCTACCTAGGGAAGCCCGAAAAAACCGCGGAAGTTCTGCAAGACGGCTGGTACACGACTGGGGACATCGCCGCCGAAGACGAAGACGGCTTCCTGACCATCACGGACCGCCTAAGCCGCTTCAGCAAAATCGGTGGTGAAATGGTGCCACACATAAAAATCGAAGAAAAACTCCAAGAGCTGGCCGACTCCGCGGAAAAGATTTTCGTGGTCACGGGCGTCCCCGACGGAAAAAAAGGCGAGCGCCTGGTGGTCCTGCACACGCTGCCACCCGACGCGCTAAAGCCCGTGCTAGAGAAGCTATCGAGCTCCGGCCTCCCCAATCTATGGATCCCCCGCGCAAACCAATTCTTCCAAATCGAAGAACTCCCGCATCTAGGCACGGGCAAACTAGACCTGCGCCGCGTCCATGAAGTAGCCGTCGAACGCTCCGGCCAACCGGAGTGATTAGCGATTGGCGACTTTAGTCGGCGTCTAACAAAGCGGCTCGTCATCCCGAACCCGCGAAAGCGGGTGACGGATCTTTATCCGGCGCGCTGCGTCACCCCGCCTTCAACAATAACCACACATTTCGCATTTCAACCCACCCCCAAATCCATTCGCCGCAAATTTTTCGCCATTCAACGCTTCGCCGTTGCCTTCCCCTCGCCCCTCGCGTAGATTCGTACAAGCTGGAGAAAAACACAGCATGACCATACGCCAACACAACTCGCAGTTGAAGCCAGCCGCCAAGAAGCTGCGCGGGGATTGTGCCCGTATGTTCAGCAATCCCTCAAAGTAGCGTCCCGCTAGCTGTCAACCGCGTTCAATTTAAATAGAACCCTCGGCCGGCGCATTTACCGGTTCCGTTAACTCGTATTCGCGCACTCGTAGCGCCGCAGCAGCGCCGTCGTCGCACCACACACGCCGCGCAGTCGTAGAAGTGCGTCCAAACGCGCGCGAATAACGAAAGACTTCGGAGCGGCGAAACTCCCGCTTCCAGAAAGGAGCAAACGAATGAGCGTTCACATCAAGGACGGAACGCCGACGCACGGCCCGTCGCTCTGCGATACGTGCTACCGCTCGCACATCAACAAAGGCTATCGCCACAGCGAACAGGTTGTGGTGTGCCAGGCGACGTATCCCGAAATGCGCGTGTTTTTCCCGGTGCGCGAGTGTTCGAGCTACTCAGAGCAGGGCCGGCAAACTCTTCGCCAGATGGAAGACATCGCCTGGACTCTGGTTCCACGCGGACCGAAACGTCACGCCGGTTTCGCAGCTCCCGGCGAAGCTAAGGAAGGCGACCGGGAAATCGAGCTCGTGCTGGACGACGAGGCGTAGCACGGACCACAAGTCGCAGCGCGAACGCAGCGGCGCGGAAATTGCGTGCGAGAGAGCGGTGCGTTCCCCGCCCCTCGAATTACAGGCAGATAATTTCCGCACCGCAGCTGCCGCACGCCAAGTTTGTGGTCCGTGGATCTACGTGAAACTGACACGTGAGGTCCTCACGCGCCGTGAGATTTGCAGTACAATCCCGATTCCCGGGTGTGTCGCGTCCAGGAAAACGAGATGCTCAGAAACCCACAATATTTTCTGGTGATTTTCGCGCTAGCCGCCGCTGCGGCCCTACCCGGCTACCCGCAGGACAAAAACCAGGACAAAACGAAGGAACCCAGGGTCGTTCTCGATCTAGAAAAGTCTTCTCTTGCGAAAGATGCGAAGGCGAAAGATCCCACCAGCGCAGACACCGCGTCAACATTCGCGATCGCACCGGCCTTCGGCAAAGCGTGCAGCGCATTCGGCGCAGCGAAAGACGGCTACCGCAATTTCGATCACCCCTACACCGTCGCGGAACTATTCGGCGCGCCCATCGCGGTAGTCATCATCCGGCGCCTCGGCTCAAGCCAGGAAAAACCAGACCGCGAAGAACTCCGCAAGCACATCCTCACCGTGCTGAACGCACAAACCGTGGAAGTCTCCCGCTACGAAGACTGGGATGAGGCCGTGCCCGCCGGCATCGTAACCACCATCCAATTCGACGACCGCAGCAAAGGCGTCCTCGAAGAATCTGGTGGCCACGTCTGCTTCTCCGACTATGCCGGCACAGTCTGGTGGCTAAGAATCCCCGCCGTCGCGACGAAACCGCAGCCCTAAAACACCGCCAGCTTTACGTGCAGGAATTTCTTTGGATCTTTCCGAAAATCCCCAATCAGCAAGCGCAAATCCCCACTCATCGCCGTAAGGTTGTCGTAAAGATCCGGGTCCGTGAACAATTTCCCCGCCGTCCCCTGGTTAGAATTGAGCTTCGCCGAAGCATCGCGCACCTGCGCCGAAGCATCGCGCAAATTATTGTATAGCGCGTCATCGTTGGCGAATTTACCAAGCGACCCTTTGCCCGCTCTCACATCGCTCAGCACCGCATTTCCATTATCCAGAAATCCCTTCGCGCTGTTGTAAACCGCCGGATCGTAAATCAATTTACCCGCAGTTCCCTTCTGATCTTTAACCGCGCCGATCACATCGTTCACGTTGTCTACCGTCGCGTTCACTTTCGTGTACAGCTCATCCGACGTCAAGAATTTCCCCGCTGTCCCGTTGCCCGCCTGAATCGAGCCGGCCATTGCATTCAACCGCGCCACGGTCGCGTTCACGTTGTCGTAAAGCGCTGGATCCTTGATCAACTTCCCCACCGTGCCTTTGCCTTCCTTCACCTGGTCAATAATTCCGCGCATCTCTCCAGCCACCCCGTTTAACGTATCCAGCAAATCGGTGCCGCGCTCCACCATCTCCGTCATCGCCACCGCCGGCGCCGCGGGTATGGTGCTGTCCGGCTTCAAGGGCGAACCGGTTAGTCCGCGCTTGATGGTCACGTAACGGTCGCCCAATAACCCTTCGGTCACCAAGCTGGCCGTCGAATCTGTCCGCACATCCTCCTTAAATTTGTCGTCAATGCGCAAGACCAGTTGAATGCTCTGCGTGCGGTCCGTCGGATGCGGATTCAGCTTGATGTGCTCCACGTTGCCGATCGCCACGCCGTCCAGCCGCACTGGCGCCCCGTCCGCCACGCCTTCCACCTCCGGTAGGTAGGTATAGAGCCGATACTTCGGCCCCAACATTCCCGCGCCGGTAATATAAAAGATGGCTACCCCAATAACGAACAGCCCCACCAGCACGAAAAGTCCTACGCGCAGCTCCGTCCACGTTATTTGCTTGCGTTGCGCCATGGCCTTGCCTCCTCAGTGAATGCGTAAGTGATCGAGCCAGTGATTCTGAATGTCGCTCTCATTCCGCCGAAGCCAGAAATTTTTTCAAATACTCGTCCTTGGTGCGCAGCAGTTCGTCCGCAGGGCCTTCAAAATAGATTTTCCCGTCGCGCAGCACCAGCACGTTGGTCGGCCGCGCATCGTTTTGATCGTCACCGTTCGCTGCGTCTTTCTCGCGCTCAGCTAACGACCGCGCCACCCCAGCCTTGCCGTTGCCCACAAGCGGTAGCACATGGCCGCTACCGGGATCGAACCGAAAATTCGCCAGCCCGAAAGCGTCTTGCACACGATGAGTCGCGAGAAGCGCCGTCACGTCCTGCGAATCGCGACCGCGCAAAATCAAAGTGATGATTGTCTGCGAAGTCACCGGATCCAACCCCGCCGTCGGCGAATCGTACAGCACCACCGGGGGACGGTCCACCAGCGCGCGTGCAATCGAAACGCGCCGCCGCATTCCTCCCGATAAATCGGCGGGAAATTTCTCCAGCGCATCCTCCATCTCGACGAAGCGCAGCGCCTCCCGCACTCGCGTCTCGATCTCCGTTTCGTCCACCGCTTCCTCGCGCAAACGAAACGACACGTTGTCGGAAACCGTCATGGAATCAAACAGCGCGCCCTCCTGAAACACGAAGCCGATGCGCCGCCGAAAATTCAGCAGTTCGCGTTCCGGCATTTCGCTCACGTCGTGGCCCATCACCAGCACGCGCCCCGAATCCGGCTGGATCAATCCCGCCGCCAGCTTCATGAGCAGCGTCTTGCCCGTCCCGGTTTCGCCCAGCAGCACTTTGGTTTCGCCATGCGCAACATCAAAAGAAATGCCCGCCAGAACTTCGCGATCCTCAAAACCCAGGTGGATGTCGCGCAGCGAGATCAGCGCGCCGCCTGGCCTGCTCTGCATTTCCTGCTGCGCCGATTCGCGCAAGGGCGGGCGCAACGTATTCGCAGAATTTCGGGATAGGCCGAGCGGCGGGACGTCGCGCGTCATGCGTCCGATTATAGATGGAAACCCGCGGATTCCAGCGGAGAGTTCCGCGCGATTTCACGCGAAAGTCGCATCCACATCATCTGAAGAGATACAGCAGCAACCGCGACAGAAAGAAATCCACCACTAGCGCGCACACTGAGGAAATAACCACCGCGGTCGTCGTCGCGCGTCCGACGCCCTGTGTTCCCCCACGCACGCGCAATCCGCAGTAACACCCCACGGTCGCGATGATCAGTCCGAACGCGATGGGCTTCGTAAGGCCCTGCACCACGTCGCCTATGTCCAATGCATTGATCGCGCGCGTCCAGAACTGCACCGCTCCCAATCGCAATGTGCTGAAAGCAACCAGAAATCCACCGCACAGCCCCACGAAATCGAACACCACGGTCAGCAGCGGCACCATCAGCACCGTCGCGATCACCCGTGGCATCATCAACTTGCGGATCGGGTCGGTGCCTAGTGCGCGCATCGCGTCCACTTGCTCGGTTACCACCATCGAACCAAGCTCCGACGCCATTCCCGACGCGTTGCGCCCCGCTACCAGCAGCGCTGTAACCGCCGGTCCCAATTCGCGCACCAACGCGAGCGAGACCGCGTCTCCCGTCAGCGCCGTTGACCCGAACCTTTGGAATTGCGCCGCCGTTTGCAACACGAGCACGCCACCGATGGAAACTCCGGCGACAATAATGATCGGCAGCGAGCCTACGCCGATGATGTCCATTTGTTCCAGCGCGTCCAGCCAGTAATACGGAGTGGAAAACATGCAGCGCAACGCCTGCACCGTCAGTAGGGTGTAATCCTGTACGGCCGCGACTTGGCGCTTCAATACTTCGCCGAGAACTGTTGGGAGCGATGAGGTAGCGCTGGCTTCGGGCATTTTGGGCGACGCGTGGCGGGCCGAATGCGCCGCTCGCGCCGAGTCCCCGGAAGCGTAACGGCTCATCCGCGGCACGTCAAGCAAACATCCGCCCAAGAATTCGCCGCACGCGCAACGAGGTGTTGAAGTTTTAGCGGCGGTCCCGCCTCTCCGGGACCAGCGGATTTGACTTTGACTTCGCCGCTGATTTTGAATTTGTAGCGACCGCCTCCTTTTGCTGTATGGGCGGGCGTCTTTGACCTTGACTCTGTCGGTGAATTTGCGGACTCCGATCCAGCAAACCGGACCGGGCGGCCATTTCATTGACGTTGCTTCAGCGTTGCTTTCACACCACCGCGCCTTTACGCAACTGGAAGCCTCCGGTAGAATCTGTCATTCGTGCCTGCACGCGAGGTCCGACCTAAACATGCTGCGTTTCGTCACCGCCGGTGAATCTCACGGCCAGGCTCTGATCGCCTGGATCTCCGGCCTCCCCGCAGGTGTGCGCGTGGACCTCGATTTTATTCAGCGCGAACTCCATCGCCGCCAGCTCGGCTACGGCCGCGGCGGCCGCCAGAAAATCGAAAAAGACGCCGCCGACATCCTAGCCGGCGTGCGTCACGGTAAAACAATCGGAGCGCCCATCGCCATCCGCATCGAAAATCGCGATTGGAAAAATTGGGAGAAGACCCTGCCGGTGGAAGCGATTGAAGACACCGACGGCGCCGACGCGAGCGATCCCAAAAGCGCGCAGCGCCAGCTCACAGCTCCGCGCCCCGGACACGCCGACCTCGCCGGCGCGCTAAAATTTAATTTCCATGATGCGCGCTACGTCCTCGAACGCGCCTCCGCTCGCGAAACCGCAGCCCGCGTCGCTGCCGGCGCGTTCGCAAAATTATTGCTGCGCGAATTCGGCGGGGAAGTCCTCAGCCACACCATCGCCGTAGGCCACACGCGCCTGGAACGCGCCGCCACCTGGAAAGAAATCGCTGCAATATGCGAAAATCTGGAATCGCCGCTGCGCTGTGTGGACACAACCACCGAAGCCAAGATGATCGCGGAAGTGGATTATGTCCTGCGGGCCGGAGATTCCGTAGGTGGCATCTTTGAAGTGGTCGCGCACGGTGTTCCGCCGGGCCTGGGCAACCACGCGCAGTGGGATGAAAAACTTGATGCGCGCATCGCTCGAGCCGTGATGTCCATTCAAGCCGTGAAAGCAGTCGAATTCGGCTCCGGCGTCGCGAACGCAGGAAGCTACGGCTCGGAAGTGCAGGACGAGATTCGTTACGACGCCGAGAATAAACGCTTTGACCGCACCTCGAACCGCGCGGGCGGCCTCGAGGGCGGCATCTCCAACGGCAGCGATGTGGTCGTGCGAGGCTACTTGAAACCAATCTCCACGTTGCGCCGCCCGCTGCTCACAGCGGATCTGAACACCAAGGAAGAAGTGAAAGCAGCGTACGAACGTTCAGACGTATGCGTCGTCCCAGCAGGAGGCGTGGCCGGCGAAGCGATGGTCGCCGTAGAATTAGCGGGCGCGTTCCTGGAAAAATTCGGCGGCGATTCCGTTGGCGAGACACGCCGCAATTTCGAGGGTTACCACAAGCAACTGGACGATTTTTAGTGACGAGTCAAAAGTGACAAGTGACCTGTAATAATTGACGAGTCGCGCCGAATCTGAATGCGCGCGCTCCGCATAGGAACCAACTGACGATGATTCATCCGATTGTGAAATACGGCGACCCGGTGCTCGAAACTCCCGGCAAGCGCGTGGAAAAATTCGACGACGACCTGCAGAAACTGGTCGCGGACATGTTCGAATCCATGTATGCCGCCGCCGGGGTAGGACTTGCCGCGCCGCAAATCGGCGTCGGCCTGCGCCTCACGGTAATTGACGTCTCCAACGGAAAAATCCCCGAAGCAAAAATGGTCCTCGCCAATCCCGAAATTATCTACGCCGAAGGCCAGCAGCGCGAAGAAGAAGGCTGCCTCTCGCTCCCTGGATTTCGCGGTTACGTCGAGCGCCCGCAGTATGTGACGGTCCGTGCGCAGGATGCGACCGGCACTTCGTTCGAACGCCGCGGCGAAGGACTCCTCGCCCGCGCCTTCTGTCACGAAATTGACCACCTGAACGGCATCCTCTTCATCACCCACCTGAGCATGCTGAAACGCGACCTCATCAAGCGCAAAATCCGCAAGCTGAAAAAAGTCGGCGAGTGGTAGGACGCCCGTGCCGCCGCTGAAAATTATTTTTTGCGGCACTCCGGCGTTCGCCCTGCCCTCTCTGCGCGGATTGATTGCCCAGCCTGATTTCCAGATCGCATGCGTCGTCACACAACCCGACCGCCCCCGCGGACGCGGCAAAGAAGTCGCCAGCTCGCCAGTAAAAGAAGCCGCCGTCGTCGCCGGAATCCCCGTCTACCAGCCGCACGAAATCCGCGCGGAAGAATCCCATGAATATTTTCGCAGCGTCGCGCCAGACGTCGTCGTGATCATCGCCTACGGCCAGATCATTCCCGCGCGCATAATCGAAATTCCGCGGCTTGGATGGATCAACCTTCACGGCTCCCTGCTACCAAAATATCGCGGCGCTGCCCCAATTCACTGGGCCATTGCCAGCGGCGAAACGCGCACTGGCCTGACTACCATGAGGATTGATTCGGGTCTGGACACTGGGCCGACGCTGCTGAAGTACGAAACCGAAATCGCGCCGGATGAAACTGCGCCGCAACTCTACGCACGCCTCGCGGAAGCAGGCGCCCCCCTGATCATCGAAACGCTGCGTCGACTCGCGAGCGGAACGATCACGGCAACGCCACAGGATAATTCGCAGGCAACTCTCGCACCACCGCTCAAAAAGCAAGACGGCAGAATCGACTGGTCCCTCCCTGCGCCCAAAGTCTACAACCGCATTCGCGGCTTCCAACCGTGGCCCGGCGCATTCACCACGTTTCGCGGAAAACAATGCTCAATCTGGGGCAAGCCCACTCCGCACTCTATGACTGCGCGCACTTTGCCTCTGCCCGTGCCTGGCACCGTCAATGTCAGCAGCAGCGAAACAGATGTGGCCTGCGGAGAAGTAACCGCGCTCCGCCTGGAATTCGTACAACTTGAAGGCCGCAACAAAATTTCCGCCCGCGAATTCGCAAACGGCGCGCGCCTGGCGCCCAATGAACGATTCGGATCGTGATCAGCCCCGCCAGAAAAATCGCCTACGAAGTGCTGCGGCGCGTCGAAGCCGAAGGCGCGTACGCCAGTGACGTGCTGCACGCCGAATTAGGCGAGCGCGTAAAAGCCGAAGACGCCGGCCTCGCAACCGAACTGGTGATGGGCGTACTTCGTTGGCGCAGGTTGCTCGATTTTCTGCTCGAACGTCAATTGAAGAAGCCAGCAGCGCGCCTGGATCTGCCGGTGGCCCTCGCACTAAGAATCGGACTCTACCAATTGCGCTTCCTCGAACGCATCCCAGCGCGCGCAGCTGTGAACGAATCGGTCGAGCTGGTGAAAAGCGCGCGTAAAACTTCTGCATCGACGCTTGTGAATGCGGTCCTGCGCCGCGCGGCCGACGAAGCACGCGTGCCCGCCGCAAAATTCGTTCCGCAAGCCATGCCCCTCGCTGAACGCCTCGGAATTCTGCACTCGCATCCCACATGGATGGTCGAGCGCTGGCTCAAGCGCGTGGGTGAAGTGCAAACCGCCGCGTTGCTAGAAGCCAATAATCGCGCGCCGCGACTAAGCTGTGCGTTGCACGACGAAGCGCGCCACGATGAAATCTTCGCCAGCCTGAAAAGCGCGGGCCTACACATCGAGCCCGGAACAATTCTGAAATCCGCATTCGCCGTAAGCGGAGGCAGCCCCACGCGCACAGAGTCCTTCCGCACCGGCGCGATTTCCATTCAAGATGAAGCATCGCAAACGGTCCCGCTGCTGCTCGATACACAGTCCGGCGATCGCGTCCTCGATCTATGCGCTGCGCCAGGAGGAAAAACGCCTCCCCTCGTGCGTGCGGCGGGCGCGAAAGGCATAGTCGTAGCGGCAGACCGCCATGCGCATCGCCTGCGCGCCATGCGCGAACAATTCAAGCGCCTCGGACTCACCCAAGTGCGCTTAATTGAGCTGGACGCAGCGAGCCCGCTTCCGTTTGGGACACTCTTCCGACGAATTCTGGTGGACGCACCATGCTCAGGAACCGGCACACTCGCGCGCCACCCCGAAATTCGTTGGCGCCTACAACAAGAGCAACTCGCGGAATTTCACACGCTGCAAACTTCCCTGCTCCGTTCGGCGCTACAGCAACTCTCACCAGGAGGTCTGCTGGTTTATTCGACGTGCTCTATGGAGCCGGAAGAGAATGAACAAGTAGTGGAGGAAGCACTGCGCAGCGCCAGCGGGTTCCAACGTGACATCACCAACAAAGCGGTGCAAGGCCTAAGCGGAAAGCTCGTCTCAGATTGCAGACCCGAAAGCCTCTTCGATCCCAACGGATATTTCCGCACCACCCCCAGCGCAGCAGCGACCGACGGTTTTTTCGCCGCGGTCATCAGCAAAGCGTAGCAGAACCGCCGACCCAGCGGAGTTAACCGCGAGAGCGCGCCCGCCATCAGCAACGAAGTTTCAAACGCATCACTCGTGTTACGCTCTTGGTGTTTCGCACACGGCCAGATGACAAGGATTGAGGCAATCGAATGACGTTTCGCGCACGGCTCGAATGGATTTTCCGCATGGCGCTACTCGCCTTCATCCTGATGTCCGTCGCTTTCCTCAGCGCCCTCACCGCCATGCGCTTTGCGATTCAAGGCCGCGAAGTCGCGATGCCAGACGTCGTCGGGAAAAAAGCTGTCGAAGCGCAACAAATGTTGCAAGGCCGCGGCGTGGAATTCAAAGTGGAAGATCGCCTCTTCAATCCGCTGCCCGCAGATACCGTGGTGCGCCAAACGCCGCCGCCGGGAATGAAAGTGAAAATCGGCCAATACGCGCACGTGGTTATCAGCCTAGGGCCCAAGAAGGCCACGATTCCAGTTCTTACCGACCACAGCATTCGCGCCGCGCGGATCGAGCTGCTCCGCTCCGGAATGCAAGTCGGCGAAATCTCGCAAGCGTACGTGCCCGGCACCGAAACCGACGTAGTACTGCAGCAGGATCCCGCGCCGGGATCTTCAGACGTCACCAGCCCGCACGTAGATCTTCTCGTCTCGCTTGGTGCCAGGCCCACCGCGTACGTGATGCCGGAACTCGTCGGCTTCACGCTGGCCGAAGCAGAATCAAAATTCGCAGGCTCCGGCCTGAAAGTCGCGAAACTGACCTTCGCAGCAGTGCCCGGCGGCCTGCACGGTACGGTCGTAGGTCAAACGCCTTCACGAGGCGCCCGCATAGACGCGAACTCGACCATCGAATTGCAGCTTGCGGAGTGAGGCGCCGTCGCCAGAGCGTCAGTTTGAAATCCAGCCAGTGCGCTTGGACTTGAAAAGCAGCAGTGTCCTTGCTACGGATAAGCCAATGCAGATTGAACTTCGCCCCGCGCTCAATCAAGATTTCGAATATTGCAAACGCCTGTACTTCGCCGGCATGAAGACAATCATTGAAGAGCTTCATTTGGACATGGGCGCTCAAGCGATCACCTTCCGCGAACAATGGGTCCTGACGGAAGTTCGCATCATCACCGCCAACGGTTCCGACGTGGGTTGGTTGCACACTACCGCGAGGGACGGCGGGCTTTTCGTCGCGCAGCTCTTTGTGGATGGTCCGTTTCAGCGGCAAGGCATCGGCACCGAGGTGATGCGGCGTCTAATCAGTGGCGCCGCACGCCTCAATCAGGCCGTGCGCCTGGCTGTCGTGAAAATCAATCCCGCTGTGCGGCTCTACGAACGTCTCGGCTTCCAGACCACGCATCACGATGATCGCAAGTTCTACATGGAGCGCGATCCCGATATCGGTGCGTCCAGCTCAAGCTGAACCGCTCCAGTACCGCATGCAACCCAGGCACCAAGACCCATTCGCGATGACCTTCTCTGGCCCTCAAATCCGCAAACCACCGATAGCCTGTGCTAGAATTTCCAAGGATTCATGACCTACGCACGCATTGAAATTGCGCCATCCATCCTGGCCGCAAACTTCGCCAAGCTCGGCGACGACGTCCGCATTGTCGAAGAAGCTGGCGCGGACATTCTCCATGTGGACATCATGGACGGCCACTTCGTCCCCAACATTTCCCTGGGAATTCCGGTAGTCGCGTCCCTGCGCAAGGCAACCCGCCTGCCCCTGGATGTGCATCTGATGATCGAGCAGCCCGAGCTCTATATCGAGGAGTTCATTCGCGCAGGCGGCAGCCGCATCCTGGTGCACCAGGAAGCCACAGTGCATCTGGACCGGGCCCTCGCGATGATCCGCGAACTCGGAGCGGAAGCCGGCGCCGCGATCAATCCAGCGACGCCGGTGTCGATGCTCAGCGAAGTGCTCGATAAGGTGGACACAGTATTGGTGATGACCGTCAACCCGGGATTTGGTGGCCAGAAATTCATCCCCAATACCTACGAAAAAATTCGCCAGCTGAACCAGATGCGCTCGCGTTATAATGCCAGCTTCCGGATTGAAGTAGATGGTGGGGTTGATCTGGAAAACACGGCCGAGCTGGCGCAGGCCGGAGCGAACACGTTCGTAGCGGGGACTTCGATTTTCCACACAGCTGATCCAGCGGCTGCAACGCGCCAGTTAAAAAAACTCGCGACTCAAGCTTTGAGCCAGAGGGCATAGAAAACCTTGCAAACGTCTGACTGGACTAATCCAATGGCAGCGAAAAAACTGAAGAATTTCCGAAACGAGGCATTTTTGTCGTCCGCGCTCGGCGTGATGCTGCTCGTGTGCCCCGGTGCACACGCGCAAGTGCCGCAGGCTCAGACCGGCGGCAGCGGCACGAGTGGTGATGGTAGCCAGGCCGCCACCCCCGCGCCAGACGCTCCGAAGCCCGCGGCCAAGGCCCCGCCGAAAGCCAAGCCTGCCAACCAGACCGCCGCCAACAAGAAAAAGAGTGCGCAGAAGAAACAGACGATTGACGTAAACACCTCGGCCGAGCCGGACAAAGTGCTCTACGACCGGGCCCAAGCTGACCTGAAAGCCGGACGATACACCGAAGGCCGCCTGGCTCTGCAAACCCTGATCAACACCTATCCCGACAGCGAATATCTGGCCAAAGCGAAACTCGCCGTCGCCGATTCCTACTATAAAGAGGCCGGCACTACCAACCTCACCCAAGCCATTCAGGAATACAACGATTTCCGTACGTTCTTTCCCTTCCTCGACGAAGCAGCCTACGCCCAGATGCAGATCGGACTGGCGCACTATAAGATGATGGAGAAAGCCGACCGCGACAAAACCCAGGGCGAAGCCGCCGAAGACGCTTTTCAGGCATTCCTGCTGTCTTACCCGCAAAGCCCGCTCGTTCCCAAAGCCGAACAATATTTGCGCGACGTGCAGGAAGTTCTCGCCGACGGCGATTACAAAGTCGCCTACTTTTACTACGCCAAGGCGGACTATCGCGCCTCCGCCGCGCGCTTGGTCGAAGTCACCGATCGCTACCCGCTATTCAGCCAGAATGATGATGCTCTGTGGATGCTTGGAAATATTTACGAGCGCGCCAAACAAGTATCCAAGAACGAAGACGACAAGAATCACTGGAGCGATCTCGCCAGCAAATGCTACGACCGCATCGTGCGCGATTATCCGCTCTCGAAGGACGCCCCGGGCGCCAAAGCCCGCCTGAAGGATATGGGCCGCCCCGTGCCTTCTCCCGACCCTAATGCAATCGTGCGCATGCAAAAGCAGCAGCTCTACGAAAAGCAGCATCACCAGAGCGTATTCGTGAAGCTTCCGCTTGGGATGTTGAAGGGCAGTCCGGACGTTGCGGACGCCGCGCGCAGCGGCATGCCGCAAATGGCTCCGCCGAACGACGCAGTTTCAGCCACCGAGGTACTGCGCCCGGGCGCCGCCGGCCCATCCTTTACCGTGACGGGCAGCGCAGCCAGCGCCGGCGGGCAAACATCAGGAAGCGGCAGCGAAGTAGTCACGCCAGAAGATGCGACCACCGTGCCAGCAGGCTCTGACGCCGGGCAGGCCAGCGTGGGAGCTGAAATCATTACGCCGCTCGACGATAAAGGCCAGCCTACTTCCGAACAGCCCGCCGCCAGAACTCCAGCCGCGGACACCGTCGCTCCCGCGCCAGGCGTCGCGCCGCAGCCGTCGACCAACGGCACAGTGGACGCCGGACTGAACGGTTCCGGCGCTGCGAACGCGCCAGCCGACAGCCCTGCGCCAGCCGCCGCTATTTCGAACTCGGCCAGTTCGACTTCCAGCGCAACAGGCAACAGCGGTACCCCCGCAGCCGCAACGGGCCAATCCAGCGCGCAGCCAGCGGACAAGGCCTCAACTCCCCCCGCAAAACCTACGCCCATGGACACCAGCTCCGAATCCAGCAGCAAGAAGAAGAAGGGGCTGAAAAAGCTGATTCCCTGGTAGCGCGCCGCCACAGCTCTGCCCGACCGTAGTTCGGAGCGCTGCCCGATAGCGGTTCTCCGGCTATTTACTCCCTGCTAACAACTAAGGCATTCCTGTACTTCGACTTTGTTGACGCCCCTGCTGCGGGATGCTGCAATAGGTATGTTCAGGGCTAGGCGTGCCTCGAGTGGGGGCTTGCCGCCCGGGGGATTAAAGTGCCCAGAATTCTGGTTGCGGACGACAACACTAATATCCAAAAAATGGTCGTGCTCGCGTTTCAAGAGCGCGGCGTAGAAGTCATCGCTGTAGGCAATGGCGAAGCCGCCGTGCGCCGCCTGCCCGACGCGAATCCCGATCTCGTCCTGGCCGACGTCTTCATGCCGGTCCGCAACGGTTACGAAGTCTGCGAGTTCGTCAAGAAAGATCCCCGTTTCGCTCATGTTCCCGTAATTCTGCTGGTTGGCGCGTTCGATCCGCTGGATGAAAAAGAAGCCCGTCGCGTCGGCGCCGATGGAGTGCTGAAGAAGCCTTTTGTGCCGCCCGATCCGTTGATCGCGATGGTGATGTCCGCGCTGGAAAAGAATCCCAAGGTCGCCGCCGAACTCGCCAAGGCCAAGGAAGTCGCTGCCGAAGCGCTTTTGCCGCCGGCGCTGCCGGAAGTTCCGCTGAAGGCCGAGCCAAAGCCGCTGCCAGAATTCCCCGAGCCGACCGCCGAAGAAGCCGCCGTAATTTATGGCTTCGGCAAAGGCGTGCGCGCGATTGATCTGGATGAAGTCGAAGAAGACGACGAGGAAGAAACGCCGAGAGCCAAGAAGCCCGTTAAGGCTGCGGCAAGAGATTCCAAAGCGCCAAAAACACCGGCAGCTCCGAAGACTCCGGTCGTCGCAGCGATTGATGATGACGAGGATGATTTTGACGGCTCCGTCACTGCCAACGATTGGCGCCGCAATGCCGCCGACTTCGAAGTCCCCGAGAACGTCGCGGCCGATCCGGTTTATTCCTACGGAAAGGGCTTCGAGCCGATCACTTTCCCATCGGAGAAAGACGTTCCACCGCGCCGCCGGAAAACAGACGACTCCGGCGCCGAAGAATCCGTAGGCTCGGCTGAATCCAAAATCGAAGCCAAAGTTGATGCGCCCGCCGCGCAAACACCCGCAGCCGAAATTACGTCAGCGCCCGCGCACGCTTCGTTGGATCGCGCTCCTGCAAAGAAACCCAGCGACTGGGACGTAAAAAACCAGCCCGAAATTGAGCTGGCCGCCGGCTCATTCTCGCGCGTTGAAGAACCCGATGCACAAGCGCGCTTCACCCCAGCGGAAGCCGCAGAATCCGAATCAGCAAACCCAGCCGCCGAGACACCCGCGGCGCATGACGAACCAGCAGCTGCGGAACCGCCGCCGAGCCGGCCCACTCTGGTCTCGCGCATGCGCGGCTGGATGGACATGCTCACGCCTTCGTCTCCCGATCACGTGGAGAGCGGCCCGGCCGCACCCGCCGACGGTACCGACAATCATTGGATGTCGAATCTATCTTCACCTCCCGCATCCGCGCATGCAGCGGAATCGCATTCAGCGCCGGCCGCGGAATCATCGGCAGCGCAAGTGGAAGCGACTGTTTTCGTCGCTCCGATTGTGGATCACGCCGCGGAGACGCAGCCAATTGACGCTGCGCCGTTCCCATCCGGTGCATCAGACCAGCCGTCAGCAGCAGCTTCGAACGAGTTCTTCGCGCCGTCTGCAAATTCCGAAGTACGTGATGAAGCACACGAAACAGTCGGCGCAGAAGCCAGCGCCGAAGTCCACGATGTAGTCCGCGCAGAAGTGAATCCGGCGGACCAACCGCGCGAGTTCGGCGACGCCGGCGCGAACGACGCAAAATTCGGCGGCTCGTCCTACCATTTCAACGACGACCCGCACAGCAAAACGCAGCGCGCGGTGCACGACGATGGCCTCGAGCTCGACCAAGCGCCAGCGCAAGAAGCGCCGAGCGATTATTCATCGAGCGCCACGATTTCCGAAGGCCTCGACGCCAACAGGGAACCCGAAGCGGAACTCGCAGTCGAACCGCAGCCCGAGCCCATCAGCAGCAGCGCTGCTGATTTTTCACCGGCAATTTCAGCAGAATCGCCGTCCGAGCTTTCGCAAGAACTCATGCCCTCCTCCGATGTTCCTGTTAACGGCAGTGGCGCGCTTTCCGGCATGTTGCCCGCGGAGCCGCTCTTCGGCAGCGAGCAGCACGAGGAAATCGCTGACGACTATTCGCCGCGCGATGAAGAACCCTCGCAGGCCGAGACGCGCGAGCAGGAAGCCTTCGCCGAAGAAACGCATCCCATCCAGCTGCCGCAGCCCGCGCCCAGCGAACAATATTGGGACCGCGAAGCCGCCGCGCGCGAAGCAGAAGCCCTCGCGCATTCCGGCGCTTCCCTATTTTCTGAATCCACGCCGGAGCCCCCCGCGATGCAGGGCTTCGAACGCATTCCTACTCTGCCGCCGCCGAATCGCGAAGCGCTCTCGGAAATTCCCTTCCTGATGCCGCCGGTCCTGCCGCCGCAAAATTCCGAGCAGCCCGCGGCGCGCGCGAACGATTCCGAAGCGGTAGACGACATGGTCCGCAAGGTCATGGAAAAGCTCGGCCCGCATCTGCAAGAACTGCTATCGCAGGGCGTGAAGCCGCTGGTCGAGAACCTTCTGCAAAACGAACTACAGAAAAAAGAACGCTGATTCCGTAGCATCCGCCGGCCTGCGATAGTCGGGCGGTCTCGCCTGTGCTCTTCCCTTTGACTTTGACTTTACCTCCGCTCTAACCTCGCATCTCAGCTCGCATCCCCGCCACTCGCGCGCAAAAACCCTCGAACTTAGTAGCGATTAACATGGGTCGCTGTCGTTTATTTTCAATCATTTGCACCGATATTTGATATTTGGGTAGCGATTAACTTCCGACGGAACGCGCGGCGCGAAAACGGCAATGGCGACAGCGGGGTGATCCCGCGTCCCTCCTACCGCCGGAGGCGGATGGCGCACCCGCCGCGCGTCGGAAAAAGACTAAAAATAGCCGAACTGTTGTCGCGACACCGCGTACGAACCCCGGCCCTTCGCATGAAACAAAGACGCGAATCATGCGCCACCCGAAAAATCCAACGCGTGCGTCCAGGTGGTGTGGGAGCGCGCGGCACTCCGCCTTGACACCTCTCTGCGTCATTCCTATACTCCTCCTCGCCCAGCATTCCTGCCTGGAGGATTCCGATGCTGAAACATTTTCTGGTAGTTCTCCTGATTGGTGTCTCCGCAACCGTTTGCTCGGCGCAAGAAAATTGGAAGGGTCATGAACCGAAACTCACTCCGCAGCAAAGCGGCACCGCACAGCTGCTTATTTCCGTGAGCCCGGTGGATTCCCGCGTGGTGTGGGCGGCCGGAACTGGCGGTACGTATGTGATTACGACTGACGGTGGCGAGCACTGGAAAGCCGCTGTGGTGCCCGGAGCGGAAAACGATGAATTCCGCGACGTGTACGGAGTGAGCGACAAGATTGCGTACCTCATGTCCATTGGAAACAACACCACGGATTTTAAGGTTTACAAAACCATTGATGGCGGCGCGCATTGGACGGTTCAATTCACGAACGAGGATCCACTTGCGTTCTACGATTGTTTCGCGTTCTGGACTCCGGAGCGCGGGATCACGCACAGCGACTCGGGGAACGGGGTATTTCCGGACATTCGCACGACGAATGGAAAAACATGGGAGTCCATCGCCGGCAACATGCCGCCGGCGCTGCCCGGCGAAGCCTCGTTTGCGGCCAGCGGAACCTGCATTGGGGCGCAGGGGAAAACAAATGCGTGGATTACCACTGGCGGTGCAACGATTGCGAGGATCCTTGCTACCAGAGATGGAGGCAATACCTGGAAAGCATATGACACTCCGCTGCTCAGCTCGCCCAGCGCAGGCGGAGTTTCAGTGGCCTTTCGCGACTCACGTCACGGAATCGTCGGCGGCGGCGATTTGAATTCAAACACCAGCGCTGACACTGCGATCTCTGACGATGGCGGCAAGACGTGGACGCTCACGAACGCACCGCCGTTGCAGGGAGCGATTTTCTGCTTGGCGTACATCCGCGGCGCGCGGAATAACGATGATGAGGGCTGGGGTTGGGGCTCGGGCGGGGAGTCTGAGAAATTTGAGCACACCGTGGTGATCACGACCGAGACGGAGCCGACCTTCACATCCGGTGAAGCTGCATTTACTCCCGACGAGGGCTCGACATGGGTTCCAATACCGGGAGCGAGTGGCTATTGGGCCGTCGCATTCGCGAATCCGCATTCGGGTTGGTTCGTAGGCAATAACGGCCAGATCCTGAAAATCAGCTTCTAGCCAAGCGGGCAGACCACTGCGGGCGCGTGCTGGCCAAACGGCGGAAACGCGGCTTGTAGACCTAGGGCAGCTGGCACGCATTTCCGCATTATGCGAGCGAACGACTGGCTTTGTGGGCGCGGCGCGTGCGCGCCCGCCTAGCTTCGCGATTGCAAGTCAACGGAGGACTCCATGGCAAATGATGACCCGGGGCGGCAGCCGTTCGCAGGAAGTTGTACGGCGAACTCGACGGCGGTGGATTCCGGAATTGGCGAGATCGGTCCGGTGCCGGCGAAAAAACGGCTGGTGGTGGAGTCCGTGTCCGCTGAGTTGGTTACGTCAACTTCTGGTGCGCTCTACACAATGCAGTTAAACGGTCCTTTTACGCTCTTCATGATCCCTGCGCTCATCACGGACGGAGTTTTCAACCTGAAACGGTATTACGCCACGCACGCGATACGCTTCTACGTCAACCCAGGCGAATCAATTCAGTTTCAGGTGGCGACGACAGGCGATGCCGGCCAAGCCACATGCTTCGTCAGCGGCTACTTCCTGGACGCCTGAGCCGGTTCCACGCTGTGGGTTAGAGCGTCTAAACTCGCGCCCCTAAAAAAACCGAAGCGATGCGACTTCGTCCGGCTGAAGGGGCCGGCGGGTGGCACGCCTTTCCGCATCATGCAAGCGAGCGACTACGTGTTGCGGGCGCGGACGGGCGGTCGGCCATTTAACGCCGGACTAGCGTGCAAGATGGGAGTGCGGCGGGAGGGTTGTCCCGACGTAGCATCTCAGCGCACACCATTCAGAATGCGAAGAGCGCAGCACCCGCAAATTCAACACCGTTCTTGCGGGTGGTGTGGCAGGGTGAGCTCTCCGCTATAACGTGACCGGCGCTGTCAAAGAACTCCTCCAGTGTGCGAGGTGGGGGCAGTTCGTTTTTTGTCCCGGTTCGGAAAAGGACTATGGTCCTTTTAGGTCACTTGTATCTAAGACGAGCCGGTCTCATATTACGCCGATTGAGGGTGGCGTCGAGGAGGCAGCATGAGGATACTAAAGAGCACTGTCTATATTCCGGCTCTGGTTTTACTGGCCCTTGCGTGTATGCCGGTAGCCACGCACGCCGATTCTTCGTTCACTCTCGATGGCGCGCCGATCGTTTCTCTTTCATTTGGCACCGACACGTTTACCGTTGAGATGGCCTCGACGGACGCTGCGCCATATCTGACGGACATCATGCTGGGAACCAAGATTGATCTTCTCACCCTGGATGAATTCGTTACTGTGGACGGGACCACGACCGAAACGACGCTCGAATTCGCTGGCGACGTGGTGCAAAAGTACCAGTACACGGCCGGTACGGACATGCTTTCAAGCGACGTGACCTTCCACTATTTGAAATTTACGAAGACGGAAGGCGTTATCGTCGGCGGCGACGGCGGCAACGGAAATACGGTGCCTGAGCCTTCCAGCGCGGCATTGCTGGCGTCCAGTTTGCTGGGCTTGGCCGGTTTCGGCCGCAAGAAGTTCCGTAGCTAGCTCCAGCGCCGCGCGGTTCGGCATAAGGCCGAAGAGGGCTGGTAAAACTCACCCAGAAAAACATGTAAGGAGGAAACGATGATCAAAGGCCGAAAGAATGCGAAGAAGAAGCTGCACAAGGGCAAAAAGCTAGAGGCGAAGAAGGCGCTTTTTATGGGGCTGGATCATGGGTCACTCGGCGGAACCGCATCTGGAGGCCAGAAGTACCTCACGGAGACCCTTCAGCAAACGTTTATCACATCCGTGAAGTAACGCTGTTTTGACTGCCGATCTACGGCTATCACAGTCTATCGCTTTCAGCCGACCGGCTACTGCGTGATAGTATCGTCGCGCTTTGACGCCGAATACCACTCCTCTGCCAAAAAAGACTTTTTTACCGGGTAACACAGTCCTATCTGTGCTGGTGCTGTGCGCGATCAATCTATTGAACTTCTACGACCGCCAGGCTCCAGGGGCGCTGGTGGAGCCGATGCGGAGAGAGTTCGGATTGTCCGATACGCAGATCGGGCTGCTGGGCAGCATGTTCATTTGGGTTTATGCGCTGGCTGGCGTACCGCTCGGTCGGCTTGCCGATGTTTGGAGCCGGAAGAAGCTACTTACTATCGGGGTCACTGTTTGGTCCGCGCTCACAGCGTTAGCGGGTCTGGCGGCTAGCTTCTCGTTCTTGGTGTTCACGCGGTTGGGTGTGGGAGTGGGCGAGGCCGTGTGTGCGCCGGTGGGGACGAGTTGGATCGGCGATCTGTTTCCGGCGACGCGGCGAGCGCGTGTGCTGTCTGTGTTCATGCTCGGCGTGCCGATCGGTGGGGCGCTGAGCTTTTTATTGTGCGGGCCGATCGCGCAGGCATGGGGCTGGCGGACAGCGTTGGTGAGCGCTGCGGCTCCCTCGATCATCTTGGTGCCATTGTTGCTTCTGGTGCGGGAACCGGCGCGCGGCGCATCGGAGGAGGCTCCCACTTCGGCCATCGAGGCAAAGGACGAGGTGAAGGGATCCATACTCGCGGTACTGCGGATTCGCACTTTGTGGTGGATCATTTTGTCGGGTGCGTTGCTGAACTTCAATATGTATGCTCTGGCTACTTTTCTGCCAGCGTTCATGACGCGCGTGCACGGATACTCGGTGGCGCGCGCGGGGGTGACCTGCGGAATTGTGTATCTAATTGGAGGAGTCTTCGGAGGCCTGTTGGGCGGACACCTCGGCGATCGGGTGGCAAGCAATGCGCGCAACGCTCGGCTGTGGATGGCGGCTATCATTGCGCTGCTCGGTGCAACCGTCATGTTTTACGGTATTACGCGGCCGGCGGGCTTCGCGGCTGCGGCTCTGGTGTCCATCGCTATCGGTTACGGTGCGTTTAATTCGTACTACGGATTTGTTTACTCGTCGATTCAGGACATCGTACCGCCCGACCAGCGCGGGTTCACGATGTCTGTGTACTTCATGGCGATGTACCTCTGCGGTGCATCGTTCGGTCCGCTGTTGACGGGGCGCTTGAGTGACTATATGGCGCGGCGGGCGATGAATGCGGCGGGCGCTGTCAGCCTGGCGGGATTCCGCGCGGTTGGCCTACAGAACGCGATGGTCGTCATGCCAATTCTGTCGGTGGCGCTGGCGATAGTGCTTTATTTGGGCTCGCGCACGATGAATCAGGACGTCGCGCGACGGGACGCGAGCATGCAGGGTGTCAACGCGGCGTAAGTATCACGAGGCGCCGCGAAACGGCCGGGCGTTTTCCCGCGGCGAGCGCAATGAGCTTGGGGATTGCAGGGTTCAGCACTTCAGTCGCTTCAGTTCGCGGATGGCGGATAGGGCGCTTTCTATTTCCTTGCGCTCGCTACGGGGGATTTTGGCGTCGGCGAGGCGGGCGTTGATCGCGTCTTCGGCAAGTTTCACGCGAATTCGAAGTAGCTCCGGAATAAGTTCGAGCATGGCTGCTTTGTACAACTCTCGCCAATTCGATTCGGGCATGGTGGACTCCTGAGGAACTGCAGAAAGCACGATTCTGGTTGGGCGTATGACGCCCCAACCAAGACCTGCTCCGGTTCGAGCACTTCAAACGACACGTCAAGAGTCACGTCAAGCATCACGTCAACGATGCCGCCCCGTCGCGGAAATGCGGGACGGGGCGGGCGCTACCCTTCGATGCCGCACTGCGGGATCGACGAATTAATCGCGCTGCAGCGCCTACCCTTCGAACTGGCGCTGCCAGTTCTCAGGATGAATCGCGCTATGGCGCGATTCACATATTTAATGAGGACGTCGCGAGCGCACGATTCACTTCGCGGTTGACGAAGCTTTCTTTTGAGCCATCCTCTGGGCCATGTGTAACAGCAACGTCTGGTTAGCGGCAGTCATTCGGCCCATTAGCCTGCGAAAGCGATGAAGCGTGCGCGCGTCACGGCGGGAGCTGCCCCACCCGGTCGTGGCGGCCTTCAGAACACGCGACGCCGGTGGTTCGGCTTCGTAGAAGAGCGCGTACATCGGCACTTCCATGGCGCGCGCCAGCTTTTCGATGGTCTCGATGGCGGGAACGGTGTGGCCGTTCTCGACACGCGAAATGTAACAGCGCAGAAGTCCGGTGCGCTGCTCGATATCGCCTTGTGATAGATCCTTCTGTTCGCGAATTGCCTTCAGTCTTTCACCTATTTCCATCGCTGTTCTCCTCGTTTTTGAGATAGCTACGCCACATTTCTACGTGCTGACAATCCAAGCAGCACAAGGGAAAGGAAGCGGCCCGATGAATTCCGGGCCGCAGTCCAGTCGAGCGAAGTTTCATTTGTGTATTCTGGCGCGGTCAATCGGGGTGACTGCCCAACGATCGTCTCGCACCCTTTCCAGAGGCGGCTGGATCCACATCAGCATTTCGATGAGCAGATCCGACTGCTCCGGCTGTTTCACTTCCTGCGCCAAGTCATAGAGAAAATCCTCCAGGGCTTGGGGATCATTCGCGCGGAAAAAAGACCTCATTTTTCACCTGTCTCCTGCCGGTCGTCGAGACCGGCGGTTCGTCGGGCCCTGTGGTTCGTCGAGTAAGACCCGATCGTTGAGGGCTGGCCGCCGGGAGATTCCACATGCAGCGTTGCTGGAATCCGCGAACGAATTCCAGAATCTACTGGCGACAAAGAAAAAAGGGACGGAGCCGCAGGTGCGGGGGTTCTAAGTTCTTATGACGCAGATGAGGTGGAGAATATCCGTGGAGGCGCTAGCAGAGAGCGAGACATCGGGGAGAACTTTCGGTTGCCGCTTCTGAATTGGCGCCGGAACAGCTTTCGGTTGCGACTCATGAGATTGGCGGACAACGGCGGATGAAGTGTTCGCCTCAACGTTCAAGAGCGAGAAGTCATTCGAGGTGTCGTCGGCGAGCTTGAGAAATTCGCCGGTCTCAAGCGTCGCGAGACTGCAAAAGAGCAGTCCCACCACGAGGAAGAAGATAACTTTGAGGCGCATTTTAGAGTCCGACAATACATGTGAGTTATACAGGAAATAGCTGTTTAACTCAACAGCATTGCGCAAGCGCGCGGATGCCAGAAATCGCGACCCAAACCGGAACGCGCGCTGCGTTTACTGCACGGTCAGGGTTAGCGGCGTGGAACGCGTCGCGCCGTTGACGGTGACAACGAAGTTTACGGTGTAAGTGCCGGCAGGAGTGTTGGCGGACTGAGGCTGTCCGCCACCCGAGCCGGAGCCTCCGCAGCTCGTCAAGCTTAGCAGCGGGAGGCTCGTCAGCGCCGCGGCAAGAACGAGCGCTGCGAATTTCAGTTTGCCGGCTTGCCGCGAGCCGCGGGCGAACATCACTGCGGGCAGGAGCAGCAAGATCGCGAGCCAGGAAATTGCGTCGAACACGATTTGAGGATTGCGCGCGGGCAGCGCGGCCTGCTGCTGCGACGTGGCAATCGCCACGGTGACGTTCACGGGATTCGCCGCGAGCGTCGCGGACGACGGAGTAAAGGAACAGCTCGCGTCTTGAGGCAGACCGGTGCAACTGAACGAGAGCGCGCCGGCAAGCCCGCCTTGGGGCGTGATGGTGAGGCCGTAGCTGGCGGATTGTCCGGAGGGGACTGTGGCGGCGGTGCTGGAACCTGCGGCGGCGCCGATCTGGAGGTCGCCGGCCGTACCAGTGAGAGTGACGGTTTGTGATTGGGCGGGTACGTTGTCAGTGATCGTCAGTGTGCCGGTGCGTGTGCCGGAGGCGGTTGGCGAGAAGGTGACGGAGATGGCGCAGTTCTGGCCGGAATGGACGACGGTGTTGGCGCAGGTGTTGGTCTGCGTGAAGTCGCCTGTGATTGTGATTCCGTTCACGAGAAGCGCGCCTGTGCCGGTGTCCGAGAGCGTCACGGACTGCTCCGCCGAGGAAGTGCTGACCAATTGAGCGGAGAACGTCAGCGAAGTGCTGGAGAGCGTCGCGACGGCAGGCCCGGCAGTGACGACAGGCAGGGCGAACGTGGCGGTCTGTTTGGCGGGATTGGTGATTACGATGCTTACGCTGCCGGGAGAGTCGAAGAATGATGAAGGGATCGAGGTGATGGCCTGCGTGGCGCTGCTCACTGTGAGCGGCAGCAAGGTGCCATTGGCCGTCAAAGTGTCGCCCGGGGCGAATTGAGTGCCGGCGATGGTCAGTGTGAGGTCAGAGTTGCCGAGAGCTACGGTGGCCGGCGACCAGCCATACACCGCGAGCTGCGAGGGAGTTGCCGAGGTGCCGGTCAAGCTGGTGCGAAAAACCAGGAGAGTGGCGGGCGCGCCGAGGACCAAACCGTTGGTGCTCCAGCGAAACATTTCTGGACTGGTGAAGTACTCGTTCATGGGAACGGAGCCTTCGATTTGCTGGGTACTAAGGTTGAAGGCCTCCAAGGCAAATTGGGAAAACTCGCTGGGGGGCGAAGGGTTCTCGCCGGCGAAGTACACGCGCGAGTTCGGAGAATCTACTCTGAATCCGGGAGCATTAGGGATGCCTTGGATGGTGCTGGTGACGGTGAGGGTGCTGGGGTTGATGATTTCGCCATTACTGACGTAGATCGAGGTGCCATCGGTGTCCAGATAGCCGCCGCCAATAAACGAACCGGTAAAATTCTGGATGGCCGTCGTCTGAGTGATGCCCGCGGTGTTTATAGAAAATTGGTAGAGCGTGGGAGGAGTTTGTTGCAGCGTGGTGCCGAAGAGGGTCGCCGCGTTCGTGCCGATGAAGAGGAGCGAGTCCGGCTGGGTTTGATCTACGAGGACGAACGTGGGACGTTCGACAGCATCATCAAAGACAGCTACGCCTTCCCCGCAAGGAGTATATCCGACGCCACAGAGTGTGACAGCCCAGGAGTGCGGTTGGCCGGGAAGAACGCGGATGGCGTCTGCGACCATGGCATTGTTGAAAATTGGATCGCCTCCCAATCCCACGGCGAAATTGACGGTTCCGGAAGGCAAGGAGACTTGGGCAACTTTTTTGTCAGTGTCGAGGCCGACGTAGAGAACCTGGCCATCGTCGGATACTGCGAGTTGGTTGGGGCCGTTGCCCACGGACCACGCGTGAACGACCGAGGCGGTGGCTGGATTGAACACGATGACTTGGTTCGGATAATTAGCGGAGGTGCCGGAAACGCTGGAATAGAGGAAACCGGAATTAGGATCGTAAACTGAGTGCAAGATTCCGATATTGCGGATCGCGGTGTAAATGGTGGCGAGAAACGTGTTCGAAACGCCGCCGCCCGGCAGAGAATTCGAGACGGTTACGGGCAATTCTCCGGCTTGTGCAAGGTCACCGGCGCTGAGGTCGGCAATGAGAAATTGTTCTCCGGCATATTCGGTGGTGCGAGCGGTACCGTTGACGATGACTTGAGATGAGGGGAAGAAGTTTGTGCCAGTGATTTGCAAGAGCGGAGTGCGTAGGTCGCTGGGTGCAGCGACGATGGAAGTGATACTGGGAACTGGGTAGGTAGTCAAGCCGTTGCCTGACAACGGAATGACGTGCGGGCTTCCAGCGGCGTTGTCGGTGATGGTTAGCGTGCCAGTGCGCAAACCGGCTTGCGTGGGAGCGAAGATAATTCCGATGGAGCAGAATATGTTTGCTGCACCCGGCGGATTGAGCGGAGCCAGGGGCGAAATGCATTGATTGTCAACGGTGAAATCGCCAGTTACCGTGACATTGCTGACAATCCAGTTTCCGTTTCCCTGGTTGGTGAAGCTGAGGAAGAACTCCTCTCGGGTGCCTACGAGAAGGTCACTGACAACAAAGGATGAGGGGAAGAATATCTGCGGGGTTCCACCTGTTCCAGAAAATGAAATCGTCAGCTGGGTGATGGCGGCGTTGTCGGTGATGGCGATTGTACCGCTGTAATTAACGGCAGCGACGGGCGTGAAAGTCAGTTGCACGGCACAAGAAGCCGCGGGAGCGATGGCGCCGCAACTCTGCGAAACGGTGACGACCGGCAACGACGGGGCGATGGAATTCAGGGTCAGCGGCGCGTTGCCGCAGTTCTTGACAGTCAGAGTTTGAGAGGTGGGAGTGTTAACAAGAATCGCGCCGAAATTTATGGACGTCGCGCTCAAGCAAACCGATGGAGCGGGAGTGGCCATGTCCAGTTTACTGACGAAGCCGTGAGAGAGCTGAGTGAGGGGATTCTTCTGCGTAGGAAGGACGGGTTGAAAACTGTTTGCAGTAGTGGGAAAGTCGGCGGCGAAAGTGTCGCCGACCACGATGAGGCTGTCCTGCGAGTCTATGGCAATGTTGCCGAACTGCGAACCTCCGAAAGTATCGGGCGAACTGAGAAAGCTGCCGAAGAGAACCGCGGAGAGATCTGGATTCATTTCCGCAAGCACCAAGCCGGCGTCGGTCTGGGAGGTCTGGAGGATGGATACAAACGGATTCACGAGCGGAAAATCCGCGGAGCCCGTGAAGCCGCCCAGGTACACGTTTGATTTGCTATCCAGCGCCATTGCTCTGAGGAACGTGCCCGAATTCCCGATGTCAGGAGTTCCTGAAAGATAGCTCGCCGCGAGGACTGACTTTCCTTGCGGGTCCAGCTCCATCACCCACCCGGCGTTGCAAGTGCAATACTGTCCCGGGATTAATTTCTTCTGATAGGCGTTGGCGGTCACCGGCAGATTTGTTTCGCTGGTCAATCCAGAGGTGTAGTAATCACCTTTGGGGTCCACGGCGAGGCCGCTGGCATAGTCCGTGCCGGTGAGATACGTGGCGAAGTTCAGTGAGGTGGCGTTGGCATTGAGTTGCAAAAGATAGCCGGCTTGCGGGCTGGTATTGTTTAGATCGTTGGGAAACGCCGGCTGCAACACACCGGACGTGGTGGGCAAACCGAGGCCGGCGATACCTGCCAGGCTAACTTGTCCAGTAGCATCCACGGAAATACCTCCGGCAGGAAAGCTATTGGTGTACGTGCCGCCATCCTGAGGAGCGTTGCCAGGGATAATCGTAGAATAGACAAGCTTTCCTGTAGGGTCGACCTTCATAACGAACGCAGAATTGTAGGGATAGCCCGGAAGAGTCGGACCAACTGTGCCGGGGGTGAGCTGGAAAGCCGGATCGTCGGTCAAGCCGGAAAGATAAGCATTTCCAGCCGGATCCACCGCCAAAATTCCGTTATTTCCGTTGGTGTAATATCCCTCAATACCTCCTATTAGACCCGAATAGTTAAAGGCGGAGCCGTCTGGTTTCAGGGACAAGGCGAAAAAGTAGGTGTCATTGGTTTGGTAGGTAGGCGATCGTATGGCACCGGCGTGCGGAAAATCAGAGGAGCCGGAAGTACCTGCGACCAAAATGTTGGAGTTCTTGTCCACGGCGATGGAGGACGCGTAATCGCTGGAAGAACCGCCGATAAATGTGGAATACAGAAGCGTGTGACCGGAGGGATCGAATTTGGAAACGAACGCGTCTGGGCCCCCATTAGGATTCGGGCAACTCACACAAGTGGGTTGTTCCGCGTGAGCCACAGGAAAATCGGTAGACGATGTGTAGCCTGTGACGTACACGTTGCCGGTGGCGTCGGTGGTTACCGCGGTCATTTTATCGCTGCCGGTGCCGGCGAGGTAGGTGGAAAAACCGAACACCGGATCAATGATCAGCGGGCGAGTGGGATCGTAGGCGCCCAGGCGAAAAACTACGGTGCCGTTGCGGGCGAGCACAAATTTTGCTGGCACCGGTTCGCGATTGGTTGCCGACTCTTGATACGCGACCGGTTTTTGCAGTCGCAGCACGGAATCGCCGAGCGCAACATCCAAATCTCCGTCGGGAGTTAATTTCACGGTGCGGTCGAAACGGAGGGCGATTTGCGAAGGGTCTGCGCCGGCGGCTACGACGAAGTCGTTTTCGAGCTTGTCGCCGGTTCCATGAAATAGCAGGTCAATTCCGGGATAAATTTGCTCGTAGCGAACGCCGGAAAATTGCGGAATGTTGCGCAGCCAGCGAGCGGGATCAGATCCGCGGAGATAATTGGAATGCCCTGGGAGCGCGTCTTCGCCAGAAACCGCGCCGGTGCTGTTTGCGCCTTTCCAGTGGATGCGCAGGCGAGACAGCATGGAGCGGGACTGCGAAACAAAGATATCCACGCCATCGGCGGCGTAGAGCGATTCCATGCCACTTCGCCGGGCGAGAAAGTGATATCGCGCGGGCGCTTGCCCTTTGTTCTGTTCAAATATGATAGGCGCGGAAACGCTGGTGGACTTGGGAACCTGCGCAGAGATATTCGCCGCAGCGCTGATGAAGACGAAAATAAGAATCGGGAAGGAGAGAACAAGGTTACGGCGTTGGGAACAAGTCATGAGCATATTTCTCCCTTACGATTTCTGCTCGGGATGTAGCCTAAAGGGTCACGACTCTACACTGGAAGTAACCTAATTTCTACTAAATTACATCGGCATAGAAGACGCGCGGTTATCCAATAGCGCCTCGTTTTTGTCGATTGAGGAGTCGCCGTTTCGGACCCGGAGCCAAGCGACATACGAGTGGCCGCCCCTCGGTTTTTGAAGGGAGCGCCCTTAGACGCAGGCATCTGGACACCGGCTCGATGTAAAGTGGACGTCCTGTCAAGCTGGGGCGCAGCAAGCGGCGCCCCTAACCGAGAGACTTAGTCGCGCGAGTACATGGTGGGCGGGTGCGCCGCCCGCGGAAGCAGCGACGGGCGCTACTGCAGTGCTTGGGTCCAAGTTTGATCGGGATTGAAGTCGGTCATTGCGGCTGCTGTCTGAGTGGTGTCAGGTCCCAGATCCTTCTGCAGCAGGACGCCGTCCTGGTTGATGATGAAGGTCATCACGCCGGAGTTGCGATATTCAGCGGGATAGGCGACGAAGGCAAAGCCACCGGTCATCTTTCCATTGACCACGTAGGACTTCGCGCCGCCGGGGACGTTCGCGCCTTGGCCAGTTAGCATGTGGAAGTAGTAGCCGTGGAACGGGACGTGCGAATCCGGCTTCAGGCTGTATCCCTCGTTGGTCGCGAATGCTGCGAGCGGACCGAGCGGACTCTTGGGCTTGCCTTCGGACGACTCCCAGTACAGACCGTTCTGCTTGCCGGCGTCACTGATGAACTTGGTGGCGAACTGGTGGGTGCTGCCGTCGTCGTGATGCATTGAGTAATACTCGGCCTGAGCGTCAGCCAGCGCCATGCAGACGTCGATGACTGACAGTTCGTTACGGCCGATACGTCGGATGAGAATCTCTTCCCTTCCCGCGGCCACGTCGAAATACCACTGACCGGCCGGATTTTTCTTCAGCGGGATCGGGAAGGGGAAATTTTCCGCGCCGAGCAGCAGGGTTTGGGAGCCGTCGGGCATTTTGCGCCAACGATGCATCGCGTCGTAGGCCGCGATAACCTGGTCGGCTGTGTTCTTATCCTGTACCGGATCGCCCGTCATCACGATGTCTTTCGAGTCCGGACCGAACACGGCGATTACGGCGCTTGGATCGCCTGATTTGGCCGCGGTCAATAGTGCGTTACCAGCGTCGTCAGGTGAAGCAAACGTCTGGTAGGACGGCTTGGCGGCGGACTTGCTGCATCCGGCCAACAGAATGACGATCGCCAGAAGAGTGAGGCGACTGATAATCGTGGTCCTGCGGGTTGCTCGCGACACAGAGATCCTCCAAACTTTCGCTATCAGCATTTCGTCAACGCGCAAAAAATTGAGCTGCCTTGCGTCTGCTCAGGTGCGTTGGAATTACCTGCGACGGCCGCCATAGCTCGACGAACCGCGAGCGCTGGAAGCGCGCGAACTCCATCCGCCACCTCCACTGCTCATGGCCGAAGACCCACTGCTGTGTTCCTGCGAACCGTAACCGCTAGAGCTGGATTTGTTGTAACTTGACTGGCTTCCGCTCTTCTGGTCCCAGCCGCTGCCCGTATTGCTGTAGGTTTTGCCGTTTGCGGACGCGTACTTGTTGCCATTTGCGGTTTCGCCGTATGCCGCGCTGTTGCCATTCTTGCCCGTCGCGCCATATGCCGAGGCACCGGTGGAGCTGTGCGCTTGAGCAGTGGTTCCGTTAGCGTTGGTTTGGTGCTGGCTGTCAACGGTGGTGCCATTCTTCGAAGCGGTCGAGGCCCCGTAGCTGCCATAGGCATTGGACCCTTGCACTGTCGAAGCAGAGGCTCCGGTGTGTGGGTTATACGCTTGACCGGCACTCACGCTGCCGTAACCGTTTGAGGCTGTGGCGCCACGTGCGTAGGTGCCGGTGGAGGGATTGTAGCCGGTTGAAGCGTGGGCGCTGCCGCCGTACGCTCCGTAGGCAGAGGCGCTCGTGCCGTAATACCCGCCATGCCATGCGCTGTTTCCGTAATAAGTGCCGCCGTGATAGACGACCGCCGTGGTGCCGTGCCATCCACACGCCCAGCTGCTGTATCCCCACGCGTAAGTGCTGCTGGCCATCATGGCCCCAACGGCAACGCCAACTCCAAAGGCGACGACCGCGGCGCCGGCGGGAGGCGGGGGAGGCGGCACGTAAGCTGGAACCACGTAGGGATAGCCGTAAACCACTGCGGGGTTGTACATCGGAACGTAAACCACTTGCGGATTCACTGGTTGAATCACGATGACTTGCGGCGACTGCTGCACGACGGAGAGTTGCGTAGACGATTTCAAGTTGCCGGCGGCGTAGGCTTTCGCGCGCAACACCTGGATGGCCGTCATGACGTCGGCCGACTGCGTGTGATATGCCTCTCCCAGCGATGAAGTCCAGGTGAGGTTCGTCGCCATGTTTGCGAGCACAGAGGGAAACTGCGAAAGCGCCTTGATGGCGGGATCCCAAGGTTGCTGATCTACTGCCGCCATCAGGGCGGAGCCAGCCAAATAGCTGTGATACTGAATCCAGCTTTCAGCTGCGGCAACCTGATCGGGAAAGGTCGCAGCGGCTAGCACCTGTGCTACCAGGGCGTCCGGGTAGAGGGCGATGGGGGCGGCCAGTTGTTGCAATTCGTCCGCGGTTAGGGGCACGCCTTGCCCAGAATACCCCTGTTGACCCGTTTGAGCCGTCACTTCCTGTGGCACACTGCCGATGAGCAGCAGCGCGGATAGCGCCGTTGCCAAAAGCTGCTTCGCGAAGATCGTGATCATATTTTTCTCCCCATCCAAGCAGCTTTGCCGGACGGCGTGACGAGTCTGTGTTACGGCAGTTCGGCCGTTTGCGGGGCAAAGGTTAGGCGCGTAGTCGGTTGCAAGCGCCCGACCGCCTGCTCCGTCGTATGGTTTCACCGGCGAGCCGCGATAGCTATTGTTAGTAATAACAATGGATTGGATGCCTGAAAGCGATGTGTGCGATCTAATCCCAGAGTTGTGCGATCGGAGGAGGGCGCAGCGTGGAGAGATTTCTGATCTGCTGATACAAGTGCGTACGGGTTTCACGCGGCTAGGCCACCCGCCGGCTGCCGGAAATTCAGCGGCGGATGTTTGAGTGGTGTGGCAGGATGTGCCACGCTGGCGGCACGGCGGATAACGCAGGAGGAAGCATGACCAAGGGGCGGATGGAGGCGTTTAGTGATGGAGTGTTCGCCGTCATCATTACGATCATGGTGCTGGAAATGAAGTCTCCCCAAGGGACCGGTCTTGCTTCGTTGCAGCCACTGCTTCCGGTTTTCTTCTGCTATGTGCTCAGCTTCGTTTACGTCGGCATTTACTGGAACAACCATCATCACCTGCTGCAGGCAACGAAGCATGTTTCGGGTGGCATCCTGTGGGCGAATCTGCATTTGTTGTTTTGGGTGTCGTTGACGCCGTTCGTTACCGCCTGGATGGGGGAGAACCATTTTGCGGCTTGGCCGGTGGCGATGTACGGCGTGGTGCTGCTCTTCGCCGGGACTGCTTACTTTTTTTTGACGCAGGCGCTGATCGCCCACCAGGGGACGGATTCGACGCTGGCGGCTTCGATTGGCAGTGACAGCAAGGGCAAGCTGTCCATTGTGGTCTACGCCGTGGCGATTCCGCTGTCGTTCGTGCGGCCGTGGATCGCGTGCACGTGCTACGTGCTGGTGGCGGTGATGTGGCTGCTGCCTGACCCGCGCATCGAAAAAGCAATGGAACATTGAACGGAGGAACGCCAGCCCTCGATTGGAGTTGGACGTTCGATGGAGCGACGCGCGCGACGGCGCGTCTAAATCCGCACACTTCAAAGACCGAAGTGTGCGGCAACCGGAAATTCAACGGCGTTCGTTTCGGTGGTGTGGAAACGATGTGCCACCCGCCCACCAAAGGAACGGTTGCGTCGGCTCACTCATAGGCAGGTTGCAGCTGTGGCATACTTCGTCTCTCTCGCAATGGGAGAATTCTTGGAAGACTGCAAACCCTCGGGCGGAGGTCCGCCCGCCCAAACGGATTTTCCAGCAAAACGACCAATTTAGTCAGGAGAAGAATGATGATCGCCAGACTACGCTTTTTGATTGTGTTGTGTTTCTTTTTGCTTCCCACGCTCGCCCGTGCGCAGGGAGTCGCAACGGGTCCGATCGATGAAGTCCTCGGACGTTCGGGCCAAAAGGCAGGCGATGTGTATAAGGTGGGTTTCCCGCGCAGCGATTTGCACGTTTCCGTGAAGGGTTTGCCGATCAAGCCGGGTCTCGCGCTTGGCTCGTGGGCCGCGTTTCTGGGAACGGACGACAATGCGATGGTGATGGGCGACTTGGTGCTGCTCGAGAGCGAGGTGAATCCCGTGATCGCGAAATTACGGTGGTCCGGTTTTGACATCTCGGCCGTGCACAACCACCTCATGGAAGAATCGCCCCGTGTTCTCTATGTGCATTACATGGGGCACGGACCGGCCGTGCGTTTGGCCATGTCGCTACGCTCGGCTCTCGCGCTTTCGAGGACGCCGCTGGACAAGCCCGCGGCGGCGACCGAGGAATCCGCGCCGGCGTGGGTCGAAGCCGTGGAAGGCGCCGTGGGACGTAAAGGTACGTTCAAGGGCGGTGTGCTTTCGTTCGGAGTGCCGCGCAGCGACACGATCACGATGGGTGGAATGACTATTCCACCAGCGGCCGGCGTGGCGGAAGCCATCAATTTTCAGGCTGCGGATTCGGGCAACGTCGCGACCACGTGTGATTTCGTGCTCACCGCCGAAGAGGTCAATCCCGTTATTTCCGAACTTCAGGGACACCAGATTTCGGTGACCGCGCTGCACAGTCACATGCTGAGCGAACAACCACGTCTTTTCTTCATGCACTTCTGGTCCATGGGGAGTCCGGAAGCGGTGGGCGAGGGCATCAAGGCTGCCTTGAGCCGTGTCGCGGTGAAGTAAGGGTGTTGCGAGGAGACCGATGATGAAAATGTGGCTGTTGTTCCTGTGCGGTCTCGTGACGATGACCGGATCGCCAACGCTTCAGTCGCCGGCGAGTCGGCCGACGCTGAAGAAGGTCGCGTGGTTTGACCTTCCGTGACCTCCGGGCAAACGATTCGACTATCTGACGATCGACGCGGACGACCATTACCTGATTTCCGCGCATCTCGCGGCCGACCAGACCTATGTCATTGACCTTGCCACAAACAAGGTTGTTGCGACGATCACCGATACCCCCGGGGCAGAAGGAGTTGAGTACGTTTCAGAACTTAAGAAGTTCTACACGTCCAATGCACACGACAATACGATCGGTGTCGTGGACCTGAAGCAGATGAAAGTCGTCAAGAAGCTGAAGACCGAGGCCAAACCGGATGGCAGCGCCTACGCTGCTCCGTTTCACAAACTGTATGTCTCGGACGAACGAGGCAAAGCCGAAGCAATTGTGGATGTGACCAGGGACGAAATCATCAAGACCCTGCATTTCGACAGCGCGACCGGAATGCCGCAATACGACCCCGTTGCGCGAAAGGTTTACGTCAACCTGCAGGACCAGAATATTTTCGCGGTCATCGATCCGGCGACCGATCAGGTGATTGGACGCTATCCGGTTGGGAAATGCGAAGGAAATCACGGCATGGCGCTGGACCCGGAACACCATCGTGCCTTTCTCTCGTGCGAGGGAAACGAAGTGATGACCGTTTTTGATCTCGACAAGCACGCGGCGATCGCGTTTCTAAAACTGCCCGGTGGACCCGACGTGATCACGTTTGACCCAGGCTTGGGCCGCATCTACGTTGCGTGCTACAGCGGAGCCATTGCCGTTTTTCATCAGGACGACCCGGACCACTATCGCAAGCTCGAAGACTTTCGTGTCCAGCATGCTGTGCACACGGTGGCTGTCGATCTCACAACCCATCGTCTTTATACACCCGAACAGGAAGAGGACGGCAAGCCTGTGGCGCGAATGCTGGTGTACGACGCTGTGACGAATTGATAGGAAGATAAGACAATCGCAGAGCGAATGACGACGAATTTCATTCCGCGTGTGCTCCAGACGCTATCGAGTGACGGATGGCTTCTCTTCGTTACCCGATTTGCACGTTTGTTCGCGTACGGTTCGCTCTCCGTCATTCTGGTTTTCTATTTGATCGGTCTCGGACTGACGGCGGGGCAAGTCGGCTTGGTTCTTACACTGACCCTGGTGGGCGACGTTATCGTGTCGCTCTATCTGACGACAAGAGCGGACCGTATCGGACGGCGGCGAATGTTGATCGTCGGATCGATCCTTATGGCTGCCGCGGGTTTGGCTTTCGCATGCACCAGCAATCTGCTCTTGCTTGTGATCGCCGGAACCATCGGCGTCATAAGTCCGAGCGGCAATGAAGTTGGACCGTTCCTTTCGATCGAACAAGCCGCGCTCTCCCATATTGTTCCAGCCAAGGGTCGCACCGAAGTGTTTGCGTGGTACACGCTCGCCGGTTCGCTTGCGACCGCTCTGGGTGCACTCTTCGGAGGGGGCTTGACGCAGGCGTTGCAACACACGTCGATGTCGCACGTCCAGAGTTACCGCGCGGTAGTGTTCTTGTACGCCGCATTGGGAGTTGCGCTGGCGCTGCTGTTCCTGCGTCTCTCAGCGTCGGTGGAAGTTGACCGCGGTTCAAACGAGGCGCCCGTTTCGTCCGGCATCGCAAGCATCCTCGGAATTGCTCGCTCCCGAAATATCGTTCTGAAACTATCAGGACTCTTTGCGCTTGATTCGTTCGCGGGCGGATTTGTCGTGCAAAGCTTTGCCGCCTATTGGTTTTATCTACGCTTCGGCGTGCAGCCTGCCGCGCTGGGCGCGATTTTCTTTTGGGCGAATGTCTTCGCGGGAATCTCCGCGCTCCTTGCCACCCGGATCGCGGCGCGCATTGGATTGATCCGCACCATGGTGGTCACACATCTGCCTTCCAACGTACTGCTCATCCTAGTGCCTCTGATGCCCAATCTCTCATTGGCAGTGGTAATGCTACTTCTCCGGTTCAGCATCAGTCAGATGGACGTTCCCACCAGACAGTCCTACACGATGGCCGTGGTTCCGGCCGAGGAGCGATCCGCCGCCGGTGGATTTACGGGAGTCGCGCGTACCACGGGGGCGGCTATCAGCCCGCTATTTGTGGGATTCATGTTTGCGCGAACTTCCTGGATCAATGTGCCGTTTTTCCTCGCAGGGGCGCTGAAGATTCTTTACGATCTTTTGCTCTACAAGGAGTTCGTGAGCATTCCCCCCGTGGAGGAGCGGTCGTGAAATCGGCTTTCGCGTTCTGTAATTTACTTCGGCTGCGCCGGGGCTTACGCGTTCAAGATTTATCCCTTGTTTATCTCCGAGCAGCGATGATAAGGACGCGAAAAGGGGGCCGACTCTCGATCTTTGCCGGCGCTGGCCCGGCGCGTTCCGCGTGCCCACCGAATTGAGGGTGAAGTTGTGAATTACGCAGGACTCCTACAATCCGCGCTGGTTGCGTTGCTGCGCAACAAGATGCGCAGCGTTCTGACCGTGTTGGGGATCACGATAGGAATTGCGGCAGTGATCTGTGTGGTGGCCATCGGCAAAGCGGGACAGGCGCGCGTCGAGCAGCAACTGAATAATCTCGGAGACAACTTTGTATGGATCGAGGCAGGAGGGCGCGCGGTAAACGGCGTGCGCACGGGCACGCACGATACAAAGACACTGGTGATGGCGGATGCGATCGCCATCAAGAATCAGATCTCACTTATAAAAAGCGTTTCGCCCAATGTGGATGATCCGGTACAAGTCGTGTACGGAAATCAGAATTGGCACACCTCCTATCGCGGGGTGTCGCCGGAATATTTCGACATCAAACGGTGGTACGTGGATCAAGGGGCCATTTTCTCGCAAGAGGACACGGAGCGTGCCGCGGACGTTTGCGTGGTCGGGCGCACGGTTCGCGATCAATTGTTTGGCGTCGAAGATCCTCTCGGTAAAGTGATCCGGGTCAATGGCCTTCCCTGCAAGGTGGTAGCAACACTTCACCCCAAGGGGTTATCGCTCTCCGGCCAGGACCAGGACGACACGATTATTCTGCCGTACACGACAGCTCAGAAAAAAATCAAAGGAATCACATGGCTGGACGACATCCTGTGCTCGGCGGTTTCCGCGGACGCCGTAAAAATCGCCGGGCAGGAAGCGACGGCGGTGCTGCGAGACCGGCACCATCTTCGTCCCGAAGAAGAGGATGATTTCAATATCCGGAATCCTGAGGACATCATTCAGGCGCAGCTTGACGCCAGTAAGACGCTTACCATCCTTTTGATTGCGATCGCATCGGTTTCCCTGATTGTGGGAGGCATCGGAATCATGAACGTGATGCTGGTATCGGTAACTGAGCGCACGCGGGAGATCGGGGTTCGGGTGGCAGTGGGAGCGACCGAAGGGGCCATCCAGCTTCAGTTTCTCGGGGAATCCATAATGCTGAGCCTGGTCGGTGGAGCGGCGGGGGTGCTGTTCGGTGTATTCGGCTCCTATCTTGTTGGCCGCACATTGCAGTGGCCCATCGAAGTGTCCCTGCAAGCTGTCGTTGTCGCGGCGGCGTTTTCGATCGCGGTCGGTGTTTTCTTTGGATATTATCCGGCGCGAAAAGCGTCGCGGCTGGACCCTATCGAAGCGTTGCGGTACGAGTGAGGCAACGCAGGTATCGTTCTTAGGAAGAGGAAATGAAAAGCAGAGGGCGATGGATCATCGTGGTGTGCGTTTTGGCGGTAACGGGACTCGTTATCGCATGGGGCCTAAACCGCACCGCCCCCGCGCAGCATTTCACCGCGAAGGTGGAACGCGGAGCGATCCACGATGTGGTCGAAGCGACCGGGACCATCAATGCCGTCATCACCGTGCAAGTGGGGTCGCAGGTCTCCGGCACCATTTCGAAGCTGAACGTTGATTTCAATTCCAGAGTGCACAAGGGCGAGGTGGTAGCAGTGATTGATCCTGCCTTGTTCAAGGGCGCCTTACTGCAAGCCACCGCGGATCTGGAGAATTCCAAAGCCAACCTGATTGCGGCGAGAGCAAATCTAGAAAAGGTAAAGGCAGGGTTGATACAGACGAAGGCGGACTATGAGCGCGCCGTTGCGTTGACGAAGAGCGGTGTGCAGAGCCAGCAACAATTGGACTTGGCGAAAGCGAATTATGATTCCGCGATCGCCACCGTCAATGGCGCGGCCGCGAATGTGACGCAAGCAGAAGCCCAGGTCAATCAGAAGGACGCCGCCGTGGCCGTGGCACAAACCAATCTGGACTATACGGTGATTCGGTCTCCGATTGATGGAACCGTTGTGGCCCGGAACGTTGATGTGGGGCAGACGGTCGCGGCTTCTCTGCAGGCACCTACGATATTCACCATTGCGCAAGATTTGAGAAAGATGTGGGTGTACGCAAAAACGGACGAATCCGACGTGGGGAACATTAAGGTGGGAAAGGCCGTCAGCTTCAAGGTGGACGCTTTTCCGAAAGACACCTTTCAGGGGATAGTGAGCCAGGTGCGGATGAACGCGACGACTGTGCAGAGCGTCGTTACCTACGACACCATCATAGAGTTCGCGAATCCGGATGAAAAGCTGTTCCCGGGCATGACGGCCTACGTAACGATTCCCGTGGCGACCGTTGACAATGTACTGAAGGTGCCGAACACCGCGCTGCGCTACAAGCCACCAATGTCGAGCGAAGAAATCCTCGCGACGTACAAACAGTATGGGATCGAGAGCGATGAGCACCGGGCAGGTGTCGAGAGCGCCGCCGTGGCAAATCCCGAATCCTCTGGCGGTGCGGTGAACGCAGCGCCACTGCGCGCTCCGAAGGCCGATACGGCTGTCGTATGGAAACTCCATCCGGACAATATGATGGAACCGGTGAAGATTTCGCTGGGCATCACCGACCATGCTTTTACAGAAGTCACGGCTGTAGTGAAGGGTGAGCTGAAGGAAGGGGACGATCTGATCATTCGGTCAGTGGTGGCGAAAGGTCAGACGCTGGGCGGAATTCGCCGCTAAGAAGTCGTCCCCCAAACGATTGCACGGACTTTATGTCGGCAGCCAACCAAATCGAGCTCGCACGCGCTTCCTCGGGGAGAAGCGCCGTCATCGCCGTCGAAGACGTGCACAAATACTACGATCTGGGGGAAACGAGGGTGCATGCGTTGCGGGGCGTGAGTGTCGAAGTGCAGCGCGGCGAATTTATAGCGATAATGGGGGCGAGCGGGAGCGGGAAGTCAACCTTCATGAACCTGCTGGGGTGTCTGGACCGCCCTAGTTCCGGCCGGTATCTGCTGGAGGGAATCGACGTTTCGCAGCACGACAAAAAAGCTTTGGCCCATATCCGCAATCAGAAAATTGGGTTTGTGTTTCAGGGGTTCAACCTGCTGGCGCGAACAACGGCGCTTGAAAATACGGAACTCCCTACCCTGTATACCAAGATCGACAAGGCGGAGCGCGGCAAGCGCGCAGCGGAAGCGTTGGCGATGGTCGGCTTGGCCGACCGGTCGCAGCATTTTCCCTCGCAGATGTCGGGCGGACAGCAGCAACGCGTCGCCGTCGCGCGGGCTTTGGTGAACCGTCCGTCGATCCTGCTGGCGGACGAGCCAACGGGCAATCTCGACAGCCGTACGTCCGTCGAAATCATGGAGATTTTTCAGAACCTGAATGACAAGGGACTAACGATTGTGCTGGTCACCCATGAACAGGACATCGCGCAATTTGCCAAGCGTGTGCTGGTGTTCCGCGACGGTAAGATTCGGAAGGACGACTCGGTGGCTGCCAGGCCGCGGGCTACCGAAGTCTTGGAGACGCTGCCGACACTCGAGGACTGAAGCGCGCCGCGAGCTGCCCGCAAGGACGGAGGGTGGCCCGCCCAGCGGGCGGCTGAGCCAACTGAAAACCGGGATTATCCCGGGTTGTCATTTCTGACAATGGCAACCGGTTGTTGCCGGGCATAACTTGAATTAGCATTGCTGTTGATTATTGCGAGGTGCTTCATGCGATTCGCCAGCCTGATTCTACTTTTAGCTGCAGTGGCCTTCCCGTCAGTTAGCCGCGCACAGGTTCCTGTCTTCGTGATTACGCCGGAGAAAAGTACGGTCAAATTCTTCGTGAAGTCCTCGGTCGCCATCGAGGGTGATTTCAATAAGTGGGACGCTTCTCTCAAATTCACGTCTACCGATGTCTCAACGGGCGTATTGGACATCAAGATTCAGGCAGACAGTGTGAATACCGGCAGCGGCATGAAGGACGACAAGCTGAAGAGCAAAGACTTCTTCGACGTGAAGCACGATGCGTTGATCACGTTCAAGTCCACAAAGATTACGCAGACTGCTCCCAACACCTTTACGGTGGCGGGCGACTTCACGATTCGCGGAGTCACGAAACCAGACACGCTCACACTGACAGTGGAAAGAGACGGCACAGCATCGGGCGATATTAAGGGAACAATGGCGTTCGACCGTAAGGACTACGGGATGGACGGCAGCATTCCGTTCATCAAGATCGCTGATCGCGTGGAAGTAACCGTCGACCTGGAAGCAAAGCGGGTCAGCGGGCCCCCAGTGGTATTTAAGCAGTAGGCGAGTAGCCGACCCTTCCCTTCCACTGAAACGAACATCTGCCATATCCAACCCGCGCTGCGCGCGCAGCGAGGCGTGCGCTGGCGAAGGCGGGCGGCTAAGTCCGACTAGAGGTGGCCAGTGTTGCCATTTTGGTCGGCTACGAAGCCGTCAAGAGAGATGGTCATGCCGACGATCGCTTTTGAGATTGGGGCGTCCTGCGTATCGGTTTATGGCGGGGAGGCGGGTTGGGACTTGCTTCGAAATGGGTGGCGGCATGTTCCGCGAATAGATCCGATGCCTCGCGGCTTCCGATCCTGTTCTGTGCACAAGGCGAGAGCCGCGAAAGTGTGGTAGCCTCCGCGTAACGTTTACGCTTGGCGCGGTTGGGCCGCGCGCGGAATGATGCGATCCTTGGCAATCGAGTTTTGCCAAGGACGGAGCTGGGACCCTACCCCAATTCCGATCTGCGGTAGTTTCACGATTTTACGATACGACGCAGCGGCATATTGCAGGTGATTGCCGGAAAAAAGGAGAACCCCTGTGAAAAGGATGATGTTGGCTGTGTTATTGGTGGCTGGAATCTGTCTATCGCAAGGCACTGCGACGGCGGCCGGAACTGCGACTGAACCCGGAGCTGCAACGCAATCCCAAGCTTCTACGCCGGACCAAAAAGCGACGGCGCAAGACATTGAATTGATGCGCAAAGATATCCGCTCGATGCGCAAACAGCTGGTGGCGGCGAATCTGAAGCTCACGGATGCGGAAGCGACGAAGTTCTGGCCGGTGTACGACCAATACATCGCGGAACTGGTGACGATCAATAATACGAAATACCAGTTGCTTCAGGAATATTTCAACAGTTACGGGCAGCTGACGGACGAGCAGGCGGACAGCATGACCAAGCGGCTGCTGGCGCTGGATGTGTCGGTGGCGCAGCTGCGGCAGAAATATCAGCCGATGTTCCGCGCGGCGGTTCCGGCGAAAGTGGCGGCCACTTTCTTTCAGCTGGACCGGCGCATCGCGATGATGATTGACCTGCAGCTGGGATCGCAGATTCCGCTGGTGCAGGAATAGTAACAGCGCTGGCAGCGTGAAGACGGTGGAACGCCGTTGATTGTAATTAGTATCTTTGGATTTTAAGAAAACGCAAAAAACCCATTCGGGAGATTGGCGGCTTCGGGAAATTCCTTGCGGGCGCTTCCTCCCCCTCTCCGTTGACGGGTTGGTTCGTTGACCTTTATATTGAGTGATTCACTTTTGTAGTGGTGCCGTGGTGTGGCCGCAAAGGCTGGCGGACTGCTGCCCGCGGCCACAACGTCAACTTCAACATCGAGGCGTCGATGGCGCGAGAAATACCCAAGGCATATGCGCCGCAGGAGATTGAGGAGCGCTGGGCGAAGGCCTGGTTCGAGGAGAAATTATTTCGCGCGGAAAATTCGGGGATGCCAGAGGTGCCAAGCGACCAGCAGCCGCGGTTTTCGATTGCGTTGCCGCCGCCGAACGTTACCGGCTCGATCCATATTGGACACATGCTTGAGCACACTCAGATTGACATGCTGGTGCGCTGGCATCGCATGCGCGGCGAGCGGACTTTGTGGCTGCCGGGAATGGATCATGCGGGGATTGCTACGCAGTTTGTGGTCGAGCGGATGCTGGCAAAGGAAGGGATTAGCCGCAAGGAATTGGGGCGGGAGGAATTCGAACGGCGAGTTTGGAAATGGAAGGCGGAAAGCGGCGGAGTGATTAAGCAGCAGATGATTCGCCTCGGCGCTTCATGCGACTGGACGCGCGAGAAGTTTACTTTGGAACCGACGTTGTATCGCTCCGTGCTGGAAGCATTCCTACGGCTGTATCGCGAGGGATTGATTTATCGCGGGCGGTACATGGTCAATTGGTGCCCGCGCTGCCAGACGGCGATCAGCGATCTGGAAGTGGTGCACAACGAGCGCGTGGGGAATTTGTGGTTCATACGTTATCCCGTGGCGGGTTCGGACGCGAAGGAATTTCTGGTGGTGGCTACTACGCGGCCGGAGACGATGTTGGGCGATACGGCCGTGGCAGTGCATCCAGAGGACGAGCGTTACCGGCATTTCGTCGGGAAGAAAGTGCTGCTGCCGCTGATGAATCGCGAGATCCCGATCATCGCGGATACTTATGTCGACCGCGAATTCGGTACGGGCGTGGTGAAGATAACTCCGGCGCACGACCCGAACGATTTCGAGGTGGGCAAGCGACATGGGTTAGCGCAGCTTGACGTGATGACGGACGACGCGCACATGAATGAGGCCGCGGGAAAATACGCCGGCCTCGAAAGATTTGTGGCGCGGGCGCGGGTGATTGCGGACCTGGAAGAGCTTGGATTGATGGATCACATCACGGAACACACACATTCAGTGGGGACTTGCGACCGTTGCAAGGCGATCGTAGAACCGCGCGTTTCGACGCAGTGGTTCATGAAGATGAAACCGCTTGCGGACGATGCTCGGAAGGCGGTGACGGGGGAGTTTGGCGAAGCGTCGGAAATTGAAGTGGTGCCGGACAATCAGCGGACGATTTTGCTGCAATGGTTTGAAAATATTCGCGATTGGTGCATTTCGCGGCAGTTGTGGTGGGGCCATCGCATTCCCATCTGGCATTGCGCGGATTGCGGCGAGATGGTGCCGGCGACGAATTCGAGTGTGGAAATTGTGGATGGGCACGCGCGGGCTGCGGGGGTGCCGATTGCGTGCACGAAGTGCGGCGCCGCGGGCGCTGGGAAATTGGTGCAGGATCCGGATGTGCTGGATACGTGGTTCAGTTCGGCGTTGTGGCCCTTTTCGACTCTGGGCTGGCCGGATGCTACCCCGGACATGCGCGCGTTCTATCCTACGAGCTTGCTGATCAGCGGATACGACATTTTATTTTTCTGGGATTCGCGAATGATCATGATGGGGTTGCACCTGACGTCGGGTGCGACTGAAGCGGAGCGAATTCCCTTCCGGCGGCTGTATTTGCATTCGTTGGTGCGCACGGCGGAAGGCGCGAAGATGTCCAAGACCAAGGGTACCGGCGTGGATCCCTTGAAACTGACCGCGGAGTTCGGGACTGATGCGATGCGCTACATGCTGGCGAGCATGGCGGCGCCGGGGACGGACATTGCGTTGACCGAGGACCGGATTTTGGGAGCGCGCGCGTTTGCGAACAAGATTTGGAACGCGGCGCGATTTTTATTTATGAATTTGGAGAAAGCGGAGCTGGCGTCTGGATTTACTTTGGAGGAATTGGCTGCGCCGGAGGTGCGTGCGGCTGCGCCTTATGAAGTGAAAGGCGAAGGCGAGTTGGTTCATCGCTGGATTTTTTCGCGATTGGCTGCGGCTGCGGGAGAAGTGGACAAGGCGCTCGATGAGTTCAGGTTTCATGAGGCTTGCCAGACGATTTACCACTTTTTTTGGGGCGATTTTTGCGATTGGTATATCGAGTGGGTGAAGCCGCAGCTTTCCGCAGCGGATCGCGAAGTGGCGCTCGCCGCTTGGCGGAATATTTTCGCGGTTTTGGAGGCGGCTTTGCGGTTGTTGCATCCGGTGATGCCGTTTTTGACCGAGGAGCTGTGGCATAAATTGCCGCAGCCTGCGGGAGCGCGGTCCATCGCGCTGGATCGGTTTCCTTCGCGGCGCGAGGATTGGATCGATGCTGGCGCCGACGGGGATATGGCGTTGATCCAGGAAATTATCGCGGCGGCGCGGAATATTCGCGCGGAGATGAAGGTGGATCAGAAGAAGAAGGTGGCGGCGGATTTTTCGACTGAAGACGCTGCGGTGCGAAAGCTAGTGGAATCGAATCTGGAGCCTTTGCTACGTTTGGCGAATCTTGCGGGGCTTGCGGTTTCTTCGGGACACCTTGATTCGACCGGTGCGGCGGTGCGGTCCACGGCGCGATTCGATTTGCGGATTGGTTACGATGAGGCGGTGGACAAGCAGGTGGAGATCGCGCGGTTGAAGAAAGAGACAGAGAAGCTGGCGAAGGATATTGAATCGAAGAAGGCGCGGCTAGCGGATGGAACATTTTTGAGTAAGGCTCCGGCGAAGATTGTGGAGGATTTAAAGGCTACGCTGGCCGGGCGGGAGATTGAGCATCAGAAGTTATTGGAGCGATTGAAGCAGCTCGAATAAGTATACCGATAGGTTCCGCGGTGATTGCGGCGACGTTCTTTTATCTCGATGCTTGCGGGGGCTCGTTTTATCTGGGAGTGCGGCGGCTTGCCGCCGCCTTTCCATTTGAAGGCCTGGCGCGATTAAGTGCGGCGAGGCAAGCCTCGCCTTGAAAAAAGCGGGAGCAAGCTCCCGCACTCCCAGATGGTGCGTTGGCAGGATTCGAGGTTTTCGCAATTGCGTTGAGGTATATACTTTCCGGCATTAACTTCTCATGTCTGACTGGCCGCACAGTCCACTGCATCGCCTCGATTCGCGCGGGACTTTCATGGTGACGGCCGGCACTTACGGGAAAGAGCCATTTTTCAGGGGTTCCGATCGACTCAGTTTTCTTCAGGAGCAGTTATTGCTGCTCTGCAACGAACATTCGGCCGCCGTGCAAGCTTGGGCCATCTTTCCTAATCACTATCATTACATCGCGCGATTGGAACAGCCTCTGAATTTGCGGAAACTTGTGCGGCACCTGCACTCAGTTACTGCACGGGAACTAAACCGCTTGGACGACACGGCGGGGCGCAAGGTCTGGTTCCAGTATTGGGATTCACAGATCTTTTTCCAGAAGTCCTACTTTGCTCGGCTCCGTTACGTTCACGAAAATCCAGTGCGTCATCGGATCGTGGCCCGGGCTGCGAATTACGCGTGGTGTTCTGCCGGTTGGTTTGAACGAAACGCCGATCCGGGATTTCGAAAGACAGTTTTGGGTTTTCCGTGCGAGAGGCTGGACATTCCAGATGCTTTCCCGGTGACGGCGGAGCAGCTTGTGTCCGAGTGAGGGAGTGCATCGTGGAGTGTGCAGCCGTTTGCCGGCAACGTCCCGTTCACGGGCTCGGCAAGGTTGAAGGCGGCGAGGCAAGCCTCGCCTTGTGAAAGACGGGGGCGAGCCCCCGCACTCCAAGACACGCAACGGCTTCAGCGCAGCGTCGCTTGTCGGCGACGCAGCCGTCGCGTATGCTTTTCAATCCACATGGCTACTAGACGGATGGCAAATCTGCCGGGAACTACGGACCGGCGTTTGGACGCGTTGCTGACTTTACTGGCTGAGAACTCCACGATTGTGATCAGCGGCGCGAAGATCGCCAAGGAAATTGGCGTGACGCGGCAGCAGGTCTGGCGCTGGATTGAGAAATTGCGCGAAGTGGGCGTGCGCGTGAAGGGTCATGCGGCGACGGGATATCACATCGAGCGGGCTCCGGATATTTTGGCGGCGCAACTTTTGAGTCACCGGTTGTATGGCACTGCTTTTGCGCGCCGGATTTACCATTTTTTCAAAGTTGATTCGACGAACAACGTGGCGATGCAGTTGGGCGAGCAAGGTGAACCGCACGGGGCCGTGGTGCTGGCGGAAGAACAGACGGCGGGACGCGGGCGGGCGGGGCGGAAATGGATTTCGGAGAAGTCGGCGGGGATTAGTTGCTCGGTGTTGCTGCGGCCGGCGATCCCTCCGGCGCATGCGCCACTTCTGACGCTGGTAGCCGGGCTGGCAGCGCGCGATGCGGCTGCCGAAGAGCTTGACTCCGCGCCGGACATTCGCTGGCCGAATGATTTGCTGGTGCGCGGACGAAAATTTTGCGGGATTTTGACGGAAATGCACGCGGAGCCGGACCGCATGCATTACGCGGTGGTCGGCATCGGGATAAATGTGAACCAGACGAAGATGCCGCCGGGACTCGAGGAGGTTGCGACTTCGCTGCGCATGGAGACGGGCAAAATTCATTCGCGGCTGGAACTGCTGATACGGTTGCTGCGGCACATGGACCGCTACTACAATCAGTTCCTCAGCGAGGGCGCGACGCCGATTTTGCGGCGGTTTGCGGAAGTGTCCAGTTTTTTTCAAGGGAAACGGGTGCGCATTACGACGGCGCGGGAAATGTTTACGGGAAGCACGGCGGGCCTGGAACCGAGCGGCGTGCTGCGGGTATTGCGCGACGATGGCGGCGGGATCGAGCCGGTGCTTTCAGGCGATGTGGCGGAGGCTGATTGATGTTGCTGACGCTGGACGTGGGGAATACGAATACGGTGTTGGGAGTATTTCGCGGGAAGGAGTTGGTAGCGAACTGGCGGCTGACTACTGCGCGCGAACAGACTGAGGATGAATATGGAATTCTGACGCGCGATCTGTTTACTTTGGCTGCGCTGGAGCCGCGGGAAATTGGCGGCGTGATTATCAGCTCGGTGGTGCCGCAACTGAATTCGCGGCTCGCGGGAATGGCGGAGAGATATTTCAGCAAGACGGCGCTGTTTGTGGAGCCGGGGATCAAGACGGGGATGCCGGTGCACTACGATAATCCGCAGGAAGTGGGAGCGGACCGGATCGTGAATAGCGTGGCGGCGTTCGAGAAGTATGGCGGCCCTTGCATTATCGTGGATTTTGGGACGGCAATTAATTTCGATGCTGTTTCGGCGCGCGGAGAATATCTGGGTGGAGTGCTGGCACCGGGGATTGGGATTTCGGCGGACGCGCTTTTTGCGCGAGCGGCGCGGTTGTTTCGCGTGGAGATCAAGGATCCGGGGAAAGTCATCGGAACGAATACGGCGGCCTCGATGCAGGCGGGACTTTTTTATGGCTACACGGATATGGTGGACGGGATTTTGGATCGGATGAAGAAAGTGATGGGGGCGAAGACGAAAGTGGTGGCGACGGGGGGACAGGCGGCGTTGATCGGCAGTGCTTCGCGGCATATTGAGACTGTGGATGAGTTTTTGACTTTGGAGGGGTTGCGGATTATTTGGGATAGGAATCAGGAAGCGGCGCAGAAGAAAACTCCCTCGGCGCGACGGGCTTAGATTTTTGAGACATTCCTGAATGCGGCGGCCCTTCGATCCCGTACTGCGGGCCTGCCTGCGGTAGGCAGGAGCTCAGGATGAATCGCACTGTAGTGCGATTCACAAGCTGGCGCGCTCCAAAATGGTCTAGGTTTACACGGATTTATTTTCCCTCATGGAATCGTTTAACTACTTCAATTATTTTACGGAGATTGAGGAGTAT